>CAIURC010000088.1 GCA_903901425.1 uncultured Spartobacteria bacterium | reverse complement strand
TTCAGTGCCCGGAGGGGGGCCCGCGGGCGCGGACTTGGTGGAAAATCCAGACTGGAGCAGGTCGAGTCCGTAGGCGAGACCCGCTGTTTCCACGAAGGAAAAACAGGAGATGGCGGAACTCCGGAAGGCGTTCCATGCATGGCTGATCCTGCGGCCGAGCCTCTTTTCGTTCAGGATTTGGTCCTCAGTTTCCGCGCTGCCACCGGCGATCCCTTCCCGGATGCGGTGCCCGGGTTTGAGCAGGACCGGGCAGCGGGCGGTTCCTGATCTTTGGCCGAACGGAAGGTATTCGAGTGCCACACCAAAGAAGCCCGCGAAACCACGGGTTTCCACCCACGGGGAAACGCTTTCCAGAGCCCGCCGGTACGTCTCGGAACGGACATCGATGCAGAACACCGCTTGTGCTGCAGGCCGATCCGGGCGGGGTTGGGATGCGCCCCCATGGTTTTTGGCGATTGCAGCAAACAGGCGGGTTTGCCAGGCGTGCTCCTCCGCAAGCTGCATCAGGAACAGAAGCTCGGTCCGACTTTCGGTTTCAGGTTCGGTTTTTTGGAAATTCCATGCCGCACATCCCGTGAGTTGCCGGATTCCGGCTTCGTAGGCGACGCGGATGGCAAGGAGTTCCAAGAGCCGGTCCCCGGGGTTGGATCCTGCCTCCCATTCCCGGTACCGGACATGTCCGGCCCATCCGCGGACCGAGAGGAGCAATCCCTGGAGGAAATCCGGCCATTGTTCTGAAGGAACACCGAGTTTTGGAACCCATTCTGCAAGGAAGGTTTCGGGATGCGTGGGCTGGCTGCGGATCCAAGAGCGGAAGCCCTGTACACCGGCACGGTCTGGAGTGCAGTCAAGGGCGGCAAACGCGTGCCATGCCGTGAAGAGCGGGAGGTGGCGCCATGGGGAGCGCCAAGTGGACTGGCCCGCGTCGAAGTACGAGGCGCAGAAGTGGCTGATCCACTCGACAACAGCCTGGCCGTGCTTGGTGGGAGAGGCGTTCTGTGTTTGGTCCTTCAAGGCTGCCACGGCCTGCTTCAGTGTTTCCGGGTCAGGCACCCGGTTGGAGGCGGGAGCCGAGATTTTTTCTGCGGCAGATTTCAGAGCGGCGTCGAGGTCAGCAGCGGAGATTTCGCCAGAAGCAAGCTTGGCTTGGTAATAGGATGGCTGCATCTGCATCCCGGCAGGGATGAGTTTGGAGTAGAGGGAGCAGGCGTCGGAGAATGGGAGTTCGGTGACGCCAAGGAACGGATTGACCGCCACGAAGTTTTTCAAGGGCCAAAGGGGGGCAATCCTCGTGCAGGCCGCACGGGCGGCGGAAAGAACCGCATCTGTCGGTGGCTGAGTTGAACCGGCGTTTTGAACGGACTGTATGGTGTCGAGTGTGTTCATGTGTGGTGGTTCGTGGCGGTGTCAGGCTTGTTCCGGGAGTGCACTGGTGAATCCGGGGCCGAAGCCGCGGCTGGTCCGGACATAGAGGCGGCGGAGGATGGACCGGGAGCCCCATGCGGGGAGTTGTTCTTGGAAGACAAGGACGGCGCAGAAGAGGAGCGCGACGATACCCATGACGCCGTACTCGAGCGGGTGGCGATCCGGGGAATATGCGGGCAGGCACTCCTTCAAAAGGTGGTCGGCTGCAGCGTGCAACAGGAAGTATCCAAGGACGGTGGCCGCTGCGGCAGTGCAACCCCAGGCGATCAACGCTTTCCTGTGTGAGGAAGACCAGAGGTTCCAGAGAAGGTGGGTGACGGCCATTGCGAGGACGGTGGCAAGGAGGAGTTCACCGGTTCGCGCTTGAAGGCTCCAGCCTGAGGCCCAGACACCGGCAGCAACGAGGGAGGCTGCGGAGGCGAGTGCGGCGAAAAGGACCCCGGGATGCGAGGCGGGCCTGCCTGTTGGTTTCCATGCCGACCGGCTGATTTGGACGATGCTGCCCGAAGAAAGGAACGCGTGCGCCTTGTACAGCGAGTGGGCGAAGATGTGGACCACGGCGAGGGCAAAGGCGCCCAAGCCGCACTCCAGCATCATGAAGCCCATCTGCGCGATGGTGGAGTATGCGAGAGCCCGTTTGATGCTGGTCTGTGTCAGCATCACCACCGAACCGAACAGGGCAGTGGCCGCTCCGACAAGGGCCAGCGTGTCCAGAACCCGGGGACTGGCTGCGAAGAGAGGGCTCAGGCGCACCACTAGAAATCCACCGGCGTTGATGATCCCGGCATGCATCAGAGCAGAGACCGGTGTGGGCGTCTCCATGGTGTCTGGAAGCCAGCCGTGGAACGGAAGCTGTGCGGACTTGAGCAATGCTGCCGCTCCGAGCAATGCAGCCAGCCAGCCGACTTCGGTCGGAACCACGCCAGTTCGCATCTGTTCAACGCGGGCAAACAATACGGTGAAATCCCAAGAGCCAAAGATTTTCCAACTGAGGAAGAGTGCACCCGCCATGCACAGATCTCCCATGCGGCTTATGACAAACTTCCTGCGCGCGGCATGAAGGGCTGCGGGGCGTTCAGGGTAGTAGGTGAGGAGGCCGTGTAGAAAAAGGCTGGTGGCTACCCAGCCCAAGGCGAACAGCAACAGGTTGCCCGAAACGGTCATTGCAGCCACCGCACCGCCGGTCCGGGCGAGGCCTTGGGCGAATGCGCCTTGGTTCAAATCCCCACTGAGCGAGTTGCAGCTGAACCGCAGGACCACGGCGAGAAGGAGGGTGACCAGGAGCAGCATCCCGAGGGAAAGGGCATCGGCTTGGATCGGCAGTTGGAGGCCGGCAACGGTGAGGTTTCCGGCAGCAGGTGAGCCGGAGAAAGTTCGGAATCCTGCAGCGGCGAGCGCGAGGGCGAGGGCTGTCAGTGAGAGGCCTGTGATGGCGCGGGCTAAGGATCCGGCATTTGCGAAAAGGCGTTTGATGGGCAGCAGTCCGGCAGCGAGGAGGAGCAGGGAGGGCGCAGCCGCAAGGGCGTGGGTGATTGATGAGGCGGAGAACTCTGGCCAAAACATGGGTCCGTTTTTAGCGGGAGGCTCATGTGGCAACCAATATAACGTTTGAGTAAGAACGTTCGCTTTAATAAATGGAAAGCATGGCGTTCCTGAACTATCATCACCTGCGCTATTTCCGGGCGATCGCGCATGCCCGGTCGCTGACCATGGCAGCTGAGCGGCTGAATATCTCGCAGTCTGCGTTGAGCATCCAGCTGCGTGCGCTCGAGGAGAGTCTGGGACAACTTCTATTTGAGCGGCGCAACAAGACACTGGTGCTGACGGAGGCAGGCCGGATTGCGCTCGAGTACGCAGAGACGATTTTTCGGTCTGGGGAGGAGATGCAGGCGGTGTTGCGGGGGGAAGAGGGTGGCCGGCGGCGGATCCTGCGGCTGGGGGCCGTGGCGACGTTGTCGCGGAATTTTCAGATTGGGCTCTTGAAGCCGCTGCTGGGGCGTTCGGACGTGGAGCTGGCTCTGCATTCCGGGACGCTTCGGGACCTGTTGGTGCAGCTCCGGAGCCATGCGCTGGATGCGGTCCTCTCCAACTTGCCAGTGAAACGGGACGCGGAGACCCCGTGGCATTCGCAACTTCTCGCGGAGGAGGCGGTGAGTCTGGTGGGAAAGGCCTCGCGGACGAAATTCCGGTTTCCTGAAGATTTGAGGACGACGCCGCTGGTGTTACCAAGTTTGGATTCCAGCATCCGGGCGGGGTTCGACCTTTTGCTGGAGCGTCACGGGATTCGACCGCAGATTGCTGCGGAGGTGGATGACATGGCGCTTTTGCGGTTGCTGGCCCGGGAGGGAGCTGGGTTGGCGCTGGTTCCAGCGGTGGTGGTGCGTGGGGAGTTGGAGGCGGGAACGCTGGTAGAACGGCACCGGATTGGGGAGTTGAAGGAGAGTTTTTATGCGATCACTCCGAGCCGTCGGTTCCCGAATCCGTTGCTGTCGGAGTTGATGCGGGGCGCGGGCAAGCAGGTCCGGAAGGGCCGGAACTGAAAGCTGGCTTGGAGGCGGGCGGGTTGGGGGTGCTGCTGGCATGGGAAATGCTTTCATTGATGGGGTGCGTTATGCGTGACTCACAAGCCCAAGATGCGGTGCGGGAAAGCCCGGTAGCCGGTGGCGGCGGGTGCGTTCTCGTCGTGGACGACAGCGAATCGTTCGTGGCCTTGCTGGAGGCCTTTCTCAGCAGCGAAGCGGGTTGTCGGGTGGCTTCCTGTGGCGAAGGCCGCGGAGCCTTGGAGCTTGCCCGGCGGCTTCAGCCGGCGGTGATCCTACTCGACATCGTTCTTCCCGATGTGCAGGGACACGAGGTGTGTCGGCAGTTGGCGGAGCATCCTGAGACCGCTGGAATCCCTGTGATTTTGATGAGTGGGATGCCGCCGCGCAGCGGTTGGGAGGCCTGGGGGAACGTGGTGCGTTTTTTTGCGAAGCCATTTCCGTTGGGAGCGCTTGTGGAGCAGGTACGGGGTCTTCTGGCGGGGACTGAGAGGGCGGCGTGAGTGGCGGTCCGGGGTGGTTTCCCCGGCGGATGGGCGCTGTGTTCGTTCGGCGCGCGGAAAACATTGAAAAGGCTGCGGGGAGCAGGCTACAGCGTGTGACGGGCGTGGGCTGTTGCTCCGCCCCTTGAAACCATCCCCCTGTTCGAATCCTATCTATGTCGACCTCCATCACCCTCAAGCCCCGCGTCGAACTCGGCGTGGTTCCCACCCACCTGAAGTTTGTTGGCAGCCTTGTCCCAGGCGGGGACGGCAAGTTGCCTAGGGATGAGAAAGGGCGCCTGGTGACGCTGGCTGGAATGGAGGAACTCCTGGGGATTTCCAAGGTCCGGATTGCAGCAGTGCAGCTGCCGTTTTTCGCGTCAGCGGATGCTGGGGATGTCGCGGAGTTGATTGCGGGACTCAAGGGGATGGGGCTGGAGATCCATTTTGTGCTGATGGTGGGCGGAGCAAATCCGATGAACGCTGCGGATGAAGACGCTGTGGTGGGGCAGTTGGTGGCGAGTTTGAAGGCTGCGGTCACACACGGGGTGCGGCACATTTCCTCCACGTCGATTGAGGAGTGGATGAGTGCCAAGGAAGGCCGCCGCGAGGGTGCGGAGTTCGAGGCCGCGATCGCCCAGAATGTCCGCGTGCATCTCCGGGCCTACCGGGAGGCTGGTTTGGAAGGGTCGTGTGTGGAAAACTGGCACATCGAGTTTTTGCGTCCCGGCGAGTTCAAAACGTTTACGAGCGTGGAACGGGGCTGGGCGTTTGTGAAGGCCGCTAATGAGGCTCTGGGCCGGAAGTTCTTCAAGTTGATGGTCGATGCAGCCCATTGCGGGGATTCGGGGGTGTCGATCGCGGAAAACCAAGAGCTGGTGACCCGTCTGGCGGCGGCGGGCGAACTGGGCATTTTCCACGCCTCGGCAAAGACGACCCGGGGCTGCCTCTCCACGGACGACGGCTGGATTGGTGCGCTTCTGGCCACAGCGGCGCGAACGGGCCAACTCCGGCACGTGTTTGTGGAGGTGTTCCACCACGAAGACCCGGCGCTGGAGGCTCTGCGGAAGCTGGATCCCGGCCATGGCGTGGACACCCGCGACGGCCGCAGCTATGCGGAGGTGACGGCAGACGGTCTGGCGGATGTTGCGCACCGGCTGAACAATCTCGCAGCGCGCGGGATGCTGTAACGGGAACGGTGATTTCAAAACGGCAAAAGCCGGGCGCGAGCCCGGCTTTTCCTTTTGGTGCTGTCAGGAATCGGTGCCGAACGGGATGCGCGGCGTGCATGCCGTGCATGCGGGACCGTGCGACTCAGAGCCGGAGTGCGAAGTCCGAGTCGGGTCGGATGGACTGAACGAACGCGGTCAGCAGGCAGATTACCTTCTCGATGTCTTCGAGGTCGGCGGTTTCAACCACCGAATGCATGTACCGGAGCGGCAACGACACGAGGGCCGATGGGATTCCGGGGCCCACAGTGAAGATGACGTCGGTGTCCGTACCGCTGTAGCGCGAAGAGCTCTCGTGCTGGATGGGGATGCCGGCAGCATCGGCGCAGCGGAGGAGGCGTTCGATGACACGCGGATGGTTACAGGTCCCGTGGGTGATGCTGGGGCCGCCGCCGAGTTTCACCTTTCCATGTTTTTCCACCTCAATGCCTGGAGTGTCGGTGGCGTGTGTGACGTCGAGCACAACGCACACATCCGGCCGGAGCCGGTCTGCAACCATCTTTGCCCCGTTCCCGCCGATTTCCTCCTGAACCGCGTTGACCGCGTACACGGTGGCCGAGTGAGAACCCGGGGCGGCGTGGAGTCGGGCAAGGACTTGGGTCAGAATGAATCCGCCGATCCGGTTGTCGATGGCGCGTCCAACGATCCGCGACCGGCCAAAAAGCTCGGCCTGATCGATGTAGACGGCGGGATGACCGACGCGGATACCGGCTTCCTGGACCTCGGTTTCGCTAGAGGCTCCGATGTCGACGTAGAGTTCGTGGACCTTGGGCGCCTTCTCGTCCTGGGCGTCTTTGCGGAGATGAATGGCGGTGTTGCCGATCAGGCCGCGGACCGGGCCGCGGTCGCCGAGAATCTGGAGGCGGCGGCCGCGGGCATTGGCGGTGTCAGAGCCTCCAATGCGGTCGATGCGGAGGAAGCCCTCTTTGGTGATGTGTTTGACGATGTAACCAATCTCATCGGCATGGGCCTCGAGCATGACTTTGCGCGCGCCGGAAGTGGCGGAGGAGAGTGTGGCCCATGTGTTGCCGTAGGCATCGCATTCGACTTGGTCGGCATGTTGCCTGGCATAAGCTGCCCATTTGCGTTGGCCGGGCATTTCGAACCCGGTGGGGCTGGGGGTGTTGAGGAGGTCGAAAAGGAAAGAGCGGGAGGAATCGTCCATGGTTTCTGGAATTAAGCAGGTGATTCTGATGCGGCAAGCGAATCAGGGGCGCGGCTCAAATGAAACTTCCTTTACCTGCGTGGATACGTCTTTTAAATGGTGGGATGCGTGCGGTGGTTCAGCGAGTCAAGTCCGCCTCTGTTTCTGTCGGGGCGGAGCGCGTGGGCGCGATCGGGGCCGGGTTGCTGGTTCTGGTGGGGAAACAGGAGGGTGACTCCGGGGAGGATCTGGAGTGGCTGGCGGGCAAGGTGGCAGGGTTGCGTCTCCTGTCAGGGCCGGAGGGGGGTATGGCGCTGTCGGCGCGGGAGGCAGGCGCGGGGGTGCTGGTGGTAAGCCAGTTCACGCTTCTGGCCAGCACCCGGAAGGGGACGCGTCCGAGCTGGCACCGGGCGGCGCGGCCGGAGGTGGCGGAGGCGCTTTACGAGCGGTTCAAAGAACGGCTGGGGGAGCTGCTGGGGTTCCCGGTGGAGTCGGGCAGGTTTG
This sequence comes from uncultured Spartobacteria bacterium, assembly GCA_903901425.1. Lineage (GTDB taxonomy): Bacteria > Verrucomicrobiota > Verrucomicrobiia > Chthoniobacterales > Chthoniobacteraceae > CAIURC01. The sequence goes on along the minus strand of CAIURC010000088.1, from coordinate 72,582 downwards.
GCGCCATGATGGAAGTGGCGTTGGTGAACGATGGGCCGGTCACTGTGGTGCTGGACTCGCGGCTCCGGGAATGAAGGGTTAGAGGGCCTGCTGCAGCTGTTTGGCGCGGCTTTCGGCGTTGTGGTCCACGGCAGAGTACGCGTTGAAATCGTTGAACCAGAATTTCTTGGCCCAGCGATACATCCAATGGGATTCCGGGATTTCCTCTCCGGGCAACCACTGGGAAAACCGGGGCTGCATTGCATCCAGTTCGGCGAGTGCGGTTCCGCGGAGTGTCGTGTCGCGGGCGCCGTGTTTGGAGACGAGTTCCTTGACGAGGTCGGGGCGTTCAAGGACGACGCAGCCCCGGGTATGGCGGGCGCTGAGTTCGCGGAAATCGCGGAGGAAAGCGCTGTCCCGGACGGTGGCATAGACGCCGCGGGGGTCTCGGATGTTTTCTGTGGCGAACTGGATGATGGGGCAGGGTTCGATGTCGCCGCGTGGGTTGACGTGATGGCTGATGCCGGTGGACATCGGGCAGAGGGCCTGGCCGCGGCCATCGTAATAGGCGTCGATGAGGGCGATGGGGAGGCGGCTCCGCATTTCAACAATGAACCTGCGGACGTGGACCAGCTGGGCCGGGGTGAGGGCGAGCTGGGGGTTCATTTTCGGGCCAACAGGCCGGTAGGTGTGGTACCAGGCGTAGTGAACTCCGAGGTCAATGAGGCTCCGGAGCCAGGACTCGGTGCACAGCTCGGCGAGGTTAGACTGGCAGACGCTGGTGGCGACACCCGTGAGGAGCCGTTGTTCCAGGCAGTTCCGGAGGCCGCGCAGCGTCCGTTCATAAACGGACTTGCGGCCGCGGCGTTCGTCGCTGACCACCTCGTTGCCCTCGATGGAAACGAGCGGGGTAGCGTTGCCAATTTCCCGGAGCCGGCGCGCGACCTTTTCAGTGATGAACTGGCCGTTGGTGAAAATCTGGAAGTAACAGTCGGGATGTTCCGCCAGCAGGTCGAGCAGCTGCGGGTGCATGAAGGGTTCCCCGCCGAGGATCCCGAAAAACGCGTTTCCGTGTGCCTTGGCGTCGCGGATGGTGCGGTTGAGCGTGTCGAGGTCAATTTCAGTCCGTTCGGCTTCGACATCCACCCAGCATCCCTGGCAGCGGAGGTTGCAGCTGTTCAGGATCGAGAGGTACAGGAAGGGCGGGAAATATTCGCTCCGGCGGATCCGGCTCTTGAATTTCTCAACCGAGATCAGGCCCTTGATGCCGAAATTCACCATGAATTTCGCGAGGAGCCGTGGGTCCGTGGTTTGCAGGATTCTGAGGGCGAGTTGTGGGAACATGGCGTGCGTGGGTTCTCAGCGGGGGAGTGGGCTGGACGGCAGCAGGGTTGGGACAAGAAACTCGGTCAGGACACGGCCTTCGGTTTCCGGAAGCGTGACATTGAGGAGCCGTGCGAGCGTCGGAGCGACATCGAGGTTTGAGGCCCGCGGGAGATGTGCGCCGGGCACGATGCCGTATCCGTGCGCAATCAGGATTCCGTCCAGTTCGGGGTCGGTTGCAGGATAACCGTGGGTGCCGAGGTAGGTGCGCGCTTCGGCGACTTCTGCGTCACCCATCGGCGATGCTTGGAAGGCGTACCCGGGTTTTGCGTAAAGGATGAGGTCGCCCATGGATGGATGGGTGTCGGGCGTCGGCATCCCGAGTTCGGGGCCGCGGCTTCCATCCAGGACTTGGGCAACGCCCTCGATTTTTTCGCATGCGGCGCGGAGTGCTGGAAGGAGTTCGGTTTTCCGGGCGGGGTCGGTGACATAGGCGAAGGCGAGGCCGCCTTGGACCATGCAATAGGCATCGCAGTGGCTGACGCGCTGATCGGTTACGGAGACGAGGCCTGCGCGGCGGAGCGCGACGTTGGGAAAAACATGCTTTGTTACAGTTTTAAAACCGTGATCGGTGGTGATGATAAGGGTGGTGCGGTCGGCGAGTCCGGCTTTGTGGATGGCTGCGAGCAGGTCGCCAACGAGGCGGTCGGCATATGCGTAGGCTGTGTGGCTGGCAGCTGTACCGGGCCCGTAAGTGTGGTTGGTGCTGTCGAGGTTCAACAAATGGAACAGCAGGAGGTTGGGTTTGCGCGTGGCCAGAATATGGCAGGCAGCCTGTGTCCATGCTTGGTCCCGCCAGACTGGGGTGCGTTTCCGGTTGAAGCCGGCAATGTCGTCGGGCGTGAGCAGGCCCGCAGCGATCAGTTCCTGTTCAATGGCACCATTCGGTTTTGGCACCTCGGGAAATTCGTGGTGGATGGTGCCGGAGTTCAGAATGGCGACCCAGTCGACTTGAGCGGTCCGGAGTCCGGCCCGGAACGCGAGGTCGTACAGGGTGGGGACCCGGACCATGAGCGCCTTATCCATCCAAGGTTCAACCACTGGGAGTTCGCCAGGCCCGGGCCGGTTGAGCAGTCCGTTGAACAGGACGCCGTGGCGGGCTGGGGTAACACCGGTGACAAGCGTCGTATGGTTGATCCAGGTGATTGACGGGTTGGAAACCGTCATTGCGTCGGCTGAGGCGCCTTCTCTGGCCAGCTTTCGGAGGGTGGGGACCGGGAGTTCCGGATTGGCCCAGAGCCAGGCTGGGAACCCGTCCAGAGAGAGGAGGACCACCGTGCGGTCTGCGGCAGGAACGGGTGCTGCGGTGGCTGCACTGGGGATCAGGAGGCCGAGCAGGATCCAGAATAAGGCAAACCGGATCATGGGTCAGACTCCAGGTTGGAGTGCCGCCTTGGCTTTTGCGGCAGCTTCCTCAGCGCGGCGCGCGATTTCTTCTGGGCTCGGGAGAGACATGAGGACCTCGGCCGGGATGTCACCGGCTTCAGCCAGTTTGACCAAACATTTCTGGCGTTCGGTCAGGGCCTTGTCGGCGTCCCGTTCTTTGCTGAAGCGGGACTTTGCTTTTTCGCTGCGGAGGCGGAGCATGTCGTACACGTCGCCGCCGAGTAGGGCAGAGATGTCGACTTTCATTTTCTCCTTTTGAAGGTCTACAGCACTGACGGTATCGCCATTGATCGGGCCGGCCTTGTATTTCGGGAACATGATGGCGGCTTCCGGGCAGACCCGTGAACAGGCTGGGCAGTTGGTTTTGCAGTTGTCCTGATTTTGAACCTGAATCCGGCGTTCGCCATCGACCCCGTACACGCCGAACAGGCAGAAGCTGAGGCATTGCATGCAATTGGTGCAGCGGTCGTAGTCGATGACAGGGAACCACGGTTTCCAGGGGTTGCGCGGTGCGGGCCGGTGGCTTTCGGCAAGGTCTGCAATCTGAGCGGGTGACCTGCCGTGGATGTTTTGCACGGTCCAGTGGGCGGGCCGGTTCTCGAACTCCGGGGTGTCCTTCCAGAGGCCGAGCAACAGGGTGGGCTGGGTGTCGGCCGGCGAAACCGGTTGGGTTCCGGAGGCCAGGGTGACCGCGTGGCCCTGTTCCAGCAGAGCGGTCAGGGTGCGGTACCGGTCCGGGAGCGGCTCGGTCTCCGGGCTGGCATCAATCAGGATGCGGAGGGTGGGGGTGTCGCGGAGCGCCATGGGTCAGGGAAGGTTGGGTTGGAGGTCTGGCGCCAGAAGGCGGTCTACCACCGCCCCGGCGGGTTCTGTTCTCATGTTGAGGATCTCGGTGGAATCCGGAGACAGGTCGGATCCGGCTTGGTGAAAGAGGCCTTTCACGGCACGGGGATAACAGGCGGCAATTTTGACGCACCCGCCCGAACTGAGGCGGGCGAGGGACGGGTCCTTGCGGGCGGCCAGTTCACAGAGGTCAGCCACGGCGTCGAAGGAGGCTCCGGAATCGCACAAGGCTTGGAGAACTCCGGCTTTGACCTCAGGCGGGACGACTTGGGCGTACTGACAGTGGCAATAGAGGATCCTGTGGCGGTTCATGGGCAGATGGCGGTGTCCCTGTGGGTGGGTTCGGGCCGGCCGGGGCGGAAGAACTCCTGATGTTCCAGTGTGAGCTGGATCCCGGGCATGCTGGCGAGAGTCTGCAGAAGGGTTTCTGCGAGTCCGGTTTGCATGCGATCGGGGTCGGCTTCAGCCCGGACATTCACAATGATTTGTCCCGAGGCCACGGGTTCCTCCAGGGAGAGGGAGAGTTCCGGCACATAGTCCGATCGAACCAGGTGCACGGCTGCGATGCCTCCCAGTCCGGTGTCGGGGCTGAGCGTCATTTTGAGGTGCGCGATTTCGGCGGGATGCAGCTGGGTTTTGAGGGTGGTGGCCAGGGTTTGGAGGACTTGGTTCGGGTCGGCGGGGCTGGATGCTGTGAACTGGAGTGTGGCGTTCAGCCAACCCAGGAGCGACTCTCCTTCTGCGTATGTGTCATAATCGATCCGGAGCGGAGGTCGCGAGCCTTGTTCGGCCTGTTCCAGAAGGGTGAACCAGGGTTCCAATTCGGAACCGGATCGAGCGGAGGCTGCAAGGATGGTAGCATGGGGGAACTCGGCGGCGAGCCGGTCTTTGAGGAGGCTGAGCCGGGTGGAATCGAGGAGATCCGCTTTGGAAACCACGATCACGTCGGCTTCCTCGAGCTGTTTCCGGTAAATGTACTGCACCTTGTCTGAGAAGCGGCCGCCGGGTGCGAGTCCGAGCATGCGTTCCGCCCTGATGGGGTCCACCAGGACGCTGAGGGGTGCGATTTCAAAGTGGTCCCCGTAGATCCGGCGGAGCGGGTAGGTGACGGTGGCGACGAGGTCGGTGCAGCTACCCACGGGTTCTGCGATGAAAATGTCGGGGCGTGTGGCTTCGGTGAGGCGTGTGGCGGCTTCCACCAGGGAGTTGAACCGGCAACAGAAACAGCCGCCGAGGATTTCCTCGGTAGAGAAACCTTGGGCGCGGAGCAGCGCGGTGTCGACGAGTTCGTAACCTTGGTCGTTGGTGATCAACCCGACACGGAGACCCTGAGCGTGGAGGTGACGGGCAAGCGCAGCAACGGCCGTGGTTTTCCCCGCTCCGAGGAAGCCGCCGAGCATGATGTAACGGGCTTTGGGGGTGGGCATAGGAGTCAGGATTGTTGTTTTTCGAGAATCCGGTCGATGGTCGCGTCGAGGAGTGACCGGTAGGAGTCCATGGACATGCAGCGGGGGTCCGGGTCCCCTTGGAACCGGTAAAGCCAGCCGGAGTCGTAGGGTTTTTCGGTCAGGAGTTCGATGGTTTCCCGGAGGAGTGGGTTGCCTTCGACAAAGGTACCGGAACCTGCACAGTAGAGGTCGGAGATGGCTTTGAAACCCTCGATGGCTCCGAGGATCTGACCCGGTTCGATGGGTTGGCCGGGTTGGATTTCCCATTGATGGTCCACGAGGTCTCCCAGCATTCGGGTCGCGAACTTGGTGAATCCGACCCGCCATGTGCGGTCGGGTTCTTTTGCGAGCCAGAAGTGGGCGGGCGAGTACAGCCGCTCCACGGGGAGGTGGGTGATAAAGGTGGCGCGTTTGTAGAGGGAGGTGGTTTCCACGGGAACAGCGGAGGTAGCGGGGGGAGGCAGGTGAGTGCGGGCAGAGGATAATGGACTCTTGGCTGCGGGTGCCAGCCTGCGTGGAGTTTTCTTTGATCGTTTAGGGTTTCGGCCTCAGGATGCGGGCGTGCGTTATTTCGATCACAACGCCTCTTCTCCCCTATGTGCGGCGGCCCGTCAGGCTTGGCTGGAGGCTGAGGAACGGTTCCCGGGGAATCCCTCTAGTTTGCATCGGGTGGGGTCCAGAGCCGGGGTGGCTTTGGAGGGCGCGCGGGAGGAGATCGCGGGGCTTCTCGGCTGCAGTGCCGGAGACTTGATTTTCTGTTCCGGAGCGACTGAGGCGAACAATTCGGTAGTCTCGCATTTTGCCCGGGTGAGTTCGGGCGAGGCTTGGATCTCGGCGGTGGAACATCCGAGTGTTTTGGAGGCGGTTCAGGATTCGTTTGCGGGGCGGTACCGGTGTATCCCGGTGGACAGGGGGGGAAGGGTGGACGTGGGCTGGGTGGAGGACCGGTTAAGGAAGGGACAGCCTGCCTTTGTGGGGGTTATGGCGGTGAACAACGAGACGGGGGTGGTTCAGCCGTGGCGTGAGGTTCAGGCGGTGTGCGAGGCATCGGGGGTAGCGTTTTTCTGTGATGCGGTGCAGGCATTGGGAAAGGACCCATCCGTTTCTGGTGGGTTACCCGATTACATGGTGGGATGCGCCCACAAATTTGGGGGACCGAAGGGTGTTGGGTTTTTGAAGGCGGGTCGTGGTTTCCGGGGGATGTCCCGGGGCGGGGGTCAGGAGGAGGGGAGGCGTGCTGGGACGGAGAACGTGTCGGGGGTGTTGGCGATGGCGGCGGCGTTGCGGGACCGGATGGGGCGGGTCCGGGGGGCGGGTTTTGTTCACGAAAGGGTATGCTGGCGGAACGGGTTCGAGGCCCGCCTGATGGCAGCGCTTCCCGGAGTGCGGGTGGTGGGGGCGGGGTGGGGGAACCACCTGGGCGGTGAGGGTTTGGATGGAGTGGAGTCAGGGGTGGGGTTTGGGGTAACGGGGGTGGGGGAGGGGGGGGGCGTTTTGGCAGGAATAGAGGGTGCTGAGGATTTGGCAGGTGGAACAGGCTGCCGGGAATTTGGGGCTGGAGCCGGGGCTGGAACGGTGGCCGTCGGGAGTGAACGGTCAGGGTACGGTGGGTTTGCTGGGCCTAAGGGAGTCGAGGCGTCGAGGGTCTGGAACACCTCCTTGGTGATTTTGCCCGAGGTCGATTGTCGTCAGCGCTGGGTGGTGAAGCTCGATCGGTTGGGGGTGGCAGTGTCAACCGGGTCGGCCTGCGCGACCGGAAAAGAGCAGGTGTCCCATGTGCTCACGAGCATGGGCTTTGCGGAGAGGGAAGCGAGCCGGGCGGTTCGGGTGAGTTCCGGTTGGGAGCATGAAGCTCAGGATTGGAAGGATCTGGCGGACGTTTTTCTGGTGGCTGCCCGCCAGCTGGGTGTTTTGTAAGTGGCGTATGGAGCGGCGGGGAGGGGGAGGTTGGGCGTTAATAGGGTTCCGTGGATTTGCTCGTGGGGTTCGCTCCTTGAAATGGGTCGATGTCCGGCTGGGACGTTTGAGCGGTGAGAGCGGATGGTTTTTTGGGAAATCCCCGAAATATGGTCTTTCGAGGTTGCCCGGAAACGGGCCTCTGGCGGGGTTTCGGCTATAGACACCCTTGGGGCCGGTTTTTTGCGGGAAAAACGGCTTTAAAGAGGTCCGGCCGGTGAAAAGTGGTTCTCCAGACCCGCGTTGATGTAGTTTGGGTGCCGGCGGAGAGGCAGACCAGCGGGGGCAAGCTTTTCCTGCTGGAGGGGGGGTGGTCGGGTGCGGGAACTTGGGGTGCAGGGTCAGCGGTGGAGGTAAACAGCGAGGAGGGCGAGATCGGCGGGGGTGATGCCGCTGATTCGACCGGCCTGGCCCAGAGTCTCGGGGCGGACTTGGGTGAGTTTGAGGCGGGTTTCAGACCGGAGCCCTCCGATCTGGGAAAAGTCGACGTCTTGAGGGATCCGCGTGCACTCCGCTTTGCGCAGTTGCTCGATGGATTGGTTCTGGCGCTGGATGTATCCGGCGTATTTGAGTTCGGTTTCGACCGCGGTCCAGATTTCGGTGGAGTGGCGGCGGTGCAGGTCTTCGGGGAGTTTTTCCGGAGAGTTCTCTGGGCGTTTCAGCCATTGGTGGAGGCGGATTCCCTCGTGGTTGGTCTGTTCGAGGAAGGCGTGGAGTTCGCGGATCTGGCGGGCCTTGGTGGCGGTTTTCGAGGCGCGCTCCGGGTCGACGAGTCCAGCGGTCTGGCCAATGGGGGTGAGGCGAAGGTCTGCGTTGTCGTGCCGGAGCAGGAGGCGGTGTTCGGCCCGGCTGGTGAACATGCGGTAGGGCTCTGGTGTGCCCTTGGTCACGAGGTCATCAATGAGGACGCCGATGTAGGCGTCGGCCCGTCCGAGGAGGAGCGGTGGGCGGCCGGCGGCTTGGAGGGCGGCATTGGCTCCGGCGACGAGTCCTTGGGCAGCGGCCTCCTCATACCCGGAGGTGCCGTTGAGCTGCCCGGCGAAGTAGAGGCGGGGGATGCGCTGGGTCTCGAGGGTGGGCCGGAGCTGCGTGGGTGGACAGTAGTCGTACTCCACGGCATAACCGGGACGGAGGATCTGGGCGTTTTCGAGACCAGGGATGGAATGGAGAAAAGCGTACTGGACTTCGAGGGGGAGGCTGGTGGAGACGCCGTTCACGTAGTATTCCTCGGAGTGGAGGCCCTCGGGCTCCAGGAAGATCTGGTGGGACTCTTTTTCCGAGAATCGGACGACTTTGTCCTCGATGGAGGGGCAGTAGCGCGGCCCGACCCCCTCGATCCGGCCGGCATAGAGGGGGGACTTGTCGAGGTTGTCGAGGATGTGTTGGTGGGTGCGGGTGTTGGTGTGGGTCATCCAGCACGGGACCTGTTCCACGTGGAACATTCCGTCCTGCCAGTGGTTCAGCGAGAAGACTTCCCCGGGCCGCTTCTCGAGCCGTTCCGGCACAAAGCTAAAGGGCTGGGGCTCGGCGTCCCCGGGTTGCGGGGAGCAGCGGGAAAAGTCGAGGCTCCGTCCGTGAAGCCGGCAGGGGGTCCCGGTCTTGAACCGGCCCACCTCGAACCCCTGCTCCCTCAGCCAGTCGCTCAGGGTGGAGGAGGCGTCCCCCATCCGGCCCCCCGGCTGGTTGTTCAGGCCCACGTGCAGCAGGCCTCGGAGGAAGGTCCCCGTGGTCACCACCACGCTCCGGGCGCGGACCCGGAGCCCCAGGTTGGTCTCCACCCCGGCAGCGCCATCCGCGTCGAGGAGGATCCGGCTGGCGTTGCCTTGGTGCATCTCCAAATTCGGGGTCCGCTCCAGTTCCACCTTTGCCCGGAACTGGTACGCCTTCTTGTCGCACTGCGCCCGGGGGGAGCGGACGCTCGGTCCCTTGGTGGCGTTCAGCATCCGGTACTGGATCGCCGTGGCGTCGGTGTTGAGCCCCATCAGGCCTCCGAGGGCGTCGATCTCCCGGACCATCTGGCCCTTCGCCTGGCCGCCGATCGCCGGGTTGCAGGACATCTGGCCGACCGAGTCCAAATTTTGGGTGAGCAGCAGGGTGCGGGCCCCGAGCCGCGCGGCGGCGTGCGCCGCCTCAATTCCGGCATGGCCGGCGCCAATCACAAGGACGTCAAAAATGCAGGGATGGACAAACATGTTCTACGTGGAACCGAGGGAATCCTCGCCGAAAGCCGCCCGGCTGTCCATGGGGTTGTGCCGGCATCATCAGATGTCAAACGAACGTTTTTTGCGCCCGGCCGGGCATGCCCGACGCCCGAAATTGCGCCGCACCCAGCCTTGGGGGTTGCACAGCCGCCAACTCCCCCGCTAGAAGAGTCGGAACGATGCCTATGGAAACGCCAGAATCCACCCCCGACCACGCCTCCGCGCCCGTCAACCGGTCGCTGAGCCCCGAGCAGAAGCGCCGTTTTCTGAGCGACATGCTGCGCATCCGCCGCTTCGAACAGGCTGCCCTCAAACAGTATTCCGGTGGAAAAATGGGCGGCTTTCTCCACCTCTACATCGGCCAGGAGAGCGTCGCAATCGGCACCGTCTCCCTCATGGGGCCCAATGACCATGTCATCACCGCCTACCGGGACCATGGCCATGCCCTCGCCGTCGGCATGGGCATGAACGAGTGCATGGCAGAACTTTTCGGCAAGGCCACCGGATGTTCCAAGGGCAAGGGCGGTTCCATGCATTATTTCGCCCCCGACAAAAATTACTGGGGCGGCCACGGGATCGTTGCTGGCCAGACCCCCCTTGGCCTCGGTCTTGCCTACGGCCTGAAGTACAAAGGCCTGAAAGGCGCTGCCCTCTGTTTCATGGGCGACGGAGCGGTCAACCAGGGCTGCTTCTACGAATCCCTCAACCTCGCCTCCCTGTGGAGCCTCCCGGTGATCTACATCATCGAGAACAACCACTATTCCATGGGCACCAGCCTCAACCGTTCCAGCGCTTTCAAGAGCTGCCTCGCAGAGCGCGCCGAAGGATTCGCCATCGACTGGGACCTCTGCAACGGGGAGGACATCTACACCGTCCGCGCCAAAACTCAGGAAGCGATTGAACGGGCTCACCAGAATTCCAGGCCCACCGTCCTCGAGATCGAAACCTACCGCTACTACGGACACTCCGTGGCCGATGCCAAGCATAAGGTCTACCGCAGCGAGGAGGAGATCGAACGCTACAAGCAGAACCATGATCCCATCCAGCGCTGGAAAAAACAGCTGCTCGGCGAAGGGGTCCTCACGGAAGCCCAGTACGACGAAATCGACATCGCTGCCCAGCAGGAGGCCGAGGCCAGTGTCCAGTTTGCCGAAAGCAGTCCGCTGCCCTCCGAGGCCAGTATCCTCGAGGACGTCTATTACGAGGTCGACCATGGCACCGCCGCAGGAACCACCGGCCGGCACTTCTTCAACAACTGACCCCTATGCCACTGATTACTTATCGCGAAGCGCTCCGCCACGCCCTCTCCGAAGAGATCCAGCGAGACGAAAATGTGGTCATCCTCGGCGAGGAAGTGGCCGAGTACGACGGCGCCTACAAGGTCACCGAGGGTCTCTGGAAAAAATTTGGTGACAAGCGGGTGGTTGACACCCCGATCAGCGAGGCTGCGTTCATCGGAATGGGCATCGGCGCCTCCATGCTTGGACTGCGCCCCGTGATGGAGCTGATGTTCTGGAGCTTTGCCACCGTGGCATGGGACCAGATCGTCAACAACGCGGGCTTTGTCCGCTACATGAGCGGCGGCTTGATCAACTGCCCCATCGTGATCCGCGGCCCTGCAAACGGTGGCACAAACGTTGGAGCCACGCACAGCCATACGCCCGAAAACATGCTGGCCAACATCCCCGGCCTCAAGGTGGTCTGCCCGGCCACTGCGTATGATGCCAAGGGACTCATGAAGACTGCGATCCGTGACAACGATCCGGTCATGTTCATGGAGAACACGCTTTTGTACGGTGAAAAATGGGAGGTGCCTGATGAGGAATACCTCATCCCGCTCGGTGTCGCCGACCTCAAGCGTGAGGGATCCGACGTCAGCCTGATCGCGCACGGTCGCGCCGCGCTCACCTGCCTCAAGGCCGCGGAAATCCTTGCCGCCGAGCACGGCATTCAGGCGGACGTGCTGGACCTGCGCAGCATCCGGCCTTTGGACGAGGAGGCGATCCTTCGGACCGTCCGCAAAACCCACCGCGCTGTTCTGGTGGAGGAAAACAAACCGTTCTGCGGCGTAGACGCCCAGATTTCCTCGATCCTCATGGAGAAAGCGTTCGACGAGCTCGACGCCCCTGTCCTCCGGGTCAGCGCGATCGACGCCCCGGCATTCTACAGCCCGAAAATCGAGGTCAAACAGTTGCCGAGGCCCGAGGACATCGTGCCCAAAGTGCTCAGCCTGTTTTCCTAAACAACCTTCCATTCCCAGTCCGGTGCAGCCCGCGGGAAATTTTGTTTCCCTCTGCACCCTCAAACACTCAATCATCCGGATCGAACGCCCAACCCGCCCCTTGCCATGCCCATCTACATTGAAATGCCCAAGCTGAGCGACACCATGACCGAAGGCACGCTGGTGAAGTGGCGCAAGAAAGAGGGAGATGTCGTGGAGGTGGGCGACGTGATCGCGGAGGTCGAGACCGACAAAGCCACGATGGAAATGGAAGCCTTCGACAGCGGCCTCCTTCATCAGCACCTCGTCAAAGAGGGCGGCAAGGTCGCCATTGGTGCACAGATCGGGTTGCTCTTGAAAAAAGGCGAAAAACCACCCGCCCCAGGTGAACTGCCGCCACCCGTTTCCGCCAAGGCGCCGGCCGCTTCCGCCGCTGCACCTGCCGCCGCTGCTTCGGCTCCCGCGGCGCCGGCTGCGCCGGTCCGCGAGCCGGGGGCACGGATCAAAGTGTCTCCCTACGCGAAAAAACTGGCTGCGGAAAAAGGCATCGACCTTGCGACAATCGCCGGCACTGGCCCTGGCGGGAGGATTGTCTCCGCTGACGTGTTGTCTGCGAAGTCAGCCCCCGCCGCTCCCGCGGCGCGCGGAACGGCGCCGGCGGCAGTCGCAATTCCACCCACGCCTGCAGGACCCAACGACCAGACACTTCCGCTGAGTGGAATGCGACGGGTCATTGCTGACCGTCTGTTGACCAGCAAGACCACCATCCCGCACTTCTATCTGAACATAGAGGTCGACGCGGCTCCGCTCATGAAAACCCGGGCGCAGGTGAACGCCGCTTCGGAAGCAGTGGGTGGTCCGAAGCTCACCGTGAACGATTTTGTCCTGAAAGCCGTGATTGCAGCAGCCGTGAAGGTGCCTGCCGTCAACGCCAGTTTCGCCGGGGATTCCATCATCCAGTACGGCAGCGTGAACTTGAGCGTTGCAGTGGCGGTGGACGATGGTCTGGTGACCCCGGTTGTCCGCGATGCCCAGAAAAAGTCTCTCGGCCAGATCAGCACCGAGGTGAAAGACCTTGCCACCCGTGCCCGCGGGAAAAAGCTCAAGCCGGAGGAATACCAAGGGGGCACCATCACGGTCTCGAACCTCGGCAGCTACGGAATCGACTCGTTTGCAGCCATCGTGAACCCGCCGCAGGCAATCATTGTCAGTGTGGGGGCCATCGTGAAAAAACCCGTCGTGGGACTTGGCGACCAAATCGTGGTGGGACAACGCATGTCCGTGGGACTCAGTGCAGACCACCGGGTAGTGGATGGCGCCGTGGGTGCACAGTACCTTGCGGAACTCCGCCGTCTTCTGGAGCAACCGGCCCTCATGCTGCTCTAGTCCGCGCCTGCCCGCACGGGCCTCTCGCAGAGTGCCCTTCCTAGCGGTCCACCGGCAACTCCAGCGCAAGCTTATACGCCGACAGGATCCACGCCCCGCGGGTCAGAGAACCGTCTGGGCGCGGGAGCTTTCCGGACTCGATTCCGGATGCTTGGGCCACCAGCGCCCAGCGCCCGGCGAGCCCGGCATCCAAAACGGTCTCTGTTCGGGCGGCATGCCCGGGAAACGCCTCGAAAAACAGGCCCCCTCCCTGTGCGGAAAGAGCCGCTCCGCGGATGCCACGGTTTTTTCCTTCCTGTGGGGCGTGTTCGAGTCCGTGGAATCCGCCGACGCTTCCCCACCACTGGACAGCTTCAAACTGGGGATGCCCGGGCGGCACGTCGCTCACGTAAAGGGTCGCTGAACCAGTGGCATGCAACCGCCTTTGAACTGCCGCGATCGACACTCTGTGGATACTCCGCTTCCGCGTGTTTGCGAGATGGGCGATGTGTCCTGCTGCTTCGCCCAGCGACATCCAAACGGATTCATGGTTCACCATGCCGAAGCCCACGTGCGAGGCCCCCACGGCGCACGCCACAAGAAGGTTGTCCACATGCCGCGGAAACAAAACCCCTGCCGGGATCTGGACCGGCGGCACCACAACCGAAAATCCGCCGGAAACTCGCCCTCCAAACCTTGAGCCATCCAGCTGTGTGAAATGGCTGGAAAGCGAGGCGTCGCTGACCGCCACCGACTGCTGAGAGAACACCGAGCGCGCATCATTCTCACCGCACTCCGTGTCGCGCTGGGTGAACACGCGGAATCCCACCATCCGCCGCGCTTCACGGACCACCGGTTGTTCGGGGAAATGGACGGAATCGCGGAATTCGTCCGCTGGAAAGCCCCATCCAGCGAGCTCCGTGCGGAATGCGGCGGGAACCGCCGAGTCGGTTTGAAGGAAAAAAAGGAGCCCCAGGGTCCAGTTCCGGTGTTCAGTCCGAATCCGATCCCTTGGAATGGAAAGACCGAGCCGGGAGAATGGCGCGACCAGTGTGTCGCGTTCCACCCCGCCCCGGATTGCCACGCCCCCGTCGCCGTCTGCCCAGCCTGCCTGCGTTCCCGGCAGCGACAGCCGGACCAGCCCTTCAAACCCATCCGTCAGGACCAGTTTATGATTCGGGAGCGGGGCGGTCCCGGTTTGGAACGCGGCGTCTGGGCCGGTCCCAAACGGATGCCGAATCCGTCCCTCTTTGAGCAGGCCCAGAATCGGGACAAACTCTTTCCGCTGATAGCGTTCGGGAGCCGGCACCGGAAGCCGGTTGCCCGGCTCGTTCGTGAGCACGGGCTGGAAGTAGATGGCCTGCATCGCATCATCCGCCTTTTCTGGGGCGAGCGACTCAGAAAACTCGGTCTGAGCCTCGCGGCCGACCCTGTACGGAACCTTGGCTGCCGCCAGAAGATCGCCTTCGTAGGTGGCGTCGATGAAATAATGGGCGGCCAGGGTGTGCTTGGTGCCGGAATCGTCGACAAACACCGCCACCTCGGCTGAGCGGTCTGGGTCAGGCTGATCTTGAGGTGCATTGGTGCTGCACTTCAGGGCTTCGAGGCTCCAAAGCCGGCGGATCTCGACTGCGGGAACTTCCGCCAGCATTTGCTCGAGCACCGCAAGGTTCACTCCGGGCTCGCCCAGACTACCCTGCTGGCAGGCGCGCAACTGGGCCGACTTCCCGCCGAATGCATGTGCGTAGTGAGCACTCACCCGGCGGCAAAACTCCAGATACAGCCCCGAGCGTGCCTCAAAGGAAGTGAATCCTGGGTGTGCGATCCCCTGGGAAAGCCTCCCTCCCAGCCGGGTGCCCGGTTCCACCAAGAGCACCCGATTCCCGGCGCGGCCGGCTGCCAGAGCGGCACTGATGCCAGCTGGGGTTGCCCCATAGACAAGCACATCGTACTCGGAAGCCATGGCCGGGTGGACCGCCATCCTGCAGATGGCGGTAAATGCAAGGAGGAGAAGGGTGGGGGGACGCACACCCCCCGGCTAGCGGGTGTGGCGCAGGGCGGCAAGGAGTTTGGACCCCGGGACACCAAAATCCGCCGAGTTTGTTTTTGACGCTTTGGCAGTGGCCCCCGCATCCTTGGGCTTTCTATGAACTACGACCTCATCGTTGTTGGCGGCGGTCCTGCCGGATATGTCGGGGCAATCAAGGCGGCGCAGCTCGGCAAGAAGGTGGCGTGTGTCGAGAAGGAGCGGGCGGGCGGCACCTGCCTGAACTGGGGCTGCATTCCGACCAAGTCGCTTCTGCGCAACGCAGAGCTCTACCATCTCATGGCCCACCGCGCGGCTGAGTTCGGATTCGAGTTCGACAATCTCCGCTACGACTGGAGCAAAATCATCCGCCGTTCACGGGATGTCTCGGACAAAAACGCCGCTGGGATCGAGTTTCTGTTCAAGAAGAACAAGGTGGATTACATCCGGGGCGAGGCGATTTTGGAAAAGGCAGGTGCGGTCAAAGTCCGTGCCGCGGACGGGAAAGAGGAAGTCCATCATGCGGCCAAGATCCTCGTCAGCACCGGGGTTGTTTCGCGGCCCATGCCGGGCTTTCCGTTCAATGGAAAAACGGTGATTGGGAGCCGGGAAGCCATGGTTTTGGCTGAGCAGCCAAAGAGCATGGTGATCATCGGGGCCGGCGCCATCGGGATCGAGTTCGCCTATTTCTACAATGCTTTCGGCACCAAGGTCACCGTGGTCGAAATGCAGCCCAACATCCTCCCCGTCGAGGACACCGAGGTTTCTCAGACCCTCGAAAAATCGCTCACCAAGCAGGGCATCAAGGTGCTGACTGGGACGAAAACCACAAAGACCGAAGCGCACGCCGGCGGAGTGCGGATCACGGTTGCCGATGCGAAGGGCGCGGAGCAGGTACTCGAGGCGGACGTTTGCCTCGTGGCAATTGGGGTACAGCCTCTGCTTCCGGCGGGCGGCTTGAAGTTGGAACTGACCGACCGCGGTTACCTCAAAACAAACGACCGTTACGAAACCAACGTTCCTGGTGTGTACGCCGCGGGAGACATCATTGGGCCGCCGTGGCTCGCGCACGTGGCCAGCTTCGAGGCGATTCAGGCCGTGGAAGGGATGTTCACGGGACACAAGCCCAAGAAAGTATCCGTGTTCCCGGGCTGCACCTACTGCCACCCGCAGGTCGCAAGCGTCGGTCTCACCGAGCGGGCCGCCAAGGAAAAGGGCCTGAAATTCAAGGTCGGCAAGTTCCCGTTCATGGCCAGCGGCAAGGCCCGCGCCGTGGGCGAGGTGGACGGCTTCGTCAAACTCATCCTTGGCGAACCACACGGCGAAATCCTCGGGGCCCACATCATTGGGCCAGAGGCCACCGAGATGATTGCCGAACTCGGTCTCGCCATCACTATGGAGGCCACCCACGAGGAGATCGAGGCCACCATCCATGCGCATCCCACCCTAAGCGAGGCCGTGCATGAAGCCGTCGGCCAGGCCTACGGCGCCGCGATCCACATCTGAACCAGTTTTGCCCGCGAAACACTCCCGGCCACATCCGGGTGTTTCGCGGGATGACTTGGCCGACCATGGAAATCGTTCCGGTTGAAAACTTTGGCGTCGCCGTGGAGATCCTGTTTTCACGGCCTTTGGGCTTTACCCAGTCCCGGCTTGAGGAATTCAGTGGCCGGCTCTGTGACGCACAGGACGGGCTTAGCCTCCGTCCGGACCAGATCCGGCTCCGGCGCACGGACGACCTGTACCAGTACGAACTGAGCGCCCAGTTTTTTGGCGAGAACGGCTGGCTCGTCCGGACCGCGGACCGCGTCAAGTTTGGCGTCCGGAATGGGCGCACCGTTGCGGACTGGAACGTGATCCTGCAACTCTTGCAGCGGTTGTACGGGATCCTGCGGATGGATCCCAAGAGCACCACGGTGCTCTCCACGCACGTCCATGGACGTTTCCACTCGGAAGCGGACCGGGACGCTTACCTGCAGCGGTTTGCGTACAGCAGCCTGATCGCCCGGCCCGCAGGCCTTGGATTCGTCCAGATCGTGGAGTGGGAAAAGGAAATCCGGGTCCTGATCGAAAAGTCGCATGCGATCCCGGGCTGTGTGTTTGTCTCTTGGGACACCCAATACGACAACAACCAGCATTGGGAAACATTCCTTGGCAGTTTCCTCACCATGATGGAAAACGCCGTAAACCTGTTCGACCTCAGTTTCGAGCCCCTGCGCGAAACCGTGTAACCCGCCGGGCCGCAGAGCCGGTTCTCAGTAGGCGTTGATGAGCGCCCGGATCACCTTCTGGCAGGCGCTCTTGGCTGAGCGGCTGGTCGAATTGGCCGCGACCAGAAATGCGGTGTCCGCCGAAAGGCCCAGCCACATTTCAGAATAAAAACGGTCGTTGTCGCCATTGTGCATCAGCGCCGTGCCACCCGCCCAGCTGCGCTTGGTGACCGCCCAACCCAGAGCGTACTCCTCGCCCGGCGGCGGAGTGTGCAGCTTTTCAAAGGATTCGGCAGACAACAGCCATGCCCGGCCATTCGCGCCGTCCAGATGCCATGCCGCGTACCGGGCAAGGTCTGCCATGCTGCAGTAAACCGCAGCCGCCGGGGCAACAGCCGGAGGAAGCGTGGATCCAGGCACTGCCGGTGTCGGCATGTAAGGCGGGTTGTAGCCGAGATGCCCGAGCGGTTGATCCACGCCGTCAGTCCCGCCCGCCACGCCAAACCCGGCCGAGGCCATGCCCAGCGGAACAAACAGCCGTTCCTGCAAAAGATCCTCCCAACTCCGACAAGACGCCTGTTCCATCATCGTACCTACAATCGCGTATCCGCAGTCCGAGTAGGCCCAGTGCGAGCCAGGGTAAAACGCGGGATCCCGACGAATCAATCCTCGGACAAATTCCAGCCGCTGCCGCCGCGGTGGGCCGGACCGTTCCCGCGCCGTTTTCCAAAGGCCCGCTGGCGGTTCCTGCGGTGCGCCCCCCAGATGCAGCAGCAGCTGTTCGAGCGTCGCTTTCCGCCAGTCCAGATCCATGTCTGGAACCACCGCACCCAGAACCTCGCCCACGGTCGAGTCCCAGCTCAAGAGGCCTTCCTCTACCAGCATCGCGGCAACCGAGGCCGTCATTGACTTTGTGCACGACGCCACCTCCCAGACGTCCTCCGGGGATACCAGGAAATCCGATCCCGCTCGCCGCGTGCCAGACGCCCCCAGAGCCACCAGTCGCCCGTCGTCCACCACCGCCGCAGCGATCGCCGGGATCCTGCGTTCCGCCCGGATGGACTCCAGCAATTCCGAACAATCCGCCGGCTGTGCGGCGCACAACGGCGCCCATGCAATGAACACAAGAATCCTGAGCAGACGGATCATGCCTGCTAAGGAAGCGTATTCCGCGCCGTCGGACAAGTGGGCGTCGAGCCCACTCCGCAGCCTCCCGGAGAACACCCTGTCCGTGCCGGGGGCTTTCAACGACCTCCGCCAGACTGCGCCTGACCCGAGCGGACCCGGCTCCTGTACCCCACCGGTGAACACCCGTGCAGCCTCTGAAACTGCCGTTGAAAGTACGGTGCTGAGGGGTAACCGCACGCAGCTGCAATCTCGCCCACCGTCTTGTCCGTCTCGGCCAGCAGCCGGCACGCGTGCGCGATCCGGATTTCGTTCAAGTACCGTGGGACTGTCCTCAGGGTGGCCTTTTGGAAAAGCCGGGTGAACGCGCTCTGGCTCAGGCCGGCTTGGCGCGCGAGTTCCTCCACATACAGCGGTTCGGACAGGTGGCTTTCTATGTGCCGCAAAACCCCTTCCAGCCGGTCTGAGCACGGCGGCGTGGCTGCTGGATCGAAACCGGGTGAAGCGATCGGCTCGAGTTCCGTGGACTGGGAAAACAGGTCCAGCAGTTCCAACAGAAGGATCACCCGCCGGAGCCCGCGGGTCTCGGGCATCCGTTGAAGCCAGAGCAAGGCCTGTTGCCGGGTCCGGCCGGACACGGAAAGGCCGACCCTTGCCTTCAACAGAAGCGCCCGGACGGGTTCCATGGACGCCATCCAGCCGGGGCCGAGGAGGTTTTCCGGGAACTGGACCACCAGCGCGTCTACCTCGCACAAAGGCCTGCCCGGACCGGGTTCGTTGCGGAAATCGTGTGGGAGGTTCGGCCCGAGCAGGACAAGGTCGTTCCCGCTCAGAGGCGTGACACGGTCGCCCACCCAGCGGTGGGATCCTCCGGCCCGAACCCACGTGATCTCAAATTCCGGATGCCGGTGCCAAACGCAGCCGAAATCTGTTCCCTGAACGCGTTCGCAGGCGACAAGTTCCCCTGCGGAAATCGGAGAGGGATGTTCGACGACCAACTCCATGCGGCTGTCTCAGTGCATCTCTACGGCGCAGGATCCGAGGCCGCCCCGGAAGTAATGGAAATGGACATTCGGATGATCCGCCAGCAGAGACATGGGCACCGCGCTGTCAGGGATACCTTTGGAAATCATCAGCGCTGTCAGCCGCTGACCCAGCGGATTGTCATGTTTGCCCGCGTGCCAGATGCTCACCTTCTCCGCTTTCCATGTCTCAACGGGCCCGACCGTGATGGCTTTCCTTGGG
Source organism: uncultured Spartobacteria bacterium (assembly GCA_903901425.1). Lineage (GTDB taxonomy): Bacteria > Verrucomicrobiota > Verrucomicrobiia > Chthoniobacterales > Chthoniobacteraceae > CAIURC01. Next base: position 53,194 of record CAIURC010000088.1, on the reverse strand, counting down.
ACCAACGTCACATTACCGCCCCCACTGGTCCGGGCGTTCTGGGCCAGCGTGACCGGATGCAGCTCCACTACCCGTGTCCCGAGCCGCCGGTACTCGGCAGGTGTCGGTGGCTGGTCCTTGTACTTGCCAGCGCGTCGTACCGGGTCGTTGAACGCCCAGTGCTTGATGTCGCCCTGACCGCCCTGCATCACGGCGCACCGCACACCGGCATCCCAAGATCCAGTGTAGGCACGGACATCGCCGGCCGGAAAATGGAGTTGCGCCTCCGGAATCCGAAGCTTCCGCTGAATCCGGTTGAAACAGAGCTCCCGGTCCGCCCGTTCAAACGACAACGGGTGCGCGACCGGTACGGAGCCCCCGGTCTCCTCGTCGTACCACTCGTCCATCCCCCAGAAGTGGGCATGACGGAGGGACAATCCCAGTTCATTGACCAAGCGCGCGACGAGGGGCAGCTGTTCGGTGGGACCGATCGGGCCACAGATGCCGACCGGGTTGTCCGCGGTGGCCTCGCGCCAAGCCCCGATGTACTCTAGGGCTTCTGCCAGGTAAAACTCCTCAAGTGTGTCGTGAAACGAAATCTGAAACCCGGGCCGCGCCAGTTGCCGCAGATCGCGCTCGCTGAGCCGCGCGGCATCTTGAATCAGTTCGGAGTCCAGGGTGGTATAGTCCCACCAGTCGGGTGCAATGTGGCTGGGTTTTCGCGGCATAACGTTCGGGGTGAATCCGGCACCACTTTCCCCCGAACCGAAAACGCTCACAACGGCAAAAGCCCGCACCCCACGGTTGGCGCTGACCATTCCCTAGGGCGCCGCCAGAAAAAGACAGCAAAAGGCGGAAATCCGGCAACCCGCTCCGGACGGGGCAGACCCGTTTCAAATCGGATTTGGATTTGCCGCGAGGCCTCGCGTGGGCAGAGTGACAGCCCACATGTTTCACGTGACCGTACTTGGGAGTGGCAGCACCGGAAACAGCGCACTGGTCGAAACGGCCGGAACGCGCCTGCTTCTGGATGCGGGATTGAGCGCGCGCCAACTCAAAAAGCGCTTGGCGGAATGCGGCGTGGAACCGGACCGGTTGGACGCCATCGTCCTGACCCATGAGCACGGCGACCATTCCGGCGGAGTCCAAGTCTGGTGCAAACAGTACGGAACCCCGGTTTACTGCAGCCGGCTCACGGCACAGATTCTTCAAAAAGAGGGGTGCGATGCGGTGCGGAACTGGCGCCTGTTCCAGACCGGCGCCGATTTTGAGATCCAAGATGTTCGGATCCGGAGTTTCCCCGTGCCGCACGATGCCGTGGATCCGGCTGGTTTTGTACTGGAGCACAGCGGCGCGAGGCTGGGCCTGCTCACAGACCTTGGCGCAGCCACCAAGCTCGTCTACGAGCGGGTGCGCGGCGTCCATACGCTTTTTGTCGAAACCAACCACGACGAACGCCTCCTTCAGGAGGACACCCGGCGTCCCTGGTCCGTCAAACAGCGGATCATGTCGCGGCACGGGCACCTCTCCAACGCTGCCGCTGCAGCAGTCATCGGAGAGGTGCTCGCAGACGGCCTCCAACGTGCCGTGCTCGGCCACCTGAGCAGGGATTGCAACACCCCTGAACTGGCTGTGGGCGCCGTACGGCAGGTTCTTGAACAGAACGGCCGGGAAAGCGTCGAGGTCTTCTGCGCCGGTCCCTCGGAAATCAGCCCGCGGATGCTGGTGGGCTGAAGGCTCAAAGCCTGCCCAACGCCTGCACCCCGTGCACCAGCATGGCCAGTCCGGCGCACAGCATCAGGCCGGCCGAAACCAGCGGTGCACGTCGCGCCCAAGTGCCGAACCCGGCAAAACGGCTGCCGGCATGGCGGACCCCCCAGGCAGCAGCGACCCCCGCCGCAACCATGGTCAGCGCCAGACCCACGCTGAACGCGGCAACCATGGCCACGCCGAGTGTCACGCGTTTGAGTTGCAGACAGATCAGAAAGACCGAGAAAGCCGCCGGACACGGCATCAGTCCGCCCGTGAGCCCGAACAGGAGAATTTGGGGAGTCGTGACGGTCCGACCTGCGAACCGGGCCGCGATTTCCGCGGCATGCTCGCGTTCATGGGCGTCCTGAAATTCCCTGTCCTCGCCGCCATGCCCGTGGTGATCCCCATGTCCGTGATGATGCCCATGGTGGTGATGCCCATGGTGGTGATGCCCATGGTCGGGCGGATGCAGTTCTCGCCGGGCTCGGGCTAGCATCCAGAGCGACAGGAGTGCGATGCAGGCGCCCGAAACCGTTTCAAGGTAGGGCGCAACTTTCTCCGCAGTCCATCCGGTGCCGAACCGGAGCGCGCCCACGGCGAGCACAGCAATGAGCGCCGAGTGCGACACCGCCGCGGAAAGGCCGAGGAGCACGGCCTGCAAAACGGTGCCCCGGATCGCCACGATGAACGCGGCCATCATGGTCTTGGAATGGCCAGGTTCCAGGCCGTGCAACGCGCCCAAAAGCATGGCCACGGGGAGATACAGCCATGCGCTCGACTGGCCCGACTCGATGATTCCAGCAACGTCCACGACGCAATCCCTGCCTTGAAACCGCCGGATCTCAGAGGTGGATAGCCGGCTCTTCCACCTCTGGGGAGACAGAAGAAAAGGCGCCAGACCCCCGCGGTTCCGCTATTTCCGCAACTGGCGGTTCCAGGAGGCGATGTTTTCCTTCTGGGCCGTGAACAGTTCCTCCGTCGGATCCAAGATCTCGACGCCCTCGATTTTGTCCCCTTGCCGGACGGCGTTCACGACGTCCTGTCCCGCAGTGACTTCGCCGAACACAGAGTGGCGTCCATCAAGGTGAGGGCAGGGGACATGGGTGATGAAAAACTGGCTGCCATTGGTGCCGGGACCGGCATTGGCCATCGAAAAAATGCCGGGCTTGCTGTGGCGGAGGCTCCGGTCGAATTCATCGGCGAACCGGTAGCCCGGGCCGCCCCGGCCCGTCCCAGTGGGGTCGCCGCCTTGGATCATGAAATCCTGAATGACCCGATGGAATGTCACGCCGTTGTAGTATCCGGAGCTGCAAAGATTCAGGAAGTTGGCAACGGTCATGGGGACCTTGCTGGCAAAGAGGGTCGCCGCGATCTCGCCGCGGGAGGTTTTCATGCGTATCCGGATGTCGTTCATGGCGCGGAACTCTCCCCGGAGGCTTTCTGCAAGGCAAGCGGGAAAGCCCGGCCCTGCGCAGCTCCGAAGCCGGACCTTGCAAGAGGGGGGAATCGCCCTAGTATCCGGGCTTCAACACTTATGTCCCAAGCCACTCAGCTCGACCAGCTCAAGCAGTTCACCAAGGTTGTCGCGGATACCGGCGACTTCGAGTCCATGCGCGCGTTCAACCCGCAGGACGCCACCACCAATCCGAGCCTGATCCTGCAGGCGGCGACCAAGCCAGAGTACGCTTTTATCGTGGACCGCGTGGTTGACGATCGCAAGGGCTCTGGGCTCACCGGCGCTGCTCAGGTCGAGGACATCATTGACCATGTGCTGGTTGCGTTCGGGATGGAGATCCTCAAGATCGTGCCCGGCCGCGTCTCGACCGAGACGGATGCCCGCCTTTCCTTCGATGTCGCCGGTTCCGTGGCCAAGGGCCGCCAGTTGATCGCCCTCTACGAAAAGAACGGCATCTCCCGGGACCGCGTTCTGATCAAAATCGCCTCCACCTGGGAGGGGATCAAGGCGGCGGAAATCCTTGAGAAAGAGGGCATCCGGTGCAACCTGACGCTCCTGTTCTCGCTCGCGCAGGCGGTGGCCTGCGCGGATGCACGCGTCCAGCTCATCTCGCCCTTCGTCGGCCGCATTTACGACTGGTACAAAACCAGCCAGAAACGCGACTTCACCGGTGCCGAGGATCCCGGGGTGCAGTCCGTCACCGCCATTTACAACTACTACAAGAAGTTCGGCCACAAGACCGAGGTGATGGGCGCCAGCTTCCGCAACACCAGCCAGATCATTGAACTGGCCGGATGCGACCTGCTCACCATCAGCCCAGATCTCCTCGCCAAACTCGCCGAAAGCACCGAACCCGTGGTCTGCAAGCTGGATGCGGCTGCCGCAGCAAACCAGAACATCCAGCCTCTGGCGTTGGATGAGAAGGCGTTCCGGTTCCTCCTCAACGAGGACGCCATGGCCACGGAAAAAACTGCGGAAGGGATCCGGAAATTTGCGGCGGACATCGTCAAGCTCGAGAAGTTCATCGCAGGCAAACTTTGATCCGCTGCGCGGCTTGGCCGCGTGACCTTTGGACGGGGCGCCCTGGGAAAACCGGGGCGCCCCGTTTTTCATTCCGGCCCGGAGTTCCCGGGGAGCAGAGAAATCTCGGGCCAAAGTGCCGCCAAAAACCCGGCGAGAAGTGTGTCTGTGGCCGCCTCGTCCTTCCCTCCCGGCTGCAAGCCCGCTGTCACCACCGCCGAAGCCGTCAGATACGCCCAGCGCTGGTCGCTGTTGCGCAGGATCCGGTCCCGGATATCCATCCAGCTCCGCGCCAGATGGCTCCGGGTGACGTTCTTGTGGCCGACAAACCAGTAGTAGGCGATGTTAGACACCAGAAACGGCCTCCCGGAGGCATCCTGAATTGACCGCAGGTTTTTCAGGCGCGTCACCGCAAGGCGCGTCTGGTCTGGAAGCGGGACTTCCGCCGGTGTGTTCTGAATGATCGTCCAGCCCTGCGCGGGAAGGCAGCGTTCGGGCCGGTGAATACTCGTGTTCATGTCTGAACCCGAAAACACCACAATCACCTGAACTTCGTCCCCTGCCGGGTTCCGGTAGGCCCGCTTGGCAAACCGTGTCTCCAGGCCAAGGCTCTGCTGCTCGTACGCACTTACCGCCAGTTCCCGCGAGGTCCAGCCCGGCAGCGATTCCGGCAACGTGGTCCGTACCGATGCAGGGTTCTGAGGCGGCGATTTCGGGATCAGAAATACCGTGCTGAACCCGGCCGCAAGCAGCGCCAAAAGACTTGAGACACGGCTAATAGTCATACGGGGTACCCGCCGGGGCAGACTCCGCTGCAGGTTGCGGTGCGAGCGTGCTCCAATCCCGGCTGATCCATTTGTTAAAGCCCATCATCGCCCCGACTGCCGCCGGGAAAAAAACAAAGTCGGAGTAGTCATGGTACAGACCGCCGGCCCACTCCGGGCCAAACACCCGTGCCACCACCAGCACGCTGAAAATCCGGGCAATGTTGCCGACCACGGAGAAAAGCAGTGAACCGCAGAACACTGCGAATTTCTTCCAGAGCACAGGCTGCGCGAAATGGACGTAGAGCGCAGCCAGCATCAGGATGCTCATGAGCGAACGGACACCGCTGCAGCCCTCAGCAATTTCGAAATGAAACGCCCCGTCCAGGGAGCGAATCGTCGTGCCCGCGACCTCGATCCGGAGTCCGGCCAGAGGAGCGAGCAGGTTGCAGGCGCTGGAGACCAGCAACTGGAGCGAAACCGTGCCCTGCACATAGTTTCCAAGCGGCATCATCATCAGCAGAAAACCAAATGGGAACCGGCACACCGCCGCAACCTGCCTGCCCCAGACAAACACTGTCCCACCCCAGCAAACCAGCGGCAGTGTCAACACCGCCAGCCGCGGCTGTCCTGTCCGGACGGCTGCCAGAAAACACGCGATCCCCAATACCACAGGAACCAGCCCGGCGATGGAAGGCGACCGCGGTGCCTCTGCCAGTTTGTGTCGGTGCCACCACAGAAGACCGGCACAAATGGGCAGCACGAACCGGGAATGCTCCTGGTGGTTCATCGGATTCCATGCCTGCCACAACCAACGCCCCAGAGATTGCGTCCCTCCGACAAAAAGAGGCAGCGCACAAAGAAAATAAAAAAGGATGCCCACGATCCCGATCCAGCAGGCCGCAACCAGTGCAGTCCGGCGCGGTGCGTCATCTGGAACAGGGGACACGGCCATGCCTCAGACGATAGCCGGGAGCCGGCATCGATGGGAAGCCCGCACAGAACCCGGTTGCCGGTCCGCCGGATGTCGGCAAGGATACGTCCATGCCTGAGACCGGCTCCAGCGCAGGGCGCCTGACGCTCATCCAGACTGCCTTTGACCGGGTATACCAACCGATCGAGGAGATCCATGAATTCGAGCGGGTCATCCTCGATTCGGGGCGCTGGGACGTGGTCCGAGGGTTGCCCCGCCTGCCTTTCTTCAAAGTGGGCGCCCGCGTCGTTGCCGGCTGCGCCCGACTCCTTGAGCCGGTCCTGCACCGGTTTGGCGGCCAAACTCAAGGCCGCACGTACCTCTCCGTCGGTTACCTCGCCCCCCATTACTTTGCGCACAAGACGTTTCCGCATTTCCTGATGCCGGGCAGCCGCCGTGCGGTCTGGCTTTATGACGCATGGGAAAAAGATCTGCCTGTGATTGCGCGCACCCTGCGGGCATGGCGGGTCCGATGGGCCTTTGTTTCGAGCCGCCAAGCAGCAGATTGGCTGAACACCGCGGGCCTGCCCGGCTTTCAAGCCCACTGGGTTCCAGAGGCGGTTTCCGTAGAAGCCCACCGCCGAAAACCCTGGCAGGAACGGGGTACGGCCGTCCTTCAGCTCGGACGCCGATGGAGCGCCTACCATGCGGCGATCGAACCGTTCTGCACGGCGGCCGGGCACCGCTACCTTTACGAGGCTGTGCCGGGCCGGATCATCTACCCGACCCGGCAGGAGTTTGTCGAAGGCCTTGCCGATGCCCGGATCTCCCTGTGCGTGCCTTCCAGCCTCACCCATCCCGGCAGGTCCGGTGCAATCGAAACGATGACCTGGCGCTACCTCCAGTCCATGGCTTCCGGGTGCCTGATCCTCGGACGAATGCCCGCCGAGATGCGCGCACTGTTCGACTACGAACCGATCGTGGAAATCGACATGAACCGCCCGACGCAGCAACTCGCTCAAATCCTGGCCGAATACGAGCGATACCTCCCCCTGCTCGAGCGGAACTTTGAGCATGTCCGCCTGAACCACCAGTGGTCAAACCGGCTCGAGACGATGGAGCGGATCCTTGCTGGAACCGCTAACCCTGTGTTCCCTCGCTGAAAAACCGTTCTTGGAAACGGCTTTGCGCTGTTTGCTAAAGCCCGGACCTGTCACTCTCAAGCCCGGAATGAAACCATATGCTCCGGACACTCGGGAAGTCTTGGGGCTGCCTGCCCCGGTGCCAGTGCTGGGCACCCCCTTGATTCCGACCACCTACCATGGGTTGATTGCCAGCCTTCGGGGGCGTGCCAAGGACGCTCCGCCCGTGGCCGTTTCGTTCGTCAACACCCAGATCGTCAGCCATCGCCGTGCGCACCCGGAATTCCAAGCGCTCACCCGCGACATCGACCTCTTCATTCCAGATGGCATGCCGCTGGTCTGGTGCATGAATCGCGCCGGGGCAGATCTTGAAGACCGCGTCTTCGGACCCGAATTCATGAGGCGCGCGCTAGAAACTGAGGACGGTACCCGGACCCATTACATTCTGGGTGGCACGTCCGAATGCGGCGCCAGACTGCTCCATCGCGCCGCGAACGAATGGCCGGCCGCGCGGTTTGTGGGATCGTACCACGGCCGATGCAGTGAGGATGGCCGCCTCGGGGACTCCAAGGAGGAGGAGGACCGTGTGCTCCGCGAACTGGACGCCCTGCGTCCGGACTGGATCTGGATCGGAATGGGCGAGGCTCGCCAAAACGCGCTCCTTGCGCGGATGCGTCAACGGTCCGACTTCGGGGTGTGGCTCGGCGTGGGCTGTGCCCTCGACATGCTGGCCGGGCTTCAGCCGATTCCTCCCGGATGGATGCAGAAGGCCGGCCTCTCATGGGTTCACCGGTGGGCCCATGCGCCGGCCCGTATGACCGGGCGTTACGCAAAATACAACACGCTGTTCATCCTCCAATTCCTGGACGAATTCCTCAACCCGACAACGGCCCCTTCCGGCGACTAAGCGCCGGGCCTGAGAGCCGACGGCGGGGCGTTCCCCTCCCGGTCTTAAACCCATTCCAGGCGCCAATCCGAATGGCGGCAGGCCAACCCCTGGAAATCCACCGGTCGCATTCACGCATGGGCGGTTTCTTCCCGTGACCGCAAGGAAGGTCACCTTCAGGGAAGTTTGTACCGGGTCTTCAGCACCTGAAAAACTGCACGCAACTCGCTGGAATCCAGTGCCCGGCCAAAGACCAGAAAACGCGCGATCTCGCCGTCGAAAGATTCGTGGCCGGGATGATTGATCGCGTCCCGTTCCTGACCGATGGCGAGCTTGGAAGGATTCGCCTTTGGGTTGACCGGGAGCTCGGCGCCTGCAGCCGGTTCGGTCGTGTCCACGAACAACTCGGCCGTGGCGCGTTCCACGCCCGCGCCCATCCGGCCCGCAAAAACATGGAATTTCCCAGGCACAATAACCGGCCCCAGAAGCTGCGGATTGTTTGCGTCGAACCTCCCGAAAGACAGCCCGTTGCGTGGCCCCCACCAGATCCTGTTGTCGTCTGTAAAGCAGCCCCAGAGTCCCTCGAAATAGCCGCCGTTTTTGAGGTTGCCAAAGAACGAGTTCACATCCTTGAGGCCGACTCGTTGCTCATGCGTTGCAAGAACCGCGAACCACGTGCAGCCGCCGCCCTGGGTCAGGAAATCGAACCGATCCTCGTCCATGCAAACCAGTTCCTGTTGCCGAAATACGAGGGCACTGGCCCCACCCAGTTCTGCCACTTGGATCCGAACCGCGGGCTGGCCGGAGCCTGGTGCCTTGCGGCCCTCGTCCCTGTTGACAAACTGTACCGGTGCACCCGGGGTCTGGCTGGTCCAACAGCGGACAGTCTGGTCTTGGGCAAGGTCGAGACCTTTGTCCGCATCGAGGTCGACTACGACTCCGCCGGGCAGAGCGGGATCGGCCTGGGCCTGGAGCGCCGCGCAAACGGCCATGAGAGCTGAAAGAAGGGTGCGCATAAAATCAGGGAGTCACACAGGACAAGCATCGAACCCCGCGATTTCTTAGCTGGAACAGAATGTGTCGGTTGGCGCAGTCAAACTCGGGGTGTTGCTAAGGTTTCCGATGGATCCGGTATCCGGCTCCTGTGAAAACGGATTGTGCCCCCTGTCCCTGTGTGACCCCCTATTCCTGTCGGACCGAAAATGGATGGAGGCCGCGCGCTCTTCTTTCCATGCTCTGCATGCTCTTGGCGATGCTCCACGGGCCGTTGCCCAGCGAGGCCGCCGCGGAATTTAAACCGGTATTTATCGCAATCCGATCCTCGGAAGCCATGGCTCCTGTCCCCGTGAAATGGGAAAACCCTCTGTACAACCTCACGGGCTGGAAAACAGCGGATGGGCGGGTGGTGAACGACGTGTTCGCTCTGGGGGACGTCCTTCTGCTGGACCAGCCCGTGGTGCGTGCAACGGGAGAAGATGTCCGCTGGGAGTTCACACACCCCGAGATCGAACTGGAGGCGCGGAGGAACGGAAGGCGCCTAGAGTACTCATGGACCGCCCGACGCCCCGGACAATGGACCGTTGCGTACGCCGGCGCACCCGCGGCTCCGTTCCCTCAGGTCCGCGAGCTTTTCCAGCCGCTGGTGTGGAATGGGCGTCGCCTGCCGGAATCCAGTTTTTTGATTCCAGACGACCTCTGCTCCATTCCCGGCTGCCTTGTGGAAACAGGGTTAGGCACGGTGGGAGTCATGGCGGATCCAGCCCAGTTCCCATTCGAGATGCCGAATGGCAGAAACCGGCGGTTCGGAGTCACGGTACGCAACCGGGAAGGCCACGCCCAGCCATTGGTGTTTCTCCCATTTCCTGGCACGCCAGAGAGCCAGCTTGCTTCGGGGGATTCACGATCGTTCCAACTGGTGCTGGTCGATGAATCTGCCGGGCTCAGCACGGCATTCGAGACCGTGGCCCGCGACGTCTGCGGATTCCGGGACCGCCGTGAAAATACGCTGAACAGCCTGAATCAGGCGCTCGAGAACATCCTCCGTTTCGCGCAGAGCCCTGCCGGTCAGTTCGATGCCGCGAACCGGGCATTCGCATATCCCGACTCTGCGGGAACCGTGAAGAATGTGAGCGCGCTGCATCCATTGAGCCTCGCGACAGTAACCGACGACGAGGGGCTGTTCTGGAACCAAGCCGTGCCCATCCTCGAGTTCCTGCTTTCGCGGGAAAAGTTTCTGTTCGCGCTGAGCGCGGACATCCAAAGCTCGCAGACGCCTTCGCGCCGGCTCGCGGGACCGGCAATGCCTGTGTCGGAACTGGCCGCTCTGGAACGTCTGACGCAGGGCGCAACACCTCATTTCCGGTTGAGCGCGGAACGACTGCAGGCTCAGGATCGGATGCTCAACATGGAGTGGGTGAGTCCGGCGGGTTCCTGGCAGAACGACCTGTGGTTGTACCGGGCAACCGGGGATCCCGCACGCCTGGCCGCCGCGGGTGCGAAGGCAAACCATGCAATCCAGAAGCGTCTGGATCAGCAGCCCACCGATTTCGCCGAGGCCGGAACCGGGACATTTTTCGATTACATGCTCCCCCCCTGGCGAGAGCTGTACGAACTGTGGATGGAGACCCGGGAGCCCAAGCATTTGGCCGCAGCTCACAAGGCTGCATGGCAGTACGCCCAGATGGTCTGGTTTTATCCCGGACCGCCTGAGAGGGACGTGGAGGTGAATTCCACGGGATTTGCTCCGCGCCGGGGGCGGCCTGGTGAGCCAAGTGGGGTGCCGGCTCCCCGCGAAACCGTTCCGGCATGGCGGGTCTCGGAGCAGGGATTGATCTGCGAAGGAAACGGAACCGTCGCGCGTCTGGCGATCTATCTTGCTACGCACGCACCACTTTTCCTCCGCCTGTCCCACGATGCGTCCGATCCCTTCCTTCGCGACATTGCGCGCTCCGCAATGGTAGGGAGGTTTGCAGGATTCCCCGGGTACCACTTCAACACGCAGTATTCCACTGCCCAGGAAAAGGCGGAGTTTGCATGGCACCCTTTTGAGGATCTGCGCCAGACAACATCGATGCACTACAACCACAGCCTGCCGATGGCTGCTCTGGTGGTGGACTATCTTTGTGCGGATGCCTATGCGCGCTCAAAAGGCGCGATCGAATTCCCAGCCGAGTACGCCGAGGGTTACGCGTACCTTGCGACCCGCGTGTATGGCAGGCCCGGCGTGTTCTATGGGGACACCGAGGCGGTGCCATGGATGCCAGCCGGGCTTGTGAAAACAGACAATCTCCAAGTCAATTTTGTTGCCGCCCGTACCGGACAGGGACTGTGCGTGGCGTTGATGAACCAGTGCAACCGGCCTCTCGAAGCGGTGCGTGTGCAACTGGACCTATCCCGGTTTGATTCCGTTGCCGGCCCCGTCGAGGTGGAGGTGTGGCGGGACGGGGAACGCGTCGGTGAACGGAGCCCGGTGGTTGGAGGTACAGTGACTGTGCCTGTGAGTCCACAGGGCATCACGGCACTCAAATTCCGCGGCCTGACGCCGAAGCCGCTCTTCCAGACGAAACTGCACAACAAGACCCCGGGGTGGAAGGGATCAAGTGCCACCACGGTCGCAACGCCTGTTGGTCCTGCGCATCTTCTGCAGCTCTCGTTTGGCGAAGACTTGACCTGGCTCTATGGATATCTGGATTGCGCGGAAGGAAGCGTGAAAAACGTGCGGCTTCGAATGCGCCGTGGGGGCCAGGAATCCGTGTCCACAGACGACGCGTATCCCTTCGAGTTTCATGTGCCAGGGGTCCGCCGCGGCGAATCCGTGAAGGTCGAGTGGGAATGGCAGTCCGCACATGGTGTTCGAGGAGCCAGCAGCACGGGTTTGTCGCCTTGATGGGGCTGGCAGGTTTGTGTAGCTGTCCGGCATGATATTGGACCGGATCAACGATTTTGCTTCAGATCAGATCGATGCGCTTGCTTCCGGTTCCACAACACTCCTGACCGTAGAACGGTTCCACGCGGTGGACGCCTTTTTTGGGCGCGTGGGGGCTTTGATGGCGCCCATCGCCGCGCTTCTTTTCCTGCTGTCAGGGATCGTGGCCGGCATCAAGCTGGACAGCTTCATCGCATTCGCCTCGAGCCTGGGTCTGATCGTTGCCCTTTTTGTTGCGCACTGGTGTGGCCGGGCCCTGATGCCCAGTTGTGATGGAGCCGTGGCCAACAGTTCAGCCGCAATCAGCAGTTTCAAGGTGTTCCGGGTGCTGGCGCTTTTCGCCACAGTGGGTTTCCTCGGCCTGATCCTCTTCACCGTTTATCTGGTCATCAAACTCTCCGACCTGAATCCGCTTTTGATTCCGCTTGGCCTCGCGCTCACCTGCGGCTTTTCCGTCTGGTTTCTTTTGAATCCATCCCTTGTCGGGCTCAGAGAGGAGCCCGGCACAACACCCGGCAACGACGCCCTTGCGTTTTATGTGTTCGCACTCGCCAGTTTCATCCGGTTGCACCGGATCCTTTTCGGCTTGGGCATGCTACTGGGAAATCTCGCGATTGGTTTTGGACTGGTAAAACTTCTGGGGCCAGGCGAGGAACTCCCCGATTTGGGTGCCGCTGGAGTGGCGGGCACAGGAGGCTTGATCCTCGTTTTTGGCGCCGCACTCGCGCCCGTCTGGCTCTACCTCGCCTACATCTTCTCATACCTTGGCATCGATCTGCTCCGCTCCATCCTGCGGATCGGAAATCCTGCGCCGCCCGGACCCGCGCAGTGAGCGGTTGCTCCGGGCCGCAGGAGATTCTGCCAGCCGGCGGAGCGGGAAGGGGAAAAGTATCATCCTGACCCGAGATCTGCCGCGGTGCGCGTGTCCTGGGTGGATCCGGGCCCCGGGGCTATGCGCAAAAGTATAAGTTTCTTGCGACAGTGGTCATGGCCCCAGGCGTGGGATGCCCGCTAGATTCGGCCCATGCAGAAACCCCTCGTTCACGTCGGTATTGTCGGTTCCGGCCGGGCTGGAATGATCCATGCGCAAAACTTTGCACGTTTGGTTCCGGGAGCCGGTGTGGCCGCGGTCTCCGATCCTGTGGCCGCCACGCGGGCATCGGCCTCGGAGGCATTGGGTGGCGTTGCCCAGTACGAAGATTACCGGGCATTGTTGGATGACCCGAAGGTGAACGCGATCCTGATTGCCGCTCCCACGGCCCTGCACTGTGAGATCGCAGTTGCGGCAGCCGAGCGCGGCAAGCATGTCTTCTGTGAGAAGCCCATGGCCATGAATCCGGCGGAATGCGACCGCATGGTGGCTGCAGCCGACAAGGCCGGGATCGTTCTCCAGATTGGGTTTATGCGCCGGTTCGACGAAGGGTTCCGCCAAGCCCGGGAACGCGTTCAGGCCGGCGAGATCGGTGAGGTGGTCCTCGTGAAATCCTGCACCCATGGGCCGACCTATCCAAAGCCCTGGATGTTCGATCTCCGCCTGAGCAACGGACCGCTCGCAGAGGTGTGCAGCCATGACATCGACACACTCCGCTGGTTCACCGGAAGCGAGTTCCAGGAGGTGTACGCCATCGCGGGCAATTACCGGACCCCGGAGGCGCGGGCAGAATTCCCAGACTTTTACGACCAAGTCCTTCTGACCGCCCGGTTCAACAACGGCGCGCAGGGGAGCATCACGGGGGCGCAGGGTGTGCAGTATGCATACGACTCCCGGGTGGAGATCGTGGGCACACACGGGCTGATCACCATTGGCAGGCTCAATGCCGGCGCAGCGGTCGTCTGCACACGGGACAAGGAGCTGCGCCAGCCGGCGATCGTCTCATGGACGGGTTTGTACCGGGACGCTTACCTCGCGGAAGACTGCGAGTTCATCGACGCGATCCGCTCGGAGCGGTCTGCCTCTGTGAACGGCCGGGACGGCAGGGCCGCTGTGGCCGTGGTGAATGCCGGAAACCAATCCATCCTCGAGCGCAAACCCATCCAGCTCACCTGAAACCCCGCCTCCATTCTTTATGAAAGCCGCACGACTCTTCGGAAAAAACGACCTTCGAATTCAAGACATCCCGGTGCCTGTGGTTTTGCCCGGGGAAATCCTGCTCCGCACCGCGGTGGCAAGCATCTGTGGGACCGATATTCGGATGCTCAAACACGGGCACGCGTACGCAACCGAGGAGAACCCGCTGGTGATCGGACATGAGTTGTCCGGCACGATTGAGAAATTGGGCGAGGGCGTCGCGGGTTACGCAGTGGGCCAGCGGGTCTGTGTCGCGCCAAACTACAACCCGCGCCGGTCTCGGCTCGTGGTGGCCGGGGACGGACATCTGGATCCGGATTACCGGGCATTGGGAATTCATGAAGACGGCGCATTTGCCGAGTTTGTCCGGATCCCGGCGGACGCGGTGGCGCAAGGAAACGTGTTCCCGATTGCCGACCATGTCTCGTTCAAAGAGGCGGCGCTGATTGAGCCGATGTCCTGCGTCTACAACGCCTACGAGAAGGCGGGCACCCGACCAGGCGACACGGTGCTGATCATCGGAGGCGGACCGATTGGGGTGATGCACGCAAAGATCTCGCGCTTGGCGGGCGCAGCCAAAGTCGTGATCAACGATTTCCACGCGGAACGGCTGGAGATGGCGCGGAGTCTCGATCCGATGTTCCTGACCATTCAGGGGGATGTGCGCGCCGGCATCTTGGAGATGACCGGTGGACGCGGCCCGGACGTGGTCATCACGGCATGTCCGGCGCCCGAGGCGCAGACTCTTGCGGTGGAGATTGCGGCAGTCAACGGGCGGGTCGTGTTTTTCGGTGGCCTGCCCAAGGACCGCGCCCTCGTGCCGTTGGACACGAACCTGATTCACTACCGCCAACTCATGGTGACGGGCACCACACGCCAGAGTCTGCGCCAGTTCCAAGCGTGTTTGGAGTTGGTCACCGAGGGGGTTCTGCGGCTGGAGGATCTCGTGACAGCGACGTACAGCCTCGAAAACACCACAGACGCGATTGCAGCGATGGCCAGTGCCCGCGGACTGAAGACCAGTCTCCAGATTGGCGCCTGAACCAACCTGTTCCCCCCATGTCGCACCTGCTTGGCATCGATATCGGAACCCAAGGCGTGAAAGCCGCCTTGTACACGGTAGAAGGACTTTGCATCTCGGAGGCGTTTGAACCGTCCCGTCTGCTCCGGCCCGAACCCGGTGCGGTGGAGGAGAATCCGGAGTTTCATCTGGAGTCGGCCTGCCGGGTCATCCAGATCTGCCTCGAAAAAGCGGGTGCCTGCGACGTGGCGGCAGTGGGCATCACCGGGCAGATGGCAGGTGTGATCGGGATCGACCGGACCGGTCATGCAGTGACCCCGTACGACTCCTGGCTCGACAAGCGGTGTGCCCCGCAGATCGTCCAAATGGCAGAGGGTGCCGGCGAACAGGTTCTCCGCGCCACCGGGAACGCGCCCAGCTTCAACCACGGCCCGAAAATCCTGTGGTGGCGGAACGAGCGGCCCGCTGAGTACGCCCAGATTGCCAAGTTTGTGCAGCCGGCGGGCTACGTGGCACTCCGGCTCTGCGGAAATCCCGAACCGTTCATCGACACCACCTACCTGCATTTCTCAGGGTTTGCAGACAACCGGTCCATGAAGTGGGAGTCCGGACTCTGCCAGCGGTTCGGCATCAACCCGACTCTGCTTCCGAGCATTGTGCAGCCCACCGACATCATCGGCGCCGTCTCGGCTGGGATGGCGGCGCGATGCGGGCTCCGGTCGGGAACGCCGGTGGTGGCAGGATGCGGTGACACGGCAGCCAGCTTCCTTTCGTGCGGCGCAACCCAGCCGGGTGTCTGCGTGGATGTGGCGGGGACAGCCTCGGTGTTTGCGGCCACCACTGGGGCGTTCGCGCCGGATATCCACGGAGGAACGCTTGGGTGCGGGCGCGCAGCCACAGCCGACCTGTGGCATTCCTACGCGTACATCAACGGGGGCGGAATGAATCTTGAATGGTTCCGTCGCGAGATGGGTGGACCCGGACAAACTTTTGAGGAACTCAACAGCCAGGCGGAGTCGACTCGGGAAGATCTGCCATTTTTTCTGCCCCATCTCGGTGGGCGTGTATCGCCAGCGGTACCCGAGTTGCGAGGAGCATGGGCGGGACTCGGGTGGGACCACACCCGCGCCGATATGTACCGCGCCGTGCTCGAGTCGGTTGCACTCGAGTACGCGGTGTACCGAAAAGCGCTTTCCCGGCTGCTGCCGGATCTCGACCTGCGTGAACTCCGGATCACAGGGGGCGGCGAGAAGAGCGCGGTTTGGAATCAGATCAAAGCCGATGTGCTCGGGATCCCGATTGTTCAAATCCAGGATGGAGGCGGGGCGCCGATGGGAGTGGCGATGCTTGCGGGTGTCGGGGTTGGAGTTTTGTCCGGCGTCAGCGAGGCGGCGGAGCGCTGGGTGCGCCTCGGCAGACGGTTCGAACCGGACACCACCCGGGGCGCGCATTACCGGGCGCGTCTGGAACGGTATGAGGCGCTGCTGGAGGCCCTGACGGGCTGGGCACGGCGCGACTCCTGAGAATTTCCCATGTCATACACACCCTGCACACAACCAACGATGTTTTTCATCGGCGTGACGACCGCAAAGTCGTCCATCAACAAAGTCTTTCCCCGTTGGGCTGCGCATCTCGGCCTCGGACCCTGCGAGCTCCGCGGGATGGATTTCCCGTTGCACGCCGAGCCTGCCCGGTACCGGGAGGCCGTCGAGTACCTCCGAAACGATCCGTTGGCGCTCGGCGCGCTTGTCACCACGCACAAGATCGATTTGTGCGCCGCGTGCCGGGACCAGTTTGATGAACTCGAGCCGTTGTCCGGCGCGATGGGCGAGCTCAGCAGCATTTACAAACGAAACGGAAGGCTCCATGCGCGAGCGGCGGATCCATGGACTGTCGGATACTCGCTGGAAGCGTTTCTGCCCGCCGACCACTGGAGCAAGACTGGCGCGGAAGCGTTAATCCTCGGCGCAGGCGGATCCGCAATGGCGCTGGCATGGCATCTGACCAAGGCCGAGCACGGCAGCAACCGCCCGAGCCGGGTGCACGTGGCCAACCGGAGCACACCGCGGCTGGATCATCTCCGGAAGCTGCATGCCGACTGGGCCACCGGGATTCCGCTGGAGACGCACCATGTGCCCGAGCCCGCACTCGCGGACCGTGTCCTGGCATCCTTGCCGCCCGGATCGTTGGTGGTGAACGCTACGGGACTTGGGAAGGACGCGCCAGGATCGCCGCTGACGGACAGCGCGCGGTTTCCCAAGAACGCGCAGGTGTGGGAGTTCAACTACCGGGGCGACCTGCTTTTTATGGAGCAGGCAAAGGCGCAACAGGCCGCCTCGGGCCTCCACGTGGAGGACGGCTGGAACTATTTTCTGCATGGGTGGACCCGGGTGATTTCAGACGTGTTCAACGTGGAGATTCCGACCCGGGGCCCGGCATTTGAAAAGCTCTCGGAGATTGCCGCGTCGACCCGCTAAACGCCACCCGAAGGGAACACACTCATTATGAACAGCACACTGGAAGCCCAAGAGACGACATTCATCGAGCCTTTCTCGGTCGACTACGACCTCGTGGAGGGTGCGATGAAAAACCCCACGAACCATCTGGTCCGTCGCGCCTCAGACATGCGCGGGCATTACCGGGATGCGGCTGCGCTCCAGCAGTTGATCGATACCGGAAACCCGGTGCATTACGAGGTTTATGAGCGGCC
Source organism: uncultured Spartobacteria bacterium (assembly GCA_903901425.1). Classification (GTDB taxonomy): domain Bacteria; phylum Verrucomicrobiota; class Verrucomicrobiia; order Chthoniobacterales; family Chthoniobacteraceae; genus CAIURC01. The sequence goes on along the minus strand of CAIURC010000088.1, from coordinate 35,558 downwards.
TGTTCCGGAGCAGTACGGTCACCTGATGTTCTGTATCAGCGATCTGCGGCCCGGCACGGTGGGCGAAGAATGTTTCATGACCAAAGGGCACTACCACACCCGCCTGAATACCGGTGAGATCTATTTGGCGCTGCGTGGCCGGGGCTACATGATGATGAAAACCAACGACGGCAAATGCCGGTACGAAGAGTTCGCGCCGGGCCGGATGGTTTATGTGCCGCCGTACTGGGGGCATCGCAGCATCAACACCGGGTCCGAACCGCTGATCTCGTTCTGCGTCTATCCCGGCGACGCCGGACACAACTACGGTGACATCGAACGCGAGGGGTTCCCGCGCCGGGTGTTTCTCAGGAACGGCAAGATCCACGTGGAATAATCCATGAAAATCCTCGTCACACCCCGTTCCGTGACCCGCTCCGGGCATCCGTCGCTCCAGCGCCTGGAGCAGGCCGGGTACCGGGTCGTCTTCCCAACCCCAGGCGAACAGCCGGGCGAAAACGAACTGCGCACCCTTCTCCCAGGTTGTGTCGGTTATCTTGCGGGCGTCGAGCCTGTCACCGCCGCAGTCCTTGAAGAGGCATCGGATCTCCGGGTGATCAGCCGGAACGGCACCGGGACCGACACCGTGGACGTTGAGGCTGCCCGAGAGCGCGGAATTCTGGTGGTGCGCGCTGAGGGTGCGAATGCGCGGGGTGTTGCGGAACTGGCCATCAGCCAGATTCTCGGGTTGGCACGGTCCTGCGCTTCCTCCGACGCCACGCTCAAGGCCGGTCTTTGGAAACGCACCAGTCCGGGCATTGAAATCGAGGGGCGCACCCTTGGAATCCTCGGATGCGGACGGATCGGCAAGCTCGTCACACGGATGGCGCTCGGGCTCGGGATGCGTGTGCTGGCCTTCGAACAGTTTCCAGACCCGGAGTTCCATCCGGGCGCGGGGTTTCGGTATGCGGGATGGGAGGAGGTGTTGGCGGAGTCGGATTTTCTGAGCCTGCACTGTCCTCCGCGCCCGGACGGCACACCAGTATTGAACCGGGAGGCCGTGGGAAAAATGCGGCAGGGTGCGCGTGTGGTAAACACGGCGCGGTACGATGTCATGGAGGCGGAGGCGGTTTTGGAGGCGTTGGAAAGCGGGCAACTGGGCGGACTCGCGCTGGACGTCTTTGACTCGGAGCCGCCCGCGGACTGGCGGTTGGTAAAGCATCCGCGGGTGGTGGCGACACCGCATACGGGCGGGTACACTCAGGAGAGCATTGACCGCGCGATGAGCCAGGCTGTGGACAACCTGATTGCCGGATTGCGTTCGACCGAGTGTTCCGGCATGGAGAGGAGGAGCGCATGAGCCAGTCCAAGGAGCAGGAAGTGTTTGGGAAATTGAGCCGGGCCTGCATCGTGGCGGTCACTGTGGTGGATCGTCCGGAGGACGCCGTACCCCTCGCGGAGGCGCTTATGGAGGGCGGCGTGACAGCCATGGAACTCACGCTGCGCACCCCGGCTGCCCTTGAGGCGCTCCGGTTGTTGCGCCGGGACGCGCCTCAAATGCTGACCGGTGTTGGCACCGTGCTGACCCCGGAACAGGCGCTGCAGGTGCTCGAGCACGGGGCCGAATTTGGAGTCGCGCCCGGGATGAATCCGCGTGTGGTGGAGGCGGCGCTGAACGCGGGCCTGCCGTTTGCGCCGGGTGTTTGCACACCAAGCGACATTGAGCGGGCACTGGAATTTGACCGGAAGCTTTTGAAACTTTTCCCGGCAGAACCGAGTGGCGGCCTGACGTATCTCAAGACGGTGGCGGCTCCGTATGCGCATCTGGGTGTCCGCTACATTCCGCTGGGTGGGTTGAGCCAGAACAACCTCGCCGACTACCTCCGGGAACCCGCAGTCGGCGGGATCGGCGGCTCCTGGATTGCGCCCAGAGACGCGATTCTCTCAGGCAACTGGGCCGGCATTACAGCAGCAGCCCGGAACGCCATCCGGGTCCGGGACATCGAGCGGAGCGGGATGCAGTCTTAAGGTTCGACGAATTTCCGTGATGAACGCCCAGAATCGGAAGCGGAAGCCGCGGGTGGCGTTGATTGTGGAGACTTCGAAGGTGTACGGGCGCGAGATTCTGCTGGGAATCAGCCGGTACCTCACGTTGCACGGGCCATGGAACGTATTCATCCACGAGCGCGGCCAGAACGATCCGGATCCCCCATGGCTTGCGCGTTGGGAAGGGGACGGCATCATCACGCGGAGTTTCGACTTCAAGCTCTGCCGCAGAGCACAGAAGCGAGGCTTGGCCGTTGTCAGTCTCCGGCATCTGCACGACAAGCCGGAGTTTCCAACGCTCTTCCCTGACCAGCGCCTGATCGCTGAGCGGATTGCCACCCATTTTTTGAGCCGCGGTTTCCGCCATTTCGGCTACTGCGGGATCGCAGGGAACAAGCTCTGGGAGCGCCGTCGGCACGCAGCCTTTCTCCGGACTGTGGAGGAAAACGGCGGAGACTGTGCGGAATACAAGCCCACCTACATGGTGGACGCCGAAAGAAACTGGGAGAAGGAGCAGGAAGCCATGGTGGAGTGGCTGGAGGGTTTGCCGAAGCCCGTGGCCATCATGACGGCGCACGACAGCCAGGGGGTTCAGGTGCTGGATGCGTGTTCCCGGGCCGGGATTCCTGTGCCAGACGAGGTCGCGGTGGTGAGTGTGGACAACGACCGTGTGCTCTGTGAGCTGTCGACGCCGGCACTTTCGAGCCTTGACCAGAACGCGCAGCAACTCGGCTTTGAGGCCGCCGCATTGCTGGACCGCATGATGCGCGGGGAAAAGGTGGCGCCCCAGAACATCTTTCTTGAGCCCGGCGAGGTGGTGACGCGCCAGTCCTCGGACATCATCGCGGTGCGGGACCCAAATGTCGCCAAAGCCATCCGGTACATCCGTGAAAACGCATACACGGACATCGGCAGCGCCGCGATTGCGCGCGCAGCTGGTCTCTCCAGACGGGCATTGGAAAAACGGTTCCGATTCTGCACCGGCCGAACGCCAATGGAGGAAGTCAACGCGCTCCGTCTCCGCCGGGTGAAACAGTTGCTGTCCGAAACGTCCTGTATCCTTCCTGTTATCGCGGAACAATGCGGATTCGCCTACCACGAGTACATGTCCCGTTTCTTTAAAAAGCACACGGGCCAGACGCCCGGCGATTACCGCCGCAGCTTCCACCAGACCTGAGCGAGCTTCGGGAATGCGTTGCAGAGTTCAGGCCGTTCCTAAACGCGCAGGGGACAAAGCGTATGCTTGGGACAGATGGAATACCGACTGTCTGGAAGACTGCGCTGAGTTGGGCGGCGATTCAGACGATGGGCCGGTGAGACCACGCTCAAGCGCATTGAACCGCACCGCTTGGCAGCGCTGCTGCTCGAAGACCTTCAGCGCTACCCCGAGTCAGCCATCAGCGATATTCATCAGCGCATCGGTGACGAGATCCATCCCAAGCAAGTCAAACGGGCATTGGACGACTTGATCGTGCGTGGCCAGGTGCGCATTCAGGGCAGCAAACGCTGGCGACGGTACTGGGCGGTCCCATGACAGGCTATCGGACAAGCGCCCGCCTATCGCTCAAAAAGGGCGATAGATGGGCGATAGAAAGGCTGCAATATCGCCCGCCAACCCGCATAAAACCTAGAATCCTATCGCCCACCGAATTTTCGCTTCCGGCCAATAGCGGGTCGATAGAACGCCCCGGATTCCGGCAGGTTTGGATCAGTCTCAGCTTCCAAAACATCCACAGATCCCCGGTGCCAGTGGTCTGTGTCAGGGCGGGGTATGGGCTGGATTCCCCTCGAGGTGATGAGACCGCTCCGGCATCCAACGACCGCTGCTGCCGCTCCCCCCAGACCTGACCCATCAGCAGGCCCGCCCGGTCCCGCACAGGACAAGGATCCGAACGCAACCGTGCAATTCTGTGGTCTTTCGGAGAATGCTTTCCGCACGGGCAAGAAAAAATACGGCGCCCGTGTAGGCCGATCTGGCAGGGCAACGACTGGACAGCCTTTGGGTCAAATATCAGGGCATTTCTGGCGGGAAACCGGGGTCTTGAAAAAGCGTCCACGGCCCTTCGGGATGGAAGGGCACAGCGTGCGCAAAAGTATAAGAGGAATCCCTTTCAGTGCCTTTCCCCGGATGAGTTCGGGATCTACTGTCAGGAGTGTCAGAGGCCTAAAGCTCCGGCACGCGCCCCTCCCCCATCCCCTTTTATGAAAGTCGGCATCGACAGCTACTGTTACCACCGGTTCCTCGGTGAAGTGTATCCCGGTCAAATCCCCGCCCCAACCCCCCACACCATGGATTCCATCCTGGAGCGGGCCAAGGAAATGGGGTGCGACGGGATCTCGCTGGAGTCCTGTTTTTTCCCGGAATTCAGTCCGGACTATTTGGAGGGGTTGAGACGGCGTCTGGACGCACTGGGGATGGACCGGGTGTATGCCTGGGGGCATCCCGATGGGCTGGAGGCGGGTGGCAATCTGGCGGCGCGGGACGAGATGATCCGGCACATCGAGTACGCGAAACGGATCGGAGCACCAGTGATGCGGGTGGTGGGGAGCAGCCTCCGGTTCCGGTTCGGGCCCCATGAGCCCCAATTGGCGACACTTGCGGCATGGTTTCGGGAAGCCACGGAGGTGGCGGCCCGGGCCGGGATCCGGTTGGCGGTGGAGAATCACATCGACTACAACGCAGACGAGATTCTGTGGCTCGTGGAACAGGTGGGCTCGGAATATTTCGGAGTGAACTTGGACACGGCCAACTTCCTCCGGGTGCTCGACGATCCTGTGGAGGCCACGCGGAAGCTAGCCAAGCACGTCTACGCAACCCACGTGAAAGATCTCCGGCCGGTCAAGGGGGTGGATGTGCGGGAATGGTGTTATTTTGCCTGCGTACCCGCCGGGGAAGGTTTGGTGGAGATCCCGAAGATTGCCCAGGTGCTGAAAGACGCCGGATACAAAGGCTTCCTGGCATTCGAGACGGACATGCCGCATCCGGACTGGACTGGGCGCGAGGATGAGATGGTCGCGAAGAGTGTGGCGTACTTGAAACGTGTGGCGGCGGACCTGAACTGAACCATGAAAAACAACGAACTGCGAATCGCGATCCTTGGGCATCAGTTCATGGGCAAGGCACACAGCAACGCCTGGCTTCAGGCGTCGCGCTTTTTTGACCTGCCAGTCCGGCCTGTCCTGCAGGTCGCCTGCGGCCGGAACGAAAAAGCAGTCCGCGCCTTTGCCGACACCTGGGGCTGGAAAGACGTCGAAACGGACTGGCGAAAGGTTCTCGAACGGGACGACGTGGACGTGGTCGATATTTCGCTTCCGCAGCATCTCCACCATGAGGTGGCAATCGCCGCCGCGCGCGCCGGAAAACATTTGTTCTGCGAAAAACCCATGGCGCTGCGGGCGTCGGACGCCGAGTCCATGCTGGCGGCCGCCGAGGCCGCAGGTATCCGGCATTATGTGAACCACAACTACCGCCGGACGCCCGCCGTGCGCCTCGCCCGTCAGATCATCGACGAGGGAAGGATCGGCCGGATCTTTCACTGGCGCGGCGCCTATCAGCAGGACTGGATCGTGGATCCGGAGTTCCCGTTGACCTGGCATCTGCAGAAAGAAACCGCCGGGAGCGGCCCGCACGGGGACTTGAACTCGCACAGCGTGGATCTTGCGCACTATCTGGTGGGCGACATCCGGAGCGTCTCGTGTCTGACCGCGCAGTTCATTGCGGAGCGGCCGCTTCCGGGAGAGGGGGCTGCGACATTCAGCGCCGGAACGGGTGCGGCGGGCAAAGGCCGGGTGACCGTCGAGGACGCCTCGCTGATGCACGTCGAGTTTGCGTCCGGTGCCGTGGGTTCGTTTGAGGCCACCCGGTTTGCCACGGGCCGGAAGAACCGCAACACATTCGAGATTTACGGCAGCGAAGGCGCACTCTGTTTCAACCTCGAACGGATGAACGAATTGGAGCTGCATTCCAGACAGGATCCGGTCCATGCACAGGGGTTCCGGACCATCTTGGCGACCGAGCCCTGTCATCCCTACATCCAGCACTGGTGGCCGCCCGGGCACACGATCGGGTACGAGCACGGGTTTGTGCACGCGGTGGCGGACTTTGTCGCAGCCGTGGCAAACGGCACGCCCATCGATCCTGATTTCCGGGATGGCCTGAAATGCATCCGGGTTTTGGAAGCCGGGCTGCGTTCGGCGGAAACAGGCAAACGCGAACTTGTATGAAAACACAGTTGCTCCCCCTCTACTTTGAGCCGGGCCGGGATGCCGGCTTCGATCGTCAGTTGTTGGCTTTGAATGAGTTGTTTGGCCACGAAGCGGAATTCCTCGAGCCGGTGGCGTTGGGCACGCCATTGCCGTCCTGCGATGCGGTGGTGTTTCCCCAACTGCTCGGCGAAGCGTACCGGCGGGTAGCCGATTTCCGGGCATTGAATGTCCCGGTGCTGGTGCTCACCTCGGAATTCGGAACGCTTTCGATGTGGGACTGGGAAATCATCACGTATCTCAGGGGTGAAGGGGCGGGAGACCGTATTCTTGCGCCTTACAGCGGGGAGCACACGCGGGCCGTGTTGCGCGCGCTCGCGGTCCGGCGTGAGCTGGGTCACCAGAAGTTTGTCGTTTACCAGGACAACCCGGGGGAAGGAATGCAGGCCCCGATTTTCAAACGGTTCTACTGGTGGGAAAGCGAGTGTGTGAACCGGATCCTGGCCAAGTTCGGGATCGGGATCGAAAAGAGGAGCTTCAAGAAGCTCGGGGCGGAGGCCAAGGCGGTGCCGGACGCGGAAGCTCGGGAGGCGCTGGCAGGACGTGAAATCAGCTCGGGCCTGCCTGAGAAGGGGTTGTTGTCTGCGATCAAAATGTACTTGGCGATCCGGCGCGACATCGGAGAGGACGGCGGCGTGCAGGGGGTGGGGATCAACTGCCTGAATGAGTCCGCGTTCTCGGATTGCACGCCGTGTCTGGCGTGGAACCTCCTCTACGAGGAAAGGCGCCTGATCTGGGGGTGCGAAGCGGACGTGATGGCGATGCTCAGCAAGCTAATCCTGCACCGGTCCCTTGGAGCGCCCATCATGATGACCAACCTGTACCCCTTCCTCATGGGGCAGGCGGCACTCAAGCACGAACGGATTGCTGCGTTCCCGGAAGTGCCGGGCGATCCGCGCAACTATATCCTTGTGGCGCATTGCGGTTTCCTTGGTGTCGTGCCGAAGTCCTTTGCAACCCAGTGGACCCTCCGGAAAAAGGTGTTGGCGATCGTAGACGAAAACGCGCACGCGATTGATGCCCGGTTGCCCGAGGGACCGGTCACGCTGGCCAAACTCCATCCAGACATGGGCACCATGACGGTCATCGAGGGCGAACTCACCGGCTACTGGGGTGACCCCGACTCGGATTGCGTAAACGGCGGCGTGATCCGGGTTCCAGACGGGCACCGGATGATGACGCAGCTTGCCTCGCACCATTATTTGCTGATGACCGGCCATCATCTGGCGGCATTGGAGTCGGTCGGGGCCGTGTTCGGCATCCGAATCCATGCGGTAACGTAAAAGATCCCCGCACCTAGCCCCCCCAAGCTCCCATTTCCCCCATGAAAGCGCTCCTTCTTGCCGGTCTCCTGCTCCTGCATTCCGCAGCGTTCGCAGCGCCAGGCACGGGCGGGCCGAAAAAGCTGGTGCTCATTGCAGGAACAAAAAGCCACGGCCCTGAGGGGAACGGCATTCATGATTACCCGTGGTCGGTCCGGTTGCTGCAGGTGCTCTTCGAACGCTCGAATGTCCGGGAGCAGGTGCAGGTGGAAACCCACTTTGACGGATGGCCGAAAAACCCGGGTACCCTCGAGAGCGCGGACACAGTGGTGTTGATCTCGGATGGCCGGGACGGACACATCGGCGAGGAAGCGCCGCATCTGGCCACAGAAGAACGCCGGGCTCTCATGGAACGCCAAATCCAACGGGGCTGCGGCCTTGTGACGTTCCATTTCTCCGTGTTCGCGCCCGAGGCGTTCCGTGACCAAGTCCTGCGCTGGAGCGGCGGCTATTTTCAGTGGGAAACCGGCGGAGCCCGGAAATGGCACTCCGCCATCCGGGTCGTGGAAGACGACCTTCAATTGCCGAGGCCCGAGCATCCCGTGGTCCGGGGCGTGAAACCCTTCCGGTTGCGGGACGAGTTTTATTACAACCTCCGGTTCGCGGAGGCACCGGGCCGGGTAGTGCCCCTGCTGGCTGTGCCGCAGTTGGACGGTCGTGAACCGGACGGGCGCTGGGTGGCATGGGCTGTGGAACGGGAGGACGGCGGGCGCGGCTTCGGCACCTCGTGTGGACACTTCTACAACAATTGGAAAAACGACGGATTCCGGAAGCTCCTGCTGAACGCGATTGCATGGACGGCGCGCCTCGAGGTGCCGCCCAGCGGCGTCGAGGCGGAGTATGTGGAGCGAGCGGACATCCTTGAGGCGCTTGCAAAACGGCCTGGCACCAGCGGTGAATCGGGCAACGGAGGGGGACGATGATTCCACCGGTGCAGCGGGATGCGGAACTACTGGCCGATATCCGGTCCGGCGCGGGGTCGGGGTTTGGGCTGTGGTGGCTTGGCCAGAGCGGGTTTGTGCTTCGGTGGCAGGACCGGTGTTTGGTGGTGGACCCGTACCTGTCCGATTCGCTGACCCGGAAGTATGCCGGAACGGATCTGGAGCACGTGCGAATGACAGAACGGTGTCTGGATCCGGCCGGGCTGGGATTTGTGGATGTGGCGGTGTCGAGCCACGCGCACACGGACCATTTGGATGCGGACACGCTGGTGCCGATGTCTTTGGCGCGGTCCATGCCGTTGCCGCTGGTGCTTCCGGAGGCCACGGTGTCTGTGGCCCGGCAACGCCTTTCTGCGGGGGCGGTGCAGTATCATGGGATGGATGCGGGAACCCGGGTGGAGATTGCCGGATTCGAGCTGACGGGCATCCCGGCCGCCCACAACACCGTGGAACGGGACGAGAATGGACGGTGCCGGTTTCTTGGGTATCTGATCCGGTTTGGCCCATGGACGCTTTACCACAGCGGCGACACCTGCTGGCACGAGGCGTTGCCCGGGCTGCTTCGGGCGGCGCAGCCGGATGTGGTTTTGCTGCCCATCAATGGCGCGAAAAACGGGCGCGTGGCGGGAAACCTCGACGGCCGCGAGGCGGCCCGGTTGGCGAAGGAATGCGGTGCCCGGCTCGCGATCCCGCATCATTTCAACATGTTCGAGTTCAACACGGCTGATCCGGCGGTCTTTGAATCGGAATGCCGCAGCCTTGGTCTGCGGTTCCAGACCCTGAACTGCGGGGAACGCTGGACTTCAGGCAGCCTCGGCGCGGGAAATCCTTAGGGGTTGTTCCTGTGGGGGGGGGCGCAATCTCGCCAAAGCCCGGCGTGAGGCGCGCCGGTGCGGATGGGCACCTGCGGATTGCGATTGGCTGAGATGTGGAGATCTGTCCCCAAAGCCGCACCCGGTCAGCCGGAAAATGACCGATGCACCCCTCTGGCACTCCCTCACGGGGTGCATCGCTTTTTTCCGGCTGAACGGGGGTGGCGCGTGAGCGCCACCGCCCGGCTACCCTCTTGGTTCCCTCGGGGAAGCCAAGCAGCCACCACCCGGTTCCCGGATGGAACCCAGCCGGTAGCCGGTGTGTGGCGACACCACCGGATTCGGGCGCAAAAAGGGCCCTCACCCTGAAGGGGTGACAGAGGCGAGAAGTTCCTGACGGACGCACCGTTTGCATTCCTGCCCTCTGGCACACCGGGGTGCATGGCTCTTTCTTCGATCGACCGGGGGTGGTGCTCCGCGTCACCGCCCGGCTAACATCTTTGTTCCCTCCGGGAACCAGACAGCCACACCCCGGCGGGGTTCCCTTCAAGAATCAAACCGCCATCATCAGAACCCGTTGGAGAAAAGGCAACTCGCGCCAGACAGGGATGGCGGATTTCCTCCACACCGGAAGGTCCCCCAAACCCCGGCACCGGCGTCTTACAGCAAACCCGCCCCGATATTGATGAGCATCGCCAACACCGTGGTGTTAAACACGTAGGCCAGAATGCAATGCGCCGTGCCCAGACGGCGCAACGGTTTGGAAGCAAATGACACGTCCGCAGTCTGGCCCGAGGTGCCGATCACGGCGGCGAAATAGAAGAAGTCCCCATAGGTGGGAGGCTCAGCATCCGGGAAGGTCAGCGGGGCAGAGCGGCCCTTGGACAGATCTGCGTAATAGTCGTGTGCGTAGTGCAGGGTGAACATGACTTGAATAAAGCCCCAGGAGCTTAAAACCGTGAACCCGGCCAGTGCGATATGGGCTACACGCAAAAAACCGTGCAAGTCTTTTACCACCAACAACTGCCCTGCGATGGCCACCAAGCTGGCTACCGTGGAAAGTGCAGCCAGAAAGAGGACCACCAATTGGCCATCGTCCTGCAACTGCGCCCGCTGGCGCATGTGCTGCGGAGAGGAGCGCACCATCATCACCGCGGCCAGCACGACATACAGCAGGGCCCCCACATTCCAGCCGATGAGCATGCGGGTGACGACATGGCTGGCCCATTGAAGCGGCGTGAACACGCCCATCAACAGGCCCACCGCCGCCGCCACGAAGATGCGGGGCCGGGCGCGCAGCAGGCGAAAAATCGGGGATCGGAGCAGGGCAGCCATGCCCCGATGATGCCCTCTCCCCGGCGGGGGGCAACACTCCTTCCATCCGTGGTCAGGATGCCGCTTTGACGCCTCTTTTGAGCCCGGCGCACCCCAGGCGGGGCGGGGCGCGGAGTTTCAAATGGCAGCGGGCCCACCAAAATGGCCCGCGGTTCAAAGGGGGCGGCACAGGAGCGGCCCCGCGGTTTTTTCGTGGAGGCGCCCGCGTTCTACCGGAGGGGTTTGTCGCCCGTTTCCTTCACGCGCAAGCTGGTGAGGATCGTGATTGCCGAGGCGAGGATGACCAACCCGGCCGGGGCGATCCTGTTGTGCGTGGCCGCCATCAGGCTCGTGCAAATCAGGGGCGTCATGCCCCCCATGATGCCGGCCGCAATGTTGTAGGAGAGGCCCAGCCCACTCGCGCGCAGCGACCTCGGAAACCTCTCCGCCGCCCACACCGAGTAACACGCATTCCCGGGCCCGACAATCAGCGAGAACCCAAGCAGCGCGGACAGCGCATAGGCGTGCACCCCCGTGTTGACCATCATCAGGAGCGGCACGGCTGCGACCGCACACCCCGCCGAGGAAACCAGCACCATGGTCTTGCGCCCGATCTTGTCCGCAAGATACCCGCCCAGCGGGTTGAGGATCACAACCAGCCCCATGCAGGCAGCCTGAAACGCCAGCGCGGTGGACTGCGGGAAAAGGTGCCCGCTCACAAGGTAGGACGGCATGAAAATGGCCACGATGTAAAACCCGGTCTGCGTCGCCCAACCCGCTATCGCAGTCTTCAGGATCACCATCGGGTACTCGGAAAAGGCATGGAAGACACTGGAGTGCCGCTCCCTGGTTCCAACGTGCCGCTCCGGCGCCTCCTCGGCAGGCAGGAATGTGCGCAGCACCGCGATCGCAAGGCCGAGCGGAATGGACAGCAGGAACGGCAGCCTCCAGGCCCACTGCAGCACCTGCTCGTTTGTGAAAACCGTGAAGAGCGCCACCCCAAACCCGGAGCCCATCAGAAGCCCCACGGTCGCAGAAGATCCCGCTAGACTTCCAAAAAGTGCCCGCCTGTGCGGCGGCGCATTTTCAAGCAGGTAAATCAGTGACGTGATGAATTCACCCCCCACCGACAACCCCTGCAGCAGACGCAGGATCGTGAAAAGAATCGGGGCCGCAATCCCAATGCTGGCATACACCGGCAGCATGCCGCACAGCGCGGTCGTCACCGCCATGAGTCCCGCGGAGAGCAGCAGCACCCGCCGTCTTCCCTGATGATCCGCGATGTGCCCGAAAATCGCCCCACCCGCCATCCGCATCAAATAACCCGCCGCAAAAACCCCGAACACGGCGAGGATCGACACGAGCTGGTTTCCCTCGGGAAAGAAAAGCTTTCCCAGGGTTGGCGCGAGAACCCCGTACAACCCGAAATCGAACCATTCCATGGTGTTCCCAGCCATGCCCGCCATGATCACTACGGGCCGGACCACAGGGGCTTTCCGGGATTGCTCCGGGGTGGCGGTCGTTTTCAAAGCGGTGAAAGTCCTTGGACGGAGGTCATGGGGCTGTGATGCGGGCCGGGAAAAATGCGCCTGATTAAGCCCCGGCCGATGGAAAAGGGAAGGACGAAGGCCACAGGCATGCCGCACTGACATTTGCTTGCCGGCTCCGCTGTCATCCGTCTTGTTTGCCCAATGCGCCTTTCTCCAAACCGCTCCGCCCTCCTGTGCTACAACACTGTCGAGCGCATGCTCAAGGGCGACTTCTTCCACACCGTCACGTGGGACTCCGTCGCCGCCGATATTTCGCCGTGCCCCCCCCACTGGCCCATTGTTGGCATCGGCACCACCAACTGGTTCCGCCGCAACGGGGAGACCATTGTGGGCGGCACCGTCGCGGAACCGCGCCTGCTCTGGGCCGATCCCGAAGGCGCAAAGCCCATGGAGATCCTCGACCTTCTCCGGGAAAAGCTTCCCACCACTGGCACCGCCCTTGTCACCCCGTCCTTGACTGACGTTGGCGAATCCCCGCCCATGCCCTTCCTCGCGGTGGGTGTCTGTGACCCGGCTCACGCCCGGGTGTGGGAATGCCGCGATGTCGCATCCATCCACCCATGGATTCAGGAACGCATGGCCGCGGAAAACATTGGCCTTGCCGGTGTCCACATCGAGGCCGGCGCAATCGACGTCACAGCTGCCGCGGCATTCTACCTGCCTCTCGAGGGACTCGACCTCTCGCACGGCTATGACGCATCCAACAACCTGAAACTTGCAGATTACTCCGGGGGCAGCTGGGAGGTGAGCGGCGTCTACGCAGCCAACCCCACCCTCCAGCGCATGATCTCCGTCGAAGGTCTTCCCCTCCACCTCCACGGCTTCTGCGCCCACCGCAAACAGGGCGGCCATGTCGTCCGCATGTCTGTCCACCACGCCCGGGTCACCATCTGGCCGCTTCAGGACCTTGTCATGCAGATCAAAAATCTGGACCAAACATGGCTCCCTGTCCGCGACGTTGGGCAGAAGCTAATCTGAGCCCGGCTCGGCATCGCGCGCCCCCGTTCGGCGGTTCCGCCTCAGTTCACGGGCAATACGTCGGATTGTTTCTCGGATGCTCACTTTGAGGAGGTTCGCCAGCGCTCAGACTTGCCGCCTCACCACGGCAGACTCCGAGCGTTTTCCGCCCCTCAACGTGGTGTATTTTTCCCCCTCCTATTTCGCCCCTCGCTGGTGCACTTTGACCGTCCCCTGACATCTGGCAGGCAACGATCTGGCCCACCCCGGCCGCGAGGACGTGATTGCCAGCCAACCCACCGGCTACCGAAGCGTTGCGCGGCAGATCTCCGAAGGGGCCTGCAGCCCTCGCCCGGCCTGCCTTGGGAAGCCGCCACGCTGCGCTGGTCTGCCGGCCACCGCCCACAGCATGACATACGGGCGAAGCCTTGGCAGGAAGGCATTTGGAACACCGCTGGTTTCCTCGCAGATTCCGGGCCCGAGGCGGAGCCGGCGCGCCCTGAGGTGCCGTTCTCCGACCAAGCTCTCGCGATATGCGAAAGCCTTTCCGCGCCCGCCGTCGCGGCCTGGGCAGCGACCAGCATGCTCCAGGCGCAGAGCGCCACCAACACTGGCGACAAAAGACAAGACAGGGGCGAGGGCGGGCCGAGGGCCTCACTCCTGACCTCCGGACTGGCTGCGTCGCAGTTCTCGGAAACACAACCGTTGCTTGGCCCACGAAGAGGTGAAGCTCATGCCAACCCATCCTTGACATGGTTAAAAGGAGTACGGAGATACCCGTTGGAAAACTATGAAGGAAGCTGAGGAAAGGTTTAGAGGAAATTTTTCTGCAGGGCGTGATTCAGGAAGCGGGATGTGTGTCTTGCGGGGCGAAGAGAAGCTGATTTCGCTTTATGGGGGTTTTCTCGATGCCGATTGCCAGCGGCCATGGAAAGAGGAGACGCTTGTTGGAATAGGGTCCGGAACGAAGGGCGTTGTCGTGGCCTGCCTGCTCCATGCGATGCAAGAGGCGGGGGTGAATCTCGATTCCCACATATCAGACCTTTGGCCGGCATTCGCGCAGGGCGGAAAGCGCGCAATGACGCTTGGCCAACTGCTCTCGCACCGCTCGGGACTCTGTGCCCCGAACGATATCCATCTTAAGATTCTTGATAAGGAAGGCATTGTCCGATCGATTGAAAAACAGGACCCGCTGCCACTCCCCCGCTCCGGATCCGCATATAGCCCCCACCTTTTTGCTTATGCCTTGGAAGAGATACTCCGGCGTCTGACGGGCGGCGAGGCACTCTCGGAGTATTGGCGCCGGGTTTTTGGCGGGCCACTCGGCATCGATCTGTGGATCGGTCTCCCAGAGTCAGAAAATGATCGCGTGGCCACACTCCGCGCTCCGGAACGGGGCATGCTGGATGGCTGTGAATTGATTTTCGCCCGCGCATTTGCCGATCCGGACTCACTGGTCCACAAAGCATTCACTAGGCCCGCCAACCTTCCAGGCGGAATTGCAGAATGGAATACGCCACCCATCTGGGCTTCCTCACTCCCCTCCGTTGGGGGCATCGCCTCCGCGGAGGGTCTGGCAAAATTTTATGCCCTGCTTGCCAATGGCGGCGTACAGAACGGCACCACTTTCTTCAAACAACAAACCTTAGATTGGATGTCCACCAGGTTGACACAGGGTTTCGATCTTGTCCTGCAATGCGACATGGCGTTCTCGGCCGGGTTCATGATGGACCCTCTAGATTCCAGCGGTCAAAAAATCCGTTCTCTATTTGGGGCCTCCGGATCCGCTTTCGGCCATATCGGCCTGGGTGGCAGCCTTGGGTTTGCCGATCCAGAAAGAAGGACCGGGTTTGCCTATCTGATGAATAATTGGGAGGCAGGAGTTCTTCCCCGGAAACGTTGCACCGACTTGGTCGATGCGATTTACAGTGCCGACTGAAGTGATCAAGGCTTCAAATTTTTCCGACACATTGAATGTAGCGCCTCAAATAGGCTGAACGATTTTCAGGAAACGCAGGGGATTCACCAAGGCAGTCGGTCAGTTTACTGATATCAAAGCGCAGCCGATGGATATTCGACTGGAATTGCGTCAATGCTGGATCTTTTGCCAGAAGAGCCACGACCGGAAAAAGCTCGCGATGGGTCAAGGCGCATTTCTTGATGTGTTGGTACCATTCGAGGGCAGGCAGAAGCTCCAATTCGTGAACATAATTGCTCGCCGCTTCGCAGATTGCAGACCAGTGAAATGGCGCGAAGGGTGTGAGATGAAAAATTCCCGATTGCGCTGGAGTCCCCAGTGCAACCTGGACGACGAGATCGGCGCAGATGTCGACTGGCAGGGAAGTCAGATTAAAATCCAAGTCCGGCGCCACGGAAACAAGAAGCATTGCCTTCGAGATCAGCTCTATATATCCCTGCGGGTTGCATGTTCCGGAGGATGCTGCTCCGAGGATATAGGGCAGGCGGAGTATCTTGACGGGAGCGCCAGAGGCATTGGCTTCATTGCAAATACGCTCAGCCCTCCATTTTGATTCCGCATATCCGTTCCGGAATACAGGCTCCCTGACCGGGAGGGGCTCCTCGAAGACCACCTGTTCTTGACGATACGAAACCTCGTTAAAGACAGAGTAGGAGGAGATATGGGTGAACGGGATGCGCCTTGTTCCGTTTGCCATTTCCAACATCTGGCCCACGCCGTCGACATTCACCTCTTTCAGTTGTTCGTATTTGCTGAAGAGCGAAACATCGGCGGCTGCATGGATGATCAAGTCGAGCGACTGCTGAAGTTCCCTGTAGTGACTGTCCTCCAGTCCCAGTCGGGGTTTCGACAGGTCTCCCAGTAGGATTTCGACCCTGCTCCAGTCAATCACGAGCTGGTGCCTCTCAAGGCCGCTGGCGAGCCGCTGAGACGCCTCAGACGTTGAACCGCCGAGCATCAGGCAAAGGACCCTCGAATCCGTGTGGTTCAAAATGCTTGCCAAAAGATGCACCCCCACAAAACCGCTGCCCCCGGTTAACAAGATATTTCTTACTCCGGAGGAGGCAACGGTGAGGTGCTTGGCGTTAATCATGGGGCATAAGGCCGAAGCCCATGTGACTCAAATACGGCTCGATGCGGTTCGCATTGGCCCGGTAGACGCGCTCGACCTCAGGCAGGATTGCGATCTTTCGGGGCGCTGGTCGGGCGTTGAGGTTTTCCTCAGCGACAGGCAACGCCAGCTTGTCAATGATCCGCCGCAACACATCCGCCGGGGTTTTGCACAGATCCTCGTAGCGAATACTCACCATACGCTCAGAAGCTAGCTTATGGATGTGGCTAATATAAAACTCGTATGCGTTGCAGAACTTTTCAAAAGCCAATTGCAACCCCCGCGGGCTGAGGGTCGAAAGATGGATGGCCTGGAGCGTCTGGGGCGAATCGAAAACCGCATCGTATGAACGATCGATCTTGGCCAGAAAACAGTTTTTACTCTGGATCAGCTTTCTCCAAAGCAGGATGTGCGAGTTAAAGACACTCAAGGGATGCCTGTGGATGAAGATAAACTGGCAGCCTTCAAATGTTTCGGCAATCCGGATGAACCCATCATAGAAATCTATCGGGTTTTTCAATATCAAAGGCTTCGGCTCACGGGACAGGAATCGCTTTTTACGGCAGAGAATTTTCAAAGGTTCGAAGTTGGTATTCGAAATGTCCGCGGCCTGTTGAAGGGTATGATAGCGCTTCTCCAGGAGAAAACCGTATTCCTCTGCGTGGAGGGGGTTGATTGGCATGTGGTCGATGCCCCGGGTTGGGCCAAAGCTCTCCATTTCCTCCGCAAGCGCTCGGATCACAGCTTCCCTGCGCCCGGCTTCATGGTTGACAATCAATCGGTCGCTTTCGACCGCGTCATAATAAGAAATGTAGTCAAAAGCTGTTGTATCAACAAGCGCCTGATGGAGGTATGTGGTTCCCGACCTGTGGGGGCCAAGAATGAAAATTAACCGGTCAGGGAGTGCGCCCAGTCTACAGAGATGGGCCTCGTCTGAGCTTTCTGATGGCAGGCCGTTGGGCATTATGAAAGTGGCGTAAGTGTGGCCCGGAAAGTGTTTTTCGGTCTCAATGTGAAGAATGTGCCGAGTGAGAATTCGCCCTCCTGCATTACAGTGAGCTCGTAGTCCTTCACAATGGTCGCCGTTGCAAGGATGAGTTCAAAAAGCGCAAGCCACTTTCCGGCACAGAGCCTTGGCCCCGAGCCCCAGGGAACATAAGCACCCATGGGGACATTTTTTTCGAGGAACCGTTCAGGAATAAAATCGGAGGGATTTTCCCAATATTTGGGATTCCGTTGGATCACGTAAGGCGAGGTGAGCATAAAATCACCTTTCCGGATGGGGATTCCGCGGAAGGTCGTGTCCAAGGTGGCCTCCCGACCATTGAACCAAACCGGGGGATAGAGACGGAGGGCCTCGTTCACTGCTGCATAGGTATATGGAAGCTTCGAGAGAAGATCCTGCGAATTGCACTGGGAATCTGGGAAGACCGAAAGAACCTCCTCCCGGACTTTTCGGAGCTTTTCCTGATGGGTAGCCAGAAGAAAAAGAATCGAAAAAAGTCCGCTACCGGTTGATTCCACCCCCGCCAGAATGAGCGTAAACACCATACTTCTCAGGTAAACACGCTGCTCCGCTCTTGGCATGGCCTTCACAAAGTCGGTTGCCACATATGAGGCGAGAATGTCCTGGTATTGATCCGGATGGTCGAGATGCTGATCAATATGCTCATAGACGAGCGGATCAAAAGATAGCCGCCGCTTCTCATTATAGAGCGGCGCATTTTGGATTTCGTGCGGAAAAATGTAAAAGTAAGGAACCGGAAAGTTGTCGACATCGATCAGGCTTTCGAGAATCCGTTGGGATCGATTGCGATCCGTTATACTAAGCAGCTTTCCAAGTATAATGTGCAGAGTAATTTCCTTCGTGGCATTCGCGAGATCCACTTCCCTGGTTACTTTTCGCCCGTGCTCATCATAAAGGCAATCGAGGACGCGCCTCGGAATCGAATCACAGAAGGGTTCGATCGCAGCGCGGGTAAAGAGTGGTTGCGCAATATCGCGCTGCACCTTCCACTCCGCGCCTTCCGTGGAGAAGAGGTTTTGAAGGTCCGATGTCAAACGGATCCCAATAAAGACATCGCCGCGGATGAACTCGTCCGTCCTTTTGACGAAGATCTCCCTCACATCCTCCGGTTCGCTGAGCATGTAAAACGTCTTTGAACCCCACACAAATCGGACGACCCTGCCATATTCCTCCCGGAGTTGCAGAAGGTAGTCGAAAAAGCCATTTTGCATCTTCTCAAGGACAACCAAATCCTGCGGATAGGACGGCCCAGGGCAGATTTCCTGCAAAACCGTCGATGGCGTTCTCTCGAGGTTTAGATATCCGATAGACTCCCTCGCCAGATCTCCGAGGGTTTCCACAGCCGCAAACTTCTCAAGCGGAAACTCGTTTCCCAGCAAAAGATCGAGGTGGACCTTCAATTCGATCAAACGGATGGAATCAAGACCGATGTCGTGGTGGAGATTCTGCGAGGCATCAATCATGAGTGGGTCGCATGCGGCCAACGAAGCCGCCTCAAGTTTGAGGTTGGCAAGAAGACTCTTCAGGCGGAGAGAAGGGGGCAGATCCACAAGGGCCTGATGGGTCAAGGCGGCAGGGTTTGAGTTTTGCTTCATAAGCAGGGACCGGGAGCTGTAAAGGGTTTCCAGCGACTTTTGCAAATAGAGCTGGCGGCATTCGATCCGCTTGATCTTGCCGCTGGAGGTGGTTGGCATCAGGGCTGGCCCGATGAGAACAAAGTCGTGGACAGGTACATTATGCTCATCGAACAGCGCCTTCGCAACCGCCTTGCGAATTGCTTCCCCATCAAAGACTTTCAGGCGGTCTCTCCGGATTTCACATACCACTACAAGCAACTCACCGTCGTCTCCTTGGATCGAGAATGCAGCGGCACCATTCTTTTTCAGGCATGGGCTCGACTCAAACGCTGTAAACTCGATGTCATAAGGGTAGAAGGTTTTTCCATTGAGCTTCATCGTCTCCTTGACCCGGCCTACCACGAAAAGCTCCCCTTCGTGGAGAAAACCCAAATCCCCGGTTCGAAGAAATCCTGTTTCGCCGTCCAGGATGTGGTCAAAAACGGGTGCGGATGTCTCTTTGTTGTTCCAATAGCCTTTGGAAATGCTGGGCCCCTTCACCATAATCTCACCGACCTGCCGATCGGGAAGTGAAATCAACGAGTTGGCATGCGCGATTCGCACACTTTGATCTGGGAAACTTTTTCCGCATCCTACGAGTTCGTTAGTTTCTGAGGAGGGCATTGCAACCACTTCTACCGATTCGCCGCTCAGGTGACTTGAACGCGTAATGCTAATGATGCTGTTTTCGCTGTGTGGTCCGCACCCAGTGACCATCAAGGTTGCTTCCGCCAATCCGTAGCAGGGAGCGAAAGCCTTCTCGCTGAAGCCCACTTTGCGGAAGCGTTGTGCGAATGCCGAGAGGGTCGAGGCGCGGATCGTTTCTGCTCCGTTCCAGGCAACCCTCCAACTCCCAAGATCAATGGTCCCGATCTCCTCCTCAGGGATTTTAGAAACACACAGGTCGTAAGCGAAGTTCGGTGCTCCCGCGAGTGTTCCTCCGTACTCGCTGATCGCTTTGAGCCAACGATAGGGCTTCTGAATGAAGTCGTTTGGGGAGAGTAGAATGCATGGGACTCCCGCGTAGAGGCTGGTTAAAATCGAGCCCACAAGACCCATGTCGTGGAAATGAGGGAGCCATGAAACCGTTTTGGCACCTTCTGTAAAGTTGAAGATTGAGGCAATATTGCGGAGGTTGTGCAGGAGGTTCTGATTGGAGACCTCCACGCCTTTTGGGCGGCCCGTTGAGCCTGATGTGTATTGTAGAAAAACAGGGGCGGAAGGGTGGGAAGGAGAAGCCCTGAAGGGTTTGTACTCAGAATAATCGAGCTCGCTGACATCGATCCATTGCAGCTGATTGAGAAATGAGCCCTCAGGAATCCGGCTTTTCACAGTCCCGGAAATTGCTTGGGTGCAGAGGACCACGTTGGCGCCGCAATCCCTGGCAATGTTTTCCAACCCAGAAAGGGACTGCCTTGCCCTCGGGACGCTGAGCGGAACAGAGGGGGAGCCTGCCAGTGCACAGGCGACAAATGCCTTTATGAAATCAAGCCCCGGTGGAAAAAGTAAAAGAACACTCCCATTTCCGTTCCTCCTCCTGAGCAATTCTGTGGCGATCCGGGACGCAGCCAACTCAAGTTCAAGATAGGAAATGGAAACCGCCTGCGTGTCATCTTTCAGAAATGTATAGGCCTTTGCATTTGGCTTTACCAAGGCATGCGCAGGAAGGATCTCGCTAAAAAGACAGAAGGGCGAAAGGGAGAAGGGACGCATATGAGAAGATTCCATGCCGGCGGAAATTCACCCCACATGTGTGTTGAACAGTCAATTGCAGGTGTTCCACGGTGGCACTCAAGCGCTGTTTTGGCCAAATACCACAAACCAAACCCTTAACAGATTTCGGAGGGGGAGCCCCCCATCCAAAACGATACAACGAACCTTGATTCGCCCCTTGTCGCCTCAAGAGGCTGGCCGCACGGCCTCTTTATTTTTTTTCCCGCACGATGTGGAAAACGGTTACCACATGTTTCCCGTCCTTGCGGACCTCAAAATCGTAGGTGCCCTTCACCCCCTCGTAATCTCGGGTTCCACCGAGGATGATGCCAGCATGTTGGTGGCCCAGCTGGATGGTGGCCTTGTGAGGCATGTTGGCCGCCTTGGCCTCAGTCCATATGGTGCCCTTGGGAAGTTCCGTCACACCCAGAGCAACCCGTGAGCCTGTACCTTCCTTGTGGTTCACATCCACCACGGAAGAGATCGAGTAGGACTTACCAACGACCTTCCCGTCCTCAGAAAGCCGGATTTCATTCTCGCGAATCCGTCGATGCCCCACGCCGAAATCCTTTGCGTCGTTGTGGGCATCCACATGCGTGACAATGTTTGCATAGATCTTCAAATCTTCGGCCGCTGCAGTGCTGGATAGAGCACACGTGGCGAGCAACAGAGTTCCTGTGAGGAAATTTTGCATGGTAGTGATTGTCATAGACTTAATGAGGGAGGGAGAAAGACCGTCCGGCGTCGTGGGCGCTTTGAATATCGCTCAGTTTTCTAAGCCCGCGTGTGCCTTCATTCATCATGAAATACTGAATGGTGTCCAGTGCCATTCCGTGGTGCGGGCGGTGTGGCCACTCAAGGCCTCCGCCAAGAACACCACAGGAAAATTAAGCGACACGCCGGGCGCCTCTCCATGCGGTTGGTGGAGGTCCACGCTCGGTCAGTGATCCGGGTTGGAAAACGACATTCCGAACCATCCTCCGGTCCGGCAACGCCCGAATTTTGACAACACGACACCGGTGCCAGAGGGGCCGATTGCATGCCCACGCAACTTTTCCGCGGCCTGGTTGGATGCCCCGCCTCACCCCTCCCCTCGAGAAAGTGGGGCTTCCGCCTCAAGTGCATTTTAACGGAAAGGGTGACGGGCTCGTGGCACAGAAATGGGCCCAGGAAATTTCGCCCTGTTGAGGGAAGCAGGCCCCCTTTCAACGCCAGCCGGGGAGAGGCTCTTCTAGGAGCCGTTTCGGGCGGTATGGATCCGCGGCGCCGGTCCGGCCCCAAAAAATGCAGAGGCTGCAGTTCACCCCCTCCCTGCCCCGGTGTACCGGCCGAAAAAGTGCGGATTCCAATCACTCCATTGAGTTTACGCCTAAGTGGGAGGCATCAGGCCGGGTTCAGAGTTTTATCCAATTTTGTTCCCTATGCTTTTTCTCAACAGTCGGATTGCTTCGCGAATATTCAAGAAAGGCATGCCTTTCTTGTTACTGGTTGCATGGACAGCAGCTGCCGCGGAAGTCCATGTCCATCCTGACGGACCGATACGGACGCTTTCTGAAGCGTTGCGCGAGGCACGGACTCACAAGGCCCCGGTGATTGTTCACGCGGGCACTTACCATCTGCCGGAGACACTTGTGTTTACGAGCGAAGACTCTGGAGTGGAACTCCGCGCAGCGGACGGCGAAAAGGTTGTGATCAGCGGTGCGAAGCCAGTCGCGCTCAATTGGGAGCCGTATCAGGGCGGCATCCTGCAGGCGAGGACCGAGCCGGGCGTTGGGTTCGACCAACTCTTGGTCAACGGCGAGTTCCAGCCAATGGCTCGCCACCCGAACTACGATCCGAGTGCGACGAAGCCCAAGCGCTTTGGCGCTGGTGCCAATGGCGATCCCGATGCGCCGAAGTTTAATGGTGCTTCACCAGAATCGACGGCCCCGGGACGTGTAGGCCGCTGGGCCGACCCGACGGGCGGATATGTCCATGCGATGCAGGGCGCTTTGTGGGGCAGCATGCACTACCGGATCCTCGGCAAGAAATCAGGTGGCACGCTTAATTTGGAAGGCGGCTGGCAGAACAACCGACCGGACAAAGGCGCACACAAGGATTTCCGATTTGTCGAAAACATCTTCGAGGAACTCGACGCGCCAGGTGAATGGTTTCACAACCCCAAAACAAACATTCTCTATTTCTACCCGCCCAACGGCCTGGATTTGAAGACCGCGAAATTCGAGATCGTCCGGCTGCGACATCTCATCGAGATTTCAGGCACAAAGGAACATCCGGTGAGATCCGTTTCGCTCCGTGGACTGACTTTTTGCGGAACGGAGCGCACCTTTATGGAGAACAAGGAGTCGTTGCTGCGGTCGGACTGGACGATCTATCGCGGGGGCGCGGTGTTCCTGCGGGGCGCAGAGAATTGCTCCATTGAGAATTGCGATTTTGAGCAAATTGGTGGCAACGCCGTTTTCATCAGCGGCTACAACCGCAATCTCGTGGTACGGAGCTGCTTGATCCGTGAGTGCGGTGCCAATGGCGTGGCGATTGTGGGCGAGCCGAAAGCCGTGCGCAGTCCGATGTTTTCGTGGGGCCCGGGGAATCCGTTCAGCGGCGGGAGGCCACAACTCGAGCCTCAGGAGATTGACCGCACGCCCGGGCCGTTGACGGAAGACTATCCCGCGAAATGCCTGGTGGAAGACTGCTTGATTACGCGCATTGGCCGACTTGAGAAGCAGTCGGCCTGTGTGGAGATTTCGATGTCGCAGGACATCACGGTCAGGCACTGTTCCGCCTACGAGGTGCCGCGCGCAGGGATCAACATTGGGGATGGCTGCTGGGGAGGGCATCTGATCGAGTTCTGCGATGTTTTCGACACGGTGTGCGAGACAGGGGACCACGGCAGCTTCAATTCGTGGGGCCGGGATCGTTACTGGTCTGGTTCCGAGACGTTCTTGAGGAAACTGAATGCTGTCGCACCGATTGCAGAGCTCGCTTTTGCGGACGCACAAAGACCCATCACTTTGCGGAATAATCGGTGGCGCTGCGACTATGGGTTCGACATCGATCTGGATGATGGCTCAACCAACTATGAAATCAGCAACAACCTCCTGTTGGGTCGTGGATTGAAACTTCGGGAGGGCTTCCGCCGCATTGTGTGGAACAACATCATCGTCAACAGCGGGATGCATCCTCATTGCTGGTATCCCTCCAGCGACGATGTCTTCACCCAAAACATTGTGATGCGCCCTTACTCGCCTGCAGCCATGCAGACCGATCTATGGGGCGATCCGGCGCATCGGAATCAGTGGGGCAAAGAAATTGACCGAAATCTGTTCACCACATCCGAGGCGGATCGCATGAAGTTCGCAGCCCATGGATGCGATGGCCATTCCCTCGTCGGCGATCCCATGTTTGTGGACCCTTCCACAGGAGACTTTCGAGTAAAGGAGGGTTCACCGGCATTTAAACTGGGTTTCAGGAACTTTCCGATGGATCAGTTTGGGGTCACCTCGCCGCGCCTGAAATCCATCGCGCGCAGGCCTGAGTTCCCGAATGTGGAAAAGCCGCGGACTTCACCTGGCCAAAGATTACGCGACTGGAAGGGCGCCATGCTCCGGGATTTGGAGGAAATGGAGTTCTCAGCACTTCAGATTTCAGAAAGTGACACAGGTGTGATTGTCGCAGCCTGTCCGGCGGACACTGCCGCCTACAAAATGGGCATGCGTTCCAAGGACTTCATTCAAAGCGTTGACGGCCGTGCGGTGAAAAATGTGGGCGACTTTTTCAGCTCGATGCAGCCTCTGGCTTCCGGAAAGAAAGTGAAGGTCAAGCTCTTGCGAGCGCGCCAAGAAGTGACCATGGACATGGGCGTGGATGGCAAGGAACGCGACAAGCCATGAAACACACCCTCCCTCGTCAGCCCCCCCCACTAAACCGCTCTCTTCTTTAATCTCGCGGGGCGTCGGTCCCCGGTGAAGCGCCGGAACCGGCGCGAAACGCTTTGCGGCCTGTCAGATTGAGTCGGGTCCGTGCCCCGTCTAATTCCCGTAGTTGAATGGATCCTGAAACCGGGCATCGGTGGTGATGGCCCTGTCCGTGAGGGTTTTGAGGAATGCCACAAGGGCGGCCTTCTGTTCCTGAGTCAGGTTCAGGCGCCGGGGCTGTCCGGCATTTGGGGTCCCGGGCGGGTTTCGGAGGGGCGGCGAGAGGTTGGGGTGATTGACCACGCCGGAATTGTAGAACTCCACCACTTGCTCAAGGGTGGCAAACCGGCCGTCGTGCATGTAAGGCGCCGTCAGTTCGATGTTCCGAAGCGAAGGCACCTTGAACAACCCCTCGTCCGCCGCAAGGCCGGTCACCTCGCCCCGGCCCTTGTCCACATACGGGTTCTCAAGGCCGTTGTTGTTCACATTTGGACCGGGAACAAAGTTGTCTGAGCCGTGACAGGCTGAGCAATTCCCGAGGGTGGGTGTGGTGAAGATGGTGCGGCCGAGATTTTCTTCGGCGGTGAAGTTGGAAAACTGGGGGTTGGCGGCGCGGCCCAAATCGAACTTGCTCTGGGTGGCAATTATGGAACGCACGAACTGGGCGAGGGCCCGGGAGATCCTGTCGGAGGAAACGGTGGCGGAACCAAAGGCCTGGGTGAAAAGAGGGCCGTAATAGGGCTCCGCAGACAGGCGGGTCACGAGGTCCGGGAGCGTCATCCCCATTTCCACCGCGTTCTGGATCGGCTGCAGGACTTGGTCTTCCAAGGTTGCAGCCCGTTCGTCCCAAAAGAATGCACGACGCTGGTACCACCGGGCATTGGTTAACCCCATCGAGTTGCGGTCCGTGAGGCCGCCTTCGAATCCCACGCTGAACTGGGCCGGATCTGAAAACCCGTTCTGGGGCCGGTGGCAGGAGGAACACGAGACGGTCTGGTTCCGCGAAAGCCGTTTGTCGAAAAACAGCACCCTCCCGAGCGTCGCAGCCGCGTCCGTGACCGGGTTGGCGACAGGGGTGTTGTCCTGCCCTGAAATCGGGGGCTGCGAGAATCCTGGGGGAAGCGTTGGGTTGGCGTAGTTGGCGGGGAGTTCGGGCAGACGCAGCCCGCCGGACAGAGTGCTGGTGAGGTTCTGGGCCGCGGGATCAAAAAGGAACCGGTAATAGGTGCGCGCGGCAGTCGACCCGGGTGCAGACAGGGTCCGGCTCAGGAACCCGTTGTGGACTTTCAGCGTCTCCACGGTGGTCCATCCGGAGAGATCGTTGGACCCTTGGATCACCCAGGTGTGGTTCCCGGGATTCCGGAGTTCCAGCCGCGCAGTCCCCTGTGCATCTGGACGCTCGATCCGGACTTCCGTGCCAAAGGGGAGCTCGGCGTAAGCCGGGAGGACGGCGCAGAGGCAGAACAGGATTTTGGGGAGGGAAGAACGAGACATCCGTCTGAAGATGGCGGGGGTTTGTCTGGAAACGCCCGGGAGACGCCGGGCGTTTTGTGAGGAAACGGTAAGGAAATGCCCCAGTTGTCTGGCACTGCCACGCTTTTTCAAGAGCGGCCTGCGGCTCCGGCATGGCGCGCCTGTCTTCGGGACGGTTGGAGCACCTCCCCGGCCTCGGAGGAGGCGGCGTCCAGTCGGAGCGCTTCCCGGCCCGGGGCGCGGTTCCAGTCGGTTAGGAGGGAGGTCCGTGCCTGATCGGGTGGGACGTGTTGTTCAGTGGTCAGAAAGTCGAACAGGGAACGCGCCAAGGTGTGGAGAGCAATTTGGTGGGTGCGTCCCAGGCGGGCATGGAGCCAGTCGCTGAACCGGAGGAACACGTCAAACGGAGAACCGGCCTCCTGCCAGAGCAGGGCAAGCGTGGTGGGAAACTGGCCGTTGTTGGCCACCAGATCCCAGTACCGGGCGAACCGGCGCATCCGTTGCATGTCGGGAAACGGGATGTCTCGGTTGGCCAGGATTTCGTAGGGCGGCTGCGGGGAATAGACCATCTGGTATTCGGCGTCATGCCGGGCGATGGGGGTACCCCTCAGGCGTTTGAGGATGCCCACCTGAATTTCCTGCGGGCCGAGTTGCAGGACCCGGTCGAATCCGGCTCCGAAGCTGGCGAGGGTTTCGCCCGGCAACCCCACAATCAGGTCCGCATGGATGTGGACACCGGTTTCTTCCCGGAGAAACCGGAAATTATCGGCCAATCGTTCGAGGTTCTGCCGGCGGCTGATGTTCTTGGATGTGAGATCGTCGAGGGTCTGGATCCCCACCTCAAACTGCACGGCTCCAGCAGGGAACTGCCGGACCAAGGCGCGGAGAGGTTCCGGGAGGCGGTCGGGAACCATCTCGAAATGGAGGAACATGCCGTCGCGCCAGTGGTCGAGGAAGAACTGGAGGATGGCCTTGCTGGTGGGGAGATGCAGGTTGAAGGTGCGGTCGACAAACTTGAACTGCCGAGCCCCGCGGTCGAGCAGGCGCCGCATCCCGTCCAAAAACGGCTCCAGGGCGAAAGCCCGCACCGGGATGTCGAGCGAGGAGAGACAGAACTCGCAGGTGAAAGGGCACCCGCGCGACGCCTCGACATACAGCACACGGCTTCGCAGATCCTCGTCCGTGTACAAGTCGTACGGGGTGACGACCTGGTCGAGTTTGGGCAGTTCAGCCGCCAGGATCTTGGGCAGGCCCGGCGGCTGAACCGGGGAACTGGCTGAATCCCCCGTGCCGAGCAGGGTCCGGCAGACCTCGGCGAATTTGAGATCCGCCTCGCCGGTGATGACATGGTCAGCCAGCGCCACAATGGGTTGCCCCTCGGTTTCGTGGGAAACCTCCGGACCGCCCACGATGACAACCAGCCCGGGCCGGATCCGTTTCAGAAGCGCCACCACCTCCACGGTCTGGGTCACGTTCCAGATGTAAACGCCGAACCCGACGATCTTTGGCTCCCGGGCGAGAAGGGTTTCCACGATCTCCAAGGGCGCCTGCTGCACCACAAACTCCTCGATGCACGCCCGGGACTGGAGTTCGCCCAGATTCGCCATCAGGTACCGGAGTCCAAAGGACGCATGAATGTACCGGGCGTTGAGGGTGGCGAGGACGATGTCGGGCATGGATCCCGAGAGTGCCGGATTCCGGCGTGGCTGTCACCGCTGGCGGTGCGGATTCCGGGCAGGTCAGACCTTGAGCAGCCGGACCGGCAGCGTGTTGCCGGCATTCCACTGGCAAACAATCAGGTTCCCTTTGGAATCCGGGCAGACGTCGTGTCCGTGCTGGAACACCTTTTCCGGCGCTTGGTTCAGGGGCTGGAGGACGCCGTCCACGTACTGAGGCTCGGTGCCGCCCGGGGCGGAGACGACGCGGTTTTGACGGTCCAAAACGACTACAAACCCGCTGCCGGGAAGGTTTTTGCCCTGCCCATTTGCCTTTGACCAGCAGACCCCGGCATACAGGTGTTCGCCGTGGATCACGGCCCGGCACACGGAAGCGCCGGGCACCGGGATCGAATCGATGTACCGGCCCTCCAGCGTGTAGCGTTTGAAACAGTTTTCTGCCCGGGAGGTGGCGATCAGGACCGGGTTGTTTGGATCGCGGAGGTCGACGGCGATGCCATGCGCATTTTTGAGTGCGGATTCCGGCACGTCGTCCGTGGGTTTCGGCCCGCCAAACTTGCCGATGTAGCGGCCCTTCGGATCGAACCGGAGGACAAAGTTGGAGCCGTATCCGTCGGCGATGTAGAGGGTGCCATCTGGGCCCACAGCGGACTCGGAAGGCATGTAGTTCATGCCCGGTTCATAGGCCCCATAAGTGGCCGGATGCCCGATCTGGAGCAGCACTTTCCCTTCCAGGTCCGTTTGCACCACGTACCCCTGCTGCCGGTTCCATTTTTCCCGGCGCCAGTACCAGCCAGAATCGGTGATCCAAAGGCATTCCTCGCCTCCGGCCGTCCGGGCAAGCGTCAGACCGTGCCCCCCGGGATATTGCGTCCCCCAGCGGTCCAGAAGGTGGCCCTCCTCGTCGTAAACCAGAATGTTGTTCGCCGGGTTGTCCCCCACCATGTAATGCCGGCCCGCGGCGTCCCGGACCATCTCATGGCAGTTGGTGACTAGGGGCCGGTTTTCAGCCGGCAGATGCCGGGTGCCCCAGTCCGTGTCGACCACGTACCGGTGCCCGCCGTGCCCGATCACGGGAGCCGAATCCACCGCCCATGCCCGGGGCAGAAACGAGGCAACTGCAGCTGCAGAGAGTCCGCCGAGAAAAACGCGGCGCGTGGGGGTGGGAGAAGATGCGTCCATCACCGGTACACTCCCGGTGCCCGCGGAATTGCCCCTAAAAAGTGAGTTAATTTCTTGGAGCCGGCGTTGGGGAACGGTCCTTGTAGAACACCGGGCCGGACCGGCGCAGGTTGGACAGGAAGGCTTTGAGATCGTCAGCAGCCTCGTGGTCGGAGATGAGGGTGCCGAGGGGGCCATGGCCGTCCTGAGCCTTTTTGAGAACGGCTTTTCCGGACTCCACCATCTGTTTGCCGGAATCGACCATCTGCTTGCCCGAATCGATGAGGGTGCGCGCGGCCGTCGCGGTTTTCTGGGCTTCAGCCAGCACCGGTTCAATCTGGCGGGCGCTCTGGGCGAGGCTGTCGGAGGTGGCCTTAAGGTTGCCGAGGGTGTCCTCGAAGTTTTTGAGGTTTTTCTCGTTCAGCAGGCGCTGGTTGATGGACTGGGTGAGGGTCTTGATCTGTTCGAGGTCGGAAACGAGATGATCCATGACGGCGCCGCCTTTGACAGTAAGGTCATCGAGGCCGGTGGCGCGGCTGCCCTGAATGAGTTCGTCCGGCAGCGCGTAGTCGTTGGGATCGCCGTTGGGGGAGGGAATGACATCGATGTACCGGTCGCCCATGAGGCCGGAACTGCCTACCAGCAGGGTGGATTTCCGCGGGATCTTGACTTCGTTCCGGACCTTGACGGAGACGATGACGGAACTGCGTTCAGTGAGGACGGGTTCCGCCGCAACAAACCCGATTCGTGCCCCGGCCAGAAGGACGTAGGAGTCCTTGACCAGGCCGCTGGCGTTGGGGAACTCGACCCGCAGGGTGTAGACGTTCAGGCCCTGGCCGACCCGGCCGAATTTGACCACCAACCCCGCAACGACGGTGAAGCCGATGAGAAGAAAGAGGCCGACGAGGAATTCGACATTCTTGCGTTCCTGAGACATGGGAGATGGGAAGGGTTGGGATGGGTTGAGATCAGTCGGATTCGCCGGAGCGTCCTTCGACAAAGTCCTGGAGCACGGGGTCTGCCGAGGCGTGCAGCGCATCGGGCGTGCCCTCAAAGTAAACGCGGCCCTCGTGCAGGAAAATGATCCGGTCGGCCGTGTGGAAGGCCGTTTTCATGTCGTGAGTGACCACCACCGAGGTTACCTGGAGCCGTTTCTGAAGCCGGCGGATCAGGTGGTTGATGGAGTCCGTCGCAATCGGATCCAAGCCGGTGGTCGGTTCGTCGTACAGGATGCACGCAGGCCGGCTGACAATCGTCCGGGCCAGCCCCACCCGTTTCCGCATCCCGCCGCTCAGGTTTTCCGGCATCTTGGCCTGTTCCCCAGCCAGATCCACCATTTCAAGGGCCTCTGCCACGCGGTCCGAGATTTCGCGCCGGTCACGGACCCCGGCTTCGCGGAGGGGGAAGGCGATGTTTTCCTCGACGGTCATGGAATCGAAGAGTGCACCGCTCTGGAAGAGAATGCCGACTTTTTTCCGGATGGCGCCGAGCTGGCGTTCATGGAGGGCCCCGATGTCCTCGTTGTCGACGAGCACCTGGCCGGAGGAAGGTTTGAGAAGACCGATGAAATGCTTGAGGAGCACGCTTTTTCCGCATCCGGACCGTCCAAGGACGACGCAGGTTTCGCCCCTGCGGATCTCCAGCTGGACGCCGCGGAGCACGTGCTGTGTACCCAGAGTTTTATGGAGGTTTCGTACGGAGATCACGTTAACGTCCGACCGGGTAAATGATGTTCAGGGCAAAGGAGAGGAAGAAATTGATGACGAGGATGAGCAGGGAAGAGATGACCACGGCTTCGGTGGGTGCGCGGCCCACGCCGACGGCACCGTTCTTGGTGTTGAGACCCTGATGGCAGGCGACGAACACAACAATCATCGCGAATACGAACCCCTTGATCATGGCCATGCTGATGTCGCTGCCCCCCGCAAACTTGACCATTGTGGAAATGAAGTACGCCTCCGAAATGTCCAAAACCTTGGTCCCGACAAAGATGGAGGCGAGAATTCCCAAGGCACAGGATTCGGCCACGAGCAGGGGCATGGACAGCAGGAGAGCCAGAGTTCTGGGCACGACGAGATAGTCGATGGGATGCACGCCCAGGGAGCGGAGCGCGTCAATCTGCTCGGTCACCTTCATGGTGCCAATCTCCGCCGCGATTGCCGCCCCGACCCGGCCCGCCACCATCAGCCCGGTCAATACCGGCCCCAGTTCGCGGAACATCGAGACCGCCACCACTGCGCCCACGGCCGAATCCATGCCGACCTTATGGAACTGGAGGTAGGTCTGGTAGGCGAACACCGCCCCGGTAAAGCCGCCCGTGACAATCACCACGAGTTGGGACCGGAACCCGACCTCCAACACCTGCCGGACGAAGAGTTTCCACCGGATCGGCGCAGATGCCACGGAAACGCAGGTCTCCGAGAACAGGACGGAGAGTTCACCCAAGTACTGGATGAAACCCAAGGCGGTACGGCCTAGCGACTGGACATTCATCCTGCCGGAAGGGGAGCTTATGGCACCAGCCTCTGGGTCTTCGAACGCGAATTTAGTTCGGCAGGAATGGCACCCACCACCCGGGGCTGAAGATCGCACCGGTGGAACATCGCCCGGATGTGCTCGATTGAAACGCAGGGGTTTTCGAATTCCATGGAAACCATGTCATGGTTGTTGTCCACGCGATACCGAAGTCCGTGCACGGCACTGAATTCCATCTCCAAGGCAAGGATCTTGTCCATCTGCCGCACACCAGGCGCGTATATCTCAAGTTCGATCATAGCCTCTCAAATACCCTCGACCCCAAAAAGTGCCTGCAGCGGGGGAGGTTGGCAACCCTTAATGTGTATCCGGCCCCGCTGCGGTTCTGCCGGGGATTTCTGCCCGGAGATGGCCAAACCGCCCCCCCCAATCCGCCGGGAGCCGGACCGGTTTGCCCTGCGGCATCTGAACCAGAGCCAGCATCTGGCGGGAGGCGACCACGAGCGTCTGGTCCGACGGGCGCCGGACCTCAAACCGGCACCAGAACCGGCTGCGCTCAATCGAATCCAGCCAGCCGTGCACCTCGAGCCGGTCCCCCAGGCGCGCAGGGCGGAGGTAATCAATTTCAGTCCGGACCACGACGGGAAACAGCTGGGATTGGGCCATCCCGACCAGGCCAAGGCCCAGCTGCTCCGCGAGAAGCGTCCGCGCCACCTCAATAAACCGGAGATAGGCGATGTTGTGCACCACCGCCGCGCAGTCCGTGTCGAAAAACATCACCTGAACCTCTGTCTGGATGAAGGGTGTTTCCTGCATGCGCCGGATATTGGCCCGGCGCGCCCTGGGCGCAAAGCGCGATTTGCGCGGCTGCACCCCGGGCCCCTTCGTTCACCCGGAAGCCGGACCCGGGGCGGCCCCCGGCGAGCTGGAAACAGCTGGCTTTGGGATTGCGGGCGGGTTGCAGACGGGCTATCGGGAGGAGTTTCATGCAAGAAAATCGTCAGCGCGGGGTGCTTGGGCTGCTGGAGGGACTGCAGCCGTGGCTGATCCTGCTGGCGGGCGTTTTCTACTGGGGCTCCTACCTCAATTACTGGTTCAACACTCATGACGAGGGCGGCACAGCCGCGCTGACGGCGCAACGCCTCCTTGCGGGTGAGGTGCCCATCCGGGATGTGGCCCTCGGCTACAACATCCTCTGGTTCTATCCGATTGTCTGGCTTTTCAAGCTGACCGGCGTTCACTACGTCAAAATGCGGGCCTTTTTCTTCGCCCTGTCCGCCGGCACCGCTCTCGGCGGATGGGCTGTCGTCAAAAGGGTTACCGGTCGGTCCTGGCTCGGTTTTTTTGCCGGATTGCTCCTCGTGGTGTTTCCGGGGTCCCAGTTCAAAAACTACATCCCCTTGCTGGGCATGCTGAACCTACTCTGCCTGATCCGGACCTTTGGACGGCTGGATCTTCAGGCTGGCTTTCGGGGCAGTGATTGGCGCGGCAGCCAGTTTTACGGGGACTGCCTTCTCGGGGGTCTAGTGCTCGGCCTCAGCTTCCTGATCCGGATCGATCTTGGATTTTTGTTCTCCGCAGTCTGGCTCGGGATGCTGGTGGTGCAACTGGCCGACATTCGCCTCGGGGCGGGAAGCAAACTCGGCCGCTTGGTTGCGGGGATCCTGCTCCTGAGCGGCACCGTCTGGGCCGTGCATCTCCCGGCCTCCGGGCACGCCAGAGCGCGCGGCTATGAACGGGAGTTCGTTGAACAGTATGCCAGCTGGGGCCGATATCTTCTCGAAAGTGCGCGCGCACTGCGGTCTCATACGGGCTCAGTCGCCAATTCCAAGCCGGTATCAGGCCAGACCGATCTCGCCACCGCTCCCTCCGGCCCGGCGGAAGAAAAGGGAGCATCCGGACTGCGCGCGCGCGCCAGCATCGTGGAACTTTGGCGCGGCAGGAATTGGGATGCGCGGTTTCTTTTCGTGCTCACTTATCTGCCGCTAGCCGGGTTCACGGCCTGGCTGGGAATGGCGCTTCTCGGGGGGGTTGGTGCATGGAGACGACAGGAATGGACAACCGCTCACCCCAGCACCCAGCTGGGGATCGTGGCAATCGCGTCACTGGCTACTTTCCCCCAGTTTTTCTTTTTCAGGCCAGACCGCCCGCATCTGTCGGAATTCATGGTGAGCCATCTGGTGCTAATCATTTGCGGCCTTGCATACGTGTTCCGGGCACGGGAAGGCCGGCACGGCATTGCGGCATGGGCTCTGGGCCTGGTCTGCATCGCGCACGGCTCCCTGTACGCCTGTGTGGCGCTGGATCACCCCTCTGCCGGCACCATCATTGCCAGAGCCGGCCGGAAACACTGGTTCCGGGGCGAGAACGGCGTCTCAGTTCTGGTGTCCAAGAAAGAACTGGAGCATCTCACGGCGGTCCGAGACGCAATCATGGCCTGCAGCACCGCCGGGGAACCGGTGGTTTGTTACCCGTACCAGCCCGGGTACAACCTCATGACCAACCGCCCGACTTATGAGCGGGACCTGTACGTCGACAATGTCACCCACGGAAAACCGTGGATGGAACAGAAGGCCAGAGAAATCGAGAGCCGGCGTGCCGCGGCGATAGTGATCGACAACCGGGCCATCAACGCCCACGAGGCTTCCCGGTTCAGCCACTGGGCCGCACCGGTCTACGATTCCCTGAAGCAACAGTACCGCCTGGTGGGCAGATCCAAAGAAACTGAGGTCTACGGACGCCCCACCCCCTGAACTAGACCAGTTCATCTCTTTGCCATGATCCGAAAAGCCATTGTCCTCGCCGGAGGCGCCGGAACGCGTCTCTACCCGCTCTCGCTTGTCGCCAGCAAACAGCTGCTCCCGGTCTACGACAAGCCGATGATCTATTATCCGATCGCCACGCTCATGCTCGGCGGGATCCGGGAGGTGCTCCTCATTTCCACCCCCACCGATCTCCCCCGGTTCGAGGCACTTCTCGGCGATGGCTCACGGCTCGGGATGAAGTTCTCTTACGCCGCCCAAGAAAAACCCGCCGGAATCGCCCAGGCGTTCCTCATCGGCGCAGACTTCATCGGCGGCGATCCCGTCTGCCTCATCCTCGGGGACAACATTTTTTACGGAAACCTCGATTTCTTCCGCCGGGCACTTCAGCTCGACGACGGCGGCTGCGTGTTCGGATACCGGGTCAAGGATCCGGAACGGTACGGCGTTGTCGAGATGGCTCCGGACGGCACGGTACTCAGTCTGGAGGAGAAACCCGCCCAGCCAAAAAGCGCGTACGCAGTTCCTGGCCTGTACCTTTACGACGGCCAGGTGGTGGACGTGTGCCGCAATTTGAAGCCCAGTGCGCGCGGGGAGCTGGAAATCACGGACGTCAACCTCGACTACCTCAGGAGGGGCAAACTCCGGGTCCAGGTGCTCGGACGCGGCATGGCCTGGCTGGACACCGGCACTCAGGCCAGCCTGTTGGAGGCCAGCAACTACGTCGCTGCCATCGAAAACCGGCAGGGCCTCAAAATCGCCTGCCTGGAGGAAATCGCCTACACACAGGGGTTCATCAACCGGGCCGAACTCCAAGGCCTCATCCACGGACTGCCGCGAAACGAGTACCGGGCCTATCTCCAGGCCCTCGCGGACGACGCCCTCTGAGGCGCCTCCCCCCTAGGATGCCCGGTCTCAGGCGTTGAAATAGTCGCCCCAGCCTTCTGGCGGCTCCTGGCGCTCCACCCCGTCTGCAATCCGCCCCTCGGCTGCAGGGTCAAAAACCGTGGAGGTGCCGTACACCATCAGAGCATCCCGGGACGGATCCGCCCGCAGCGCATGGGCCACACCGGCCGGAATCACCACCCCCACGTTTCCGGGGCCCCGCTGATCGTCTCCCTCAATCCAGAACCGCATCCTCCGGCGCGGCAGCCCTTCCCGTTCATCCACCAGAAACATTTCCACAGTGCCCTGAACGAAAAACATGAGATCCCACTGCTCAAGATCATACGGACGCAGAGCATAGGCCGTCGGGTTTTGAACATACAGCTGGGCGAACCATTCGGCCGGTGCCGTACCCGCGGGAATGTGCGGCGGATGAATATGGAACCCCTTCGAGGTTCCCGCAAACATCCGGGCCGCCGCCCATTGCTTCGGCCAGAGCCCAATCTTCCCCGGCACCCCTTCGCCCTGCCGCGCAAACTCCCCAAAACTGCCCCGGTGCCGCTGAGGATAAATCCTGCGGGGA
>CAIURC010000087.1 GCA_903901425.1 uncultured Spartobacteria bacterium | reverse complement strand
CTGCGGGTCTTGCGGGCGCGTGTCGGCTTGCGTCGTTGCGATGTTTCCTGTGCGAGGTAGTCCTCATCCGCCTCGGCTTGTGTTTGCAGTTGCTCTGTGGGTTCAGGAGCCGGCGAGGGGAGGGATTGTGATTCCTCGTTGGGAATCTGCGCGATGATCTCCAGCTTGGGGGATTTTAGGAATCTGGCTAGGCCTTCACCCTCGACCTGACGCACGGAGATGACCTGGGCGGTTTCGCCGAGTTTCTCCCGGATGATTGAAGCAGCTTCCTCCGCCGACTTGACGATGAATTTGTATTTCTGCCCGGGTGTGATGGAGACGTTTTGTTGGGCCATGGACGAGAAACCAGACTAGGACGGGAAATAAATGCCCGCAAGCCTTGGCTGCCGGGAGGAGGTCGTATGCAAAGCCGTTTGTGTCTGCTTTTTTGTTACCAGACCACCCAGGACCCCTCTGCTTGTGTGGCTGCAGGGCGGGCGGGTTTATGGGCTTTATAGGCGGTTACCAACCGTGCCGGCGTGGGCTGCGGCGTTTCGATCCTCGGGGCGGTGCGCATGGAGTTTTTCAGGAGGAGTTGCTCGCTCTCGCGGCTGAGAAGGAGAAGTTTGAGGACTTTCGCGAGGACGCGCTTGCGAACTTCCGAGGACGCGGCGTGATCGGCACTTTTTACCGGGCCGGCGGCTCGTAAAAAAGTGAGTGCGTCCTCCAGTTTGGTCAAAATCTGGCGTTTGCGATCGACGAGCATCTGCTGATCATTACCGCTTGCCCGCAGATGGGAATTCTCCTCATTCATATAGAGGTCCAGTTCATCGCAGAGGGCGCTATATTGCTCAAGGGCGGCCAAGGTATTCATCATGACACTTTCGCAGCAAATGTCGTGCCAATCACAGGGACGCCTGAGGTATTTTTCAGGGAGTTTCTCTGCGTTCCAACCAGGCTTCGACTTTCGGGCTTATGGAGTCGAAGCCTTCAGCAACCACGCCCACTGGACCGCTGGAGCCCGCAGGCACAATAAAGCGCCCATTCGGAGAGGGCGGGAATGGTGATTGGGGGTCCGGTCGCGCAAAGGACTGTTTGCCCACGATTATTGCTGCAATTCGGCGGGAATCTTTGTCCCTGAGCTCAACAAGTGTTCCTGCGCCCTGAGCAACGCCGTCCGGTTCTAGGAGTTCAAAGCCTGCAAACTGCGAGGGACCAGCCGTTACCTCCTCGGTAGGCTTGAGGCTTTTGAGGCGCTGAACGAGTTGTCCTATTGCCGCAAGATCGGCTCTTTGGGGCGTCTCGCCCTGAATAAACCAAGTGTCTGCATCTTTTTTGATCAAAAGGGATTCCCTATTCGTTTTGATGAGCAACTCCGAGACTGTATTGAGGTCGAAGTCCGGCATCCATTGCCGTTTGATAGCTTCTACTGCGGCTAGGATTTCCTTTCGTTCCTGGAACTTGAGCCAGATTCCGCTACCTACTAGAGTGGCTGAAAGAATCAAGAGAAAGATTTTCAACTTCATGGGCCGGGGAAGGCTTGAACGATAATCTGCGAGACAACCATTGTCTTATTTTTCAGTGAGCTTAATGTCATCGAATTGCGCGATGCCAGAGCCTGGAGTCAGCTGAAAAATAAAACGAAGAAACGCTGGTTCGGTTTCGGAGATATCGGCGAGGTCCTTGTTCTCAAATTTGACAGTGAATTCTTTTTTGACATCCACCCAGTTGGAGCCTCCTGAGTAAGTGGCGCTTTCCCCTTTGTTTTCGCGGGCTTCCCGGATGTCACGCTTCACGTCGCCGCGGTCGCCCTTGGAGATGATCTCACCTGTGCCGAGCTTCTTTAATCCGCTGTAAAGCAGATTAGCGCGGCCATTGTTGATTTGTGCTCCTTTGACTTTGAAGGACAGAATGTAGGTCTTACCAACTTTAAGAGGATTTGTGAGTGGCTGTGAGAAGGTGAACACATTCGGAAGTTTGATGACTTTGGAATCATCCTCCT
>CAIURC010000086.1 GCA_903901425.1 uncultured Spartobacteria bacterium | reverse complement strand
GGGCTGGTATGAGGAGGGAGGTATTGAGTGTGGTTAAATTGGGAGGTATACTCCGCCGGTTTCCCAGTCTTCTGAGACTTCGATGTGGATGGCGGTGACGAGGCGTAGGACGGAGGCCTCGTTTGGGAAGAGGGAGGCGACTCTGGATCTGCATTTGATCTCGCGGTGGAGGCGTTCAGCCATGTTGGAGGTGCGGAGCCTGAGGCGGTGGCGCTCCGGGAGTGCGAAGACGGCGAAGCCCTCTGGGAGGTTGGTTTCGAGCCACTGGGCGAGGTTCGGGGAAGCTTTTTGGTGTGCGGCGACCAGTTCTGCCAGGCGAGCCTCTGCGTGAGCAAGGTCCGGGGCGTTGAAGATGGAGCGGATCTCAGCGGCGACCTTCTGGCGCAGTTCGAGGTGTGGAACGAAGGCCTGTGCGTTTTGCTGGAGGTGGAACTGGCAGCGTTGCCATGGAGTGGCGTTGAGGGTGGCGCGCAGGGCGGCCCGGAGTCCCTCGTGGGCGTCGGAGGTGACGAGGTCCGGAATGCCGATGCCGCGGGTTTTGAGGGAGTTGAGGAAGGCGCGCCAGTGGGGTTCTGCCTCCGAGAGTGCGCAGGAGACCCCCAGAACGATGCGCTTGCCGTCCTGGCGCTGGACGCCGATGGCACTGAGGATGGCGCAGTCACGCACCGAACCGTCGGAGCGGACCTTGAGGTATGTGGCGTCGAGGAGGAGGAAGCGGATTTCGGGCAGAGGGCGGTTGCGCCACTTTTGGAACTCGGTGTCGAGTTCGGCGGTGAGTCGGGAGACCTGAGTGGAGGTGATATCCAGGCCGCAAAGCTCGGCAAGAACCCTTGTGACGCGGCGTGTGGATACGCCCTAGAGGTACATTTCGGCGATGGCAGCTTTCAGTGCGCGCTCAGAGCGGGAACCTTTCTCGAGGAGGGAGGTCTGGAATGGGGAGGAACTCTCCCGGACCTGGGGAACGCTGAGGTGGAGTTTTCCCAGACTTGTGTTGAGGGTGCGTGGCTTGAAACCGTTGGCGTAGCCGTTGCGCGCTTCGGTACGCTGGTGGGGCTCGGCCCTGAGGTGTGCGGAGCGCTCCAAACACATGGCGGCATTCATGAGCATTTCAGCGATGCGCGGCAGGGCATCGCCAAGGCCGTCTTCGAGAAGGGAGGTTATCGGGTCGATGGGGGCGGTATTTGGGTCTGGCTTGGTCATGGTTGGTGCTTGGTTGATTTTGACACCTCCACTTTTCCAACCGTGGCCGGGCACCTCAATTTCGTAAGGGGCTTCCGGAAATTTTACAGAAGGAATGTTGCACTAGCCTGTTTTTCCTCGGCCGCCTCGATCTTCACCCACAATACTCCGTGAAGTGTCATCATTTCCCCGCCAATTGCGGTACTTTCGATCTCCATGACCAACACCAACCAAAAGCAACTGGGCAATACCCTCTGGAGCATCGCCGACCAACGGCGCGGGGCCATGGATATGAAAGATCTCCGTGAATCTGCTTTGATGCGATGAACGGCCTGATTCTCTACACGACCGAGGACGGACCCAGATCCGGCTCCGGGCACAGGAGCAGACCGTCTGGTTTTCCCAGCGCGAGATGGCCCAGCTCTTTGATGTTTGCACGGACAACGTGGGACTGCACCTCAAGAACATTTTCGAGGACGGGGAACTGAGCCGGGAGGCAACTACCGAGGAATCCTCGGTAGTTCAAATCGAAGGGGGGCGCGAGGTGCAGCGTTCGGTCACGCTCTACAATCTGGACGCGATCTTGGCCGTTGGCTACCGCGTCCGTTCCCTCCGTGGGGTGCAGTTCCGTCGCTGGGCGAATTCAGTCCTGAAGGAATATCTGCTCAAAGGCTTCGTGATGGACGACGAGCGGCTGAAGAACCCGGATGGCCGCCCGGATTACTTCGACGAGATGCTGGAGCGCATCCGGGGCATCCGGGCCTCCGAGAAACGTTTTTACCAGAAGGTGCGCGACCTCTTCGCCCTGAGCAGCGACTACGACAAGACCGACAAGGCCACGCAGGTCTTCTTCGCCACCGTGCAGAACCTTCTCATCTTTGCCGTGACACGGAAAAGTTGCCGTAGGCTGTCCACTGGCGAACCGGCGCTCGTATTTTGGCCGTACTCAGCGGACACGCACCAAGGTTCCCAACGCAAGAGCGGCCGCGAGACCAAAATAGGCGCACCCGACCAGGAGCCGTTTGCCTGCTGGCACCTCATAGTACCGCGGGTCTTCGCCGCCTGATTTTCGGAACAGGCTGAGAGTGCGGAAAATCGCGGCGGGCAGGATGATCCAGAGGATGATGGAGGTGGGATGTTGCCAGAGGAAGCCGCACAGGAGCAGGAGACCCGGAATCCAGAGCCACGGGGAGATGGCGGTGACGATCCGGCCGCCGTCCAGTTGGCCCACGGGGATGAGGTTGAACAGGTTGAGCGAGTACCCGGACCATGCCAGTGCGACAAAGAGGGGTTGGTGGAAGGCGAGTCCCGCGAGGTGGCAGACAAACGCGGCGGCTGAGCCGAGGAGTGGTCCGCCCAGCGCCACTTTGGCTTCGATCCAGGCATTGCGGGGCGCTTTTTTTAGCAGGATAAACGCGCCGAAGAACGGGATGAAAACGGGGGCGGATACGGGCAGCCCGGAATGCCGGGCCGCGAGCACGTGTCCCCATTCATGGACCAGGATCAGAAACACAAATCCCGCTGCGTATTTCCAGCCCCAGATCTGGGAGTAAACAGCAATCGTCACGCCCATGGACCCCACGGTTTTGAGGGCCGGCACCAGAAACTTGGCGCCCAGCAGGAGTACTTTGAGTTTTGAAC
This sequence comes from uncultured Spartobacteria bacterium, assembly GCA_903901425.1. Lineage (GTDB taxonomy): Bacteria > Verrucomicrobiota > Verrucomicrobiia > Chthoniobacterales > Chthoniobacteraceae > CAIURC01. The sequence continues at coordinate 12,197 of CAIURC010000086.1, read as the reverse complement.
CGAGTTTGACCAGCAACGTGCCGCAGAGGAGTACCGGACCGAGCACGGAACGGAGTCGGCGCCAGAAGCTTGAACGGGCAGCAGGCGCCGGGGCAGGTACGGGTTGCAGTTCAGGGGTCATTTTTCAGGTGCGTTTCAGTGCCGTGGCGTAGGCCTCAATCAGCCGGTTTTGGAAATGCTGCCACGTGAAGTGTTCCTCGATTCTGCGCCGCGCATTGAGCCCCATCTGATGGGCGAGACTCCGGTCCTGATGCAGTGCCGCGAGGGCTTCGGCCAGGGAACCGGGATCCTCGGGTGGGATGATCCAGCCGGAGTTGCCGTGCTCCACCACGTCCCCGGCCTCGCGGGTGGTGATCTGGGGGATGCCGCAGGCGGCGGCCTCGTAGGTGCATTTGGCGCTGCCCTCGCAAGAGGACGGGAAGGCGTGCACCGAGGCCGCCCGGTACTGGTCGGCGACGTTTGTCACAAAGCCAGCCAGTTTCACCGACGGGGTATGGAACTTCTTCAACGCAGGCTCAATCTCGGGCTGCACTGAGCCGACCAAAACCAGTTCGGCATTTTTGAGTGCGAGCCGGTTCCATGCCTCCAACAGAACGTGGACGCCCTTCCGCAAACAGAGCGAACCCACAAACACCACGCGGAAAATTTCAGGCGGTTCCGGAGCCGGACTGAACCGGACTGGATCCACGCCCCGCTGGTGGCGGAACAGTTTTTCCTTGGGAACACCCGCAGCCAGGAATGTTTCCTCGGCTTTTTCAGAAAGGACGAGGATGAGGGACGCTAGGTCGTATTCCTCGAGCGTCTCCTGGCGGGTGAGGAGAAGGCGTTCTTTCCATGCGTTCCATCCTGAGGCGGCGAGCCGTTCGCGCTCTTTGCGGTCGGGCGCCGCGGATTTGTGCGCGCCCTTGTGACGGTGCCAGGTGGGGATTTCCAGCAGGGACGGGATTCCTTTTTTGCGTGCGGTGCGGAGCGAGAGGAGGCAGTCGCCGGACCAGGAGTGGAACAGGTCAAACGGTTGGGAATCGAGCAGACGCGCGGTGTGGCGGTCGACCCAGCGTTTTTTTGCGGCGTAGTACTGGGGAGTGTTGAGGAAAGAGGAGGCGAGGCGGACCGGCGACCAGCGCAGGGATTTTACGAGGTGAGCCGGGACGGATTGAGATTGGAGCCCGTACGCAACGGCTTTGGAGAGCAGTCCATGGCTGACGGCAGCCTGAAGGGACTGGTCTGCCACCTGGTCGAGTCCGGAACCGCCGATCTTTGCGGACGTGGAATACAGGATGCGGCGCGGGAGCCCTGAAAGGGGGGGCGGGGTTGGGCTCTCGGGACCGGGCATGGCTGACGCTACACGGCCCCGGAAAACCATGGCAAATGGAATGGGAGGGCCGGGATGCGGGGACAAAAAAAGCCGCCTGCCGGGAGTCCCGGAGGCGGCTTTCTTGGGAAACAAGCGGGTTAGTGGCTGGCCAGATAGCTGGCGACACCGGAGAACGTAGCCTGCATGGCGTCCTTGCCGGGCGACCAGTTGGCAGGGCAGACCTCGCCGTGCTGTTCGAAATGCTGGAGGGCATCGATGATGCGGAGCGTTTCGTCGACGCTGCGGCCGAGCGGGAGGTCGTTGACGAGTTCGTGGCGGACGATCCCGTGCTTGTCGATGAGGTAAAGGCCGCGGAATGCGATCATCTCGCTGGAAGCGGTGAGGTTGCCGTCGTCATCGAGGCCGAACTCGCCGTTGAGGACGCCGTAGGCGGATCCGATGACCTTGTTGGTGTCGGCCAGGAGCGGGTAGGTGACGCCCTGGATGCCGCCCTGGTTTTTGGGAACCTGGAGCCAGCCCCAGTGGGACTGTTCGGTGTCCGTGGAGCACGCGATCAGTTCGACGTCCCGTTTTTTGAATTCAGCGAGTTTTTCCTGGAACGCGTGGAGTTCCGTGGGGCAGACGAAGGTGAAATCCTTCGGGTAAAAAAACAGGACCACGTATTTTTTTCCGTGGAACTGCTGGAGATTGTAGTTCTCGACGATTTGGTTGCCTTCAATCACCGCGGTGGCGCTGAAGTTGGGAGCTTTTTTTCCGACAAGGGTAGCCATGGCGGGAGAGGGAATCAGAGGTGCGGGGCCGCTGCCAAGCCGGAACTCAGTTGGGAGCTTGGCAGGGGGCTGAACCTGGCGAGAATAGGGGGCATGGCGTACCGATCGCTCAACGAATGCTTGGTGGACTTGGAGCGGAACGGCCACCTGCACCGGGTGGGTGTGGAGGTGGATCCGGATCTCGAACTGGCGGAGATTCAGCGTCGTGCGTACCAGGCGGGCGCTCCGGCCCTGCTGTTTGAGCGGGTCAAAGGAACCGCGTTTCCGGTGGTCACAAACCTGTATGGGACCCTGGACCGGGCCCGGTTCATTTTTCGGGACACTCTGGAGGCGGTGCGCCAGGCCATCCAGTTAAAGGCGGATCCGACCGCTTTTTTGAAGGCGCCCCACCGGTTTCTGAAAGCGCCGTGGGCGGGGCTTCATTCCCTCCCGATGCCGAGTCTGGGCAAGGCGCCAGTTCTCTGGGGGCGGACCACGGTGGACCAGTTGCCCTTGTTGACCTCCTGGCCGATGGACGGCGGGCCGTACATCACGCTGCCTCAGGTCTACACGGAGGATCCGCTGGCGCCGGGCGTGATGCGGTCCAACGTGGGCATGTACCGGGTCCAGATGCTGGGGAACGATTATGTCCGGAACCGGGAGATGGGGTTGCATTACCAGATCCACCGCGGCATCGGGGTCCATCACAGCCGGGCCGCGAGGCGGGGCGAGAAACTGCGGGTCAGCGTCTTTGTGGGCGGACCACCCGCCCACGCGCTGGGGGCCGTGATGCCGCTTCCCGAGGGCGTCACCGAGTTGCTTTTCAACGGGATGCTCGCCGGACGCAACTTCCGGTATGCGCGTGTGAACGGGCACCTGGTTTCGTCGGATGCAGACTTCTGCATTGTAGGCACGGTGGACCCAGTGGCGGTGAAACCCGAGGGGCCGTTTGGGGATCACTTGGGGTACTACTCGTTGCGGCACGAGTTCCCGGTCTTGGAGGTGGAGGCTGTTTACCACCGGCGGGACGCGGTCTGGCCGCTGACGGTGGTAGGCCGTCCGCCTCAGGAGGACACAACCTTTGGGGCGTTGATTCACGAACTGGCGCAGCCCATGGTCCCGGTGAGCGTGCCGGGCTTGGTTTCCATGCATGCCGTGGATGCCGCGGGCGTGCATCCGTTGCTCCTGGCGGTCGGGCATGAACGGTATGTGCCGTACGCGCGGGAACGTGTGCCCCAGGAGATTCTGACCGTCGCCAACGCTGTTCTCGGATTCGGTCAGGCGTCTCTCGCCAAGTACCTGTGGATCGCGGCGGAGGAGGATGCCCCGGGGCTCGATCCGCATGATGTCCGGGCATTTTTCCGGCACATGCTGGAGCGGGTGGATTTTTCGCGGGACCTGCATTTCCAGACCCGGACCACGATGGACACTCTGGATTATTCCGGTACGGCGGTGAACGAGGGGTCCAAGCTGGTGGTGGCGGCGGCGGGAGCGGCGCGGCGCCGGTTGGGGACAGAGTTGCCGGCGGGGTTCAGGCTGCCTGGGGCCGTGCGTGAACCGCGGTTTTGCATGGAGGGCGTGTTGGCGGTTGAAGCGGCGCCGGGAGCGTTGGATGTGGAGGCGGTATGCGCGGAGTTGGGGGGAGGCAATCTGGAGGGGATCGCCCTGGTTTTGCTGGTGGACGACAGTGCGTTTGCGGCGCGGACCTTGAACAACTGGGTCTGGGTGGTTTTCACCCGGAGCAACCCGTCACATGACGTGTATGGGGTTGGCAGTTTTACGCGGCACAAACACTGGGGCTGCACCGGCCCGCTGGTGATTGACGCCCGGATCAAACCGCATCACGCGCCGCCGCTGGTCGAGGACGCGGAAGTCACCCGGCGCGTGGATGCACTGTGCGCCAAGGGTGGGGCCTTGCACTCCGTGCTGGCCGGCGCCTGAACCGCGTCTGGTGAAAACGGGAGGGGCGACGAAAATCCAGTCCGGCGTGGGTCCGGCGTGGGGTCTTCGGGGGATTCTGCGCCTGTTTGATTTGAGGACCCGGCGGGTCAGGCGGACTGCTTGTACTCCACAAAACGCCGATTCAGCTTCCCGTCCGGGCTGGCTTCGCACACGAACCAGCCTTTGAGCGGGGAGCGGTCGTGGTTGTTCCGGACTCTGGCGCAGCAGCGGTTGGTGGTCATGAGTGCGCTGCCGGCGGGGGTTTCACTGGAGCCGTGCCAATGGCCGCTGAGGACGCCCCGGAGGTTGAGTCGGAGCAGGCGTTGCACGAGGTCGGGCGCGTTGAGGGGGACATGGGGCACGGTACCGCCGACGGGAAAATGGGTGAAGCAGACGGTCGGCTGTGCCGGATCTAGGCGCTGGGTGTCCAGCCATTCGAGCGTGGATGCGGCGATGGTGGTTTTGTCGTACCCGGTGCCCATGGTGGTGTCCAACCCGAGGAACTGCCAGCCGGCGTGTTCAAACCGGTAATTCCGCTGGCCGGGAAATGCGGCATCGTAGCTTTCGGGGGAGGCGTCCGCATCGGGATGGTCGTGGTTGCCCGGGACGGCGTGGATGGGGATCTGGAGGCCGGCGAAGATTTCGCGAATGGCGAGGAGTTGATCGCTCTGGCCGGTGTTGGCGAGGTCGCCGCAGAGGAGGCAAAAGGCGGCATCGGGAACGCTGGCGCGCATTTGTTCGACCATGCGGGTGAACCAGGGGCGGCAGGGGTCCGAATCGTAGTGGAGATCGTTGGCGGCGATGAAACGGAAGCCGGCGGTTTTTTCTGAAGCGAAAAGCGGGCTGGAGATGGCCGCAGCCAGCGAGGAAAGAAAGCGGCGGCGGTGGAGTTGCGGGGGACGCCAGAGGTTCATTGGAGGGAGGAGAACTGCCCGCGTTTTACATGGTGCAGATCAGAATGAAAGCGTGGAGCACTTTCCAAGGCTGGAGTGAACAGGGTGCAACGCTTTCTGAGGAGCGTGTACTAAGCCTTAAACGGTCACTGGATTCTCAGGGGGCCTTTTCAAAGTCACTGGGATCCACCCAGCCGGCGCGGAGTTTTTCGCCGCGCAGGAACCGTTCGTGGAAATTGGCGTTGGCCTTGTCCGCGCTGGGGAATGCCTCGAACTCGGCGCCGCGTCCGAGCGCGCGCAGGTCGCCCTGAGCCTTGAGTTCCTCCCAGAGTTGGGTCCGGAGCGAGTCGAGCCGGGCGGCGTGTTCGGGCTGGGCGGCGAGGTTGGAAACGCAGTCGGGATCCGCCTCGACCCGGTAGAGTTCGCGGCCTGGGCGGAATCCGAAGCAGAGCTGCCAGTGCGTGTCGGAGGGCTGGGTGCGGTGGTTCTGGAGAATGAGGGACTTGGTTGGGCTGGCGTCGGTATCGAGGTAGCCGGTTTCCGGGTTGCAGGCAGGCCAGCGGGTGGGTTCGGAGTTTTCGAGGTAGATCCAGCCGTCTTGAACAATGCCACGCACGGGGTATCCGGCATCGTTGGGGCGACCAATGTCGTTGCGTTCGCGGCCGATGAGGACATGGGAACGGGCGGGGGTGTTGACGCCGGATTTTCCGGCCTCGAACACGTCGCGGAGGCTGCGGCCGGGTGAGCCGGGAAGGGGGTGAGCGCCTGCGAGGTCGAGGAACGTGGGAGCCAGGTCTATGAAACTCACAAAATCGGACACGATGCGTCCCGGGTTTTTGATTCCGGTGGGCCAGCGGATGGCGAGTGGGAGGTGGTTGGAGGCGTCGTACGTGTTGCCCTTCACCCGAGGGAAAGGCATGCCGTTGTCGCTGGTGACCACCACGACGGTGTTTTCGAGTTGGCCGGCTTTTTCGAGCGCATCCAGCGCGCGGCCCAGATGCAGGTCGAAGTGTTCCACCTCCAGAGCGTAGTCGAGGAGATCGCCCCGGACCGTATCCGAATCGGGCCAGAAGGCCGGGACGCGGTCGATCTGGGTGGGTTGCTTTTTTGCGAGCCGCGCGCCGGAGCCCTGCTCGTAGTTCCGGTGGGGTTCGATGCAGCCCAGCCAGAAAAACCACGGCTGGTCGGCGGAGGTTTGGGCGAGGAACGAGGCAAAGTTGCCCGAATAATCGTTGGGCGCGATGCCTGTGGTGGGGGGCTGCGCCTTGAGGGCGTTGAAAGATTTGCCGCTCAGGTTTCGGGGGGTGCCATCGGCGTGAAGGGCGATTCCTGGGCCCCACACCTTGCCGGTGGTTGCGTAGGTGTATCCTGCCTTTTCAAGGAGGTCCGGGAAAACCGTGGTTTCCGGCGGGAAGAAGCACCAGTGGTTGGCAGCTGCACCCAGTTGCCATGGGTTTTTTCCTGTAAGGATTGCGGAGCGCGACGGCGCGCACTTGGCGGTGGGTGTGTAAGCGTTCAGGAAAAGCACGCCCTCCCGTGCGACCCGGTCGAAGCTCGGGGTATGGATCCAGCGGCAGCCATAGGCGCCGGCGTGTCCGGTCCCCCAGTCGTCGGCAATGACAAACAGGAAATTGGGTTTGCGCACCGGGGTGTTAGCCTGAAGCGGTGCTGAGAATGCGATTGCCAGCAGTGCGACCGGGAGGAGGAAGTGGGAGGTCATGGCGATTCGTTTTTTTTGAGCACCCAAGAAATGCCGCGGACCAGGCGCTCCATCAGGTGATCGCTGTGGTTGCCCGGGGACTCGTAAAAAGTGCTGGCTGCGGGGCGGTCCCTCAGCACGGCATGGATTTTTGCTGCACCGATGTTGGCGCCGAACTCGTCGTGTTGTGCACCGTCAAGGTAAACGCGCTGGTGCGGCGCAAAGGCCGCTGGGTTTTCGCGAACCAGCGTGAGCGGATCGAGCGCGATCCAGCGGCTCCATGCCTCGGGCCGCCAGCGGCCGGAGGTGTCGTACAGCCATTCGAAGCGGCCGGGTTGGTCAGGGACGGGGGCGTAATTGGCGCAAAGTCCGAGGATCAGGGAGGCCATTCCGTCGGCCGGGATTCTGCCGTTGGGTGCCATGGCGGCTTCGAGCGTGGCTGGGCTCAGGCTCTGGAGATGGGCGTTCTCCACCAGCGGCTTGTGGGTGACTTCAAAGTCGCTGTCAGGCGAGAGGGCGGCAACCCCTGCGAAGGTCGTCTGGTTGCGCATGGCAAGAACGAGCGCTCCATAAGCACCGCTGGAGTGTCCAGCCAGCAGAAGCACGGGCGATGCGTAACGGCCTTTTAGGAATGTGCCGGTCTCGGGCCAGACGAAGTCGGCGTAGCGCCCCGTGGCTTGGGAGTTCAGAAATTGGCTGCCGCCGTATCGGGACCGGCCATCCAGGACGGCGATCCGGACCGGGGTTCCTGAGGCGGCGAGGGAATCGACGGTGCGCCCGAGCCAGCCCCGTGGCCCTGAGGCAGCGGCGTCCTCGGAGGAACCGCCCCAGCCCGGCAGGTAAATGACCATGGGGCACGGGGAGTCCGCGGGTGTTTTGTCGGGATGAAATACCGCCAGTTTCCGGGTTTCAGAATCCCGGAGCGGGTTTTGTTTAAGAACCTCGCTTCGGAGTTGGAGGACGTCGAGTTGAGCGGCCTGGGAGAACGCAGGGGCGAGGATCAGGAGGCTAAGAAAGCGGAGCGGCGGGATCGGCATGTTGGGGGTGGAACCACTGCTACCGGGAGAGGCCCGGGAGTGCAAGCTGCGGTCAGATCTCAGGATGCCCCCCCCCGAAGAGGGGGGTGGAAGCAGTTGGGAGGATCGAATGGGATGCGGGTGGGGGCTTGGCACGGAGCCCAGCCCCCTTCTTTTTCACTGATGAACCCCTCCCGCTACCCGTTTGTTCTGTTCATGTCCGGTGCATTTCTCGGGCTGTCCGTCCTTGGAGAGTCCGCTCACGCGGCCCCTTTGCAGTTCAACCGGGATGTGCGGCCGATTCTTTCGGATGCGTGTTTCGCCTGTCACGGACCGGACGAAGCCAAGCGCAAAGGCGGCTTGCGGTTGGACCAGAGGGAGGCGGCGTTGAAGGGGGGGAAATCGGAGGTGGCCGCGATCGTGCCCGGGAAGCCTGAGGCGAGCGAGATTTTGAACCGTGTGGTTTCGAAGGATCCCGATGAAGTGATGCCGCCTCCAAAGGATCACAAGCAGCTCAAGCCGGAGCAGGTGGCGCTCTTGAAGCGGTGGATTTCGGAGGGGGCGGAGTACCAGGGGCACTGGGCGTTCCAGAAGCCTGTGCGGCCGGCAGTGCCGGCTGTGGCAGGGCTGGCTGCCGGTTCCAACCCTGTGGATGCGTTCATCCGGGAGCGGTTGAAGACCGAGGGCCTGCAGCCTTCGCCTGAGGCGGACCGCGCGATCCTGTTGCGACGTGTTTCCATGGACCTGACAGGCCTGCCGCCGACGCTGGCAGAAATGGACGAGTTTCTGGCCGACAACCGGCCCGGAGCCTATGAGGCGGCTGTGGACCGGTTGCTGGCCTCCCCGCGGTACGGGGAGATGATGGCCATGCAATGGCTGGATTTTGCGCGGTACGCCGACAGCAACGGGTTTCAGAGCGACACCAGCCGGGAGATGTGGCATTGGCGGGATTGGTTGATTGGCGCCTACAACCGGAACCAGCCGTTTGACGAGTTCACGGTGGACCAGTTGGCGGGGGATCTGGTGCCTGGCGCAAGGGAGGACCAGATCATTGCGACGGGATTTCACCGGAACCACAGGCTGAACGGGGAGGGCGGGCGGATCGTGGAGGAATGGTTCGCCGAAACGGTGATTGACCGGGTGGAGACCACGGGTCTGACGTGGATGGGTCTGACGTTCAACTGCTGCCGGTGCCATGACCACAAGTACGACCCGATCAGCCAGAAGGAGTTTTTCCAGTTTTTCGCATTCTTCAATTCCTGCGACGAGACTGGGGTTCTGGGCGAGTTTGGAGGGTCCGCGGAAACAAGGAAGGGGGGGAACACGATGCCGGTGCTTTTTCTGCCAACCGAGGCCGACAAGAAGCGGGCTGCGGAATTTGAAGCGCAGATTCAAAAGGAGGAGCAACAACTGGCGGCATCGCGCAAGGTTTTGCCGGAGTTGATAGCGGCGTGGGAAAAAGACGGGGCAGCAAAGCTCCTGCAACTCGAGAACCCGTGGATTCCTCTTTCGGCCACTGGAGCGACGAGCGTAGGCGGAGCAGAGCTGGCTTTGCAGGAGGACGGTTCCTACCTTGCAAAGGGGAAAAACCCGGCCAACGACACCTATGAGGTCACAGGGCCGATCCCGGCTGGTCCATTGACGGGTCTCCGGCTGGAGGTGTTTCCCGATGAGTCGCTGCCCAACCGGAGCCTTGGGCGTTCCGGGAACGGGAATTTTGTGTTGTCGGGGGTGGAGGTGGACGTGTTTGTGCCTGGCAAGTCGGATCCGTTGGTGGCGGTGTTTACCCGGGCTGAAGCCGATTACGAGCAGAAGGGGTGGGAGGTGGCTGCGATCGTCAAAGGCCAGGAGAAACCGGTGAAAGGCAAACGCGCCAAGAAAGAGAAGGCCGAGAAAGGCAAGTCGGGATGGGCCGTGGACGGAAATGACGCATCCAAGCGCGTGGCACGGAAAGCCATGTTTGTGTGTGAACCGCTGCAGGTTCCCGAGGGCGCCACTCTGGTGGTGCGGTTGGTGCACGGGTCCCAGTACGGTGACCACAACATCGGCCGGTTCCGGATCCAGACCACGGGCCAACCGGAGGGCATTGTAAAGCTCGATGGGGTAAAGCTGCCTGAGTCCCTGAAAAAGACGCTCGCCATTGCACCCGCACTGCGGCAGCCGGCGCAGCGGCAGGAGGTGGAAAAGTTCTTTTTGGCGAACGTGGAGAACCCGGTGCGCAAGGGGGAGGCGAAGCTGGGTGAGTTGCGCAAACAGCAGAAGGAGTTTACGCAGAGTCAGCCCAGCACGATGGTGATGAAGGAGGCGGCGCAACCCCGGGACGCGTTTGTGTTGAAGCGCGGGGAGTACGATAAGCCGGGCGACAAGGTGGAACGTGCGGTGCCTGCAGTCCTGCCTCCGCTGCCTGCTGGCGCACCGGTAAACCGGCTGGGTTTGGCGAAATGGCTGGTCACGCCCGAGCATCCGCTGACGGCCCGGGTCTGGGTGAACCGGGCATGGGAACGGTTTTTCGGGACGGGGTTGGTGAAGACCTCCGAGAATTTTGGTTCCCAAGCGGAATGGCCCAGTCATCCGGAGCTGCTGGACTGGTTGGCGTGTGAATTCATGGAGCCCACGGTTTCTCCGGCGGTGGGCGGGGTCCCTGCGAAACGCTGGGACATGAAAGCCCTGCAGAAGCTGGTGGTCATGAGCGCGACCTACCGGCAGTCGGCGCGGGTGACGCCTGCGCTGCTGGAGCGCGATCCGGACAACCGGCTGCTGGCAAGGGGACCGCGGTTCCGTCTTTCGGCTGAACAGGTGCGGGACCAGGCGCTGGCGCTGAGCGGGTTGCTGGTTGAAAAGCAGGGTGGTCCGAGCGCGTACCCCTACATGCCGGCAGCGGTGTGGGACGAAACCTCGGTGTACGGCAACATGCGCAACTACAAGGCGGACACGAAGCCGGATGGGCTTTATCGGCGCTCGTTGTACACGGTCTGGAAACGGACGGCAGCGCCGCCTTCCATGCTGCTGTTTGACACGCCGAACCGTGAGATTTGCACGGTCAAAAGGTCGCGTACCAACACGGCGACGCAGGCGCTGGCGTTGATGAATGAAGTCACCTACGTAGAGGCGGCCCGGGCCCTGGCGGAACGGATGCTCAAGGAGGGTGGGGCAGGATTGGAGGACCGGATTCGGTGGGGATTCCGCCGGGTCACGGGTCGGCCGCCGCAGCCCGGGGAACTGGGGGTGCTCAAGAAAGGCTTGGAACAGCGTCTGACCCGGTATCGGCAGAGTCCGGAGACGGCCCGGGAACTGGTCAAACAGGGCGAAAGCAAGCCAGACGAGGCGCTCGATGTGTCTGAACTGGCGGCTTACACCACCACCGCCAATGTGTTGCTCAACCTGGATGAAGTGGTGACCCGGGAATGATGCCAGCCTTCCAAGCAGATTCGCACAGAAACACACGCCATGAACTGTAACGACCTCGACTACCTGTTTTTGAACTCAGAAGCCCGCGAGAAACTCGCCCGGCGCACCTTTCTGGAGCGGGCCGCTGGTGGGATGGGATTTGCTGCACTGGGTTCACTCCTCGGAATGGACGGCAATCTTCAGGCGGCCCCGGCTCCCGCTGCCGGCGGGTTGCCCGGGTTCCCCAACCATGCGCCCAAGGCCAAACGGGTGATTTATCTGTTCCAGAGCGGTGCGCCCTCGCAGATGGATCTTTTTGATCCCAAACCGCAGATGGCGGCGCGGCGCGGCGAGGATCTCCCGGAATCCATCCGCAAAGGCCAGCGGCTTACCACGATGACCTCGGGACAGAAGAACTTCCCGGTGGCGCCCTCAATCTTCAAGTTTGCGCAACACGGCAAAAGCGGGACCTGGCTGAGTGAGTTGATGCCGCACATCGGGGGCGTGGTCGACGATTTGTGCGTGGTCCGCTCGGTATTCACGGAGGCCATCAACCATGATCCTGCCATCACCTTCATGCAGACTGGATCGCAGTTGGCGGGCCGACCGAGCATCGGAGCGTGGGCAGGGTACGGTCTGGGCAGCCAGAACCGCGATTTGCCTGCCTACATCGTGCTCACCTCGTTCGGCACGGGACGGAAATCGGATCAACCCCTCTATGACCGGCTCTGGAGCGCCGGTTTTCTACCCGGCAAACACCAGGGCGTGAAGTTCCGGAACACCGGGGACCGTGTTCTGTACCTCTCCAACCCGGCGGGCATGGACCGTGAGACGCGTCGCGGCACCTTGGACGAGTTGTCGGCATTGAACCGGAGCCATTTCGAAGCTCTCCGGGATCCCGAAATCCAGAACCGGATTTCGCAGTACGAAATGGCGTTCCGGATGCAGGCGAGTGTTCCCGATCTGCTGGACATCTCAAAGGAACCGCAGAGTGTTCTGGATTTGTACGGGCCTGAGGTGAAGACGCCCGGGACCTACGCGTCCAACTGTCTGCTGGCGCGGCGTCTGGCGGAGCGGGACGTGCGATTCGTCCAGTTGTTCCACATGGGCTGGGACCATCACGGCGGACTCCCGGCGGCAATCAAAGGGCAGTGCAGCGACACCGACCAACCCACGGCGGGGCTGATCACGGATGTG
>CAIURC010000085.1 GCA_903901425.1 uncultured Spartobacteria bacterium | reverse complement strand
GACGTGCCGGCAGTGGCGCCCCGGGTGTTCACCTACGACAAGAACGGGAACACGGTGTCGGACGGCCGGCGCGGATACACGTGGGACGCCGAGAACCGGCTTTCGCAGATCATGTACGCCGACGGGAGCACAACGCAGATCGGGTATGACGGGTTTGGGCGGCGAGTCCGAGTCGAGGAAAAAGACGGGCAGGGAGCGGTGACGAGTGTACGGCGATATGTCTGGGCGGGTGGAACGCAGCCCGCCGAGGAACGGGACGCTGCCCGGGTGGTGCGGCGGTTTTTTGAGGAGGGCGAACAGGTGGTGGGCGGACCCGGGGAAGCCACGGGGCTGCTGTACTATGCCCGGGATCACCTCGGGACGGTGCGTGAAGTGACGGGCTCGGATGGACGGCTGGTTTGCCGTGTGGAATATGATTTCTGGGGAGCGGTGAAGCGCCGTTCGACGTGGGATTTTAGGGGGAACCGTCAGGAATCGCCCGCGGTGACGGTGGCGGGTTACACGGGGCACCATGAGCACGCCAAGAGCGGCCTGGTGCTGACATGGCACCGCGCCTACGACCCCGAAACCGGCCGGTGGTTGAGAAGAGATCCCTTGGGGGAATCTGTTGGTCCAAACCTGTATGCTTATTGCTACGGCGATCCGATAAACTGGGTTGATCCCCTTGGCCTTGATGTGTTCTTCAACCAAGAGAACGAAGCAGGAGGCCACGCATGGACGAACATTGGAGGGGGCAATCCATCGGGAGGTAATAGTTATGGTGCGTATCCTTGTGGAACGTTGTTTGGGAAACCCGCAGTCATAAATCATCCCGATCCCCATCATGATGACGATGATTTTAGTTATGAGCGGTATAAAACGACGCCGGCAGACGAGGATGCGCTCGAAAAGTGGATCAAGGAAAACTATGATATCAATGACTTCGAAAGTAAGCGAAATCCAAACTACAATTTTATCATTGAAGATTGTCGCTCCTTTCGCAACAGGGTTCGCAAGCAACTGGAAAAGATTATCAGGAATCGGGGCGGCAACATTGTGAAATCCACGGGTAATGTGCCCAAAGCGGTACCAGTGTCAAAATGAAGACAGCCGCATTCGTGATTTTGTTTTTGATCGGGGCGATCCAAATTGCTTTCGGAGTTATCCTGGGTCGACTGAGAGTTTATGCCATCGAAGCGCCATTCTGGCGTGATCTCGCTTTGTCAGAGCAGCACAGCAAATGTTTTTCGTATTACATAGATATTCTTAAAGATCAATGGTCTGTGGTTGCTTGGTTGGGGGTAATCACTATCGTTGCAACAGGCTTCCTTCTTTGGTCTATCAAGCGTGCCTAAATAATGCGAGCCTGTCGCGCAGAGTCACACGCACTATACGAACAGCCCTCTAGGGCATGATGATATGAGGAGCGAAAGCGGTTTGGAGTGCGCTCGCAGCAATGTAAAAATCCGCGTAGAGGGCTTTTAGTGCAGGTTGCAAATCGTGACATAATGCGGTGGTCTCCGAGAATTACGGGATGGCTGCGGAGCACTTGGATGGAATTTCCCTGTGCACATTACCAGATTTGCACCTCGACCCGGGCGTGCTCCCTATTCTCCAGACCCCAGATGGGTGGCCAAAAAATTTACCTCAGAATCACCTCCGTCTCACAGACCGCCCTTTTCTAGAGCCTGTCCTGTGCGCGCGGAACAAGTCTGGGAGCGGAACGGATGCTGAAGGTTTCACGATATAAATAGCCCTGTGGGTGCAGTCTGGGGGTCAGGGTGCAAAAATTGACAAAAACGGCGGTTTCTGAGGATTGTGGAATGGTACGCAGCATTCGGACTGAGTTTCGGCACTTCACGGAGGACAGGGGGATAAAGATCGAGGCGTCCGAGGAAATACAGGATGCGGACCCCGGTTTGTAGGCCACTTTCCGAAACCGCCGATCTGGGCTGGTTCCTGAGCATGTTTCCGGTTAAGGACTTTTCCCGATGAACCGTGATCTGGAACCGCGTGCCTGCCGAATGCTGTTCTGGGCGCTGCTCGTGGTGTTCCAGATCTGTGGAGGCCCGCTCTGGGGTTTTTCGGTTGGAGCCCGTGATGTCTCCGGGGGGGCATTACCCTTTTTTCGGGAGTTGAAATCCACGTTGCCGGGCCAGACCGGGACGCCGACTTTCGGATACTCGTACCGGCCGGATGGAGGGATGACGGGTATCACGGAGAATCTCTCCGGAACGGTTCGGAGCTACACGTACGCGTACGGGGATCAGGGACTGCTGGTCGATCGCGCGAGTGCCAAGGCCCGCACGAGTCCATGGCGGACCGTGTCCATCCCGAGCAGGGACGGCCGTGGAAGAATCTCGGCAGCCAGCACCACGTTGGCCGGCCAATCAAATCCCGTCTTCAACGAGGCATGGACATTCGCCGGATGGAAAGACTCCAAGATCACCGGATACGTTCGCGCCACCACGGGCGCGGAGCCCGAAAACTGGAGCTATGGGTACGATGCGGAAACGCCGGCGGATCTGGTTTCCGGTCGCTCCCGGCTCACCCGGGAAACTCCACCGGCCAATCTGGCGCCCACGCAACGGTTTGCGTTTGATTTCGGGAAATCCGGGGGACTGGGCGTTCGGACGTCAGCCGCCACCGGGTTGAATCAGACGCCTGCGTTCCATCATGCGGTGGCCGAGGACGGCGGACTGAATCCGTTTGCGCGCACTGAAAAGGAAAGTGTGCACGGGTTCTCTTGGACGAATTTGTTGCCTCAAAAATGAATGACACCGGCGGAATTCATGGACTGGGAAGTCGTTGACTTATAAGTCATGACACCGTGGTTTTAGACGATCATGCTCCAGCGGGCGTGGAACGCAAGGAGCCCGTAGGGCGACTGGAGTGGAGCGCCCGCTGGAGCACGCGCGCCAGTGCCCGCTCGAGTTTT
>CAIURC010000084.1 GCA_903901425.1 uncultured Spartobacteria bacterium | reverse complement strand
TTTCCCAGCAGCGAACATCTCCGCCGCCTGCAATCTGCGTTGCTCCTGCCTGCTCCTTCTGCCTGTCACAGTTTTCAAAGATCTTCTTGCCATGCGTGATAGCAAGCAGGTCCTTTACCAATTATGAGGCTTTTTTGGAATTATCAGTAAGTCAAAAGCCCGACAGGCGACAACTGCCAGTGCTTCGCCACCCCGGGAGCCTGTACAGGCATACTGAGGGTAAACGGAACACCTCTTCGGCGCCGCCCCTGTGTGGGCAGCGGAGGCGGAACCGAAAATCAAGACCGAGATGACTGACGCCAAACGGTCGGCGTTGTCTTGAAATGGGCTCTGAAAGCGGAGATGAAGTGACTTGGACTCTGAAAGCCACAGGAGTGGGCAATATGCAGCAGTTTGTGATTGCTGATGCGGAGGAGTTCGCAAGCCTTGTGCAACTTAACCTGAGTAATCAGGGTCGTTGTGCTGATGCCAAATTCCTTTTTGCAGCTTTGCAACAGTGAACTGGTGCTCACCCCCAGCTTCTCTGCCAGTCTGGAGGCCGTTGGAAACCGGTGGAGGCCGGACTCCAAGTTGCGTTTGGCCCGTTCTGCCAAGCTTTCTTCAGCGAGTTTCGAGCACGCACTAAGGGGGCTGCTTTCATGGCAAAGCTCGGCAATTCTGTAAAACCGCTGCATAAAATGTGCCGGATGGACCCGTTCAGGGGAATGAAAGGCTGCACCGATCTCGCGGAAGAGGCGATACACCTCTTGTTGCGCCGCTGGTTGGATCACGGGATTGAGCGCTGAGGTCCCGAACAGTTTGACAAGCGATTCCACCGCAGGCCCCACAATTTCCATCCAGATACTTTGCAAAGGTTTGCCCCCATCCTCGGTGACGGTGTGCCAAGTTTTTGGCGGTAGGCAGATAACCTGTCCCGGGAGAACAAAGTATTCGCCGCAGTCAGTTTGTTCGAAAGTGGCGCCTTCGATGTCGTACCCCAATAACATACCCTGGTGGATAAACCGCTGGTTGGCGATCCTTCCCTGCCCAACGTACACCTCATGTCGAACGGGGAACAACCCGGATCCGACGTCGATGAATTCCTTTTCGCAATACATAAACGGACGCCAGCCGACATAAATTTGCGGATTTTAGCAATCTAACGCTCTTTGGGTTCAGTGAGGCCCATGCCACTTTGGACGCATTCCGGAGTCTTTGTGAACCGCCTGAGTTTGTTCTGATGGAACGGACATTCCCAATCGACTCCAGCACCCTCCGGTTCGATCCTTTTTATGAAACGCAGTCCTATCCTAATCGCCGCCCTTCTGCTGCTCGCCACGCTCGTGGCAAACGCAGAGCAGAAACCTTCAACCGCAACCGTCCGCGACCATCTCTGGCTCTTCGCCTGTCCGCCGGGGGGGGACGCCTACTATCTGGAACTGGCCGGTGTCCGCGGCGGATCGCGCATGACGCCCGTGGAGGGCGCCCACTGGCTAAATGTCCCTAACCTGGTCTTTGTCACGCAGGATCACACTCGTCCCAACCTCCGCTGGACGGAGATTAATTGGAAGGCGAAGACGACGATGGACCAGTGGGCGATCTCGTTCGAGTCGCTGAAGAAGGTCAGCTGGTCCGCGGTCGGTTCCAGCGGCAGCGGCGGACTGAAAACGCTGCCCGACATTGTCTCGATCGCGAGGTCCTACCCCCAAGTGACGAGCGTGTACCTCGATGACTTCGTGAAGGACCGCCACCGCCGGGCAGACATGGCTTTCGCCGGACGGCCCGCAATGTCCGAGGAGGAATTGAAGGCCATGCGAACCCAGTTGTCCAAAGTCGGCCGCCCGATGGAAGTCTGGACGACCCTCTACGCTTACGACCTGGATCCGCAGCATCCCGACTACACCCACTGCGAACCGCCACTCATCGAATCACTGAAGCACTTCGACGTGATCGTGCTGTGGACGTGGAAGAGCGACGACCTCCGCAACCTTGAGAAGAGCCTGGCCCGCCTCGAAGCCGTGAAGCCCAAGGAAACAAAGATAGCCCTAGGGCTCTACCTGTGGGACTACACCGGCGTCGACGAGAAGCGGAAGGCCGATCCGACCTACCGCTTTGGCAAGCCCGTCCCCCTCGAGCTTATGGAGTTCCAATGCTCGCTCGGCCTGAAGTGGCTCAAGGAAGACCGGGTCCGCGACCTCGTTATCCTCGGCAACACCCACCTCGACATAGGCTCCCCCTCCGCTCCATGGATGCGCGAATGGATTAAGAAAAACGGAGACGATAAATTGGACAGGTAATCAAAGGTGTCATCCGATGAAACCGACCTTGGCCCGCCTCTGCTCGATACGGCCCAATGGAAGCCTCGCCAGAGCTTTGTTCCGGTGGACCGGCGTCCTCCTGCATTCGAAGCCCGCAATGAAGAGGGCCTACGCTTACCGCTTTCCGGAACCACGGCAGAACCAAAACAAATGCGCTGGGAGCGGCCCTCGACAGATGGGGGAGCCGCCCCCCACAGCCCCATTTTCGAATGCATCGCTCTTCGCGGAGAGCAGTTTCCGGGCAAACACATCGAAGGGCTTGTTCCTGCGCAGACTCTCCTTCACGTACCGTTCGTATGCGGCATTCGATACGCCCTGGGTGTTGGGCTGCACTTCAATGAGACGCAGGATGTCCGCCCAGAATGGATAAAATGCAGCCACGTAGGTTTCGCTCTCCGGCAACTGCTGGATGAGCAGTGCCCGCCGACTGGGTCGCTGATCCGAGAGGAAGTTCTGTGCCTCCGTCACCGTGGGAATTCTCCCGGCGATATCCAGGAAAACGCGCCGCAAAAAAACTGGATCGGAGACGGGCTCATTAGGACTCTGGTTGGTTGCCTTCCAATGGGTTTGAAGAAGGGCATCGATTTGGCCGGAAGTCTCTGGCGGC
>CAIURC010000083.1 GCA_903901425.1 uncultured Spartobacteria bacterium | reverse complement strand
CTGATCCTCCTTCTCGTAGCGACCGGTGTCCGAGGGCCAGCGCCATTCCGCCAAGACGGTGCCGTCCAGCGTGGTTTTTACGACCCGATGCGTGCGCAAATCCGTCAGAAACAGCACCTCGTGTTCCCCCTCTCGGACGAGTGACAGCCCATGCGCACCCGGGTAAGCGGTGCCCCACTTGTGCACCAGACGACCCCGGCGGTCATAAATGATCACATTGTTGCGCACCTCGTCGGTGAGGAGAATGACGTGGCCCTTGCGATCGATCGCCAGCCCGTGGCCGTGGTTGACGGGAGTCAGGTCATCGAGCACGCCCCAACCGGGAACCTGGCGATAGCGGAAGTCGCCATGGCCGAGAAGGGGCGTGGACGGAAGGATGGCGGGCGCGCCGGCGAGCGGAGGCGCCCCCAACGTGCGGGCCGAGGCGAGGGCCGTGGCCGCACCGCTGAGTTGGAGGAAACGGCGACGGGAGAACGTGGAAGACATGGAGGCGGCGACGGGCGGAAGCGTACGGCAGCGCGGCCGGATGGCGAGACCGTGCGGTAGGCGGACGAACGAGAGCGACCCTCCGGTGCGGACACGCAGCGGTCTTCCTTCGGAGACGAACCTCGGACTGGTTCCGGACGGGCACCACGAACCGGCACGTCAGAGCACCCGGGCGGAGGCCATGTGGGGTCGGGTTCGAAGAGCGAAACCAGGAGAGTCCGTTTTCACCATCCGTGAAAACATTAATCCCGTAAGCGTTGACGTTTGGTCAAAGTATGGTAAATCTTGAGACGTTCTATGACTTTTCTCGGTCTCGGTGGCTGGTTTCGCGGTGCCATCTTCCTTTTCTTAAGGATGGTTCTACCCGCCGGCGCGGTCCTGGGCGTAGGGGTGGCGGAAGTGGAGTGGCCGGCGTATTTGGGGGACGCGGGAGCGACCCATTATTCGAGATTGAGTGAGCTGACGCCCGAGAATGTGGCCCAGCTGCAGCCGGTGTGGACGTGGCGCTCGGGTGACATGCGCGGGAACAAGACCCAAAATCAGTGCAATCCGCTGATGGTGGACGGGGTCCTTTACGTGACCACGCCCGGCTTGGCGGTGGCGGCGCTGGATGCCGCGACGGGTCAGCAGCGCTGGCGCTTCGAATCCGGGCAGACGGCGGGATTGAGTCGCGGGCTGGCGACCTGGACGGATGGCAAGCAGCGGCGGATCTACTTTGGAGCGGGACGCTTCCTGCATGCGTTGGATGCGGCGACGGGACAACGGGCGACGGATTTCGGCGAAGGCGGGCGCATCGACCTGTCGGAAAACCTGGGGCGGGATGCGCGTGGGCTTAACCTCTTCGTGAATACGCCCGGCGTGATCTTCCGCGACCTCATCATCATGGGCATGCGCGTGGGAGAAGGCCCGGCCCCGGCGGCGCCGGGCCATATTCGGGCCTATGACGTTCGTTCGGGTCGCTTGGTCTGGACGTTCCGGACTGTTCCGCAGCCGGGCGAGCCGGGGCACGAGACGTGGCCTCCGGATGCG
>CAIURC010000082.1 GCA_903901425.1 uncultured Spartobacteria bacterium | reverse complement strand
TCCCGGGGTTGCGCGTGTTCCCGGGGTTGCGCGTGTTCCCGGGGTTGCGCGTGTTCCCGGGGTTGCGCGTGTTCCCGGGGTTGCGCGTGTTCCCGGGGTATACGCGTGTTCCCGGGGTATACGCGTGTTCCCGGGGTATACGCGTGTTCCCGGGGTTGCGGCAACCCCGGGCTCAAATCCGGAACGCCGATGGCGTTCTCATTCTGGCAAGCCCAAGGGGCTTGTGGATTTGAGCCCAGGGTTGTCCCAACCCTGGGTCTACGGCGTCACCCCCCCCGATGCCCCATCGCCCGGCCATCCGGCGTTCCCGGTCCGCCATGCCCCGATGCACCCCGATCCCCGGCCCGGGTGGATGGGATTTCCGGTCCCGCCAAAATGGCGAGAATATGCCCCAATCCCTCGCACGCGTGGTGTTGCACACGGTTTTTTCCACTAAAAAACGGGTCCCGTTTTTGATCGAACCCGCGTTCCGCGCGGAGGTGCATGCGTTTCTGGGTGGGTGTGCGAAAACGATGGAATCGGTGCCGATCGAAATCGGGGGTGTTGCGGACCATGTGCATCTCCTCACCACGCTCCCCCGGACGATTGCGATTGCGGAATTTGTGAAGGAACTCAAGCGCGTTTCGACCAACCGGATTCACATGCGGCGGCCGGATTTGGAGGAGTTCCATTGGCAGGCGGGATATGGTATTTTTTCGGTATCGGAATCTGTGGTGCCGGTGGTGGCGCGGTACATTCGGAACCAAGAGGCGCATCATCGGGCGTCCACGTACCTGACTGAGTACCGGTCGCTGCTCCGGAAACACGGGGTGGTCTGGGACGAGGCGCATGTCTGGGATTGAGGTCCGGAGAGGCTGAATTGGGCGCCGGGGGGCAATTGGATGCCGTCCGGTGGGGGCAACAATTCTGAATCCCTGCGATTGCCTTCGGGCGCAGGAAATGGAATCTGGTTTCTGCGTTCCCCTACCCCATTCCCCGATGAAACCCTGTTTCCTACTCCGGACCGTGGCATTCCTGCTTCCCGTACAAATTTTCGCTGAACCCCTTCCGCCTGTGCCGGTCTGGTCGGGGGCGCCGCCGGCAGAAACGCTCCAGCCCAAACCGGACCAAGACCCGCGGGGCGTTGTGAAAAAGGGAAGCCGCACCGATGTTTTCATCCCCGAATTTGTGGCATGGCCCGCGGAGAAACCCGGGGCACCGATTGTGATTGTGTGTCCTGGGGGCGGGTATAATGGACTGGCGGAGGAGCATGAGGGCGTGGAGGTGGCCAAACGCCTTAACGCGTTTGGAAGTGCCGCGGTGGTTCTCAAATACCGGGTGCCGCGGCGGTCCCAAGAGACCCCGTGGATTGTGCCGGTGCTGGATGCGCGGGAAATGCTGCGGATCGTTCGGAAACGGGCTACGGAATGGAACGCGGACCCTGCCAAGGTTGGGATTCTTGGGTTTTCCGCTGGGGGCAACCTTGCGGCGCGGGTGGCGTATGCGCCGGCGGAACCGGACGCGCCGCGGCCCGATTTTGCGGTGATGGTGTATCCGGCGTATTTGTTTGAGAAAGACCAGCCTGACAGTGTGTTGCGCGAGGGGCCAAACGGCGTGGTGCCACCGGTTGGAACCAAGCCGCTGCCGCCTGCGTTTTTTGCGCACAGCGCTGATGACAAGTACCCCGCTGAGGGGTCGGCGGCTCTGGCGGCGCGTCTGAAATCGATGGGGGGCTCTGCGGAGGTGCATGTTTGGGCGAAAGGCGGTCACGGCTGGGGTGCAACGGACCGGTGCGAAGCCGCCAAACGCTGGACGGATCTGCTTGGGATCTGGATGCGCGAGACCGGGTTTTTGGCCGCCCCCTCGAACCCCTGACGCAGGTCCGGGATTTGACCCATGTCGTGGTTTAACTTCCAGTTCACAGACTTCGCGGTTTCGTTCTTGAGCGTTTTGCTGGAGGGGATTCCGTACCTTCTCCTCGGATCGCTCATTGCCGGGCTCGTGGATGTTTTTGTGTCGCCGGCCCGTTTGACCCGGTTGCTGCCGGCGAACCCAACGGCTGCGCTGTTGGTGAGCGGTCTGCTGGGCATGGTGTTCCCGATGTGCGAGTGCGGTTCGGTGGTGGTGATCCGGCGTTTTCTCCGGAAAGGACTGCCGATTTCCTGCGCCACGGCGTACATGCTGGCCGCGCCGGTGTTCAGTCCGGTGGTAGCGGTGAGCACGTGGAAAGCCTTTAGCCAGAGTGCGGAGCCCGGTCCGCTCCTGATGGTCGTGTTGCGGCTTGGGTTGGGGTACCTGTTGGCGGTTGGGGCGGCCATGGTGCTGCACCGGCTACCCCGGGAAACGGTGCTGAGCGACGCGATGCTGCAGAGCGAGTCGGAGGCCCGTGCGAAACGGGGTGGACTGAGTATTGCGGCGAATCCTGAGGCGGCTGCGGAGCTGGGGTTTGGGCGTCGACTTCTGTTGGCTGTGCAATCGGCGACGGGCGATTTTCTGGATGTGGCGTTTTTCTTTGTGATCGGGACGGCGCTGACCAGCGTGTTCAACACGGGCGTCCGGCAGGATGTGCTGCTGCCGTTCGCGAGTTCGCCTCTTTCAGCGATTGTGGCTTTGATGGTGCTGGCAGCGGGTTTGGCGCTCTGCAGTTCCACGGATGCCTTTGTGGCATGGACGTTCACGGCGTTTCCGACCGGGGCGAAACTGGCGTTTCTTTTGTTCGGGCCGGTGTTTGACCTAAAGTTGTTCTGGCTGTACGGGCTGGTTTTCCAGCGCCGGGTGGTGGCCTGGCTGGGGATCGGCCTTTTCCTCGCCATCGCGATCCTGTGTTGGCGACTGGATGCATTGCACATTTTCAGCATAGGCCCTAGGTTAAAGGGCGCGCCATGAACTCCCTGTTGAACCGCTGGTTGCCTGCCCTCACCCTGCTCACGTGGGCCGCTGTCTTGGTCCATGCCCATTTCACGGGCCGCACGGTGGCGCTACTGGCACCGGCCTTCCGTGGGGGTGTCCTTTGGGCGGGTGTAGGTTTGGCGGTGGTGGGCTTGGTGTTCGTCTGTACCCCGCAGAATATCGCGTGCTGCGCCGGGGAACGTTGCGGGCACGCTTTCGCCAAGGCTCCCGCGGGCCGGTTCCTGACGTTTCTGGTCCTGCTTCTGCCCATCAGCCTTTCCGCGGTGGTTTCACCCGACCAGTTTTCCAAGACGCTGGTTGAGAACCGGGGAATTGTAACGGACGCCACGCAACTGGGTCGCAAGCCGGTCATTGTCACGCCCACCGAGATGCCGCTTCCCCAGGAAAAGCCTGCGGGATCTGAGTTGCCGGCCCCTGGGGTTGCGGTGTCCGCGCCGCCGCCGGCGGTGGAACCACAGAACGCGGCCACGCCTGGAACCCAGCCGCCTGCGCCGGGGCCGACGGATTATCTACAGAAAACGCCAGACGGTCTGATTGTGGCAGAGGTTCTGGACCTTCTCTATGCGGCGCAGGACAACGCGATGCGGAAGGATTTTGAGGGGAAACGGGTGGAACTGGTGGGCCAATTGATGCCGGACAAGACCAAGGCCGCTTCGGATGCGGCACCGGTGCAGGGTGGAAAACGGTTCAAGGCGGTTCGGATGTTCATGACCTGCTGTGCGGCAGACGCGAGACCAGTTGCGACTTTGGTGGAAGCGGATTCCCTTCCCGAGTTGCCCGAGATGAGCTGGATCAAGGTGGTGGGCACCTCCACGTTTCCGATGGAAAACGGACGTCGGATTTCGATTTTGAAGGCGGAAAAAGTGACAAAAACGGAGCCGCCTGCTGAGTCGATGATTTACTAGTCGTTACACCCCCGAAAATTTTCCCTGATGCTCAAAGACATTGAAAACCTGCTGATCCTCCAGGACCGCGACCGCAAAATCCGGGCCCTGAAGGCTGAACTGAAAGTGGCTCCCACGGAACGCAAAGGATTGGAGGACCTGCTTACGGGGGCGACGGCCAAGACGGAGGCAGAGAAACAAAAAGGGCGTGAGATCGAGGTGGAACGGAAGAAGTTGGAGAACGACGCGCGTGCGAAACGCGACCAGATTGCCAAGTACAACCAGCAGAAGCTCCAGACCCGGAAGAACGAGGAGTACCAGGCGCTCACCAACGAGGCGAACCGGTGCGAGGCCGAGATTCAGGGGATCGAAGACCGGGAGCTGGGGCTGATGGAACAGGCGGAACAGCAGAAGGCGGCGGTTGGCGATGCGGAGCGTGGGCTGGCCGAGGCGAAGGCATTGCATGCCCGGCAATCCCAGCATCTTGACGAAAAAATTCAGGCGTTGCAGGTGCAATTGACCGATCTGGAGGCGCAGCGTTCTGGCTCGGCGGCAGGGATCGACGAGGATTTGTTGGACACCTACAACCGCCTGTTTGCGAGCAAACACGACAGCGCGATCGTGGCTGTCGAACACGAGGTGTGCGGGGGATGCCACATGAAGCTGACGCCGTCCACCGTGGCAAAAACCAAGGCAGCCAAGACGGTCACCCACTGCGACCACTGCGGCCGGATGCTGTACTACGGCGACGTCTGATCAGCCGAGGATCTGTAGGAGCGGGGGTTTGGAGAACTCGGTGGCGCTGATGGCGAGCACGAGCCCGTCAATGGCCGTGTCTCCGCTGCCGAGAGCGAATCCTGCGGGGCCGGCATTGATGAAATCAAAGGTGCCGTCCTGGTCGAGGTCGGCACCAATTGAGTTCGCGGTTATCTTGGCAATCGAATTGACGCGGTTGATGAAGGTCAGCGCATTGGCCGCAGTGCCGTTGTCTCCGGCGTAAATCGCGGCAATCCGCGTGGCTTTCACGCTGTCCATAAACCCGGTGACCCCCATGGTAGAACCGGTCCCGCCGAGGCCCGAAAGAAGACCACCCATGCGGTTGGCTGCAGTCCCGAATGACTGGCCGAAATTGCCGATATCGCCCGTGACCGTGACCCCGGAACATCAGCCATGCCAGCAGGCATCCCGCTCGTTTTTCCACGGAATCCGGCACTGTGCTTTGTACCGAGGCCCCGCGGTTCACGGTGTTTGAAGGCAACCGCGAGTCCTTTTTCGCGGGCTGCGTTGAGCTCTGGTTTTCACCCCAAGCGGGTGGTGAACCGAGGAAACTAGGCGGCCGGTTCTTCAGGTTGAACGGCTGGGGACGCTGACCGGCGGCAAGCCTGAACCGGCTACTCCTTTTTCCGGCCGAATCGGTTTTCGGTTCCGGCGGCGAGGCGCCGGATGTTTTCCCTGTGCCGCCAGGCAACGAGAGCGGCGGCGACGCAGGCAAAATGGAAATGCACCCAGCCTTGGAGGTGGCCGGTTTTGAGGAGGAACGCCGTGACAGGCGGAAGTGCGATCGCGGCAGCAATGGAGGCCAGCGAGACGTACCGGGAGATGCCAAACACGGCGGCCCAGAGGAGGAGCACGGCGAGACTGGCGAGCGGCATCAGGCCGAGCAGTACGCCGAGGGAGGTGGCGACGCCTTTGCCTCCCTTGAACCCCAGCCACACGGGGAAACTGTGACCCAGGATGCAGCCCAGCGCCGCAAGGACGCCTGCCAGCGCCGCCTGTTCTGCGGGCACGCCCGCCGCCAGCCTGTGTGCCGCCGCTACCGCGAGGATGCCTTTCCCTGCGTCACAGGCGAAGGTCAAAAGCCCCCACTTTTTTCCCAGAACCCGCCAGACGTTCGTGGCGCCGATGTTTTTGCTGCCGTGTTCGCGGATGTCGATTCCCTGCGTCCGTGCGATGAGAAGTCCGAACGGGATGGAGCCCATTAGATAGGCCAGCAAAACGGCCCCGGACAACACCAGACTCGGCGCAAGATTCTCAGGCATAGCACGGGAAACCTAAGCCGCAGCGGTGTCCCCGGGCGAGATCTTCCTTTCCATCCCGCCCTGCCAGTCTGGAGCAGGTCAGTGGTCGTCGGGAACCGGGTCGCCGGGGTTGATCGATTTGCCCTCCCAAGTCAGTGCCCCGGTGGCGGGATCGAAAAGCAGCACGCGTTGTCCGGCGGGATCGGCGGACGCCAGGTTGGTCTTCGGGAGCCACTGTGCCAGTTCGGCCTTGGTCTGGGCGTGTGCGGGGAGTGCAGCGAGGTTGTGCCATTCCTTGGGATCGGCCTGAAGATCGTAGAGTTCCTCGGAGCCGTCGGCGTACCGGATGTACCGCCAGCGGTCGGTCCGGATGCTGTGGTTGTTCTGGTTTGCGGTGGTGATGGCGGGCCATGGACGGGGCGCCGAGGCATCCCGGAGCTGGGGAACGAGGCTGTGGCCCTCCAGATCCGGGCGGGCCGGCATGCCGGTGGCCTCCAGCAGCGTGGGAAAGATGTCCAGCAGTTCCGCCGGCGCCGTGCAGCGGCCACCCGGCGTTACACCGGGCCCTGCAAAAATCAGGGGCACCCGGGTGGACCGTTCCCAGAGGGTGTTTTTGCCGGTGATCAGTTTTTCGCCGAGATGCCAGCCATGATCGCTCCAGAGGACGACGAGGGTGTTGGCGGCGGTGCCGGTTTGTTCGAGGGTATCGAGGAGGCGCCCGACTTGGGCGTCCATGAACGCGGTGCAGGCGAGGTAGGCCCGGACCAGAGGCAGCCATTCGTTCCGTTCGCGGAGCGTGGAAAGCCGGGGCTCAGGCAGTTTCCAGTGGAGATACCAGGAGAAGCGGGGAATATCGTCGCGGTCGGTGTCGAGTACGGGTGGGAGCTGGACCTTTTCGAGGGGGAACTTGTCGAACCATGCCTTTGGGGCGTGGAGCGCGACGTGGGGGAGATGGAAACCGCAGGCGACAAAGAACGGCTGGTCTTTGGGAGCTTTCTGGATCGCCTCAATCGCCTGGGAGGCGGTGATGTAATCGCTGATTTGCTCGTCCGGCTGATCGACCGGCCCCCAGTCCATGAGGGGATGGGGTTTCCCGGGAAGGTTTGCAAACGGCTTGGCGGGGGCGGGCGTGTTTTTGTGGGTGGCCCACGTTTGGAATTCCGCCTGCGGATTGGCCTTGGGAGGAAAGCCGTGGAAGATTTTCCCGCAGGTGAATGTGGTCCAGCCTGCGGCGGTGAATGTGCCGGGCAGTGTGACGAGGGATTTGGTTTCCGGGACGGTGCGGAAATGCGGGCTCAGGCCGTAGATGCCGGTGGAGGAGGGTCGGCGTCCGGTGAGAAGGCTGGAGCGGGAGGGGTTGCAAAGGGGGGCCTGGCAGTGGGCGTTGGAAAAGAGGGTGCCGCGCTGGGCGAGCTGGTCCATGTGCGGGGTGAGCGCTTGGGGATGACCGCCGAGGCAACCGATCCAGTCGTTCAGATCGTCGATGGCGATGAACAGGATGTTTGGGGGGGCGGCTGGCGCCTTGGGGGCAAGGGACACCAGCGCGCACAGGGCGAGCACAACGGGGGCAAAGAGTTTCTGCATAGGGACCCCCGGTGGAACCCCGCAGGACAATCCAAAGTTGCGCGGAAAATCTCCGGGCTATTCGACGGTCACGCTTTTGGCGAGGTTCCGCGGTTTGTCCACGTCGCAGCCGCGCTGGACGGCGGTGTGATAAGCGAGGAGTTGGAGCGGGATAGAGGTGAGGATCGGCGAAAGGAACTCCGGGCACTTCGGGATGAAAATTACGTCATCGGCGACTTTCTCGAGTTTCGAACAGCCCTCGGTGCCGATGGCGATTACGGGACCTTTCCGGGCGCGGACTTCCTCGATGTTGGACAGGTTTTTGTCGAACACGGTGTCCTCCGGGGCGATGAAGATGCTGGGCAGTTCCGGGGTGATGAGAGCAATGACGCCGTGTTTGAGTTCTGCGGAGGGATGGCCGCTGGCGTGGATATAGCTGATCTCCTTCATCTTGAGGGCGCCTTCCAGAGCAATGGGGTAATTGAACTGGCGCCCGAGGAACATCATGGCCGTGGCATCGGCGTATTTCCGTGCAATCGACTGGATGTGGGAGTTGAGGGTCAGGATCTTGGCCACCTTGTCTGGAAGCGCCTCCAGTTCGTCCAAGATCCGGAGGCCGTCGGAGGTGCTCAGGTGGCGGATCCGGCCGAGGAGCAGGCCGATCAGGGTGAGGATGGTGACCTGAGAGGTGAATGTTTTGGTGGCAGCGACGCCGATCTCGGGGCCGGCGTGCATGTAGACGCCGCCATCGCTCTCGCGGGCGATGGTGCTGGCCACGTTGTTGCAGATGCCGAGGGTGCGATGGCCTTTGCGTTTGCTTTCGCGGAGCGCCGCCAAGGTGTCGGCGGTTTCGCCGCTCTGGCTGATGCAGAACACCAAGCTGTCCCGGGTCATGGGCAGGTTCCGGTACCGGAACTCGCTGGCGAATTCGACTTCGCAGGGGAGATGGGCGAGGTGTTCGAGGATGTACTCGCCGCAGAGGGCGGCATGGCTGGCGGTGCCGCAGCCGGAAAGAATGACGCGGTCGATGGCGCGCAGTTCGGCGCTGGTCATTTGGAGGCCGCCCAGAATGGCGGTGGCGTCCTCGCGGGAGAGGCGTCCGCGCATGGCGTCCCGGATGGAGGCGGGCTGCTCAAAGATTTCCTTGAGCATGTAGTGCGGGTATTCGCCGCGGCTGACGTCCTGTTCGGTGAATTCCACCTTCGAGACCTCGAATCCGGAGGCGCCTCCGAGAAGGCTGGTGATTTCGAACTGGTCCTTGGAGAGGGCCACGAGGTCGTAGTCCTTCAAGTAAACCGCTTCCCGGGTGTGCGCGACGATTGCGCTGACGTCGCTCGCGAAGAAGTTTTCGCCTTTGCCGATCCCGAGTACGAGCGGACTTCCGCGGCGTGCCCCCACGAGGGTTTCCGGGACGTCTTCGTGGAGAATCACAATCCCGTAAGTGCCCACCACCTGCCGAAGTGCGGACCGGAGCGCCTCGAGGAGCCGGGCTTTGGAATGGGGTGCGGGGAGGGAGTCGTAGGCGCGGCCCACGAGGTGCGCAAGGACCTCGGTGTCGGTTTGGGAGCGGAAAACGTGGCCTTGGGCGAGGAGTTGGTCCCGGAGGGATGCGTAATTTTCGATGACGCCGTTGTGGACCAAGGAGAGCCGGCCGGACTGGTCAAAGTGCGGGTGGGCATTGTCGTCGGTGACGCCCCCGTGGGTGGCCCAGCGGGTATGGGAAATGCCGGTGACGCCTTCCACAGGCGACTGGTGGAGGAGTTCGGTGAGGTTGGAAATGCGGCCGATGCGTTTGCGGATCTGGATCTGGCCATCCGGGGAAAGCACGGCGACGCCGGCGCTGTCGTAGCCGCGGTATTCGAGGCGGCGGAGGCCGTCGAGGAGGATGGGAGCCGCGGAGTTGTTGCCGATGTAACCGATGATGCCGCACATAATTCTGGGGGAAGAACTAACAGCCGGAGGCGGGCGGGGCAACGGCCTTTGCGGAGAGGTGTGGGTCTTGGGGGAAGGGGGCGGGGCGTTGCCGGGGCGGGGACGGCCCGGATTTGGGCATCCGGGGGGGGTAAAACCGGGGGGTGCGGTGGGGTGGGCGATGGGTTTTGGCAGTTCCAGCTACCCATTCCCGGAGATCCGGTTATAGAACAGAGACCCCTTTATGAGTTCCACCAACTGGCCTGCGTTGAACGAGAAAACCCTGGCAATCATCATGGGCGGCGGAGCCGGTACCCGGCTGTTTCCGCTGACCAAAGAACGGAGCAAACCGGCGGTGCCGTTGGCCGGGAAATACCGGCTGGTGGACATCCCGATCAGCAACTGCATCAACTCCGGGCTGAGGCGGATTTATGTGCTGACGCAGTTCAACAGCGCCTCGCTGCACAGCCATATTTCGGCAAGCTACAAGTTCGACTCGTTTTCCAAGAGTTTCGTGGAGATTTTGGCCGCCCAGCAGACACCGAACGACACGAGTTGGTACCAGGGGACGGCGGATGCGGTCCGCCAGAACCTCCGGGATTTTCTCCAGCATCCCTACGAGTACTTCGTGATTCTGAGCGGGGACCAGCTGTACCGGATGGATTTCCGGCAGGTATTGGCGAAGCATGTGGAATCCGGGGCGGAATTGACGATTGCGACGATTCCGGTTGCGCGTGAGGCGGCAACGGAGTTCGGGATCATGCACACGGACAGTTCCCGGCGGATCATCCGGTTTGTGGAAAAGCCGAAGGACCCGGCGTTGCTGGATGAGTTGCGGATTCCTGGGGAACTGCTGAAGGCCTTGGGGCAGCCTGAGACGGCCGATTTGTACCAGGCGTCCATGGGGATTTACGTTTTCAACCGGAGCGCCCTGATTAAGGCGCTGGACAACCAGCACGTGGATTTCGGGAAGCATGTGATTCCCGAGATGATCCAAGGGCACCGAGTCATGGCGCACATTTTCCAAGGGTACTGGGAGGACATCGGGACGATCCGCTCGTTCTTCGACGCGAACCTGAACCTGACCAATCCGGTGCCGGATTTCAGCTTTTTTGATGCGGCAGCGCCGATTTACACCAACCCGCGGTTTCTGCCCGGGAGCAAAGTGAACGGGGCGACGGTACGGCAGGCGATCATTTCGGACGGATGCATTATTGACGGGGCGCAGATTGAGCGGGCGGTGATCGGGATCCGGAGCTACATCAAGGGCGGCACGACGATCCGGAACTGCGTGATGATGGGGGCTGACTATTACGATGCGGACCAGGGGGTCAGCCAGAGCGGTCCGCGGAATGTGCCGGATCTTGGGATTGGTCGGGACTGCGTAATCGACCACGCGATCATCGACAAGAACGCGCGGATCGGGGATGGCGTGGTGATCACCCCCGAGGGGAAGCCCGAGCATTTTGACGGCCCGAACTATTTCATCCGGGACGGCATTGTGATTATTCCCAAGAACGCCGTGATTGAATCCGGGACCCGGATTTAGCCCGGAAAGGTCTGCGCTTGTCCGTTTTGGGCCGTGGCTCAGCGGATGGGGCGTGCGACTAGGATGCCGGCGTCGCTTTTGAACTGGTTGAGGTAGTCGCTGAGGCGACTGTCGATCACGACCTTGCCGTGGTTGCGTGGGGCAGAGGCGTGCATGAATCGGAGGACACCCTTGGAATCGCGGTAAGCGAGTCCGACGTGGGAGGTGCCGATTCCGCCTGGGTCATGGGTGGTGATACCGATGATGTCGCCGGAGCGCAGCTTGGATTCGATGGAAGGTACCTTGGCTTTCGGGATGTGGAAAAAAGGAAGTGCGGCGACCTTGTCTTCCATGGCGCGGATTCCGGTGCGGAGGGAGGGGTTGGCGCGGAGATACCGGTAGCTTTTCCAGTTGATGGTCATTTCGTTGGCGGTGTGGCGGACTGGAACGCCACCGAGGGAACGGGTGAGGTCTTGGACAAGGCCGCGGGAATGGTTGTCGATGAGCCATTCCTCCAGGTAATGAAGCCGGGAAAGGTAGGAGCCTGTGCAGCGTCCGGCTCGGTACCGGTCTTGTTCGATGTGGTGGAGGAGGGTGTGTGGGGACCAGGTTTCACGGGGTTCCTCGAGCATGCGTGCAAAGGCCAGGGCTGTTTCGAAGAAGGTCCAGCAGTCGAGCCCGAGAAAATTGACGGAGGGCGCCTCGACGTGGTCATCGATTTCGAGGGTGAATCCCTTGTAGGGGGTTCCGCAGAGGGCGCGTCCGATGGCGGCGGTGCGTTCCCCGAGGGGAAGTTTGCGCCAGGAGGCCGCGTTTTCGAACAGGGCATGGAACTTGGATTCACCCTTGAACGTGACCGAGAGGGGCAGTGAGGCAGCCTGAAGATGGAAAGCGAGCAGGAATAGGAGTGCGAGAGCGGCCTTGGGCATGGGTGTACCAGAAAACGAGGAGATGCCGTGCGTCAACGGTGGATCCGCCCGGGCAGGCTCGGGTTCGGGAAAAACAAAGGGTGTGCCTTTGAAAAAGCCGGGGAATGTGCTATGGAACGGGATTGTTCCTATGGCGACCTACGTTTACGAAACCATCCCCCAGAAGCCCGGCGAAAAACCGCGGCAGTTTGAAGTGCAGCAGAGCATGAAGGATCCCGCACTGACCCATTGTCCGACTACCGGGAAGCCCGTGCGCCGGGTGCTGGTGGGAGGCAGCATCATCACGCGCGGCACCTCGATCCTGTCGATGAACCGGCCCAAGAAGCGGGGCTGACGCCGGGTGGTCAGGAAGGCCTGACAAACTCGCGGAGCGTCTGGACCCAGATGAAGAACATTCCGCGCCAGGAGTATCTGACCTCGCCGCTGCCGGCCTCCCGGAGGAGGCCCGACTCCAGATTGTGCCGGATTTGTGTTTCGAGGTCGGATTGAAGGAGATCCTGGACTTGGTCTGGCGCAACTTCCAAGAGTTGGGCGGTCTGGACTTTGGAGAGCCGCAGAAATTCGGTGTGCTTTTCAAGCAGCATAGGGAACAGCTCGGAGAAATCGTCGGGGCTGTTCCGGACGAGCTGAAGCTTGCACAGCGGCTGGATCTTGAGGCTTGAGGGGAAGGGGTAGTTGGAGGTGGTCCAAGAAGCGCCGTTGGAGCTGCGGGAGCAGAGGCTGAGGTACCAGAAGGCAAACCCGTTCTGGTCAATCAGGCAGAGAGCGGCCTGGGTGCGTTGGGCAGGATGATAGTAGACCCGGTAAAAATGGGATTCGTTGCCCTCCTCCCAGCCGCAGTCCTCGAGGTGTTCGAATCCGGCGTGGGCGATCTGGGAGTCGAGGGATTCCAGTTCAGGGGTGGAAACGGAGCTGGTTTTTCTGCGGAGCTTGCGTTGGATCGGCAGGGAGATCCGGCGGATTTGGGTGAGGATTTCGAGCCAGGGAAGCACCAGCCAGCTGGAGGCAAAGAGGGCGCTGACCGCGTGGGAGTGCGTCAGCTTCCACCCGCCCAGATAAGAGCCGCCAAGAATCGTGAGCGTTCCCAGGCGTTGAAGCAGAACCACGGGACAGGCCCGGAGAGCCATGCCAAGGACAAAAACGCCGGCAACTTGGAGAAGATGGGAGATCAATGCAGTGGAGAGTTAGGGAGCAACCTGCTGAGAAAGGGCTGGAGTTCCTCAGGGCCAAAATCGGCCAGAATTTGGATGGCGCCCTCTTGGCCAGTGGCGACGAGGGTGGGCGTGTAGCGTTGCCCGGAGAGGGCGATCATCG
Source organism: uncultured Spartobacteria bacterium (assembly GCA_903901425.1). Classification (GTDB taxonomy): domain Bacteria; phylum Verrucomicrobiota; class Verrucomicrobiia; order Chthoniobacterales; family Chthoniobacteraceae; genus CAIURC01. The sequence goes on along the minus strand of CAIURC010000082.1, from coordinate 16,468 downwards.
CGTCGTAATCGGACTGGCTGGCAAGGACATCCCGCAGTTCGTAGGCGACTCCATGGGAATCGAGCCAGTCCTGAGCCATGACACACCATGGGCAGGAACGTTTCACGTAGAGCCGGAGATGGGGAAGGGTGTTCACCGGAGTTGCGCTGTGGGCCGGGCAAAAAGGCGGGCCTTGATCTTGGCCATCTTTGCCGTCTGGAACGCGCGGACGTTCTGTTCGTAGTTGGCGATGGCCGCGGGAATTTCGTGTTCCTCCAGAACCCGGATGTTCTTGGTCTCGGTTCGGAAATTGGCCTCTGAGAGCTCCAGAACCACTTGGGTCTGCTGTTCCTTGTACATGAGGATGGGAAACACATCGCCCTTGTCCATAAGCCAGCGAGCGCCGGTGTTGAGTTCGACCTCCGTGTCCTGGGTGAGCACGGCATAGAGCTTGAACTCCTTTGCAGACGCCGGGTTGGCGAGAAAAGCAAGGAAGAGGCTGAGGCAGAAGGCGGCTACGCGGGGCATGGCGGGGCGGGAGTATGAGGCAAAACCCGGTTGAAAATCAACCCGCAGCGCGTTGAGCCGGCCGGGGTTGGGTTCTCCCGCCTTGCAAAGGGAGGAAAAGAGACCCAAGGTGGGGGGCTTTTCAAAAAAGGAAAACCGAGCTCATGCCGCACCGCACCCGTAATTTTTGCATCATCGCCCACATTGACCACGGGAAAACGACGTTGTCGGACCGTCTTTTGGAGCACACGGGCACGATCGAGATGCGTGAGAGTCAGGACCAGTTCTTGGACTCCATGGATCTGGAGCGGGAACGCGGGATTACGATCAAGGCCCACCCGGTGACGATGCGGTACAAGGCGCGGGACGGGGAGGTGTACAAGCTCAACCTGATGGACACGCCGGGGCACGTGGATTTTGCGTACGAGGTGTCCCGCTCTCTGGCTGCCTGCGAAGGGGCACTCCTGATTGTGGACGCGGCCCAGGGAGTGGAGGCGCAGACGGTGGCCAATGTGCATCTGGCCAACAAACAGGGGCTGACCCTGATCCCGGTGATCAACAAGATCGACCTGCCCAACGCGGACATCCCCACCGTGGTGAAACAGATCGAGGACATCCTCGCGATGCCCGGGGACGAGGCCGTCAAGGCGAGCGCGAAAAACGGGATCGGGATCGAGGACATTCTGGAGGCGGTGGTGGCCCGGATCCCGGCGCCGACCGGGAAAAAGGACGACCGGTTGCGGGCGTTGATCTTTGATTCGATGTTCGACACGTACCGCGGGGTGGTGGTGTACGTCCGGGTGGTGGACGGGAGCATCAAGGCAGGGGATCCGGTGAAGTTGATGCAGACGCAGGGGACGTATGAGGTGAAGGAAGTGGGGATTTTCCGGCCCGGTCTGGCCAAGATGACCGCGCAGCCGAGTTTGGAAGCCGGGGACGTGGGGTACGTGATTGCGAACATCAAGTCCACCGCGGATGCGAAGGTGGGAGACACCCTGATCAGTGCGCGGCAGTCGGCCACGGAACCGTTGCCGGGTTTCCAGGAAATCCAGCCGATGGTGTTCAGCGGGATTTACCCGATCAACACGGCCGATTTCGAGCATCTGAAGGTGGCGATGGGCAAGCTGCAGTTGAACGACGCCGCGTTCGTGTACCAGCCGGAGTCCAGCGTGGCTCTCGGATTCGGGTTCCGGTGCGGGTTCCTAGGGTTGCTGCACATGGAGATCATCCAGGAGCGGCTGCGGCGCGAGTACAACATGGACATCATCGCGACGTATCCTTCGGTGATCTATGAGGTGCTCAAGACCAACGGCGAACTGTTGCACGTGGACAACCCCGAGCATATGCCGGATCCGAGCGTGATCCAAGAGATCCGCGAGCCGATGGTCCGGTGTTTCATCATGATCCCGAATGAGAGCATTTCGGGGCTGATGCAGCTCATCATGGACAAGCGGGGAGAGGTGAAACACACGGAGAGCTTGGACACGCGGCGTGTGATGCTGACGACCGAACTGCCGTTGAACGAGATCCTCGTGGACTTCGTGGACAAGATCAAGTCGATGACCCGCGGGTATGGCTCGATGGATTACGAGCAGGCGGGATACAAGGCGTCTAAACTGGTGAAGCTAGACATGTTGGTCAACAACGAGCCCGTGGATGCGTTCAGCTGCATCGTGCACCGGGACAAGGCGGAAAGCCGGGGCCGGGTGCTGGCGGCGAAGCTCAAGGAAGTGATCCCGCAGCAGCTCTACCAGGTGTCGATTCAGGCTGCGATTGGCGGAAAGATTGTGGCGCGAGAGAACGTGAGTGCGCAGCGCAAGGATGTGACCGCCAAGTGTTACGGAGGCGACATTACGCGGAAACGGAAGCTGTTGGAGAAGCAAAAGGAAGGCAAAAAGCGGATGAAGGCGATTGGGCGGGTCAACATCCCGCAGGAGGCGTTCATTGAGGTCTTGAAGACCAATTGATCCTGATTAGGAGCGGGTGTTTCTGGAAAAGGCCTTGTCTGCGGGGGGGCATGAAGACTTTGGCGGAACCGGTTTGGAAAGGATTTCGGCGAGGTTGAGCCGGATGGTCTCCACGATGGCGTCCGTGGGAACATCGTTGGCATCGGTGCCGAAGGGGTCCTCGATTTCCTCGGCAATGAGTTCGATGCTGGAGAACACGTAAAAGACGAGGGCGACAATGAGGGCCGCCCAGTAGCCGAATTCGCGCACGAACCCGAGCGGCATGGAGAGGGTGTAGAGGAAGATGAGTTTTTTGAGGAAGAGGTGGTAGGAGTAGGGGATGGGGGTTTTGCGGATTCGTTCGCACGCCCCGAGGTTGTCGGTGAACGACTGCAGTTCTGCGTTCAAGAGGAGCAGAGTGTCAGCGGGAATGGTGCCTGATTCTGCAAGAGCCCAGGTCTCGCGGTAGAGCGCCTGCATGATCCGGTTGGGAAGATGGGTGGCGCCGGCATACCAAGAGCGGGGGTATTCCCGGGTGTCGGCCAGCAGCGATGGATCCGCCTTATCCCGGAGATGGTCCTTGGCTGTTAGGACGTAGTTCCCGATCAAGACACGGAAGGTTTCCAAGAGGGCGGCATCCTGAACCAGAGTGCTGAGTTTGAGCGCGAGATTGCGGCTGTTGTTGACGAAGCTGCCCCAGAGTTTGCGCCCCTCCCACCAGCGTTCGTAAGCGGAGTTGGTACGAAAAACCAGAAGCAGGGAGAGCGCGAAACCCACCAGAGAATGGACGGCGGTGGAGTTGCGGAATGTGGCATGGAGCAGCGTGTTCTCCAGGTAGGCGACGCCCAGAGTGAGCGCGGCCACAGCGAGCATGGCCGGCAACATCCGGCGGAAGGTGTCGCTTTTGTGGAAGGCAAAGATGAGCTTCCACCATTCCTTGGGATCGTAGAGAACCATCGAAAATGTCCGGGGCAAGGGGGCTTAAAAAAGGGAGGGATGCCGGGGTTTTTGGGAGTTTTGGAGCTCCTTGAGGCAGGCTTGGAGATGAGCCGGCGAATGGCGGGCGAGGATCTCCTGAATGGCGGCACCTGCCAGGACGTCGCATCGTTCGTTTTCGGGATGTCCGGAATGGCCCCGGAGCCATTGCCAGGAGACCTTGTGGAGGGCGGCCGCGGCATCGAGTGCCCGCCAGAGGTCCTCGTTTTTCACCGGCTCTTTCTGCTGGGTGACCCAGCCCCGGGCGCGCCAGCCCCGGATCCATTGGGTGATGCCATTCCGGACGTAGGTGGAATCGGTGAAAAGTTCGACGGCGCAGGGTTCTCGGAGGGAGCTCAGGGCTTGGATGGCGGCGGTGAGTTCCATCCGGTTGTTGGTGGTGGCGGGTTCGCCACCACTGAGTTCACGGCGGTGCTCCCCGTACTGGAGTACCGCCGCCCAGCCGCCCGGCCCCGGGTTTCCGAGGCAGCCACCGTCGGTGTGAATCCGGATGCTCTTCACCGAATCCGGACCGCGTGTTTTTTGTCGAGCCGTAGGACGTCACCGCGGGCAAGGGCCGGGACCGCCTTGGGGTCTGCGACCTTTTCGCCTTGAACCTGGACGCTGCCTTGTTCGATCAGGCGGCGGAGATCGCTCCGGGATTTGGACACGGAGAAGCACTGGGAGAACGCTTCTGCGGCGAGGGAGACGAGATCGATGCCCGGTTGGGAGGGGGAGAATTCGGGGAGCTCGGCCTGAGCAAGGTCGCGTTTGCTGAAGCGGGTATTGAACTCTTGAAGCGCGGCTTCGGCGGCGGCCGTGGAATGGTAACGTTCGACGATGCGGAACCCGAGTTGTTTTTTGGCCTCCATGGGGTGCATGTCAGGGAGTTCCTCGCTGAGCAGCAGCAGGTAGTACCGGGCCATGAGGGTATCGGAGATGCTCATGAGTTTGCCGAACATTTCGCTCGGGGACTCGTTGACGCCGACGTAGTTCCCGAGGCTCTTGGACATTTTCTGTACGCCGTCCAGGCCCTCAAGGAGGGGCATCAGGAAGACCACCTGTTCTGGCTGGTTCTCTTCGCGTTGCAGATCCCGGCCAACCAGAATGTTGAAAAGCTGGTCCGTGCCGCCGAGTTCCACATCGGCTTTGATCATGACGGAATCCCAGCCCTGCATGATTGGGTACTGGATTTCGTGGAGATGCACGGGTTCACCCCGGTCGACCCGGCCACGGAAATCCTCGCGCTGGAGCATTTGCTGGAGCGTGACCCGGCCGTTGAGGCGCATGACCTGTTCAAACGTCATCATCTCGAACCATTCGCCGTTGAACACCGTACGGGTCCGGGTGGGATCGAGGATTTTGTAAGCCTGTTGCTGAAAGCTTTTGGCGTTGCTCATCACCTGATCATGGGAGAGTTGGGGCCGGGTCTTGGAACGGCCAGACGGATCCCCGATCATGGCCGTGAAATCGCCGATGATCAGAATTGCTTGATGCCCCAGATCTTGGAACTGCCGGAGTTTCTGGAGGGCAACGGTGAATCCGAGATGGATATCGGGAGCGGTGGGATCGACTCCGAGTTTGACGTTCAGTGGGCGTCCGAGCCGGAGTTTGGAGAGGAGTTCTGCCTCGCTCAGGATCTGGGCTGCGCCGCGTTTGAGAAGCTCAAGTTGCTGCTCGGGTGATTGCATAGAGGGGGTGCGAGATAACAGGGGAACCGCCGCGAGGACAGGCTAAATCGAGAGGGGACCCGCCTCGGAACCCTGAGGCGCGGGCCGGGCATTCCCGGGTCACTTGTTCTTGTTCAGGAGTTCTCTGACCTCTTCGATGGTCTTGATCTCCGTGAGGTTGCCTTGCCAGCCATCCGGCGGGCGGGTCGGCGGAAGCGGCTTGGCGGCCCGATCCGCCTCGGGTCCCATGTACGGCCGGTCGCCGCCCGGCAGTGCCCGGACCGGCAGCGCCTTGCTGGCATACCGCGAGTCCCCCACGGGGACAGCCCGCGTGTCCACCTTTTTATCCGTGTAGGCTAGGTCGTACTTGCCCTTGGTGTCGGCGGATTTTGTGAAAAAGGGGAGTTTGGCGAACCAGGATGTTTTGGTTCCTGCAAATTCGCGGGTCTGGAATTCCTTGGGCTGGGTTTTTTGCCAGAAGAAAAACGAGCGTGATTTGGCGCTGCTCGTCTCGTAGGAGCGGTTTCCAAAGGAGGAAAGCCGAAGATCAAAGGATTTGGAGAGGTTCGGGTGATCGATTTCGTACGCGCGGCTTCGGGTGTCCGTGGGGTCGGAAGCGAAGGCGGAAAGATGCGCCACGCAAAGGAGTGTCAGGATGAGATCGAGCCGTACCACCGGGCTTGACTACCTGAACCGGGCGGGTTCGGCAAGTTTGCGGAGACAGACTCAGGGTGCCTTCACCCCGGGAGCAGATTTGAGGTTGAGCAGAGTTTGGACCGCAGCGGGGGGGAGCCGAAAAGGGCGGAGTTCCTCGATGAGAGCCCCGGGGGACTGTCCTTTGTGCGTGGCTTCCATAAAGGGCAGGATTTCGGCGTAGGACTGGTTCAACGGGTTTTGAAATGCGGCTCTGAGCGTTTTGAATGCGGGGCCGGGTTCATTCTCTGCAAGCAGGAACTTCGCGTATGCCAGAAAAGTCTCGAAGTGCTGGATGCCGGGATCGTTTTGGATGGCGATTTCAAAATAGTGCCGCGCGGAAGCGCCCCGGCCCAGCCGGGCAAGGATGGGGGCGATCTTTCCGGGAATGTCTGGCTGGAAGCCCGCCTGAAGTCCCAGCAGTTCCAGCGCTGTGACGGCCTCAGACATCTGGCCATTTTTTTCAAGTGCACCGGCGAGTGCCAGCGCCGCTGCAGAATCCAGCGGGTTCCGGCTGGCTTTTTTCTGGAGAAACCTGAGGTGGAGCCGGGGTGCCGCTGCGGAGGCTTGGAGGAGGCTTTCAAGAACCCGGTCGCTGAGTCCGTCTTGGTTCAGGAGCTGGTCCGCCAGAGAATCGGCGTCGGGCGAGGCGGTCCGGAGCGCCCGGGTCAGGAGGGCGGCTCCTGCCGCGGGTATGCCAGTGCGCCATTTCCCGGTCCATTCATCGGTCCAACGGCCAGCCACGGCCTCGGAGGCGTCGAGCTCCGTCTGGAGCAGAACCAGAGATTCGCCCAGTTCCGGGCTGTCCCCTGCGATTTGGCGGAGCCGGTGCCATGCCCGTTCATCCCCAGCGCCGCCCGGCAGCCGGAGGAGGGCGCTTTGGAGGGTGAATGCGTCGCCGGGTTTGGAGGCGCGGACGGCGGCACTGCGGAGGAGGCTCTGGGCGGCGGAGGTTCCGGGGCCGGCTTGGAGCAGGCGTGCTAGGGAGAGGGCGGGCTGGACTTGGGCAATTGCGGGCAACCGTTCCAGGGCGGCTAGGGCCTCGTCAAACTGACCGGCCCGCGCGTGCAGTTCAACGAGCAGGGTTTCTGCCTCGGGCAGGGACGAACCTTCCAGAAGCGCCGCGGCCTCGCCGGGCCGTTGCAGCGACTGGAGCAGGGAGGCCAGCGCCAGTTTCGCAGCGCCGTTGCTCGGGTCCCTCGACAAGATCTCCCGGCAAATGGCCTCCGCCCGGTCCGGTTTCTGGGAGCGCTGCAGCGACTGCGCAAGCCGGATCAGGAGCCTGGAATCGGTGGCGCCTTCTCCGGTGGCACGCATCAGGAGAGCCGCGCTCTGGTCCGGGTGACCCTGTTCCTCAAGAAAATCCGCGAGCAGCAGGAGGACCTCCCGCGCCGGGGGCGCCGCCCCGGAACGGCCCGGGAATGGAGGCAGGAGGTCCGGCAACACTTCCCGCAAGGTCTCAAGGTCGTGGCCTGCCTGGCAGGCTTGGACAAAACTGCGTTGGGCATGCGGGTTTCCGGGCTCCAATTCCAGAAACGACCTGAGAATCGCGATGGTGGGCCGGTGCGCCCCCTTGGATTCCAGCAGGTCCGCCAGCTGGAGAAGGCCGTCCAGACCGGTCTTGCGACGGTGGTTCCGGAGCACCGTGGGCAGGCCCAACGGGTTCTGACGGAGCGTTTCCATGGCCCGGACCGCCGCCAGTTGGGTGCGGACCTCCAGCACCCGGGAGGCGATGAGATCGGTCCCGGCTGGGTTCTGGAGCGCCAGCCGTGCGGGATCCGACACGGCATCCTCCCAGAGGGCTGCCGCCAGTTCCCTGAGGCCCCACTGGTGGAGCTGCGCTCCCGCCCTCCAGACGAAATTCCAGTGCCGCGCTGCCGCATCGGCCGGGTCGCCATCCTCAGCGGAATGCACCGCCCGCATCGTCAGAAGATCCCGGAGTGCCTGCCCGGCGGGTTCCCGGTCCCCGCTCATCCCATGGCAGAGCATCCGCAGGAAATGCGTCTGGAATCCGGGCCGCTGTCCCTCCAGAAAACGGGAGGCAACGGCCGCCCGTTCCGACTGAGGTGCAAGGAGAAGCCGCTCGTAAACAGCCTGAAATGCGGGGGATTCGGGCGACTCTGCCGGCGCCCGGGCCGCCTCCTCCAGGAGCCGAAGGCCGGCATCCTTCCTGCCGAGCGCCAGGTTCCAGTGGGCGGCCTCCAGCCGGTACCCTGCCCGGGGCGGGGCGGGCGTGCCGGTGGGGGCTGGCCGCAGGAAAAGGCGGTCTGCCAGCTCGGCCGCCTGATCCAGGCGCCCGTTCTGGCCCAGAGCCGTTGCGGCCTGCCAGAGCCGGAAATCGGACGGGAAAAACCGTTCCAGAACCTCCGCCGGAACCCGCGGAACCGGTTCCCGGAGAAACTCCGAGAATGCGATGGCCAGGCAGTCCCGATCCTCGGCGGTCCTGCCGGCTTCGGTGGCCCAGACGGCCAGTCGGTCCCACGCCCCAAACCGGAGTGCGGCCCAGGGAAAGGCGACGCGTGCAAGCGGGCCGGACTGTGGATCGGCCTCGAGTCCGGCGAGGGTTTCCAGGAGCGGTTCGCCGGCGCTGGCATGCAGAAAGGCGGCAATGGCCTCGCCCGGCTGTTCTTTGGCCAGTGGTTTCCAGCGCCGGATCCAGGTCTCGCGCTCAGCGGGGGCCTCCGAGGCAATGCCAGCCAGCAGCGCAATCGCCTCCAAACGGAGCCTGGCCTCGTCGGGAGCCGGCTGGGGGGGGGCTCCGGACTCTGTCCAGAAGGCCCGAAGCACCTTCAGGATTTCATTGTCCGGGCCGGTGTCCCGGAGCCGGACGGCGGACAGGTAGGCGTTCTGGATCCTGCCTGGCAGGGCGTGGCGGTGTCCCGGGATGGACACCGGTGTGCCCGGGGGAGGCGGGGCTGTTTTTTGGAGAACCGACTCCAGATGAGTGCGGGCAGATTCCCGGTTTCCGGCCTGCAGCTCGACGCCTGCGAGGCTCAGGAGAGTCTGGGTTTGCGCGGGTTCCAGCGCATGGATTTGCCGGAGAAGCACCGCGGATTTCTGCGGGGTGCCCCATCGGAGTTCAAAGTCGGCGGCGTGCTGCAGCACCGCGCTGTCTCGAGGGAACCGGGAGGCGAGCCGGCCCCAGGTTTTTCCAGCGGCATCCAGGTCGCCGTTTTTTTCCTGAAGCTGGGCCAGTTTTTCCAGCGGCCCCGGCTGCCACTGGGGGGCTGCCCGGACCAGGAGGCCCTGAAGCTGGATGGCCGCTGGCAGCTTCCGGAGTTCCTCGGCTTCGCGGACCAGGTCCGGAAGCGCCTCGGCCTGATTGGGCGCGGCCAGGGCGGCCTCCGACAGCAGTTCAAAGGCGCGGTTTTTGTCTCCGAGCGCCTTGCAGATCCTGCCGAGGGCGGTCTCAGTGAACGTGTCCTCGCCCCTTTCTCTCCGGCGCCGTTCAAACTCCTCCTGGATCCAGGGCAGCAGGCCGTTTCTCGAGCAGTGGGCGAGCAGCTCCTGGAGCGCGGAATTCCGGGCCCGATCGTCGCCGCGTTCCCCGGCCAGGGCGTCCAGTTCGGCCAAAAGCAGGCGCGCGGCTTCCAGATGCAGCCCGAGCCGTTCCTGAAGCCGGACCAGGATTTTCCGGATCTCGCGCCGTCGGACTCCCGGGGCGAGGCCCTCCGCCTTCTGCCAGGTCTCAAGGGCCTCGTTCCAGAGTTCGGCGCGTTGCTGGGCGGCGCCGAGGTCCTCCAAAGCCTGCAGGTTTCCGGGTTGCGCCTCCACCAGTCCCTCGTAGGTGAGCAGGGCTTCCTTGGTCCGACCGGCGTCGAGCTGGATCTGGGCCAGGCGCCGGGTGTATTCGTGCCGCCGGGCGGGGTCGAGGGCCGCCAGAGCCTCCAGATGGGGGGCCGCCAGATAGACTTCGCCCTCGCTGGCGGCGAGGCGGACCAGAAACTCCCGGGCTTCCGCACACTGCGGATCCAGGTTCAGGGCGCGCTGGGCGCATTCCTGCGCGATCCGAAGGCTGCGGTTCCAGAACTGCCAGCGGGCAACCCGCAGCCAGGCCTCCGGGGACGGCTTTTCAGCGGCTGCGCGGGTCAGGCGGAGGAGCTGGTCGGCCATCCCGGAATCGGACCGGCGCTGCGCATCGGCGGGTGCGCGGAGCAGGTCAAAAAGCTTCTGGTCTGCTTCCAGCCGTTCCCCAGGCGATCGGCTGAGCAGGAACGCCTTTTCCAGAGATTCCCGGGCGCCCGCGTTGTTCTCGCGGGCCAGATCCAGTTCGGCCAGGGCCAGCAGGGTGTCCCGGGAATCCGGCTGGAGGCGGAGGGCGGCCTCCAACTGGGTGCGCGCGGCTGGGGTTTGCCCGTGTTCCCGGAGAACTTGAGCGACCCGGACCCGGGCGGCGGCCTGTTGTGCGGGGGCTGCGCCGGGTGGGATGAGGCGTTCCAGAGCGGCCTCCGCCTTTTCCGGCTGCCGGAGGCCGAAAAAGAAGGAGGCCAGTGCAGAGACGGCCTCCGGGTTTCCAGACTCTGCGTTCCGAGTGAGCTCGCGCTCGAGCAGGTCGTCCATCCGGTGGGTCTGGAGAAATTCAAGAATCCGGCTGCGGACGGCTTCGTCGCCGGGATGCTGGGCCAGCAGGGTTGCAACGCGGTTTTTGGCCTTTTCCGGGGGGGCCACGAGCAGCTCAATCCGGGCGCGTTCCAGGACGGTTTCGGGGTCCGGGGCGGGCCGGGCGAGGAGCTGGTCGTAGGTCGCTCCGGCTTCTGGAAGCAGGTCCATCTGGGCCTGGAGCCGGGCGAGCCGGAGCCGGTACTGGGGCCGGTCCGGGGCGAGTTCGCAGAGTTTGGAGAGCCATTCGAGCTGCCGTTCCTGTTCCCCGAGCCGCTCGTAGAGGTCGAGGAGCTGCAGGTGGGCGGTCAGATCCCGGGGATTGGCCTGGGCATAGGCCAGCCAACGGGCCTCGAGCTCGTCCGTCCGGTGGAGGCGCTGGTGGAGCCGGATGAGCTGGGACTGGAGCTCGGCCCGGAGCCAGCTGGAGGGGCCGGTGGAGGCAAGCGCTCCCTCCAGAGCGGCAATCGCCTCGGGGGCGCGGCCCGCGTTCTGATGGATCCGGGCGGCCAGCTGGAGCGCCTGAACCCGGCCCTCGGGGCCGGACCGGCTCCGGAGTTCCTCGATGTGCGGCAGTGCGCGGTCCCCAAGTTGCTGGGCCAGATAGACATCCACGATCCGGCGGCGCAGTTCGAGGTTGCCCGGCTGGAGAAGCGCCGCCTTTTCCCAGGCCTGGGAGGCAGCCTCGGCCTTGCCGCCCGCCTGCAGGGCAGACCCCAGTTCAAGGAGCAGATCGGTTTCATCGGGGGTTCTGGCCGATCCAGGCGGGGGCGGCGGTGTGGCCAGGGCTTTTTCCAGAAGCGTGGCGGACTCCAAGGGGCGCTGGAGCTTTCCGTGGAGTTTCGCGGCGGCGAGCAGGGCGGGCCGGGCGAGGGGTGTGCCGGGGACGGAGGCCGCGGCGAGCAGCGCGGTCAGGGCCTCCTCCGGGCGGCCGGCTTTTTGGAGGAGGAGTCCGAGCAGGAACCGGCGTTCCGGTGTGTCTGGGGGGGGTCGGTATTCGTCGAGGAGTGCCTGGGATCGGCCTGCCTCCGCGTAGCCCTGCCAGAGCCGGTCCAGAGCCAAGCCTTCCACCGGGTTGCGCTCCAGAATCTGGCGATACCGTTCGAGGGCTTTGTGGGGAGCCTGAGCCGGGGGCGGCTGGGCCTGAGCCGCGGGCGGCTGGGCTGGTGCCGCGGGCGGCTGGGCTTCTGCCGGGACCAGAGAAAGGAGTGCGGCCAAGATCAGGAGGAACCGACACCGCGGGGGCTTGGTCGGCGCACCCTGATTTTGCCCGCGGGATGCGTGCCGCTTGCCGGCAGACGAGCCGCAGAGAAGGAACGAGCCGCAGAGGAGGAGATGGAAGGGCCGCTCTGCCATGGGAACACCTTGGATCCGGAGCGTTCGGTGGGCAAGCCTGAGAGGAGCCTCAGGGATCCGGGGCGGTTTGTGCCCGTGTCCCAGCTCAGGCCCGGGCTTTGGTTTTTTTGGCCAGCGACGGGGGCTCAGCAGTGGTCTGGAGCAAGGTTCTGGCGTGGTTTCTGGCGGAGTCGGCTTTGCCGCCGAGCATCCGGGCAATTTCCTCGATTCTGGAGTCGCCTTCCACCTTCTCGAGTCTGGAGAAGGTGCGGTTCTGGGTGAATTCCTTGGAAACGACGAACTGTTCGGAGGCGAGGGCCGCGACCTGGGGGAAGTGGCTGATGCAGAGGACCTGGTGTCCGGTCGCGATCTGCCGCATTTTGGCTCCAACGGCCTGAGCGATTTCGCCACCGACGTTGGCATCGATTTCGTCGAAAACGAGGAGGGAGACGGTGTCTTGGGCGGCGAGCGAGGATTTGATGGCGAGCATGACCCGGGAGATTTCGCCGCTGGAGGCGATGGAGCGCAGAGGTTTTGCGGGTTCGCCGGGGTTGGGGGCGAAGAGGAAATCCACGGATTCAAAGCCGTGGGGGCCGGGTTTGGGGAGGGGCAGGAGGGGGATGGAAAATCCGGCGTTTTTGAATCCGAGGTCGCGCAGGTGTGCGAGGATGTGTTTTGCGAGTTCCGGGGCGGCTTTGGAACGTTTGGTGGTGAGCTGAGCGCCAATGTGAGCGAGTTGTTGTCCGGAGGTCTCGATTTCGCGGGTGATGCGTTCGAGTTCGGACGAACGGGAGTTGAGTTTGGAGAGCCGTTCAGCGGCCTCTTGGCCGAAAGCGAGGACGGCGTCGATGGAGCCGCCGTACTTGCGTTTCAGGGATTCGATCTGGGAGACGCGGTCCTCGAGTTTCCGGAGTTGATCCGGGTCAATTTCGAGCTGATCGGCGTAATGGCGGAGGCCGGAAACGAGGTCTTCGAGGGCGGAAACGGCTTGGATGTGGGACTGGGTGAAGGGAGCGGCGTTGGGGTCGAGGCGTTCGAAATCGCGGAGGAGGCGTCCGGCCTCGTTGAGTCGGGAGAGGAGGGCGTCATCGGCTTCGGAGAGCCGGCCGAGGAGGGAATGGCAGAGGTCGAGGAGGCGTCTGCCGTTGGAGACAAGTTGATAGCGTGCGAGCAGGCCGGTTTCCTCGTTTGGGGAGAGGTTTGCGGACTCGATTTCCTGGGTTTGATGGGTGAGCAGGTCGCGTTCGCGTTCGAGGGCGGCTTCGGAGCCGGAGAGGGCCTCGAGTTCGGTTTGGAGTGCGGTGATTTGCCGGTAGGCGTGGGAGTAGGAATCGAGGAGGGGCTGGGATCCGGCGCAGGCATCGAGGAGGGCGAGCTGGCGTTCTGTGGAGAGAAGGGACTGGTGGTCGTGTGGGCCGTGGAGGTCCACAAGGCGGCTGCCCAGTTCTTTGAGGGTGGCGAGGGTGGTGGGGCTGCCATTGACGAACTGGCGGTTTGCACCGGCCGGCGAGAACGAGCGGCGCAGGAGGAGTTGACCCGACTCGCAGGGCTCGACGCCGAGGCTTTCGAGCTGGGCATTGAACGAGGTCAGGAGCGCCGGATCGGGCAGGTCGAAAACGGCCTCCACTGAGCAGGCATCTGCCCCGGAACGGACCAGGGATTTGTCGGCGCGTTCGCCGACCAGAAGTTTGAGGGCGCCAACGATGATGGATTTGCCGGAGCCGGTTTCGCCGGTGACAGCGGTGAAACCGGGCTGGAGGAGCCAGGTGAGATCCTCGACGAGGGCAAGGTTTCGGATCCGGAGGGAGGAAAGGGTGGCGGGCATGGCGGGCAGGGATAACGCGGGCGATGGAGCAAAGCCAGACTGTGATCCGGCTTGGAACTTTTGCAAACCGGGCTAGGAGTGAAAGCTGTGTTCCAGATCATTTTCAACCAGATCAGTGCGGCGGAGATGGCTGCGTTGCCCAAGGAGCTTCAATTGGAGCTGCTGGCGGAGTTTGAGATCCTGCCGGAGGATCTGGAGCGGAGCGGGGATGAACGGTTTGGGGTGATTGAGCGGGATGGCCAGAAGCTTTACCGGTACCGGGCCAGCGATTACCGGATTTATTTTGCCCGGTCCGAGCAGGGGATCGTGGTGCACCGGGTGTTGAATCGGAACACGCTCCGGGATTTTCTGTTCCGGGCCCGTCTGCCGATGCCGGCCGAGGATGAAGAGCTGGGGAAGGAGCGCAGGTTTTGGGAGTTGATTGAGGAGGGGCAGAAGACAGGGAGGCGTGGGTGAGTTTTCGGCTTCTTCTCTGCGTTCTGGCAGGAGTGGCGACGACTCTGGGGTCGTTGCTCATGCTGATTGGGCATTTCCGGCGGCCTCCGGCGCTGCCGCCGCCGCCGAAGCCGAATTTCAGGGTGGTGTCAGAGGAAACGGTGGACGATCAGACCGGGGAGAAGGTGGTTTACCGGGAGATCACGGTTTCGACGAAGCTCGCAGGGCAGGGGGTGAAAAAGGAGTTGGCCGAGGAACCTGTGCCGGTGGGAGAGTCCAAGGGGGGGGGCGGGGGCGGTGCGGTTCCTCCAGGGGCGGTGAAGATCCATGGAGGGAAGCCTTGAATTTTTATCCGGACGAAGCGGTGCGGCGGCGGGAGTTCCCGGTGTGCGCCGGGAAGGTTTTTCTGGCGCATGCCGGTGTGACAGCGTTGCCGAGGGGGGTGGCGGAGGCGGTGTGTGCGCATACCCTGCGCTCGGCGGAGATGCCTCAGGAGTTTGCCGAGGTTTTGAGGGATGTGAAAGAGGCCAGACGGGTGTGCGCCGGGTTCATCGGGGGCGATGCGCAGGAGGTGGCCTTGCTGGGGCCCACCTCCCTCGGGTTGAGCCTGTTTGCGAACGGCTTGCCCTGGCAGGAAGGGGATGAGGTGCTGTGTTACCGGGACGATTATCCTGCAAACGTCTACCCTTGGCTCGAACAGCGGCGGCGCGGAGTCCGCGTTCGGTATTTGGAGCCCGAACGGCCCGGCGAGATCACGCCAGAGCTGGTGGAGGCGGCCCTCGGGCCGCGGACGCGTCTGGTGGCGCTGGCGAGCGCCCATTTTTTCACCGGGTACAGGATTGATGTGGATGCCATCGGGCGGATGTTGGGACGGCATGGGGTCCTGTTTTCGTTGGACGCGATCCAGACTGTAGGGGCGTTTCCGGTTTCGGTGGAGCACGTGGATTTCCTGAGTGCCGATGCGCACAAATGGATGCTCGGCCCGCTTGCAATTGGGATCGTGTACGTCAAAAAGCGGCATTTCGAGCTGTTGCGTCCCACGCTCCTGGGGGCGTGGAACGTGCATTCCCCGCGGTTTCAGGCGTTGGATGAAGTCGAGTTTGTGCCGGGTGCGCAGCGTTACGAGCCGGGAGTCCTGAATATTGCCGGGATTTACGGGATGAAAGCCGGGTTGGAATTGATTGGGGGGTGGGGAATTGAGAGGGTTGGGGAACGGATTTTGGAATTGAAAGCATTTCTGGTGCCGAGACTGGAGGCGCTGGGATTTGAGATCGTTGGGCCGCGTTCTGGGGCAACGGCCTCGGGAACGACCACCTTCTGGCATTCTGGGGTAGACGCGGGATCGCTCCACGCGGCTTTGGAGGCCGGGGGGGTGGTGTGTTCCCTGCGGCACGACCGGGCTGGACGCGGCTACGTGCGGCTGAGCCCCCACTTCTACAACACGGAAGAGGAACTGGGTCAGGTGCTGGAGATTCTGGGACGGTTGGTCTGAATCCAGCGTGTTCCGATGCACAGCGGCTAGGGAACCGTTTCTTTCGGGATTGGAAAGTGTTCCCGGGGGTGATAAACAATCCTCCCCGGCACTGCTTTTGCTTCTCAGGCAGTTCTAATCCTGCGTTTGTGCGTTGCCCCTGAATTTAACCGATTCCTTACCATGGTCCCATTGAGCGTACTGATACTGTTTTCGGGAGAGTTCTGCCTGTCAGGCGAGCAGGAGGGTTCGGCAGTATGAGCGGTCTTTCCTTTTCAGTCCTCGGTACTTCGCAGGTGGCAGCGCTGGGTACGGCGTCCTTTCTGTCCTTCAGTTCGACGCAGATTGCGGGCATGAGTTCGGCACAGGTGGGGGTTTTGAGCACCGCTCAAATCCGGGTGCTCGGATCGGCCCAAGTGGGTGCCCTGACGACTGCCGCAGTGGAGGGGTTCACAACGGCACAGATCGGTGTTTTGGTCTCGGCTCAGATCCAAGGCTTGTTGGGTGGGCAGATTAGTGCACTGACACAGGGACAGGTGGCAGCTTTTTCCACCGGTGCGGCCCTTGGATTCGGTTCCGGCCAAATCGGTGCTCTGAGTACCGCCGGGGCAGCCGGGTTGACCTCGGCAGTTGTAGGGACCCTGAATTCTCGCCAAGTAGCGGGCTTCGGAACTGCGCAGGTTGCGGTTTTGGGTTCTGCGCAGGTCGGGGCATTGACCACTGCTGGAGTGGCCGGGTTGGCATCGGGCCAGGTGGGTGCTTTTTCGGTGGAAGCTGCCCCCGGGTTGACGACGGGCCAGGTCCGGGTGTTGAGCTCTGCGCAGGTGGGGGCGTTGGGGACCGGGGTGGTGGACGTGTTGGGGACCACGCAGATCGGAGCGCTTTCGACGGCCGGACTGGCCGGGTTGGGTTCAGCGCAGCTCGGAGTTTTGACCAGCGGGGACGTGCAGGGCCTGACCACGGGTCAGGTGGTGGCGCTTTCAGGGAGCCAGTTGTCGGCGTTGACGACTTCGGCGGTGCTGGGGCTGGGAAC
>CAIURC010000081.1 GCA_903901425.1 uncultured Spartobacteria bacterium | reverse complement strand
GACGCAATACAATCGCCGCCGCCCGTCGGATGACAAGCGGCGGCGATGATTTCCCGGATCTTTAGGGACGCCCTGAGTTGTGTCCCGGATGTTTCGCCGGAACGGATGCACCGAGTTGGGTGGGGATCCGTCGCTGGTTAGAGAAGGGGATCTTGGGTGTCGTCGGTTATTTCACTCGAGCCAACAACCAGCCTTGGAGTTCGGCGATCGCAATGCGTTCCTGTTTGCCGTCATCGCGATGGCGCACGGTCACCGTGTTGAGGAGCTCCGGCTTTTCGCCCAGTGTGTCGAAGTCGATGGTGACGCAGAAGGGGGTTCCGGCTTCGTCCTGCCGGGCGTAGCGGCGACCAATTGCACCTGCGTCGTCGTAGAAACACATCATCTGTCCTCGCAGTGTCTGGAACACCTCGCGGGCCTTGGCCACCAATTCCGGTTTGTTCTTCAGGAGAGGGAAAATCCCCACCTTCACCGGCGCCACCCGGGGGTGGAATTTCATGACCGTGCGGGTTTCGCTCTTGCCCTTGTCGTCGGTGGAGGTCGTTTCCTGGAAGGCGTTGGAAATCAGCGCGAGGATGAGTCGATCGACGCCCGCGGAGGGTTCGATCACATGGGGTATGTACTGACCCTTGCCCAGACCCTCGGCGTCTTCCTTGGCATCCAGTTCGGCTTTTTCCTGAGGCACACCGGACTTCGTCAGGTACTTCAGGCGGGCGGCGAAATAACGTCCCGCCAGTTCGGATTGTTTTTCGGGAGGCAACTTGCCCCAAGCAGTGCGCAGTTCTTCATCGAACACCCCCATCAACTTGCCGGAGTGCCGTTCGTGTTGGCTCAAGTCGAAGTCGCTTCGGGCCGCGATCCCCTCCAACTCATCGCCCTTCACCTCACCGGATTCATCGCGTTTGCTGAACGGGAACTTGTAGAGGATATCTGTGCAGGCTCGTGCGTAGTGGGCCAATTCCTCCGGAGTTTGGTGGTGGAATCCCAACGAATCGCGTGAGAGACCAATCCCCTCATAGAAGCGGACCCGTTCCTCCACCCAATACCGGTGCCAAGCTTGCCAACCCCAATTGGGCTGAGGCTCACCCGGATGGCCTGATTCCGCCACGGTGGCCACGCTGCCGTGGATTGCCTCGATGGCTTCGTCGGGCTTGATGAAGAATTCCAGCTCCATCTGTTCAAACTCTCTTGAGCGGAAGATGAAATTCCGCGGAGTCACTTCATTCCGGAACGCCTTGCCGATTTGGCCGATACCAAACGGAACCTTCTGTCGTGAGGTCTCATGAACATTTTTGAACTGAGCAAAGATGGCTTGAGCCGTTTCCGGTCGAAGGTAAGCGATATTCTCATCCGACTGGATGGGGCCCACGTAAGTTTGCAGCATCAAGTTGAACGGTCGCGGATCGGTCAGTCGCGCCCCGTTCTCGGGATTGTATCGCGTCGTGTTCTCCGCCTTCTCAGTTCGTTCCCCGGAGAGAGTGGGCTGCGTGATCCCCCGCGAGGCGTAAAACTGGCCCGCCACATTCCGGGCGCTTTCCGGAGGTTTTCCCGCGGGTAAAAGGACAGAAAAAGGCTCGATGCTTTCCTTGCCGCTGGTGGCATCCTTAGCACCTGAATAGTGGAAAACCTGACCTGACTGCGGCTCGATTTGATCCGCCCGGAAGCGTTTCTTCGTCAGCAAGCAATCGCACATCGGATCGCTGAACGTGTCCACGTGTCCTGAAGCTTTCCAGATTTGTGGAGCCATGATGATGGTGGCCTCCAACCCCACCACATCGTCCCGAAGGCGGGTCATCGAGGTCCACCAGAGTTCCTTCACATTCCGTTTCAACTCAGCACCCAGCGGCCCGAAGTCCCAGAAACCATTGATACCCCCGTAGATTTCCGACGACTGGAAAATGAACCCCCGTCGTTTACACAAGCTGACGATCTTCTCCATCAGCGGATTTTCTTTCGGCTCAGCCATAAATTGTTCCGAACTGTCCGCCACCTCTCCAAACAGTGTCAACGAACTAAATAAAGTGACAGGTTCAAAGTAATTGACAGCTTGGAGCTTCTGCTTAGGTTGGCGGTATGAGGTTGGCGCGGATCAAGGGGCAGGCTGGGAATGCGGCGGTGTACCATTGCATTTCGCGGACTGTGGCTGGGGAGAAGCTCTTGAATGAGGCGTGTCGGGAGAAGATGTCGGAGATTTTGATGGCGCTGTCGGCGTTCTGTGGCCTGGAGGTGATCACGTATTGCATGATGGCCAACCATTTCCATGTGCTGATTCGG
>CAIURC010000080.1 GCA_903901425.1 uncultured Spartobacteria bacterium | reverse complement strand
GGAACTTGCGGGATTTGTCCACGATCCTGCCGGTGATATGATAGGTGCCGTCCTTGCCTTTTTCCGCCGTGGGCCGTGCTTTTCTCATGCCCCACCCTCGGCTCGGGAGCGAAGGCGGGGCAACCGGACCCGGGCATCAGGAGGCCGCAATCCGGGGCGGGGCGGTGATTGTTCCGCGGCCCTCTCGTTCCACTGAATCCTTTCGGCGCGCTGACCAATGCCGGTCGGCTAATCCAGTTGCCATCCCCGGTATAACCCGGAATAACTCAGGGAAGGTGAACCTGACATCTGGCAAACCCCCATGCCTGCGGGGCCGCGCGCGATGGCTCGCGGCCTGGATCCTCGCGTGTGCCGGCTTGACCGGTTCGTCCGAATTGGCAGCGGCGGAATCCGGCCGGAGCGAATCCAATCCGGCGCGTTCCGCGACCTCCCCTGCGGCTGCATCTGAATCCCGGGAAACGCCGGAGGAAAAGCCTGCTGAAACAGTCGTGCCGGCGCCCAGTGTTCCCCAAGTGAAGCCAGTGGAGTCAGCCCGCGGTCGGGTGGGGGTGGAGGCGCCAGATCCGGTGTTCTCTGTGCCGCCGATTTACGGGTATGCACCGGCTGTTTTTGGGAGAGGCGTGGGGCGGACTGGAAGGAGTCGGTGGACCCTCACCAGCGCATTCTCCACCGGGTACGACGACAACGTTTTCATTACGCCGACCCACGGTGAGGCTGTGCCGGCGGTGTTCCGCGAGGTGGCCGAGTTTGTGCCAGGCAAGGGGTTTGAGCTCCGGCGGGTTTTGGTGTCACCCGCGGTTCCTGCTCCGGAGCGGCAGGGGAGTCTGGTGGGGCAATCCGGGGTGGGCGGGAACTTCCAGATCCTTGGGCGGCGCACCCTTTTTGCCCTGGATGCCGGGATCAACTGGACCCACTACTGGGACCGCCCGGGGACAGACCCCGATGATTACAATGGGCGGTTGGCATGGAGTTTCGCCTACCGGTTGACGCCCCGGCTTCAGATCAGCGCGCAGTTCAACGGCGCGTACCTGTCGCAACCTGACTTCACCCGGATCAATACCCCCCTCGGGCAGGCCGGCGGGGAGTATTTTTCTGGAAACGCCAAGGCGGACATTTCCTACCGGTGGACGCCCCGGCTGAGTTCGGTGCTGAGCCTGAGCGAGAATGCGCTCCGCAACCAGGAACCGGCCGCTCAGGCGGGGGACTATGACGAGTGGATCGTGGGTGGACAGGTCCGGTACCTAATCACGCCAATGTGGAGCGTTCTGATGGAGGGCCGGTACGGATTTATTTTTTACGATGCCGCGCCGGACCGCGACTCGAGCACGCAGTACCTGTTGGTTGGGGGGGATTTCCAGCTCTCGCCGCGGCTTTTCGGAACGGTTCGTTTGGGTGGGGCAATCCGGGAGTTTGATGAGTCGGGGGTCAGCAGCACGGCGCCGTATGGCGAGGGGACCCTGGTTTACCGGTTGGCGCCGGGTTCAAAGGTGGAGTTGCGGTCCCGGTACGGTTTTGAGGAGCCGCAGGCGGCGAGCCAAAAACTGTTGTCCTGGCGGAGCAGTACGAATTACCTGCAGATCCTTTCTTCAAGGGCGAGTCTCAATCTGGGGATGAACTACCTGCGTCAGGTGCAGACAACGAGCCCGACGAGCCCAACAAGCCCGGCGGGCACTGTGGAGCAAATCACCCAGAGTGTGGAAGGGTCGCTCCGGCTTCAGTACTACCTGACGCGTCGGTTTTCAGTGAATGCCAACTACGTCCACACGCTTTTCGACGCCATGGGGAAGACCCAAGATTACTACCGAAACCGGCTTTTTCTCGGGGGCGAATACGAGTTTTAACGTGTTCTGGACGATTGCGGTTTGGCTGTGCCCCGACTAGGGTGTAAGGGAGCAGGTTCCGGCGCGGAGAGAACGCGTGGTCCGCGCCTCCACCTATGAACGATTCAAGTGAAGTCAAACTCCACCTCCTGGACTACTGGCGGGTCTTGAAGACCCGGGCCAGTCTGGTGGCCCTGGTTTTTCTGGCGGTGGTGACCACCGCAGGCGTGACGGTGTTTTTCATGCCCCGGCTCTACTTTTCCAAAGTCACGCTGGAGGTGAAGCCCGACAAGTTCGGGTCCATCAACATCTTTGAGAACTCCTCGCGTGCCATCTACGACCCCACCTTTGTCTCCACGCAGTTCCAGATTCTGCAGAAGACAGAGATCCTGTACCCGGTCATCGAATCCCTGAAACTGGCGGAGGCATGGAAGGTGGACGGCAAGGAACTGCCCCCGCTGGAGTTGTGCAACAAGCTGGTCCGGATGATGGACCTCCGTGAGCTGCGGAACACCCCCCTCATCGAGGTGGGGATCTACAGCCCGAGTCCCAAGGAGGCTGCCCTCATCGCCAACCGCATCGCAGGTGTCTACAGCGACAAACGCCTCGATGACATGAAGAAAAACATCGACCGGGGCCTCCAACAGCTCCGCGAAGAGGTCGAGAAACAGCGCAAACGCGTCGAGGAAGCCAGCAAAACCATGGCCGAAATCCGGTCCCGCGATTCCATCAACGATCCCGACCCGGAAAGCATCAACTCCACGCTGAGCGCCGCCGACCGCAACATCGTCGCCCTCGAACAACAACTCAACGAACAGCGCCTGATCTTCACCAAGGTCGCCGGGCAACTTGAGCAGATCGAAAAAATGCAGCCGGAGGAACTCAAGGAAGTGCTCCGGACCCTCAACATCGAGGATCCCACGGTGGTCCGCATGGTCGCCTCCCTTCAGGACGCGATTGCAGACGAGGCGAAGCTCCGGGCCAACGGCCTCGGTTCTCAGCACCCAAGGATCCGCGCCCTGGCTTCCCAGAGGGATGTGTTCTCCGAGCAACTCGCCAAATCCCTCACCACCGTCCGCCAAAGCCAGACCCACAGGAAAGAAATCGAGGAGCGCACCCTCAAGAGCCTTGAGGAAAAGTTCAGCCAGGCCAAGGCCTCCCAGATCCAGGACAAACAGAAGGTGGTGGAGTACGCCAACGCCAAAAGCCTCTACCTTCAGGCCAAGAAAATCTTCGAGGCCGCCCAGATGAAACTTTCCGCCGAACTCCTTGAGCGCGGCATCGACTTCGAACCTGCAAAAATCCGGGAACCCGCCGAGCCCGGGCTGCGGCCTGCCCGTCCTCGGGTTCTGGCCTACATGTCGCTCGCGGTGCTGCTGGGCGGTACCCTGGCCGTCGGCCTCGCTTTCTTCCTCGAGTACCTCGACACCAGCGTGAAAACCGTCGAGGACCTGGAGCGGTTCCTCCAACTGCCCGTGCTGGCGGCTGTCCCGAAAAACTCCGAGGGCGCACTCAACCCGAATTCCCAGACGGCCGCCGCGGAGTCCTACCGGATTCTCCGGGCCAACATGGAGTTTCACCGGCCCGAGGAAGGAGCGCGGACATGCACCGTAGTCAGCGGCGGACCCGGCGAAGGCAAGTCCACCACGTTGCACAACCTCGCCGTCGCCTGCGCGGCGGCTGGCGCGAAGACTCTGGTGGTCGATGCCGATCTGCGGCGCCCCGTTCAGCACCTCCTTTTCTCCGACGCAAAAAGCCCCGGCCTGACCGATCTTCTTCTGGGCCGGGTCCCGATCGAACGGGTGCTCAAACCGACCAAGATCGAGAATCTCACGTTCCTGCCCGCCGGTGAACTCCCGCTGCAAGCCATTGGGATTTTGAATTCTCGCCGGATGGTGGATCTCTTGCGTGCCTTGAAAACCCAGTACGACTTTGTGTTTGTCGATTCTCCGCCCATTCTGGGGGTCAGCGACGGTGCCATTCTCTCCAGTGAATGCGACATGACCCTCCTCGTCTCCCAACACCGCCGCTACCCGCGCGCCATGCTTCAAAGGGTCAAACAGGCCGTCACCCATGCCGGCGGCAAATTGCTTGGGGTGGTTCTCAACCAGGTCGATCCCGACAATAACGACGTCTATGCGTACGCCGGTTACGCATCCCCCGGCGAGGACGCCGAAAAATCCCCGGCTGCGAAGGAATCCAACCAGGGGGAAGAATACTGAGCCATGCGCTTTTTCCTCTGCCTCCTCTCTGTGTGGACCCTCGCCGCTCTCCCGGCGCACGCCCAGGCCCTCAAATGGATCACCACCGCTGTCCGCACTAAAACGCCCACCCCCAAACCGGGCGAAAAACCTGCGGACAAACCCCTCTACGGCGAAAAACAGGTCGACCTCAAACCCGTCCTCGTGGACGAAAAGCCCGCCTCCTCCTCCGAGGCCCGGAAAAAAAACGAGTCCGAAAAACCCGAGCCCAAAAAGCCCACCCCCGTTCCAAAACCAGCCGAAAAGCCGACCGAAAAAGCTCCGAAGAAAACCGAACCTGCGAGGGAATCTGTCCCAGCGCCGGAGTCGGAGAAAAAGGAAACGCCTGCCAAGAAAGAACCGGCTGCGAAGGAGTCGGCTGCAAAGGAACCGCCCAAAAAGCCTGCTCCGGAGCCGCCCAAAAAAACCGTCTCTTCCAAGAAAAAGGAGCCGGTGGTGGCTCGTAAGGAGAGTCAGGCTCCGAAAAAGGCCGAGCCTCCCAAAGAAACCGTAGCCCAGCCAGCCGTGGAGCCTCCTGCGGAGGCCCGGAAAAAACCGGCCTCTGAGCTGGCCCCTGAGCCGGCGCCGGTGGCTGTGGTGGCGCCTGAGAAGGTTGCGGTCAAGGCGCAGCCGGTGAATCCGAGTGGTGCGTCCGCTTTGCCCCCGGAGAATCCGATTCCCGGGGCGGCGCTGTTCCGACCGGGCGACGTGTTCGAGTTGCGTTTGAGCGGGATGCCGGCTGAGGATGCCCTGCCGTTTGCGTTGCAGTTCACGATTGGGACGGACGGCTTTGTCAACATCCCGCTGGGGGGGCTTGTGCGCGGCGCGGGGCTGACCCAGAGCCAGTTGGAGAGCGCGATTGAAAAGCGTCTGGTGGAGCGGGAGATTTTTACCCGGCCAACCGCCACGATCAACGTCGCGCCCCAGTCCCGGTTCGTCACCGTCGGCGGCCAGGTGCGTGTCCCGCAGCGGCTTCCATGGACCGCCGACCTGACTCTACTTTCCGCGATCAGCGCTGTGGGCGGCCCGGCGGACTTTGCCGGGGGCAAAATTAAGCTTACGCGTGCAGGCAAGGTGGAAGTGTTTTCAAAGAAGGATCTGGACCGCCGTCCCGAGAAAGATCCGAGGCTTCTGCCGGGCGATCAGATCGAGCAGCTCTGATCCGGATGAGGGGCGCGGAGGTCGGTGAGGGCCGCCGCTTCGATCCCCGCGGGGATCGCGCGCTTTTTTGCGCCACGAACCGGTGGTGGCGCTGCGCGCCACTGACCGGCTCCCAGCTGGGTTCCCTCCGGAAACCTGAGCCCGTGCTGGATGAGATCGCTCCGGGAGCTTGAGCGAGGGGGAAGGGGGGCTTGACCTGACTAAAACGTGGGGGATAGCATCCCCCTTTGCCAATCCCAACCACCCAACGCTTTGGAACTTAAAGACATCAAAGAACTGATCGCGCTCATGCGGAAAAACGACCTGTCGGCCTTCAAGCTCGAACAGGAAGGATTCAAGATTTCGCTCAAGCGGGGAATGGAACCGGTCATCACCACTGGGCCCGTCGCCTACGCGACGCCGGTTGCAGCTGCGCTTCCTGAGGCTGCCCCTGCGGCGGCTCCGGCGACACCGCCTGCGGCGGCTTCCAAGGAAAACCTGCGCGAGGTCAACTCCCCCATGGTTGGCACCTTCTATTCCGCGCCTTCGCCAGAGTCCGCCTCCTACGTCACCGTTGGTCAGGAGGTCAAGGAAGACACCGTGGTCTGCATCATCGAGGCCATGAAAGTCATGAACGAGATCCGCGCGGAATGCCGCGGGGTGATTGCCGAGGTTGTTGCGGAGAACGGCAAGCCGGTTCAGTTCGGCCAGCCCCTTTTCCGGATCCGTTAACCGCCGGGGCGCGGCGGTTGAGTTCGGGCACTTGGTGTCCCACCCGCCCCCTGGACCCATGGAGCGAGCCCGATACCCACACCACAGATGTTCAATAAAGTCCTCATCGCCAACCGCGGCGAAATCGCCCTGCGCGTCATGCGCGCCTGCAAGGAACTCGGAATCAAAACCCTCGCGGTTTACTCCGAGGCGGATGTCGATTCGCTCCATGTCCAGCTTGCGGACGAGGCCATCTGCATCGGGCCCGCGCTCAGTTCGCAGAGTTACCTGAAGATCGACCGGATCATCAGTGCCGCAGAAATCGGTGACGTCGATGCGATCCATCCCGGGTATGGGTTCCTTGCGGAGAACGCCCACTTCGCGGATGTCTGCGCCAGTTGCAACATCAAGTTCATTGGGCCGCACCCCGACGCGATCCGCGCCATGGGTGACAAAAACACCGCCCGCGATACCGCCCGCAAGGCTGGCGTTCCCGTGACTCCAGGGTCCGATGGGCTGATTGAGTCCGAGCAGGAGGCGCTTCAGGTTGCCAAGCGCATCGG
>CAIURC010000079.1 GCA_903901425.1 uncultured Spartobacteria bacterium | reverse complement strand
CGGCTTTCCCGGAATATGCGCTCCAGACAGCCTCAATGCGCCCAAGACAGCCTTCATGTTCCCGGAGAGAACACAGCCGTTAGCCGGTCGGTGGCGCGCTTCGCGCCACCACCGGATCGCTTCGCAAAATAACGCGCGATCCCGGCAGGGATCGAAGCGGCTGCAACGCATCCTGCAGCGTGTCAAAAAGCAGGGGCGCACATTCCGATCTGCCGTCCCCCCAAAAAACGGGTTGGAATACCCGCTCTCCACTTCCCCGCCTCTGTCACCCCTTCCGGGGTGAATCCGTGCTTTGCTCTGTTTCCGGTGGTGGCGCGCCACCGACCGGCTACCCGCTTGGTTCCCTCCGGGAACATTCCAGCCCATCCGTTTTGCTCAACGAACACAGCGCGTTTGGTTCCTGGAAGGAACTCAGACATTCCACGGCGGAACAGGGCGTTCCTCCGCGGATCATTCGGTGCCCCCCGCATCGGCATCCAAACGGCGGCGACGATCCGGCACGCCGGCGCATGGGAATCGGGAAATTTCAGGCTCCTGATGCCACAAGGGATCCACCGGTCCCAAACGGCTCTTTCTTGCAGAAAGCCCTTGGCCTGTGTGGTACATGGGATTCATGCGTGTGCCGTCACTCGGCTGGTTCTCTCCTCCATGGCTGTGGATGCTGCTCCTGGGAGTCGCTCCATACCCCCGGCTTGCGGCGGAGGATCCTGCGCCGCGGGAGGTGCGCGAGTTGACGGGATGGAAACTGCACGTTCACCCGGACCTGCTCCAAAAGGATGCCTCCGTGACGCAGCGAGCCATCGAGCTTCTTCAAAAACAGCTCGAGGAAATCGTCCGACTGGTGCCTCCGGCCGCAGTGACTGAACTGCGGAAAGTGCCGTTGTATTTCAGTCCGCCCTACCCCGGAACCCCGCAACGAGCCGAGTACCATCCCGGAGCGCAATGGCTGCGCGAGCACGGGCGGGACCCGGCAATGGCCAAGGGGGTGGAGTTCACCAACACTGCCATCTTCGAGCAGGAAATGACCCGGATGCCGAACGTGGCGTTCCATGAACTCAGCCACGCCTACCATGATCGGGTTTTGCCAGATGGCTTCAAAAATGCGGGATTGCTCGCACTCTACGCGGCAGCAAAAGCCAGCGGTTCCTACGAAAAAGTCGCCCGCCGCAACGGCAGGGGACGCCCAGACTCCGTGGAGCGCGCCTACGGCATGCGCTCCGTGGCAGAGTACTTTGCCGAGAACTCAGAGGCGTATTTTGTCGGCAACGATTTCTATCCGTTTGTACGCTCGGAATTGAAGCAGCACGATCCCGCTGTGCAAGAGGCGCTGGCACGGCTTTGGAACCCGTGAATCCACAGAACACGTACGGCTCTTCAACAACCGCCCATCCGGCGCCCTTCGTCTCCCGGTTCAGGGCTTCGGGTTGGAACTTTCAAGCCACTCCAGATTGAACCTGGCCAGAGTCAGCGAAGATTCCCGTTCGTAGAAACAAAGGATCGTTCCGGAGTGTGTCACGGCCAGATCCGAGTAGGCGCTGGAACCGGGCTGGAGGAGTTTGTTGACCGGCCATGTCCGGCCTTCGTCGCGGCTGATCTTCACGCTCAGGTTTTTGCGGGCCCGGGATTCGCCGGGTTTGGGTTCGGCCCCTGGCCGGCGGGCGTCGAGCGTGTCCGGGTTGGAGAAGAGCAAAAGGCTCTGACTGTTGTGCTGGTACCGGGTAAGAGCCGCCTTGCAGATGGGCTCGAGCAGCGCCGGGTCGAACTCGGGCCGGGTCCAGCCCGTGGCGCCGTCAGGGCTCGTCGTGACAATGCGGCGGTTTGCCCCGGACTCGCTCCGGACGTTCAGCAGGACCCGGCCGTCGGCCAGTTCGAGCGCAGCGGTCTCGTTTGGGTTGACGGTCTCGGGCGTGTTGGGGACGGCAACCTTGCCCGACTGCCACGTTGCCCCGTGGTCGTCGCTGAAAATGGTGGCAGTCACACTTGGCCGATGCGCTCCGGAGGACGAAAGCCAGACCGGCACAACGAGGCGTCCCGTCCGGAGTTGAATGGCGTGCCCTGGTCCCGTGGCGAGCACCTTCCAGTCGATGTCTTTGCGGAAAGCCTCGAACACGGGCGTGATCTCGACCGGGTTGGACCAGGAAACACCGTCGTCCCGGCTCACCTGATGAAAGGCCCGTTCGTATTCGAGGCAGAAGAGCATGTGAACGGACCCATCGCGGTCCGCAATGAGCACAGGGTTGTTGTAGGTGATCTCTGTCTTGGCTGGGTCTTTCGATTTGGGCGCCACCGGGCTGCGCCGGATTGGGCCCGAAACTTCGGCCACCTTTCTGGGCGAATCCCAGGTCCGGCCTTCGTCAGTGGATCGGCGGACCAAAACCCGGATATCTGCCCAATCGCCGTCGCCCTTACGGGCCTCGCACCATGACAGCACGGTCCCCTTGGCGGTGACTACGATCCCCGGGATCCGGTAGAGGTTGTATGCGGGATCTTGGTTCGGGAGAAAAAGGTCCTGCTTTTCAAGAAATGGCTCTGCCGCAAAGACGGCGTGCGCCAGAAAAGCGAACAGGGAGAAGAGGGAGGATTTCATGGTTTGATTCTTCGGACGTCTGGGTTCCGAGGAGGGTGCGCTGGATTTTCACCGAAAAGAACGGCGAAGCACTGGTAAGAAAAAAGAACCAGCTGGGACCTGCGGTGTGACTTTCCTTTTCAGCTGCTGCTCAGGAGATTGGAGGTCTGCGGTTTGGCCGTCGGGCGCCTCCGATGGGGCGGGGTTACTCCGGCTGATGCCGATTCGTTAAATCAGGCTTTGTACACCACCAGTGTTCCTCGTGATCGCTGCCTTCCAGGGAAATGGAGTAGCCGTGTTCGATGAGAAACTGACGGACGTCTTCCACAGTGTGGCCGTACTCCGGAAGCGTTGCCGGATGCACACTTAGAATCAGAGTTGGCGAAAGCGCCGCAAGGAACCTCTGTGCACCGCGCAGCACCAGAAGTTCAGCCCCCTCCACGTCGATCTTCATCAAAACCGGGATGGGCTCTCGGAAATGAGCCGCGAATAGACCGTCGATGCTGTTGACGGGGGTACCGGAACCGGGCGCGTCCAGAATGGTCACATACCGGGTGGATGCGGGTTTACCATGCTGTTGCTCCAGCAGGCGCTTCGCGGCGCTGGTTGCCTCTTCAATCGCGAGGCCGGTCTGATGTTCCTCCGAGACGAGACCGTACACCTCGGTCAGTCGACCATGGGATTCGGAGAAACGGGTCATCCGTCGGACCGCAAGGAGGCTCGGGAGATCGGCATCAAACGCCACCGCGCGGACATCCGGTGCAGTCTCCAGCGCAGCCAGTGTGAAAACACCAATGGAGGAACCAATATCCAGAACGAGGCCGGCAGGATGTGCGGCCCCCCATTCCGCAAGCAGCCTGAATGTGCACGGCTCGTAATCCTCCCAGTCGCCGCCAACATACTCGGGAGGCATCCGTACCGGACAGGCTCCACCCAAGCGCACGGCGACCCCAGAGCCGGAAAGTTTCAAGAGCGCGAGGTAAGCGGGGCGCAGCAAACGCCAGAGGAACTCCGCCTTTTCCAAAAACGGAAGGTGGCGGATTGCGCGGGCCGCGCCCCGGATCCAACTCATGGCCTGATTCAGAGACACACTCATTCCGGCGAAAAAGTGGGTGGCATGCTTCCATTGATAGCCAGCCCGACTCGGATCAGCCGAGTCAAAACAAGTTCCGGAAGTTGCCGAGGGCCGGTTTCCCAAGATTGGTTTGCTAGCCTTCCCTGATCCGGTGTTTCAGAGCGATCCGCCGGGAGACACGCCCGTTTTTTCAGGAGACGGCGCGAGCCTGGACCTCGAGAGCCAGACGGGACGCACGCAATGCGTCTGCAGTGGTCAGGTCCACGCGGTTCCCGATCAGTTCAGACAGGAAATCGTTGAGGTAAGCGCGGGGAGTGGCAGGCAGGACGTCGAGGATCTCCGGCGTGGAGGCGTCATCCATGATGCACTGGATTTGACTCGCGTTGAGGTGCGTTTCGGCCATGCCCTTGGTTCCGTGGATCACCACCTTCCAGTAGTACGGAAGGCGGTACCCAAGCTGGTCCGGAGCGAGATAGGAAAAATCGCCGAGCACGCCGGCCCCGTTGGTGAGCCGGCCCATCATCTGGGCGCAGTCATGGAAATGGGGCGCAAACTTGGCCTTGCCATTCCAACTCCTGGCCACCGGCACCCCGGCCCAGTCCAGACCGGTCATCCATGGAATAAAGTCGAGCGCATGAATTCCGATGTCGTTCAGCGTGCCCCCGTGCATTCCGGGCTCGAAATACCAGCCGGGGCGGGTCCCGGCGAGGAGCGGATGCTGTCCCCCCACATACATCGTGCACACCTCTCCGATCCGGCCACTGCGCACCAGTTCCCGAAGGGAACGCCATGCGCCGTAGCCTCGGCAATCGAGTTGCAGCCCCACCAGCAGGCCCTGTTCCGACGCCAAGCGCTCAATCTCCGCCTGCTGTTCGAGCGTGGTGCAGAGCGGTTTGTCCGACAAAACGTGTTTGCCCGCACGGAGCGCCGTTTTCACCAGTTCGCCCCGCTTGGCGTAGTAGTCACCAATCGCCACCACGTCACACGGCACCTCTTTCAAGAGCGTTTCAAAGCTCTCGTGCGTGATGGACACACGCCCTTCCTCCTTCAATGCCGCCCGGGTAGCCGGATCCTCCTCACAACACCCCACCAGTTCTGTAAACTCGTGTCCGCGCACACCCTCCAACAGGTCTAAAATGTGCGAGTGACGGAACCCAACAAAAGCAAACCGGGTCTTTTTCATGGCAGTACCTTCCTGAACCCCATACCCTGCACCGCCCACCCCCTCCGGTCAATCTCGGCCGTTCTCCGTCCCCTTCCCGACGCCCCCCAGACCGTTCAATCGCGCCTGCAAATAGCCCCCCCTCAGATTCCGCACCTGCTCATACCCCATCCCCATCAAAACTCGTACCGCCAGATACCCACGCTGCCCTTTCTGGCAGTACACCACCAACGGCCGGTCCCGGGGAATCTCGTTCACCCGGTTCCGCAGCTCCGAAAACGGGATGTTCACCGAACCGGACAGTTTTCCGTGTTCCGCAAGTTCCTCCGGATCACGCACATCCAGCAGAAACTCGGCGCCGGGCCGCCAGAGTTCCGGCGCCTCCGTGCGGATGTCTCCCCGCGCGATGTGACTGGCCACAAACCCCGCCATGTTCACCGGATCCTGCGCGGACCCAAACGGCGGCGAGTACGCCAGATCCAGGTTTTCGAGATCGAACACCGTCATCCGGGCGGCAATCGCGGTTGCCAGCACGTCCACCCGCTTGTCCACCCCTGTTTCCCCCACCACCTGCGCCCCAAGTAACCGTCCACTCCCCTCCTCCGCGATCAGTTTGATCACCACCGGTTTTGACCCCGGGTAATAGTGGGCATGGCTGGCATCGCGGGTCACGCTGGTGAACGTGCTGAACCCGCCCGCCTCCGCCTGTTTCGAACTCAACCCCGTCAGCCCCACCGTCATCCGGAGCAGCCGGACAATCGACGTTCCCAAGACCCCGGGATAGTTCAAGTGCCCGCCCGCCGCATTCGCTCCCGCCACGCGCCCCTGCCGGTTGGCCGGACCCGCCAACGCCATCCGCGTCCTGGCTCCTGTCACGGCATGGATCGTCTCCGCCGCGTCTCCCACCGCGTAAATGTCGGGATCCGAAGTCTCCATCCGCCCGTTGGTGCGCACCCCGCCCGTCCTGCCAATTTCCAAACCCGCTTCCCGTGCCAGTTCCACCTCGGCCCGGACGCCGGCACTCAACAAAACCACCCCCGCCTCGAGCCGTTCCCCGTCTCCCAAACACACGCATCCCTCCTCAAACCCTTTCACCTCGGCTCCAAACCGGTACCGCAGCCGGTCGTGTTTTACTCCGTCCTGGAACTGCAGCGCCATGTCCGTATCCAAGATCGGCAACAGATGCGGGTTGCGTTCGACCACTGTCACTCCCAGCCCCCGGTGCAGGAACGCTTCCGCCATCTCCAACCCGATGAATCCACCCCCAATCACCACTGCTTCCTCGCTCTGCATCCCGTCCAGCCAGCCCATGATCCGGTCCATGTCGACCAAGTCCCGAAGCGTGAAAACATGCGGAAGCCGGACACCGGGGAGATCCGGCACATGGGGCCGCGCCCCCTGGCTGAGGATCAACTTGTCGTACAGTTCCTCGCGTTCCTGCCCCCCGGGGCCACGCACCCAAATCCGTTTCCCGGCACGGTCAATCCGGGTCACCTCGTGGTTGACATGCGCAAAAACGCGGGACCGTTCAAGGAACCGCTCCGGAGTCATCACCACCAACTGTTGCCGGTCCTGAATCTCGCCGGCGATGTGGTAGGGCAAACCGCAGTTCGCAAACGAAATGTAGGGTCCCCGCTCAAACACATGGATCTCAGCCCCCTCGTCCTCGCGCCGCGCCTTGGCCGCCGCCGAGGCGCCGCCTGCCACGCCGCCCACCACCAAGATCCGGTGACTCCGGCTCATTTATGCTCCTCCCCGGACGCCACCCCGCCCCCGACGCAGCTCCCCTGCCCGCACCCCGCAGAACCCCCTGCCTGGTTCCAAGGCATCCGGCCCAGCAACAGCGCCAAGCCGCAGGTGCCCGTCAGGCCCGCGTAAAACAGCCCCAGCCCGGTAAAGAGCGGGATCCAGGCAAACCGACCGTCTTTCCAGAGCGCCAGTCCGGCTCCCAGAGCCGACACCGTGCCAATCACCAACTGCACTTGACGCATCAACGGCAGCACCCGGCTCTCCCCGCGCACCAACTCGGCTCCGGCGGCCGCACACGCGTCCATCCCCCCATCCACCACGGAACACCCCGGGATCCCCCATTCCTGCATCTTTTTGAGTGCACGCGTCGCACGCCCACCGGACTGGCACAGGACGTAGACTGGTGCGGATGCAGTCTCCATTGGGGAAAGCGCGCCCAGAGCCCCCTGAAGCGCCTCCGGGCTGAACCGGTCCAACGGCAGCAACACGCTGCCCTCCAGATGCGAGGCGGCGAACTCCGCAGGGGTGCGGACATCCAGAATCGTGCACGGCTCGCCGGAATTCTGGCGGCGCAGAAATTCATGGGCCGGGATGGGGACGCCATTTTGGGAACTGGCCCCCATGGCCCCCATGGCCCCCATGGCCCCCATGGCCCCCATGGCCCCCATGGCCCCCATGGCCGCGGCGCCGGAAGCGGAGCAGGCCGCAGAATTCGAATCGGCTCTGCCCTGCTGTCCATTAGGTCCATTAGGTCCATTAGGTCCATTAGGTCCATTAGGTCCATTAGGTCCATTAGGTCCATTAGGTCCATTAGGTCCATTAGGTCCAGATGGACTGGATGGACTCCATGGACCTGATGGACGCTCCAGACCAGAAGCCGCCTCCAAAGGGCCGCTGCCGGCTGAAGAGGGTTCCACTGCGTTTTTCATGCTTTCAGCATATGCGTATTTTGTGATAAGTCAAATCTCACGGCACACGCACCTCTTTTCCACATGCTCTCTCAATCCCAACTCGGCACCGCGGCCGCCCTCTTCAAGGCCCTCGGCGAACCGATCCGACTCCAGATCCTTCAACTCCTCTGCGTCCAACCCCTGCACGTCTCCGAAATCGTGCGCGCGCTCAGAACCACGCAGCCCAATGCCTCCAGGCACCTCGCCCAACTCGCACGCGCCGGCGCCATCCAAAGACAACGCGACGGACAACGCGTCTTCTACTCGCTTAAGGGCGAGTTGATTCCCCAGCTTTGCAAGCTGGTCTGCAGCAGCATGGCCTGACGCCTACTTCTCCAGAGGATGCGCTTTCAGCAATTCCTCCACCGTCCAGAAGTTGGTCCGGCCAGGGTACGCCGCGCGCACCCCCTTGACCTGATCCGGAGTCACCGGCTCGGCTTGGTTGCCGAAGCTGTTCCGCACAAAGGTGAGCACGGCGGCCATTTCAGAGTCGTTGAGCATCCCGGCAAACGGCGTCATGGGCACCTGCCCGTCGTATTTTTTGCCGCCGATCTCCAGCGGCCCCATCAGGCCGAACATCGCCAGCTTGACCAGTCGTTCTGATGAACCGGTGACCCACGGGCTCTTTTCCAAGGACGGAAACGCGGGATCCAATCCCTTGCCGTTGGGCTGGTGGCAGGTCACGCAATGGCCCTCGCGGAAATACACCTTTTGGCCCTCGAGATACTGCTTTTTGGCTTCGGCACTGAGATGCGCTGGTGCGGGCAGCACCGGGTGTTCGGGCGTCTCCTTGACCGCCACGCCTGCCAGCCGGTCGCCTGCCGCCTTCACCGGCGCCTGGCTCCATTTATCGAGCGGCAGCGCCGCTGCAACGGCCACGATCTTTTTTGCGGCCTCCGCGTTGGGCAACCAAGTGGCAGCGGCAGCAGCCTCCAACCGGACACGGCCCTGCTCATCTGCGGCTGCTTTTTCAAGCAATGCCGCGTGATCCGCCACCCGGTGGGTGTTGTAGCGCAGGACACGGACGGCGGCGGCCCGGGCGTGATAATCCTTGGCAGCCAGCATCTGGCGCAAGAGTCCTTCATCGGTCTGGTTGAGGCCCCAGGTCACCCAGAGCGCCTCCAGCACGTTGTGCTCGTAACCGGCATCGTTCTTGTCCAAGGCAGCCACCCAGTTCTTCAATGCCGGCAGGACCTCGCCTGCGGGACGTCCACGCAGTTCGCGGCGAGTCCTGTAGCGTGCCCGGAGTTCGGGTTCCTTGAGGTTTTCAAGCAGCGCAGGGATGCTGGCCCCGGCGACCTGGACCGGCTTCAGCAAGGGACGGGACGGATAGGTGATCCGGTAGATCCGGCCATGGACATGGTCCCGGAGCGGGTCCCGGGCGTTGTGCTGCATGTGGCCGATGAGCGGGTTGTGCCAGTCGATCACGTACAGGGAACCGTCAGGCGCGAACTCGAGATCCACCGGGCGGAAATTGCCGTCGGCGCTCTTGAGAAGTTCGTGGCGGAACGTGGTTTTCCAGCCGGTCCCCTCGTCCTCGATCTGGTGCTGTTTGATCCCGAGGAAACCGATGGCGTTGCACAGGATCAAGTCGCCCTGAACCGAGTCCGGGAAATGGCGGGAGGAAACAATTTCCAAGCCTGAAGTGGGCCGGACTTTCTGGCCGTCCGGGATCAAATCGTGGGTCCCGGGGTTCTTGGCGCCGAAGGGCGGTTTGATAGAGACGGGCAGCATCCAGTTCATGGTCGGCCCGGAGGTATGGAGCAGGAAATCCTGGCCCCAGCGGTCAAACACGAACCCCCATGGATTCGGGATACCCATCTGGGCGGTGCGCTCCAAATGCCCGCGCTGCGGGCTGTAGCGGAAGAACCCGCCGTCGACGCAGCGCACGGGGCCGTAGGGGGTCTCGACGTTGCTGTGGAGGAACACGCCCTCGCACAGCATGAACGCCCCGCTTGGATCTGCGGCAAATGCGCTGACTGCGTGATGGGTGTCGTGCGTATCAAAGCCGCCGAGGAGAATCTCGCTGCTGTCGGCCTTGTCGTCGCCGTTCTTGTCCCGGAGCAGGACCAGGTTGGGTTCCTGGGAAAGGTAAACCCCTTCCGGCGCGAACTCGAACCCGATGGGAAGATGGAGATGGTCGGCAAACACGGTTTCCTTGTCTGCGCGTCCGTCGCCATTGGTGTCCTCGTAGATGAGGAGTTTGTCGTTGGGGAGTGCGTCTCCGGGGCGGTAATGGGGGTAGGTGGGGGCCACGGCAACCCAGAGCCGCCCCCGGTTGTCGAACGACATCTGGATGGGGTTCGCCAGGTTGGGCCACTCTTTTTCACTCGCAAAGAGCTGCACTTTGTAGCCCTCAGGCACCATCAGGCTCTTTTCCGCCTCCTCCCCGTACAGGTAGCGGTCGCTGCCGTTTTTGACACTGGGCTGGTAGTTGGTCGGCACCGGGGGCAGCACATGGGTGCCGCTGTCGTCCACCTTCAGATCCTTTTTCCTGCCGGCTGCCACCTCATGGATGCACTGGTCGCGGAGCGCCGCCATTTCGCGGGATTTGCGGACTTCATCCGGGTAATTTTGGGGACCAAAGGGGTTGTACCGCTGGCCGTGGGTGTGGACCCCGTTGAGCAGATGGTAGTCGTTGTTCCAGAACCAGTCCTTCTGACGCACCGCACCCCGGAGCATTTCCGGGTCCGCCTTGGAAACGCGCCCCTGTTTCCCGTAAATGCCGTCGGCCAGGAGGCCCGCCACCACACCGTACCCCGCCTCGTTCGGGATGAATCCGCCCGTGGTGAAAGGTTCTTTGAGCTTCCCGTACAGGGACTGGGTGGACCGGAACAGGTCCACCACGGTCACGCCCCGTTTTTTGGCGACCTTTTCCATTGCCTCCACGTACAACGCCAGGTTGCTGTTCTCTTTCTGGCCATTGGGAAGATCCCGCAGCTTGCTTTGGTCCTCAAAAGCCACCGGCGTCACCAACACCACCCGGGGAGCCGCCTTCCCGTTGTACGCCCGGGAAAGGGTGTGTTCCACCCACGCGTCCAGTTCCGCCTCAAAATTCGCCACGCCCGCCGGGCCGTCAAACGACTCGTTGTAGCCGAAAAAACCCACCACGGTGTCGGCCTTCAGAAACGCCAGCCACTCGTCTGGCATCGGGAAAAACCCCTTGCCGTTGTGCGTCTTTTTGTCGGGATGAAACTTCTCGGCGCCCGGGAACGCCCACTGCGTTTTCCGGGAGGGATGCGGGCGGAATCCGGGGGTATCACCGACGTGGCCCATGTTCCGGACAAAGAGGGCGTGTTCGGGGAACCTCAGGTGCAGTTCGGTCTCCAACTGGTGGTAATAAACATCGCGCTCAGCGAGGCCGTTGCCCACAAACACCACCCGTTCCCCCTTGGCCGGGGCCGCCACGGCCTGCGACCGCTTCTCCTTCGCCTCGGCCGGCACGGGCATCTTGGCATGCGGCGCGTTGTCGGGCGCCCCGTTGAACTCTTCGCAGACGGCAGAAATGGAGAGACCGGAAAGCGCGGCAAGGGCGACGAGATGACGTTTCATGAGTGGTACTGGGGTTGCTGGAAATGCTGAACCGCCGGGTTCGGGCCTTTCGCCATGGACGGCGCCAAAGATTCGTTCCGAGCGGGGGAGCGGCTATACTCGGGAATTTGCATCGGCTCAATCAATCCCGTTCTTTCCGAATTTTCCCCTTCCATTCCAGGCCACCACTCCAAAGCGGCGGGTACACGGGTTCCCTATTTTCAGTGCACCGCTCCCTCGTTTTGAATCCCGCCGACTTAACCCAGCCTCCGCTCCGTTCACGCACGGGTCGGGGAGGCCAATCCCGCTCGGGACCCTGCGCAAAAAATGGCGTTTGGAAGTGCGCGCAAGCCTGAGCGGACCCCGGAAAATTTAGGCTATTCAAACCGCACGTCAGCGAAGATAAACTCTTAATGCACTTCAGGCTGGCCTGTCTTCTTCTCCTCTGTCCACTTCAGTCAGTCTTTGCCGGCTCTTACGGCCCCCAGTCCTTCCAATCCTACTCCGTGGGTGTTTCCAGCCTGCTTTCTGCGGACGGCACCCTGCTGACCACCGGTTCCCCCTCGGTTTGCTCCATTCAAACCCCGGCGGGTGCTCCCGCGCAGCGCGCCCTCCGGCTCACCTCCCGGTTCGAGAATGGCACCTACAGCGCGTGGAAACTCCCGGTGCTGGATGCGGCGGGCGAACTCGCTTCGTTTACCGCCACATTCAAGTGCCAGCAGTACAACACGGAAACCCTAGCCGACGGTTTTTCGTTCAACGTCGGCTCGATTTCGAACGACTCCGACCCTGGAACGGGCGAAGGCGGCTTTGGCACCCCGAACAGTCTGACAGTGGCTTTTGACACCTACGACAATGGCGGAGACGCGCCCCAAATCCGAGTGTATGCGGGGGATGTTCTTGCCGGATCTGCATGGACCGCTCCGTTTGCCGTGGGCGATTCGGCGTTTCACACCGTCTCCATCCACTGGGATGCCCAAGGAGTCGACATCACATACGACGGACAAACCGTCTGTTCGAATCTCCCTGTGCCCAGTTTCACCCCCGTCACCGGAGACCGTTTCGCGTTCTCCGCCCGAACAGGTGGCTCAACCCAGGACACCTTCCTGGACGACGTCCAGATTGCGACCACGGTGAATCCCCCCCTGCAGACTGGCGGCCCGGTGATCACGGAAATGCTGGCAGACAATTCCTCCGGCATTGAGGATGAGGACGGTGACACCTCCGACTGGGTGGAAATCTACAACGGGTCGGGATCGACGGCGAATCTGACAGGTTGGCGGATCACGAACTCCGAAACGCTCGCCACGGTCTGGACGTTTCCTAACACAACACTCCAGCCGTTCTCCTACCTTCGGGTCTTTGCAAGCGGGAAGAACCGCTCCGGCCCACCGCTCCACACGGCATTCAAGCTGGAGAAATCCGGGGGCTATCTGGCTCTGCTGCGCCCGGATGGAACCACCGCCAGCGTCCTGCGCTATCCCGCGCAATTTCCGGACATCAGCTTCGGCACATGGGGGGCCGCCCAAGTGCCGCAGTTTTTTTCTCCGCCCTCTCCCGCCAATCGCAATGAATCTCAAACCATCCGTCGCGCCAGCAACGGCCCGGCCGAGGACGTGGTGTTCAACCGCGCTGGCGGCCTCCTCTCCGCTCCCGCCCAACTGAGCATCACGCCCCCCACCGGAGCGGGCGCCGTGGTCCGGTTCACCACCGATGGAACCCCGCCCACCGAATCCAGCCCCGCATTTGCACTAGGCCAGACCCTCTCCATCACCGACTCCATCCAAGTCCGGGCCCGGGTGTTTGCACCAGACAGGCTACCGGGAAAAATCAGCGGCCGAAACTTCCTGATGCTGGACTCCTCCCTGTCGAATTACGGCAACACGGGGCGCTCCTTTTCCTCGAACCTACCGATCTTGGTGGTGGAAAGCTGGGGATCGGACGTGGACTCCACCACATCGCCGAACGGACCGCGTCCCTACCGCCCGGTGTACTCCGTGCTTCTGGCTCCGGAAACTGCCACAGGCAACCGTGCCACTCTGGACGGGCCCGTCCATTTTGAAGGGCGCGGCGGGATGCATGTCCGGGGCCAGACCTCCTCCGGGTTCCCCCAGAAACCCTATGCCTGGGAGATCTGGAACCAGGAGGACCAAGACCGGCCCGTGTCCCTTCTGGGAATGCCGGCCGATGGCGACTGGGTGTTGCAAACCACCTACAACGACAAGTCTTTCATCCGGAACATGCTTCCCTACACCCTCATGAGGGAGTTCAACGGGACCGGCAGCGCCATGCGGGCCCGCTTTGTGGAAGTGTTTTTCAACCAGGACGGTGGACCGGTCCAGTTCTCGGACTACCGCGGAGTCTACGTGCTCATGGAGCGGATTGAACGCGGCTCGGACCGGATCCCGCTCTCCAAACTGAGCCCCCTGGCCACCGACCCTGCCACGATTACAGGCGGCTATATTTTCAAGAAGGACAAGGTGCCGGTCTACCCGATCTATTCGACCACCTCCGCCGCACCCTGGGGCACGCAAACCCACCAGATTGTGGAACCGGCCTCCGCCAGCCCGCTCCAGGTCGACTGGCTCAGAAACCATGTCCAACAGTTCGACAACGCCCTTGCCGGGGCCAGCTTCGCCGACCCATCGGCGGGTTACCGAGCCTACATCGACCCGATGTCCTTCATGGACAACCACATCTGGGTGGAAGCCTTCAAACAGATCGACGGGTATCGGCTCTCCACCTACTACACAAAAAACCGGAACACAAAAATCCGTGCACTGCCCATCTGGGACTACAACCTTTCGAGCGGCAATGCCGACTACCTCACCGGCGACTCGCCCACGGGCTGGTACTACAGCCAGATTGGAGGAGACGAGTACCCCTACTACCCGCGCCTTTTCGAGGACCCCCTCTTCACTCTCGCGTACTGGGACCGCTACTGGAAAGCGAGGCGCTCTGTACTCTCGGAGGCCAGCATTCAGGCAAAATTTGACTCTTGGACCGCGGACCTCACCGACTCCAGCCCGGTCGCACCTGTTGCCAACGGCACCAATTTCGCAGTACCTCCCTCGCTCCAGAACCCGCCCCGGCCGGAGAACGCCGCTTCCCGGCATTTCAACCGCTGGCCGATTCTGGGAACGTACGTGTGGCCGAATCCCCCCGGCTACTGGCAGCGCACCACATTTCAGAGCGAACTGAACTGGATGCGGACGTGGCTTTCCAACCGACTGGCGTGGTTCGACTCCCAGTTCACCCAACCGCCCGGCATCTCGCCCAACTCGGGGAATTTTCCGACAGGCACGTTGGTGACGCTCACCAACCCCAACCCGTCCGGAACCATTTTCTACACCACCGATGGATCCGATCCTCTGCCTCCCGCGTCCACGTCCAGTACGGATCTGGTGGGTCCGGAAACCCCACTCCACTGGCTGGTTCCGAGCGCCGCGAACGGCGGCCTTTCCCTCACCGCTACGGCGGGTCCCAATCAATGGACCGGACCGGCCGCCCCCCCGAACATCGCCCAGTGGCAGAACGGCCTGTCCGGCGTCGGATACGACACCAACCCGGCCGGCACCGATTTTTCGCCCTTCATCAGATCCAACACCCAGTCCCAAATGTCCGGGCTCAATGCCACCTGCTACATCCGGATCGAATTCCAAATCCCGGATCAGGCTGCCTTGGACGCGATTCAGACCCTCCGGCTTGAGATGCGCTTTGATGACGGCTACCGCGCCTTTCTCAACGGGACAACCGTTCACGGTGTCAATGACACCGACCCTTCCGTCTCCACGTCTCCGGCTTCCGCCACCGCCTCTGCTCTGGTTTCCGATGCCGCAGCCACGGTCTATCAGACGCGCGATGTCACCGACACGGGAAAACCCGCCCTCCGGGTCGGCACCAACGTGCTGGCCATCCATGGACTCAACGCCAGCTCGAGCTCCTCGGATTTTCTCATCTCGCCCAAACTCGTCGCACTTCAGGCCGCACCGCCCTCCGGCTCCACCCGGACCTACTCCGGACCGTTTCCGCTCCAATCGCATACCACCGTCAAAGCCCGCGTTTTTGCCAACAACAGCATGGGCCCGCTTTCCGAAGCGACGTTTGTGGTGGATGCGACACCCCCTTCCCCCCAAAACCTCGCGATTGCCCAGATCTGTTACGATCCCCTTGCCACCCCCCTGATTCCCGCCAAAGACTTGGAATTCGTGGTGCTCCGAAACATTGGAAACACCCCCGTCAATCTCTCCGGACTCCAGTTCACCGCAGGCATTCGCTTCACATTCACCGGCACCGCGAGCCAGCTCTCTCTTGCCCCCGGCGCCGAATGCGTCCTCGCATCCAACCCGGCATCCCTCCAGTCCCATCACGGTCCGCCTCCTGCCGGGACCACCATCTTCGGACCATACGAGGGGGCGCTCGACAACTCCGGCGAACTCCTCAGCTTCAGAACTGCCTCCAACTCTGTGATCCGCGAGTTCCAGTACTCGGCCACCCCGCCCTGGCCCATTGGCAGCCAGAGAAGCATCGTCCTGCTCAATCCCGCATCCAACCCCAACCATGCCGACGGACATCAGTGGCGCTCCGGCACCGCTCAACGCGGCACCCCTTACACCTCTGATTCTGTCCCGTTTCAGGGAAACTGGCAGGCCGACTCCGATGGCGACGGTTTTGCCGATGGGACCGAATACGCGCTTGGATCCGACCCCTCCAGCGCTGCATCAGTGCCCGCTCTCCAGATTCGCCCAAACACCGCGCCCGGCGCCCCGAATGGAATTTTCCAGTTCTCCTTCCGGCGGAGCCTCGCGAACGACCAGTGCCTCATTTTGGCTGAAATTTCCAACGATCTCGCGAACTGGACCCCTGCCGACCTGGCCCGCAGCGCGCAAACCCTTCACCCCGACCAGACCGTCACGGAAACCTGGTCCACTCGCACCCCCC
This sequence comes from uncultured Spartobacteria bacterium, assembly GCA_903901425.1. Classification (GTDB taxonomy): domain Bacteria; phylum Verrucomicrobiota; class Verrucomicrobiia; order Chthoniobacterales; family Chthoniobacteraceae; genus CAIURC01. The sequence goes on along the minus strand of CAIURC010000079.1, from coordinate 20,082 downwards.
AAGAGGCCGCCCGGGTGTTTTTGCGGCTAAAGCTCCTCCCTCGGTAATCGAGAGCACCTCTCGGAGTGACCCACTGCGCCTCGTGGGTGCAACCTGCTCGGGCCTCGGGACTTGGCGGCGCGGAAATTCCATCTAAGGAACCTCCGCGCCCTGGGTTTCTCCCTGTGAAAGCGCTTTCACCCATGAACACGGCACCCCTTCCCAAGAATGCCCGGCTGCGCCCCAGCCCCCTCAGCCGCCCCAAGGCCGATCCGTCCGATGTCCCCGCGCTTCAGCGAGGAATCCTCCTGCTGGAATGGATCGCACAACAGCCCGAAGCCGCCTCTGTATCCGAGGCTGCCGAAAGCCTCGGCGTGCCGCTGCCATCGGCACTAAGAATGGCACGCACTCTGGAAGAGATGGGGTATCTGGAACGCAACCCGCTCACCAAACGCTACCGGCTCACGACCCGGATGTTGCTCGTGGGCCAGCCCCATTCCGGCCCGCGCAGCCTCGCGGAGTGTTGCACCGAAGCGCTGCACACGGTGCTTCAAGCCACCGGGGAAACCACCCAGCTCTGCTGTCTGGCAGACTCCGACTGCGTCTTGATTGACCAGCTCCCTTCTCCGCATGCTTTCAAATACGTGGTCGATCTCGGGTCCCGGATTTCCCCGCACTGTTGTGCCCCGGGCAAAGCTCTGCTGGCGCACCTCCCTTCCTCCCGTTTTGAAACGCTCTTTCCAAAGCTGAAGCTCGAAAAGCACACCTCAAACACCCTCACAACCCTCGAACAACTGGAGGCCGATTTTGTCCGGATTCGGCAGCAGGGGTATTCCGTGGATCAGGGCGAGCATTTTGAAGGGATTCACTGCGTGGCAGCCCCACTTCTGGACCGCCACGGGAACGCGTTTGCCGCACTCACCATTGCCGGGCCTGCCTCCCGGATTCCCGTCTCCCTGTTCCCGGCACTTGGGCGCACCATCGCCCGCGCCGCCTCCGAAGCCGCCAACCGCTTCCTTGCATGAAAATCCTCCCCCAGAACCCCGCCCGACGGCCTCCCATTTCCATCGCATCCGATTGCCGGGGCCTCATTGCGGCAATCGCATGGATGGCGCCGGTCGTCCATGCATCGACTCCCGGACTTTCTCCAGAGACGCTTGAGTTTTTCGAATCCAAAATCCGGCCCGTACTCGCCACGGAATGTTACGAGTGCCATGGGGCAGAGAAACAGAAGGGCGGCCTTCGTCTGGATTACAAAGCGGGCTGGGAAAAGGGCGGGGATTCCGGCCCAAGTATCGTCCCGGGCAACCCGAAAGACAGCCTGCTGCTGCAGTCCGTCCGACACGAGGATCCTGACCTCAAAATGCCGAGCAAAGCCCCGAAACTTTCTCCCGAGGCGATTGCGCATCTCGAAAAATGGGTGGCGATGGGAGCACCCGATCCCCGCGAAAAACCCGAGCCCATCAGCGGCTCGACCTGGTCCCTCAAGCTGGCGGAACGCAGGAAATGGTGGAGCTTTCAACCGGTCCGGAACCCCACGCCACCGGTGCCACAGAACGCTGCCGGGTCGTCTCATCCCGTGGATCGGTTTCTTCTGGCTGCGATGGAGAAAAAAGGGCTTTCTCCGGCAGCCGAGGTGTCGCCCGGCATTCTGCTCAGGCGGCTTCGTTTCCTGCTGACGGGCCTGATTCCGAGCCCAACCGAACTTTTAGAGTTTCAACGGACTGTGGACCGGCTTGGGCTTGAAAAAGCCGCGGAACAGGAAACAGACCGTCTGATGGCGTTGCCTGCCTTTGGGGAACGCTGGGCGCGCCACTGGATGGATCTGGTGCGCTACGCGGAATCCCATGGGAGCGAGGGCGACCCGGCGCTGCCCGAGGCCTGGCGTTACCGGGATTACCTGATCCGGGCGTGGAATGCAGACGTTCCGATGGACCTGCTGCTGAGGGAACACCTCGCGGGCGATCTCCTTCCCAATCCGAGGATCCATTCCAGCCCGACCACGCGGGCCGCTTGGAACGAATCGGCCATCGGCACCGCACACTTCCGGATGATGGAACACGGATATCAGCCGGTGGACACTCTGGATGAACAGATCAAGGTGGTGGACAACCAGATCGACGTGATCAGCAAGGCGTTCCAAGGCCTCACCATTTCCTGTGCACGCTGCCACGACCACAAGTTCGACGCCATCAGCCAGAAAGATTACTATGCGGTGTTCGGCATCCTGGCCAGCACCCGGCCCCTCCAGCGCTCCATCACGCCCACTCCACTCCCCGTACAAAACACGCTGCAGGAGGCCCGATCCGATCTGCGGACGCTCCTCGCCCAGACATGGGAAAAAGAGATCGATGCGCTCCCGCAGAACCTCGCGAAAATCTCCGGGGATTCTCCTGCCATCAAGGATCCAGCACACCCGTTTCATGCATGGGCCACTCTTCAGAGCGCCGAAAACTTTAAGGTCGCATGGGAAAAGTTTGCGCAGTCCCAGAACCGGGAAATCGCTGAACTCAAGCAGTTCAACGCCGCGAACTTTCGCGCTGCATGGAACCTGGCGGGACCGGACTACCAGAGATGGTTCAGGCACGGGAACGCGCTGGGAAAGGCTCCTGCGGAATCGGGCGAGTATCTGCTTCTCCCGGGAAAAGAACCTGCGGTGCGAGGCCTTTTTCCGTCTGGCGCATTCAGCGGCGGTTTTACAGCCAAAGCCCACGCCACGTTTGCTTCGCCCCGGTTCAAGGTGACCACCAACCGGATCAGTGTGCGGGCTGCGGGCGGCTCCAAGGCGCAAGTCCGGCTGATTGTGGACAACTATCCTCTGGGCAACCCGACCACGCTCTTTCCGCAGACCGTTCTGAACCGCGATGGAACCAACTGGATCACGCTGAACGTGGATTACCGGAAAGGCAGCTGGGCGTATCTGGAGTTCACCACCGGAGGCGACGCACCACGCACCCCTTCCAAACCGGAAAAGAACCCGGTAGAGCCCGACTCCTGGTTTGCCGTTTCTGAGGTGGTTTTTCATGACTCCCCCAACCCGCCCCGCCCGGAACGGTCCGTGACCGAGATTCTCCTCTCAACCGCCCCGGAAACCGCGATCTCTCTGGCTGACCGCTACCAGAAGCTTCTCCGAGAAAGCGTGGCCGCATGGCGCGCCCACTCGCTTTCCGAGCCTCAACGGGCACTGCTGGACGCCAGCCTCCGACTTGCGCTCCTGAGCTCCACTCCCGCCCAGATTGCCGGAGCCGCGCCCGTGTTGCAGCGGATCGAATCGGCGGAAAACGGCCTCGAAAACCCGGTCCGCATTTCCGGCATTGCCGATGGCGAAGGCATCGACTGGCCCCTGCTCAACCGGGGAGATCATCTCCAGCCCGGCGATCCTGTTCCAAGGGGCTACTTGGAGGTATTGGGTAAACATGCATTTCTCGCAGCCGCACCCGATGCCACAGCCCGATCAGGAAGACTGGAACTGGCAGAGGCGCTGACCTCTCCTCAAAACCCGCTCACCACCCGGGTCCTGGCAAACCGCATCTGGCACCATGTGTTCGGCCGCGGCTTGGTTCCGAGCGTGGACAACTTTGGCCGCTTGGGCGAACCCTGCTCGAATCCCGATCTACTCGACCATCTGGCTTCCCGGTTCGCAAGTGACTCCTGGTCCGCGAAGAAACTCATCCGGTTCCTTGTCACCTCCCGCACTTTCCGACTCAGCTCGGTGCCCTCTCAAGCATCACTCGAACACGATCCCTCCAATGATCTGCTTTCCCATGCGAATCTGCGCCGGATCGACGCTGAAACCCTCCGGGACACCCTGCTCCAGCTTTCGGACACATTGGATCCAACCATGGAAGGCCCGAGTGCGCCGCCTGTCGACGCGGTGAAACCGCTAGGCCGCAAAGATGCCTATCGGCGCAGCGTTTATCTGCAGTCCAGACGCAGCGTATTCAACGGTCTGCTGGATGTGTTTGATTCACCCAAACCCTTCACCACCGTTGGACGCCGCGACGTGACCAACGTCCCGGCCCAGGCACTTGCGCTCCTGAACGACCCTTGGGTGGCGTCCCTCGCACACCGCTGGGCTCAGGCTGTCATCGAGAAGGATCCGGAGGCCGGCCCCGAGTCCCGGGTCCGCTCCCTTTTCCTTTCCAGCCTCTGCCGCCCCCCGACGGAGGCCGAGATGTCTGGCTCTCTTCGGTTTCTGGACCAACTCCGCTCTGGCAACCCCAACCCCTCGCAAGCGCAGGCTGCAGTCTGGGCCCGGCTCGCGCACAGCCTGCTGAACCTCAAGGAATTCCTCTACATCCCCTAACCTCCCATGCACCCCCATCTCAGCCGCCGCCAAATGCTCCGCCGCTGCTCACTCGGCTTCGGATCCCTTGCCCTTGCAGGTCTGGCTTCTGACCCCGTGTTCGGGGCTCTTGGTCAGCCACCGATCCCTCAACCGCATTTCAAGCCTAGAGCCAAAAGGGTGATCTTCGCCTACATGTCCGGCGGGGTTTCCCATGTCGATTCGTTTGACCCCAAACCGGAACTGACCCGGCGCCACGGCCAACCCATGCCGGTTCCGGTCAAACCCACCATGTTCAACAACAATGGCAATATCATGGCTTCTCCGTGGGAATTCCAATCCCGCGGGAAAAGCGGGCTGCCGGTCAGCGAACTATTCCCCCATCTTGCGCAGTGCGCGGATGACTTGGCGGTGATCCGCTCCATGACCTCCAAGGTCAATGAACATGCTCAGGGCAATTACCTTTTCCACACCGGCTTTCCGTTCATGGGGCATCCCAGCGCCGGCGCATGGATCTCCTATGGACTCGGCACTGAAAACCAAAACCTCCCGGGATTCGTCGTGCTCCAGAGCGGCGCAGCCGCTCTCCCGCATGGCGGTGTGGGCGTTTTCAGCAACGGCTACCTGCCCGGCCACCACCAAGCCTCCATCCTCAAAGCCGACCAGAAAGCGGCACTTCCCAACATCCAGCCGGGCGCCCCTGATTCCATCCAGCGCGCTTCCCTGGAGTTTATCCGCTCCATCGACTCCGGATTCGCCCAGAACGCCCACGCACCGCAGGTGGAAGCCGCCATCCAGAACTACGAAACCGCCTACCGGATGCAGGGAGCGGTTCCAGAACTGGTCAGCATCGAGGAGGAATCCGCCGCCACCCGCACACTCTACGGACTCGACTCTCAGGACCCACTGACCGCCGCTTACGGCCGCCAGTGCCTCGTTGCCCGGAGGCTTTTGGAACGCGGGGTACGGTTTGTGGAACTGAGCTGCATCAGCGCCCAAATCGGAGCGGGAGGAGCGGGAAACCCGTGGGATCAACACGGGAAGATCAAGGAAGGCCACGGCGCCATGGCCCGCCAAGTGGATCAACCCCTCGCCGCCCTGATTCAAGACCTCAAACAGCGCGGCCTCCTGGAGGACACCCTCATCCTCTGGGCCGGCGAGTTCGGACGCACCCCTTTCAGCCAAGGCAGCGACGGCCGAGACCACAACCCCTACGGGTTCTCCATTTGGATGGCCGGCGGCGGCGTCAAAGGCGGCACCGCCTACGGCGCCACCGACGAACTCGGCTATCACGCCGTCGAAAATCCCTGCTCCATCTACGATCTCTACGCCACCGTGCTTCACCTCCTCGGAATCGACCACGAGAAACTCACCTACCGGTTCGGCGGCCGGGATTTCCGGCTTACCGACGTCCATGGCTCCGTGCTGCGCCCCATCCTGGCCTGACTGCAGATCCTCTCCCGGCCCGCTCCGGGCCCACTCCCGGCCTCTCACAAGGCTTGACCTCACCGACCACGGGCAGTAGGCGGGAGAGGTAGCGCTTCTCAGTCCCCGCTGAATCCCCGCTGAATCCTTCCCCTCAACCCTCCTCCTTATGCGTCACCTCCTTTCTACCACGCTCCTCGCCGCCGTCTTCGCAATCCAACCGCTCTGTGCCGCCCCCATCCCTGCGGAATGCTACAAGGACGGCCTCGCCATCGGTTGCCAAGCCTACACTTTCAAGGAATTCAGCGCGTTTGAAGCCATCGCAAAAACCAAGGAAGCCGGCGGCACCGTCATCGAACTGTTTCCGGGACAGCGGCTCCGGCCCGACTCCCCAAAAACCGAGACCACCAACCACAACGCGTCTGACGAAGTCATCCAAGCCCTGAAGGCCGAGTGCGCCCGCCTGGGCATCCGCCCCGTCAACTACGGGGTCGTTGCCGCCAAAAACGCGGATGACATCCGGAAGATCATGGAGTTCGCCAAAAAACTCGAACTCTACTCGGTCTGCACTGAATCCGCTGAGCTGGTCGCCGAATGGGAAAAAGCCGCCATCGAGTTCGACATCAAGGTCGCCTTCCACGAACACGGCGGCTCCATGTCCCGCCCGGATTACAAGGTCTGGCACCCGCTCTACATCCGGGGCGTCGTGGAAAGCCGCGACTCGCGCGTCGGCGCATGCGCCGATCTCGGTCACTGGTGCACCTCCGAACTCAAACCCGTCGAATGCCTCCGCATCCTCAAGGGCCGCGTGGTGAGCGTCCACCTCAAGGACAAATCCGAGCCCGGCAAACAGGGCGTCGTGGTTCCTGCCGGCAAGGGGGTCGTGGATGTCCCCGCCTGCATGGCTGAACTCAAGGCCCAGAACTTCAACGGCCACATCTCCATCGAACACGAGAACGACTGGAAGGACAACGTCCCGCAGGTCCGCGAAAGCATCGAGTTCGCGAGATCCCACTGGTCCAAGGCCGGGAAATAAACCCAGGTCCTGCCCGCACGCGGCCGTTTATCCCCGGAACAACCCCCGGACCAACCCCGGGAAAAATCCGGGACACGCTTTCTCCTTCACCCAGCCGCCGCCCACCCCCGGCTGCGGATCCGGGGACCGCCACTGTTCGCCGTCCTTTTCCCCTGACCCTCCCCGCGCCCCTTCCCCCTCCAAGGGGGTGCACGGCGGCGGGGTCCCGGGGCCGCCCACCGCCACCACTCGGCCGAGCAGAACCCCGCTGGCGGTATCCACCAGCCTGCCATCGGACCACACCCCAAGCACCAGGGTGGCCGTCCGGATCAGGCAGAGAAACGGGCTGTCGCCGGGATCGGTCACCACGCCCACCACGCTCAACTCCCCCGCCCCGGTGATCCGAACCACCTGCGCCCCCGCGGTGATCACGTACCGTTCCCGCGTCCCGGGCAATTCCAGATAAGCCACCACCCGGTGCATGGAGTCCTTGGAGTCCTTGGAGTCCTTGGAGTCCTTGGAGTCCTTGGAGTCCTTGGAGTCCTTGGAGTCCTTGGAGTCCTTGGAGTCCTTGGAGTCCTTGGGAGCCTTTGGGGCCGGCTGCTCAACCCGGCTCCCCTCCAGCTCGGCCTCCGGCCCGGCCTTCAGCCCATCCTTGAGCCCGGTGCGCCGACCGAGCCGGCCACGATCCTCAGGGCCAGCGCAGCGCGTGCCACGATCATCGCCGGGAAAAAATCCTGTGAAGAGCCCCAGCCCCGGGCCCCAAAATCCGGGCGGCCCGTATCCAGCCCCCTGGAGTCCACCATGGAGGCCCCCATGGCTAAAGATCCCTAGGATACACCCCGCCCAACACCCCTGCCACCCCTTCCTCCTGCTCATTTTTTTCTCCTCCTTTTTTGCCCCCTGCTTTGCTCGCTCTAAAACCGGCATCGGGGATTGATCCCGGCACATGGCCTCACCACGCCACTGGCCATGGACTCTATGGACTCTATGGACTCTATGGACTCTATGGACTCTATGGACTCTATGGATGCTGTGGATGCCCTGGGGCCTCCCGCAAGATGCCACTCAAACCACAGACGCCCCTCCCCAAAAATAGAAACGGGTGAGCCGTTTTTTTGGATCTCTGGCGGGAGAATCTCCCACCCCGCGCAGCGACTCCCGCCGTCAACGGCTCAGAAAATATCCCTGCTGCTTTTCCGTAATCGGACGCCCCAACCGCTCCAGAACCAGAAGCATGTCCTCCCAGACCTTCCGCTTTTCCCCCAAACTCTGGTTCCTCAGCAGATACGCCGGATGATAGGTCGCCATCAGCGGGATTCCCTCAAACTCATGCCACCGGCCTCGCAGCCGCGCCATGGGCTGGGTTTCACCGATTAGCCCTTCCATTGCCGTGGCCCCCAAAGCCACCAAGACCCGCGGCCGAATCACCGTAATCTGCTCGCGCAAATACGGCAGACACGTGGCCATTTCGCCCGCCCGGGGTTTCCGGTTTCCGCTCTCGCCAGCAGGCATGTCTGGCCGGCATTTCAGCACATTGGCGATGTAGATCGTTTCCCGGGAGAACCCCATGGTCTCAATGATCTTGGTCAACAACTGGCCCGCCTTGCCGACAAACGGCTCACCCTGCAAATCCTCGTCCTCCCCGGGCGCTTCCCCGACAAACATCAGTTCCGCACACGGATCCCCCACACCAAAAACCACCTGCGTCCGGGCCGCCACCAGATGCGCGCATTTCTGGCACCCACTGACCTTCTCCCGCAAAACATCCAGCCTTGCCCGCCGTTCCTCCACCCCCAGACCCGAACCCACCGGCGCAACCGGCGCAACCGGCGCAACCGGCGCAACCGGCGCAACCGGCGCCACTTGGACCGGCACGGCCGTCGGGACCGGTTGCGGCACGGGTTCCGCCTGGCGGGTTTCCCGGGTCCCCTTCGCCAGCGGCGCCGGCTGAGTCGGCTCCGTTCCACCGCGCGCCGCAAGTGCCGCGCGGAACCGCTCCAGCGATTCCCGAGAACAGTGCAGGTCCTGACCGCTGGCCTGTTTTTCCCGCAAAAAATCCCGCAACTGCCCTGCCGCCTGTTCAAACTGGTTCATCGTGTGTCTCCCGGTTCCGCCGGAACCCCAGCCTCGCGGAAATCGGCCGGGATTGGCGACACCAAACCGATCCGTTCCCCGGTCCGGGGATGGGTAAACCCCAGTTTCCAGGCGTGCAGCATCTGACGGGCGTACCCGGCCCGGCGTCCGTACACCTCGTCTCCGAGCAGGCCGTGGCCGATGTGTCGGAGATGCACCCGGATCTGGTGGGTCCGCCCGGTGTGGAGCGTGCACTCCACCAAGGTTCCCCCGCCAGCCCGGCCCAGAACGCGCCAGTCGGTCCGCGCTGAGCGTCCGCTGCCTTCGGGAAGCACCGTCATTCGTTTGCGGTCCACGGGATGTCGCCCGATCCGGGCCTCCACAGTACCAGATTTTTTTGCGAACTCGCCGGCGGCAATCGCGAGATAGATTTTCTGCACCTCGCGACCTGCAAACTGCCGGGCGAGGCTCCGGTGACTGAGGTCGTTCTTGGCAGCCACCAGGCACCCGCTGGTGTCCTTGTCCAGCCGGTGGACAATTCCCGGCCGCTGTTCGCCGCCCACCGACGAAAGCGCCCCGCAGTGATGCAGCAACGCGTTGACCAGGGTCCCGGCCCAATTCCCCGCAGCCGGATGCACCACCATGCCGGGCGCCTTGTTCACCACAATCAGGTCGGCATCCTCGTAGAGGATTTCCAATGGAATTGCTTCCGGCAAAGTCTCGGTCTGGACCGGGGGCGGCTCCCGGAGTTCGATCTGGTCTCCGGACTTCAATCGGGTGTTGGGTTTGGCTTCCCTTGTGTTGAGGCGGACATCGCCTGAGCGGATCAGGGCCTGGAGACGTGCCCGGGAAAGTCTGGGAACGCGGCTGGCCAAAAAGTGGTCCAACCGGACGCCGTGATCTTCCTCCCCGGCTCCAAACCATTCCGCGCTAAGTTCGCCTGAGTCCATTCCAGCGATTCCCTAGCCCCGATTCGGGCCCGGGTTAAGCCCGAAAGAAAGGTTCGTTCTGGATTTGCCCCGCACTGGCTTTCCGATCTAGAAACTGCCCCCCTATGGCTTTCCTCAACGAGAACTATCTGAAGCTGCGCGCGGGCTATCTCTTTCCCGAAATCGGCCGCCGCGTCACCGCCTTCTGCAATTCCAATCCGGAAGCAGCCAAACGCCTGATCCGCTGCGGGATTGGAGACGTCACCGAGCCCCTCCCGGATTCGGTCCGGTCTGCCATGCACGCCGCCATTGATGAAATGGGCCGGCGCGAATCCTTCCGCGGGTACGGCCCTGAGCAGGGCTACGAGTTTCTCCGGCACGCGATTGCGGAAAACGATTACCGGGCGCACGGCTTGGATGTGGCCGACGACGAAATTTTTGTTTCGGACGGGTCCAAGTGCGACTGCGGCAACATTCTGGACATCCTCGGCAGCCAGAACCGGATTGCCGTGATGGACCCGGTTTATCCGGTCTATGTCGACACCAACGTGATGGCCGGGCACACCGGCCAGGCCGACGATTCCGGGGCGTTCTCCGGTCTTCTTTACCTGCCGTGCACGGAATCCAACGGGTTCGTGGCCGACGTGCCCGCTGAAAAGGCGGATGTGGTCTACCTGTGTTTCCCCAACAACCCCACCGGTTCCGTCGCAACCCGGGCCCAACTCGAAGCCTGGGTCGCCTACGCCCTCAAACACCGCAGCCTGCTTCTCTTTGACGCCGCCTACGAGGCCTACATCCATGACCCAGCCATCCCCCATTCCATCTACGAGATCCCCGGGGCACGAGAGTGCGCGATCGAATTCCGGAGTTTCTCCAAGAACGGCGGATTTACCGGAACCCGGTGCGCTTTCACCGTGGTGCCAAAATCGCTGATGGCCACAACCAGCACCGGCGAACAACTTCCCCTGCACCCGCTCTGGAACCGCCGGATGAGTACCAAGTTCAACGGGGTCAGCTATGTGGTGCAGAAGGGCGCAGAAGCCCTCTACTCCGCCCAGGGCAAACAGGAAGTGCGCGCCCTGATCGAGCATTACATGGGGAACGCCGCCGTGCTCCGCGAAGCTGCGCTCGCAGCCGGTCTGAAGGTCTGGGGCGGCACCAACGCCCCTTATCTCTGGGTCAAAACCCCCGCCCAGACCACCAGCTGGCAGATGTTCGACCGGATGCTCCAGGAAGCCAATGTCGTCATCACGCCCGGCAGCGGATTTGGTTCCGCCGGCGAGGGCTATTTCCGGATCAGCGCATTCAACAGCCGCGCCAACGTCGAGGAGGTCGGCCGCAGAATCCAAGCCATCCGCTGGTAACGGATGCCGCCTGAAGCCTCGTCATTTTGACGTATACCGGGGTGCTGGATTGGATCCCGAGAGGATTCAGGCCCCTGATTTTTACCAAAAAAGAAGGCGGGGGATTGTTCCCCCGCCTTCTTTTTTGTCGTTTGCGAATCCCGGATCAGACGCTTTTCCGTCGGATTTGACCGGCGCTTTGGGTTTGACCGCCGGCCTCTAGGGAGGCGCGCTTCAGGCAGGATCCAAAGGCTTGCCAAACGCTTCCGCAGGCCAGTTATGAGTTCCGGCCTTCACCGAAGCCCGAGGGTTCGCCGTCACTGCTCAGAACTGCAGCTGCAGCCCGGCATAAAAGCCGCGCCCCTGGTTCGGGTAGCCAAACACCTCGGCGTACTGCTCGTCCGTCAGGTTCTCGATCCGGCCGAATACGGCACAGTGCTGGTCGATCGCGTACTCGGCCCAGCAACGGAACACGGTGTAATCCTCAATGTCAAAGTTGGGACCCGCAAACCGGAGTTCCTCGCGTCCATTCGCATGCCGCACCCCAATTCCGGTACGCAGCTTCTTCCACCAGACATAGTCCACCGAAGCCTGAAGCTCGTTTCTGGGACGCCGGGCAAGCCGGGCCCCCTGTGGCTGCTGGATATCCCGGGCCGAGGTCTTCTCGGTATCCAGATAGGTATAGGACGCCGCCAGAGTCAGACCGTCGACCGGCTGCGAATTGAGGAACACCTCCACGCCTCTCGCCTCGGCAGCGCCCAGATTGAAGGTCCTGAACTCGCCGTCAAACCCCACTAGGTTGCTCATCAGGTTCCGGAAATAATTGGCCCCCAGCCGGACTTTGCCCGACCAGAACGGCTGCTCGATTCCCGCGTCGAAACTCCGGGTTTCATTGGGATCGAGCATGAAATTGTTTCCGTAGATTTTGTCCTGGGAGCTGGGCGGAATGAATCCGCTGGCGGCATTGGTGCGGAGCATGGTGCCGGTCCAGGGCAGCTTGTAGCTGGCCCCGGCTCTGTAAGTTGAGATGTCCCCGAACTGGCTGAAATGATCGTACCGTCCGCCCGCCACGAGGAGCAGATCCTCCCACGGCTCCACCTGGAGCTGGGCGAACACCGCCTGGTTTTCCGTGCGATCCCCGATCAGAACCGGTCCGGAAAGGATCTGGGGCTGTTCCTGTTCGGCCTCCACACGGCTGTAGAAAACGCCGGTGGTCAGGCGCGCCCACTCGGTCACTGCAAGTTCGTTCTGGTAATCCAACTGATAGCGCTTGAATGCAGCCCGCGTGTCCCCCACGAAACCGTCCTGATTGGGTGCCGAAACCTGCCGTTCCTCGTCGTAGTTGGTGACCAGTTTGTGCCGCCAGTTTTCTGTGGCCTGCCACTCCACGCCCGGGGCGATCAGCCACCGTTCGGTGAGCAGGTTGTCCACCGGACGCTGGGCACTCAGCGATCCGGGGTTGCCGGTGTCAGCCAGCGAGTAGGAGGCAATGGTGAAGAGGCGCACCCCTTTGGCGGGAGTTAGCCCCACATTGAGAAGGCTGCTGGTGAGCCGGTACTCGCTATTCTGACGGTCGCCCGTGCTGTCCAGACGCTGCATCCCCAGCGAGTAATCGAGCGGGCCCGCTTGGCCGGAACTCGTCAGCCGTTCCCGGAACGTTCCAAAACTGCCCGCCTCAAAAAAAGCGCGGGTCTCGGGTACCGCGCCGCCGCGCCGGGTGAACAACTGGATCACACCGCCCCCCGCGCGAGGTCCGTACACGGCGCTTTGCGCGCCGCGCACCACCTCGATCCGGTCGAGGTTCTCGGTGGACAAGTCGGCGAAATTGAACAACCCGGCGAGCCCCTGGTTGATCGGAACACCATCCAGGAGCACCTGGACCGCGTCCCCGGAAAGCCCGCGCATGAACGAGGTGGTCAACTGTCCCGGGCTCCCGGTTTGTACCATGTGAAGTCCGGGCACGGTCCTGAGCGCATCCGTGACTTGGCGGAACTGTTGGTTCTGGATTTGGTCGGCATCGACCACGGTGGCCGAGGACGGCGAGCGATCGGCCTCCAGAGGGGAGCGCGTGCTGCTCACCACGGTGGGGGGAAGCACGGCCGGTTCCTCGGCAGCAGGGAGTTGAGGGCAAGCCGCGGCCAAGGCCACGGCGGTAGGAAACGCTCCTGTAAAGGAGCGCCAAGGCGTTTTCATAGGTCTCTTAGGATGTGGGAGAGACCAGACGCGCAGGACGGCCGGTCCCGAAAGAAACCGGCATTCAAAACAGCTCAGAACTGATCCCTCATTGCTTCTTTTTTGCGAAGAAGTTTTGACACGCCAATCCGCACACGCGGCGGCGCGAATGAGAGCAGGCGGAGGAAAATGTTCTGGCTCCTGGTTTCTCGAAAAGTCTGGGGCTTGCCCGGACCCTTCTGCCTTCCCCCCGCCTTCACCGATCACCCTTTCGGGATCCCGATTGGCATTTTGGGAGGTCGTCTCCAGTAACAGCAGCGCAACTGCTTCCGGTTTTCACGGAATTCCTTTCCAACGCTCGCTAACAGGTTAGCTCGCAAAGAACTGGCGCGGAGGGTAGTGCCCGGGGCTTGTTCGGCAAGCCCCATTTCATTCTAACCAACCAAACCGCCAACCCGTTGGAACGCGTTACTTGGCATCCGCAGACTTTTGACCGTCCCCCTTGCCCGCACCTTTCTTCCCTTTGCCCGGCGTTGCCTTGGGCTGGTCGGCGAGCGTTTTCTTGGAAAGCTCGGAGAACTCCTGCGCCTGTTTTTCCCAGACCTGTTCCATTTCCCGCACTCTGTCCGGAAACTGCGCGGCCAGGTTCTTCTGCTCGGCCCGATCCGTTTTCAGGTCGTACAATTCCCACGAACCGCCCTTGGCTGCCACCAACTTCCAATCCCCCACGCGCACTGCCCGGTGCCCCTCGTGCATCCACCAGAGGCTCTCCCGCGCAATTCCCGTTTCCTTCGCAAACGCCGGGACCAGACTCCGGCCCGGTGCTGCGGGAATGGCTTCGCCCTCCCACTGCGCCGGCTTTTGGACTCCAGCCACCTCGAGTGCCGTGGGGACAAAATCCACGAGATGCGTCGGCGCAGTCCGCAGTTCGCCCCGGGCCGGAATGCCGGCGGGCCAATGGACCACCAGCGGCGTGCTGATTCCGCCCTCGTGCACCCACGTTTTGTGACGGCGGTGCGGCGTGTTGCAGGCGCTGGAGAACCCCGGCCCGAGGGAGAGGTACGTCGCAGCGCTGCCCGGTTCGGCGGAGGGATCGTGTCCACCGTCGCGCACCATGAGCTCGGCGCTGGCCCCATTGTCGGAGGCGAAAAAGATGAGAGTATTGTCGAAGGCGTTCATCGCCTTGAGTTGCTGGACAATCCGGCCGATCTCGCGGTCCATGCGGTCCACCATGGCGGCGTGGATGGCCATCTTGGTGGCTTGGAACCGGCGCTGGACCTCGTTCAATTCAGCCCACGGCAGCGGCCGGTTGACCTCGCCGGGCCCCAGCTTTTGGATCGCCTCAGGAAACGCGTAGGGCGGACCCACTTCGCGTTCCAACGCGGACAATTCCGTCGCCGTGATTCCCAAGGACCGCATTTTTTCGTAGCGCCGGGTTCGGAGCACCTCCCAGCCCTCCAGATATTTGTCCCGGTACTTGGCGATGTCCTCGGGCAGGGCATGCAGCGGGAAATGCGGGGCGATAAACGCCACGTAGTGGAAGAATGGGCGGTCCGAGTAGCGGGCCGCGTGTTCTTTGAGACAGTCAATCGCGTGGTCCGCGACGGCAATCGAAGCGTAGTACCCTTTCTCATCGGCGGCGGGTTCGACCGGTTCGTCGTTGAGCAGGTTGCCTTTGGCGGAGAAATAATTCCCGTGGTTGCGCATGTCCAAGGACCGGTCGAACCCGGCCGCGAGCACCTTGCCATCCACATGCCACTTGCCGCTGTGGTAGTTCCGGTACCCGGCGGGACGCAGGAAATCCGGGAGCAGCCGCGCCCATTTCTGGCGGACGCCTTGGTTGCCGCCGGGCAGGCTGGGCAGTGCGTCCCGGTGAATCTGCTGGGCGTAGTACCCGCTGAGCACGGCACTCCGACTAGGCCAGCAGCGAGCGGTGTTGTACGCTTGGGTAAACCGCAGACCGCCTGCGGCAAGTCCGTCCAGGTTCGGCGTGGCAATTTCACTGCCGTAACACCCCAGATCCGAGTAGCCGAGGTCGTCGGCCATGATGAAGAGGATGTTGGGTTTTGCTCCCGCCGCGTGCCCATGGCCCGCCATGCCAAAAATCAACGACAGCACCAGAATCAAGGGGGTTTTCATGCGACCCATCCCCTTACCAGAGTTCAACCAGCCACCGCATCTCCAAAAACCGCCGATTCCTCCCGCCGGTTGCCTTCCCCCGGGTGGTTCAGAGGAGCTGGTAAGGGTCCACATCCACCGTGACCAGGACGTCCTCTGGAAAGGTGAGTTTGTCCAGGACCGAGCGGAGAGCCCGGCTCAGGCGGAGGATCTGGCGGCTTCTGAGCAGGAGTTGGAACCGGTAAAAGCCATGGGATTTCTCAAGGGGCGCCGGAGCCGGATCGTTGAGGGTGGTGCCGGGGGGAAGGAGTTCCTTGAGGCGCCGGGCGAGTGTGACCGCCGAAAACTCGGCCCGGGCCTGGTGCTGGGAGCGGAGACCGAGGATGACCATGTGGGTGAAGGGCGGGTAATCAAACTGGCGGCGGTGCTCGATTTCCTCCTCCCAAAACCCGTCGAAGTCGTGGTGCCTGGCATACTGGATGGCGGGATGAAACGGGGTGAAACTCTGGACAAACACCTCTCCCTCAACATCGCCGCGCCCGGCCCGGCCTGCCACCTGTGTGAGAAGCTGGAAGGTGCGTTCCCCCGCCCTGAAATCCGGCAGATGCAGCCCCATGTCCGCATTGATGATCCCCACCAGCGTGACGTTGGGAAAATGGAGGCCCTTGGCGATCATCTGGGTGCCCACCAGAATGTCGATCTTCCCGGTCCGGAACGCGTTCAAGGTCTCCCGGTATGCGTCGCGCCGGGTCATGGCATCGGCATCCATGCGTTTGACCACGGCCTTCGGAAAAAGTTTGAGCACAACGTCTTCCACCCGCTCCGTGCCGGTGCCGCTGTGGCGGATCGACGGGTCCCGGCACTCCGGGCATTTGGTGGGTGCCACTGCGGCGTATCCGCAGATGTGACAGAGGATCCGGTTCTGGCTCCGGTGAAACGTGAGACTGACCGAACAGTTCTGGCACTGGCACACATGGCCGCAGGCCGAGCAGATCAGGGAGGTGGCAAATCCGCGCCGGTTCAAAAACAGAATGGTTTGCTCCCGTTTTTCAATCCGCTGCCGGATGGCGCCGATGAGTTTTTCGCTGAGGATCGAGGATTTCTTGGCCGCCTCCAACCGCATGTCCACCACCCGGATGAGCGGCAGCTTGCGGTCATCCACGCGGCCCATCATCCGGAGCAACTCGTACTTGCCAGTATCCGCGTTCTGGAAGCTTTCCATGGAGGGCGTGGCGCTTCCAAGGAGGACCGTGCAGTTCTCGAGGCGGGCCCGGAGCACTGCAATGTCCCGGGCATGGTAGCGGGGACTTTCCTCCTGCTTGTAGGAGTTCTCATGTTCCTCATCCACCACGATCAATCCAAGGCGCTGGCAGGGGGCGAACACCGCGCTTCTGGCCCCGATCACAATCCGCGCCCTGCCGTCCCGGATCCGGTGCCATTCGTCGTGCCGTTCCCCCTCACTCAGGTGGGAGTGCAGGACCGCCACCTCGTGCCCTGTGGAAGCGAACCGGGACTTGAAACGCTCCACGGTCTGGGGCGTCAAAGCGATTTCCGGCACCAGCATGATGGCCGACTGTCCCCGCTCGAGCACGTGCTGGATGGCCTGTAGGTAAATCTCGGTCTTGCCGCTCCCGGTCACACCGTAGAGCAGGAGGGGCCGGCTTTTTTTCTGCGCGGCCTCCGCAGAAGCCCCCTCATTTTTTTCCAACTGCGCATCGGTTCGCTCCCCAGACTCCTTAAATTCCTCAAGGGCTTGGAGGACCCGTTCAAAAATCGTCGCCTGCTCGGGATTGAGTTCCAGGCGTTGGGAGGGAACGAAACTTTCGTTCTGAAGGGGGTCGCGTTCTACGCGCGCGGTTTCGCACAGCACCCATCCTTTTTTCACGAGCGCCTGGACCACCTGATGGGACGCCCCGCAACGTGCGGCAAGGTCCGCAACCGCCACCGGCCCTTCTGCCTCCTGAAGACACCGGACCACGCTCACCTGGAGTGGGGCGCGTCCTTTAAGCGCCTCGAGTTCCTCGGGCGCAACCTCCCGTGCCATACGGGCAAACTGCCGGAGCTTGTGGGTGACCTCCGCTTTCCGGATCACCTGGGGCAGGATGCTGCGCAGGGCATGTTCCAGAGAGCAGCAGTAGTAATCGGCCATCCACTCGCCCAACCGGATCAGGAGCGGGCTGAGGATCGGATCCGCGCTGACAATTGAAGTCACCGGCTTGACTCCCGAGGCCTCCGTCTCGTCCGAAAGACCAATCACAGTGCCCAGCACCGTGCGCGTCCGCATCGGGACCCGGACTCTGGACCCGACCTGCAGCCGAACAGCAGCCTCCCCGGCCAACTCGTAGTCAAAGGCGTTTCCGCCCGAATCATCCACCATCACCCGGGCGTACTTCGGCATGGCAAAACCATCCGCGCCCGGCTCGTTTTGACAACCCAAATTCCTTCGATCCTGCAGAGGGTACGGCCAGTTCCGGGAGCCATGGGGTTCAAACTCGGTGCCCCATTCCAATCCGCCAGAACGCGCGCCGGGGAGTATCGGGGCCCGGAGTTTTCAAGTGGATATTCGCCGGGCGCCCATGGAAGATTTTTCAATGCCTCCCGGTTTGAAACGCCTGCCGCTCCTTCTGTTTCTGAGCGCGTGTGCCGCCGCCTGCATCCGACTCTGGCTTTCGGCGGATCCCGCGTACGAACTTCAGCAGTGGGTTCACCGGTCGGAGTACCGGGCATACGACCGGTTGATTGTTGGGGTTGCGGAAAAACACCGGATTCCGCCGGAACTCCTCAAGGCCATCATCTGGCAGGAAAGCCGGTTCCGTCCCGGGAAAGTCGGAACCAGCGGGGAACGGGGGCTGATGCAGGTGGGCGAAGGGGCGGCCACGGACTGGGCGCGCGCGGAGAAGATTTCCGGTTTTTTGCCAACGGACCTTTTGGATCCGCGGACCAACGTGCTTGCCGGCGGCTGGTATTTTGCGCGGGCTTTGGATCACTGGAAAAACAGGGATGATCCGCTCCCGTTTGCCCTGGCTGAGTACAATGCGGGCAAAGCCCGCGTGGATCGCTGGATTGCCGCCACCGGACTCGGCGAACAGGCCACCGCCGCCGATCTGCTGGACGCCATCGATTTTCCAGGCACCCGCCGGTATGTGGAAAGCATCCTGGAACGATACCAATTCTATCGGATCCGCGGCTGGATGTGAGACCCGCCGCCGGGGCGGATTGCACGTCTGAGAGCAGATCCCACAAAAAAACCGCCGGGCAGTGAAGCCCCGCGGTTTTTCAAACTGGTCAGAATCCGATTTTTTCAGGTCCAAAGCCTCAGACAGTCTCCCGTGAAGGATGCTGTCTCAGGGTGGGCCGGGAATCAGGATTCGAGTTTCCCTTCAAACTCGACCAAGCGCTGGAGCGCTTCGAGGAAGTCCCTGAAAGCGGGAGCGGGAAGCATAATCGTGTCGCGGCGGCCACCGACGTCCTCGGTGATCTTGAGAAAGCGGCCTCTCTGGTTCTCCTTCAAATCGAGGAAGAACATCTTCCGGTCGATCAACACCTTCTCCGACGCAATTGGCTCGGCCCCCATGCGTTCCCCTGCATTCTGGTTCATCATAGCTTACTTCCTTGCTTTACCTTGCTTTACCTTGCTGTGTGACACACTCCGCCCCTGATGGCCCTTCATGCCAGAAGGGCGAAGCCGCCCTGAATCCTAGGTAGGATTTTCCCCGCGGCAATACGCAATCTCGGGTTTTTCGCCTTTTTTCCTCGCAGAAACCCCGCATTTAGGCCAGCGGAGCACGCGAGTCTGCGTCCGGGGCGGCACTCAGCGCAAACCCACCGCGCGCCGCACCCTGTCCATCGTGGCGGCCCCCACGGCGCCCGCTCTTTGCCCGCCCTCCCTCAACACCGCCTCCACGGCGCCCGGATCTCGTTCCCACTCCGTTCTGCGCTCGCGCATGGGCCGGAAATATTCCCAGACCGCGTCAAAAAGCTGTTTTTTGAAGTGCCCGTACCCGGTGCCACCCGCCCTGAAAGCCTCTTCCATGGAAGCGAGCTCCGATTCCGATGCAAAAAGACGGTACAAAGCCACGATGGCGGAACTGGAGGGATCCTTGGGGGCCTCAACCGGGGTGCTGTCAGTGAGCATTCCCATGATTTTTTTCCGCAGCACTTTTTCCTCGAGGAAAAGCTCGATGGTGTTTCCGTAGCTCTTGCTCATCTTGCGTCCGTCGAGGCCGGGCACGGTTTCGACTTCTGCGCGGATGCTGGCTTCGGGGACTTGGAATACGGGCCCGTAAAGGTTGTTCATTTTTTGAGCCAGATCCCGGGTGACCTCCACGTGCTGTTTCTGGTCCCTCCCCACCGGCACCACATGGCTGTCGTAAATGAGAATATCTGCCGCCATCAGAACGGGATACGCGAAAAGGCCATGGGACGGGGTCTTTTCCCGGGCCAGATGATCCTTGTAGGCGTGGCAGTTCTCAAGCATCGGCATGGGGGTGACGCAGCTGAGGATCCATGCCAGCTCAGTGACCTGAGGCACGTCGCTCTGTCGGAAAAGCACCGCCCGTTTCGGATCCAGCCCGCAGGCAAGGAAATCGAGGGCAATCCGCAGGGTGTCCTGACGCAGAACCGCAGGATCCTTGACTGTGGTCAGGGCGTGGTAGTCCGCGATGAAATAAAAGGCTTCTCCCCGGTCCTGCCATTCGATGGCGGGGCGCATCATCCCGAGATAGTTTCCCAGATGCGATT
>CAIURC010000078.1 GCA_903901425.1 uncultured Spartobacteria bacterium | reverse complement strand
GTTGGCAGCCCCTGGCCATCCCACTTTTCCCGCCAACATCCACGAAGCCAAACGCGCCGTGCGTTGGCTCCGGAAAAACGCGGCCCGGCTTCAGATCGACGGGCAGCACATCGGTGCCATCGGCGGGTCTGCAGGCGGCCACCTCACCGCTTTGCTGGCAGCCACCGGCCCGGAGGCGGGACTCGATCCGTCGGAAGACTCCGAGTTCTCCTGCCGGATTCAGGCCGCCGTGCCGCTCTACCCGCACTGCGCCGCAACTTGGGAAGGCGGAGTCCCGGCAAAACCGTACAGCGCGCTTCCCATGTTCGCGAAAACCAAGGCCGAAGCCCCGGAGTTGTGGGATTCCGCGTGTCCCGCCAAACAGCTGACGCAGGACGACCCGCCGCTGCTGATCCTGCACGGGACAGCAGATACCACCACGCCAGTGGGACAATCCATGCAGTTGAATGCGGCAGCCCAAAAGGCCGGGGTGCCCTCAGAGCTCGTGATCGTGGAAGGCGCACCGCACAGTTTTCATCTCCAGCCCAAACAGCGGGACCTGCGGGAATTGGTGCTCAGTTTTTTCGACCGGCACCTGAAGCCGACGAGCAGTTCCCGGTAACGGCAGAGTGGCGGGATCGGAGGGCGGCTAGAATTTGATGGCGCAGCTCATGGTGACGACGTTGAGCTCGAGGGAGTGGGTGCCATTGAATGCGGAAACGGTATTGCTGCGGATCTCAAGGTCCGGGAAAAAACCCTTGGAGAAGGCGAGTTTGAGCGCCACAGGGCCACGTTCGTAGGCTACGCCGGCGCTGACAAGGTGGCGGTCGATGCCCGGAATCAAAGGGGTATAAGTTTTCTCCTCCATGGGCGACTCTGTGTACTGATATCCCGCCAGCAGGCTCAGCTGAGGGGTGAGGCGATACTTGCCACCCAGGCTGGCTGCGATGGAATCGTGCCAGCCCAGACGCGTGGTGGTGCTTGGGAACAGCACGTTGTTGCCACCCACATCGATCCGGAAATCTTCAACAGCCGAGTTGAAGATGTAGGAGAACTCAGCACCCAGCGTGAGTTTCTGGGTCAGATCCCAGGCGTAGCTGAGGGTAAGTTCCGCAGGGATGTCGAGCTGGGCTTGGAGGTCGCTCCGGCGCGTGACACCCTGAATCGGGAACGGAATCTTGGTGATCTCGTAATCCCCCTCAAACCGGAAATGGATGGGGGTGCGAGCCACAAACGCAAGGTGATGCCGGGGCGTCACGTCCCAGCTCATCCCGATCGTGCCGCCCAGCCCAACGTCGTCGCACTCAAACTCCATCTCCCCGTCTGGGGTTGCCGGGTTACGCGTCAGCGCCGCCCAGGGATACAACTGGCTGAGGCTGAGCTGGGCGTAGGCTACGTTCAAGGTCGCGCCAAAACGAAAGCTGTCAGAGACCCGGACTCCGATGGAGGGCGTGAAATCGAAGTACTTCAGCTGGCCTTCATGTGCAGTGAAGTATTTGAACGGGCCCTCCTTTGGCCAGAAAACTGAGCTCCCATAAGAATTCTCGACGCCAAATCCAAAGGTGGCGGTTCCGGTGATGGGCACCGACGCGAAGAAACTGCCTGCGAACTTGTTCGGTTTTTCAGAGCGGATGGTGTTTCCGGCAAGGTCCGTGAAATCCCCGTAGGTGTAATAGTACGCAGTCGTGCTCTGGGCGGCGGGTTCGCGGAGCAGAGCCAGATTTGCCGGGTTGATCCGCGCAGCGGCGGGGTTGCTGACCAGGGCTGCGGCGCCTCCGTGCATTGCTGCGGCCTCTGCATCGTTTTCGATGAGGTTGAACCCCTTGCTCGCCCGGGCGTCGTTTGGGAGCGCAGCCACCAGGGCACCCCAGGCCCACAAACGGATCAGGGCATGGGACGCAGGCCCCGGAACGTGCGCCTTTCTCATCGGCGGTGTGTTGGGATCGGGGTAGCTACCTCTGGATTGGGATGCGCGCGTCTTCATTTGAAATCTTCCTCGCCAATGATTTGGGCCGGGTAACCGCAAATGGCTTTGGATGCACGCATCCCCGACATGACCCCGGCTTCGACACAGCCCACGTTCAGCCCCGTGTAGGTCCAGTCCCCTGCAAGAAACAGGTTCTCAAACCCCGATCGGTCGGCCCTGAGCCGGTACTGGGTCTGCCCAGTTAGCGAGAGCACATACCGCTCCGTCGGATCGATATTTGCCCGCCAGTACTGTGAATCAAACCGGGCAACACCCTCTCGTTCCGCAGGATCCACCAGCTTGTTCCAGTCGAACCCGGCTGGATTCAGCGGCACTGCGGCTTTTGGCCAGAGATGCGCCGTGTTCGATGTGATCCATTGGACGGCCATGTTCTTTACCCGCTCGGCCTGTGCTCTGGGATACGCCGGATCTGGCACAGCGGGTGGCTTTGTTGGAGAATCCTCCAGCACCCCGCAGAAATACGCGATGCTTCCTGGCCTCAACCGTTCCGGCCAAGACTCCCGCGGAATCAGGTGGCTCATGTCCGCCCACGTGTCGAGGTTCTCGGCATACGCGTCCATAACCACTCCGGGATCGTTCCATCCGAGTTCTTGCACGGTATCCTTCACCCAAAGCTGGCAGGCTTGGGTCTGCACGGTCTTGAGCTCCGTGCACATCGCCTTCCACGGGGCAGAAGCCTCGCACAGCGTGGGCGTGAGTTTCCCCAGCGCCCCCACAGGGATCCCGAGCACCACAAGGTCGAAATCTCTGCCCTGCTCCAACTCCAGTGAGCCGACGCCAGGCCAGTCGGTCCATGCCGATTCGAGGTTGATCTTGCCCGCCTCAAGCGCCACGCCTTCCTCCAACTGGTCGTAGAAAGGCGCCGAGGGCCAGCTCGGGATCGGATACGGAGTCCCGGTCCCCTGCGCATCGAACAGCGGCTGGTATGCGCCACCGTTCTTTACCGTTGCCTGGATGTTCATCCGGATCCTGCCCACACTCCGGCCATCGCTGCCGAGACAGACTTCCTCAACCCGGTGGAAGAATTTAAACCGGACACCGCGCTTCTCCAGAAGCGTGTACAAAGGGGCAAAAATCGTGTCACCCATCCCCGCCTGCATCTTCCAAAAGACAGCGCCCCTGAAGTCGAGCAGGATTCTGAGCATGGACCGGACGGCGACACCCGCTGCCATGTTGGGTTTACTGACCGAGCCGTCTTCAAACCCGAAAGCGAGGTCGTACAAGGCGCGGACAAGGGCAGAGTTCACTGATTCCTCGGCTGCCCCCCACTTGGAGAGCCATGCGCGGTACTCGATGTGGTCGATGGAATCGTATCCCTTCTGAAAGACCTCGTCGTGCACCAGACCGCGCACAACCGCCATTCCCAAGTCCACCACCATATAGAGGCGACGCGCATCGTCGCTGATGTGCGCGGCGGCCTTCATGACCGGCCGAACCAAGTCGGCCAAGGCGTCCATTTTCCCAAGTAAATTTTCCTCGCCTGACTTGGCTGCGGCGAGGTCTTCGTGCCGGAGTGGGCTCGCAACCAGCGCCGTGAGCGCCGCCGTGAATTCGCCGAATAGTCCCGCGCTGCTTCCGGGGCCGGTAAAGGCACCGAAAATCCGGTGGGCAATGTGCTCAAGACCACTCCAGAGCGGACCGCCGAAGACCACCTGGCTGATTGCCTCGAGACCGGGATGCTCGTTCAGATATGCTTTCAGAAACGCGAGAATCCGCTGGATGAACTCATGGACCGTTGGCGTCAATTCGCGCGCCTTCCAAGGCGGGGCAGACTCGTCCACGGGAAACCGGATGACCCAGCTCCGCCAGTTTCCGTCCACCCACTCTTGGACCGCGTTGAACTGACATCCGTCAACCGCCTCCGTCCGGAAAAGGTTTTCCATCTGCCAAAAGGGCTGTTGCACACCGAGACCGCGGAGCGCATCACATGCGTCCTTCATCAGTCCAAATGCATTGAGATAGAAACCGATCCAGATGTGGAGGCCGTGCTCCTCGATCCGGTTGCCTGCCGCCTGGTTCCGGCCACTGGCACCCTTTCCTCCACACCGCCAGCCCATCTGGTACACGGTGATGTCGTATTCATCCTGCCAACCGGGCTTGCTGGTCAGAGACGCAGCGGCGCTCATCGCACCCACTCCGGTCCCAAGAATCACAATCTTCTTTTTTGTAGGCATATCAAATATTCAGGCCCTGTATCGCCCACCCTGCTCACTCGCTGCCCGCAATCCGCTGAGCCGGCTCGAGCAAAAAATCGTACTCCAACTCGAACGCGAGTTCGGTCTGGACCGGCACACCCGCCTGAATCCCAAGCTCCGCTGCGATCGGGTGGCTTGGAAAATCCGCGACCTGAACGGTGTACCCTGGCGGAAGTAACCGCCAGCCCTTGACCGCGGTGAACTTCATGGGAGCCTCAAGGATCATTTGCAGATCGGCCGTGTCCGGGTGAAACGGAGACCGGCTCTGTTTGAGCAGCGCAATCCGAAGGCTCTGTGAAGTGAAGTGCTGGAAGGTGTCGAAGAGAAACTGCATCCCAAGCTCAGGCGTCCCCCCATGCCCGTGGAGAAATGTGTCCGCCAGAAATCGGAACGCGCCTTCGGCGGTTTTCCAGGCTTCCACCAGTGCGGAGGGATGCTGCGCCGCATCCGCCGCTGGATGGATGGAAAGCACCTCGCGCTCCTCCTCCCTCACACCATCACCCACAGAGGGAAATACGAGGGTGGAAACACGGAACACAGTTTCCGGATCTTGCGGAAACTGGAGCGCCGCATGCTGTTTAGGGAATCCGTACACTTCACGACCGGACGCGATTGCAAACTGGTTATCGACGAAAAGATAGGGGCAGAATCCGGTGAGGCGGACGGCAACGGGGTTCCCCCCGTGGTCCTCTATCGGTGCGCAAAACAGCCAGAGTGCGCACTCGGTTTCCTGCACAAAACCGCGCTGGCTATCTGGAACCGTAAGCGACCGGAGGCAACCAAACGTGCCGTATGTAAAGAGGATGTAGGGCGTGACGGGCTGGTAGGCTGGAGCTCGGTTGGCGGGGGTGGACAGGTAGCGGTCACAGGTTTCTTTGAGGGCGGCCAGATCAGCCTTAATGACGAAATAGCGGTATGTGACATCCGTAGCCTCGTACGGGGAACCGAAGGTCTGTTCGCCCCCCCTCGCAATGTAAGGGCGGCCGGGTGCAGGTGGTTGGGATGTTCCCATCAGGATCTCGGCTTTGCCGGGGCTGTAAACCTCACGGATGCTCACACGGCTTCGCGACCACAACGGTCCGCGTACATTCGCGCGCAACAGTCCTCCGGATTGTGCGCGACAATTTCCTCAAAAAGCGACCGTGCCAAGCTTATTTCATGCCGTTGATACGCATCGATACCCTGTTCAAATGCCTCCACGGTTTCGGCCTTCAACCGCAGGACATGAGGCGGGTCGGCGTCAAAAACCTCGTAGATCGTGACCGGCTGGACCTTTCCCCTGACCCGGACCCGGTCGATCCGGCGGATGTAAAAATCCGCAGGCCGCTCCAGGCGCTGCCGGGTATGTTCGCTGATGAGAACGGTGGTTTCGTAGCCCTTGTTGAGGCTCTCCAGCCGGGAGGCAAGATTGACGGCGTCGGAAATCACGGTGCCGTCCATGCGCTCTTCGTTTCCAAGCGTTCCCAGCATGAGTTCGCCGGTGTTGATGCCGATCCCGATCCGGATGGGGGGCGTTCCGGGCGCGGCGGCAGCCCGGTCGTAATTGTAATCCCTGAGCGCATGAAGCATCTCGACCGCCGCGTGTAGCGCACGGTCCGGGGCATCCGCGAAAAGAGCCATGATGCCATCCCCAATGTACTTGTCGACGAATCCACCCCGGTCCCGGATGGGGCCAGTGACGCACCGAAGATATTTGTTGATGAAGTCAAAGGTCTGCGCTGGCGAAAGCGCCTCTGACAAGGCAGTGAATCCCCGGATGTCACTGAAAAGTACGGTCATTTCGCGCTCGGTGCTGTCTCCCGCGCGGACCTGGGTGATCCGCCGTTTGCCGAGCAGGGACAGGAACTGTTTCGGGACAAACCTTTCGTAGGCGTGATTCAGTTCGCTGAGCCCGGCGTAGAGGCGGGCGTTTTCGAGGGAAATCGCGATCTGGGATGCGAGCGAGGTGAGAAAGCCCACCCGTGAGGGGGTGAAGGCGTGGGTGGTCAGGCTGTTCTCCAAGTAGAGCGCCCCAAGCAGCTTCACCCGCTGGAGTAAGGGAAGCACAAGGAGCGCCCCCGGCGGTTTTGACCGGAGATAGTCGTCCCCGGCCAGTTCTCGGCAGTCCCGGGTGTTGTGCAGGATCAGCGGGACTCGTTGCCGGACAGCCAGCGTGATGGCGGCCCGGCTCACAGCGGGTCCGTTCGCAGCGTCAAGTGCAACAGATCCGAGCGGATGCGTCGCTCCTGCACCAATCGACTCTGCCTCGAACCGGAGCAGGCCCTCTGCATCCGCGAGCAAAAGGACGCCCCGGGTTGCTCCGGCGTTCTCGAGTACGATCTGCAACATACGGTCCACAAGCCTGGCCTGTTCAATCTCGCCAGAAAGCGCCTGGGTGGACTTGATCAGGGATCCGAGATCCAGCTGATGCGAAGCTGCCGAGGTCGACGCTGCTCCCCCCCGCGTCCCGACACGCCCAAGGGCAGGGAAGGGACCCTCGGACAGGTACGGATCTTTCTCGAGCGCAAGGAAGGGGAATTCGCGCTCCAGCCTGTCAAGGAGCGCACTGGCACCCCAGTGAGATAACGCGCTGTGCATCTCGCGGAGCGCTGCCGTTGAGGACTGGGGATGCCCGTGCAAAAGTGCCAGCCGGGCCGACCGCTCTGCCGCGAGCGCTGCGATGTGCCAGTGCCCCTGCCTCCGAGCCGATTCGTTCGATCTCTCATAAAACCGGACGGCTTCAAACGGCTTTCCACGGAGCTCTAGAAGCGCACCCTGCAACAGGAGGTGACGCGCAAGAAAATTGGGCTCACACCACCCAGTCCACCGTTCAAACCGCCGGACCTGCCGGTGGAGCACCCTGCGCATGAATCCGGCCCGACGTGGGTCTCGCGCCGCAACCCCAGCCGCAGCCAGCCCGAGGTAAAAGGCGTTGTCCGGGATTTGGGTCATGCCAACACATTCCGCATCGTAGGCCACGTTCCCGTGAAGGATCCGGAACGCCTCCTCCGGGCGCCCGTCATACAACAGAAGACGCCCCTCGCAGAGGTTCAGAAACTGCACCGGAATTTTTGCCCGGAAATGGCGTGCCTGCTGTGCAACGTCGTTGTGACGGATGGATTCGTCGCTCAGGCTGGTCGGGGATTCTGTTTCTCCGAGCAGAGCCTTCGAAAACTGCCGGAGCGCAAGCATGTTGAGGACAACGTCTTCCAGCCGATGCTTGGCGGCGTGGGCACGGAGCGTCTCGGCCTGTCGAATGCATTCCCCCGGGGGCCGGCCTTCAAACGCACTGTGGAAACAAAGGTGCGAATGGCAGTAACCCGTGTATTCCACAAGGCCGCACTCCATACTGGCTTGGATCGCTTTTTCGATCCATGGACGGCTCTCCGCCAAGGGGTTGCGCCAGTGCCCAATGATCCCGCCCTGCGTCATATAGCAGAGACAACGCTGCTCCGGGTCGCCAGACGCTTCCGCATGCTGGATCGACACCCGTACAAATTGAGCGGCGCTGACGGGATCGTTCATGGCCGTGCAAAGGAGGATGGCCCACGCCGCGATGCTGCCTGCAGACTCCGGCGCAAGGCCATGCCGGAGGGTTGCCTCAAAAAGGCGGATGTTCACAAGTGCGTACAGCATTGAATCCTCGAAAAGGAAACCGGTGTTGCCCCGCGTCAGTAGGCGCAGCATCCAGAGCCCGCCTGGGTCGGTCATCCTCGGTAGGTCCAGCAACCGTTCGGGATCCAGTCCGCGCAGCCGTCTCTTGACCTTGAGCATCGCCCACACGACCCGAAGTAACCCAGGCTTCCGGGGAATCGGTGGGCAGAACAACTGGATGCCCTCCAAGGCAGCCGTCACCGCAGACCGAAAGTCCCCCCGACTCAGCGCAAGCGAGATCTGCCAGTGGTGCACATCCGCCTTTGTTTCACGGTCGCCGCCCGACCCAAGTAACTCCTGGAATGCGGCATCCGCCTCAGACTGCCGTCCGAGTAGTGCAGACGCGATCCCGCGTTCTCTCAAGAGTTCGGCAGCAAAGCGCTGCACGGCATCCCGCCCTCCGATGGATGGCAAATTCTTTGCTGCATCCAAGTAGCGCAGTGCAACATCGGGTGAACCGGCCGTGCGGGCAGCTTTCGCCGCACGGATCAGAATGCGTTGGGCGAGACTGCGTTCCCCGGCCTCCTCCACAAGGGCCGTTGCCTGTGCGTAATGACCCGCCACCTCGAAGAGCCCACCCTGCCCCGGCTGCTCAGGCCTGCTCGCAAGATGCCGTGCAAGACTCAGGTGGATCCGCGGTCTTTCCTCCTCGGGCACCAGTTCATATGCGGCCTGCTGAATCCGGTCATGTGAAAACCGGAACCGTGCCACACCAAGGTCCACATCGGCCCCTGCATCCAGCGCTTCTGAGGCCGCCAGCAACTCCTTGGTAAACCGGTCGTGGGGCAACACATAGTTCTCGGCTCTGAGAAGCGCCAAGTTCCGGAGCAACTCCGGATGCGCCTGACCGCAGGTCTTGCTCAGGAGAGCGAGGTCAAACTCTGTCCCAATCGCGGCCGCAACTCGCAGGGGAAGACTGACCTCCTCGGGAAACTGCCGGAGCCGTGTCACCAAGAGATCGACCACATTCTCTGTGAGCACCATCCGCTCCACGGTGGCCGGATCGATCCGCCATCCGCCCTTCCCGGGTTCCCACTGGATTGCACCCGCAAGATCCAGCGCCTGCAGCAACTGACGTATGTAAAAAGGGTTGCCGTGGGTTTTTCCGACAAAAATCCTGGCCAGTTCACCCAGGGCCGGGTCCGCAGACCGGAGCGTGTCCTGAAGGAATTCAGCCGCGTGTCGCGGAGAAAGAGGCGACAGTTGGAGCACATGGGCATCGGCCTTGATTTGGAGCAGCTTTGTGACCCGGCTTGCAAACGGGTGCGCTGCTGGCACTTCGTCGTCCCGCCATGCCACGATCAGGAGCAGATGCGGGATTTCGGCTGCAACCATCGTCTCGAGCCAGTTCTGGGATGCGCTATCTGCCCACTGCCAGTCATCCAGAAACAGCACAACAGGCCGCGAAGCCTTGGGCAGGGCAGCGATCGACCGAAGAAGCAACTCGTTCTGGCGCTCGAGCGTCTGGCCCGGCGGAAGTTCCGGCACGGCGGGCTGGGGCCCCAGCAGGGCCTCCAGTCCCGGCACCAACGGCGTGAGCACCGCACCCATCTGTCCCAGCGCAGCACCAAACTCCTCCCGCCACCCTTTCAGCGCGTTCTCGGGGAGCGCGAGGATTTCACGGACCAACCCGTCGAACGCCTCGCTCAGCGCCCCAAATGGCCTGTCCTGACGCAGTTGTTCAAACTTCCCGGACAGGAACCACCCGTGATTCACGAACACACTCCGGTCCAACTCATGGACCAGCGCCGACTTGCCAATGCCCGCCGGTCCACTGAGCAGCAGCAGCGACGGAACCCCCTGGCTCGCATGCGCAAACGCTCTCGCCAACAGGCTTGCCTCTTTTTCCCGACCATAAAGACGCGTTGGAATCGCGAGGATCTCACTGCCCCCACCCCGAGACAGCGGAAGCGATTCCGGAATTTCCCCCTCCGATGCCCATGCCGCCGCACACGCCTCCAAATCCTCCAAAATCCCACCACTGCTCTGGTATCGCGCCTCCGGCATCTTTTCCAAAAGCCGCAACACAATCCGGCAAAGTGGCCCGGGGATGGAGGGACAGATCTCGGCCGGCGACTGCGGAACCCGGGCAAGATGGGAATGAATGATTTCCAAAGGGTCTGCCGACATGAACGGGAGCTGGCCCGTGAGGATCTCGTAAAGCGTCACGCCCAGCGCGTAATAATCCGCCCGGTAATCCGTCTGGCGGTTCATTCGCCCGGTCTGTTCAGGCGCCATGTACTCCAGCGTTCCCTCCAGTTCCTCAGGCTGCACCGGCGCCTGAAGGTCGCTGGAAAGACGGGTCGCAATCCCAAAATCGATCACCCTCAACTCCTCCGTTGCGGGGTTAAAAAGCAGGTTTCCCGGCTTGATGTCGCGATGAATCACACGCCGCCGGTGCAATCTCCCAAGCACACGTGTGAGCTGGATCGCAAACCCCAGAAACCGTCCCCACCCGTCCTGGCCCACGACCGTTGCAGACCGCGGCGTTTCTCCTGGAAAATGCGGGTAAACAATCGCACAGCAGTCGGGCTCCGCGATCAAACGCTCTGCGGTCAATAGCCCATCCACATCCGCCAGTTCCCTCCCAAGAATGTATTCCGCACGGAACCGCGCAGCCTGAATCGGGGTTACCCGGTCAGAGCGGAGTTGCTTCACCACCGCAGCAGCTCCGGTCTCCGCCACAGACGCGTGCCACACAAGCGTACCAGTGCTTTTGTAAAGCAGACGTTCAAGACGATACCCTGAAAGCGCGGACATCCAATCGGTTCAAATGGTGATCCGGATTGTTGTCACACGCCGTCATTCCCCAGCAACCTTCGAAATCCGAAATCCCCTCAGCACTCCCACGATGATATTTTTCCCTGTCCGCGGAGCACAGCGCACCCATAAAATACCTATTTTATAACTTATTTAGCTTAAACGATGGGGCCTGGCCCGAGCCAGGAGGGTTTTCCAATGAACAAAGCTCTGCAACCGGCACAACCCAACACAACCAGTGCAGGCGGCAGAATCAGGTCACGGCGTCGACTTCGGGTTCCGGAAAAAGAGAGGGACCTGGTTTTTGAGGAGCGACTCGGTGTGGAAATCGAACCACGTCTCTTTCCGGGTCGCGATCAGGTCCTTCTGCACATGGGCCACACCTTCCGCCTCAAAGTAGGCGTGCTCAATACCTGCAGCCAGCAGGGCTTGGTGGTATTCCCGCACCGTCACAATGTGCTCCGGGTCCGCCGTTCCGCAGGCTACCTGAATCCGGAGATTCGCCCGGATGAACTCCAGATTCTTCTGCAGGTTCAGGTACGGGTCATTGGCCTGGAGCCGGGCCGGGTCCGAACCGAGGTAGGGATTCGGCGCCTTGGAGACGTCCGACACATGGTAAACGTTGCCGCTTTGGTTGAACAGCGATCCGAAGAATTCCGGATACCGCATGGCCAGATGGGTCGACCCGCGGCCGCCCATGCTGAACCCCTCGATGCACCGGGCTTTCCGGTCCGCAATCGTCCGGTACGTAGCGTCAATGTGCGGGATCAACTCCCGCACGATCAGTGTCTCCGCCATGTACCGGCCGTCCCCAGAATCTTGGTACATCGTTGCCCGGCCTCCGTTGGGAAAAACAACGATCATTTCCGGCCATTTCCCGTGGAGAATTCCTTCGTGCAAGACCTCCGCGGAATACAGCATCCGCAGTTCGTTCCCGCCTGCTCCGTGCAAGTGGTAAATCACGGGGTAGCGGCGGTCCGGGTGTTCGGAATAACCCGGCGGCAGATAGACGCAATAACCCACCATCCTTTTCATGGATGGGCTTTCAAGCGTGTGGTGGGTCACGTTTTGCGGGAGCTTTACCCCTTCCACCGCGGCCACCCACATGTCGTCCGAGTTGTCCTTCTTTGGAGGCGCCGCCCAGAACTCCGCCCCGGATCCCAGCAGAAGCGCCGCGCTCAGAATCATCCGAGCAAACCAGGAACGGGCATCCATGCGGCGGGCCAGTGAACGGGGAAAGAACGGCGATTGCATACGGGATTCAACCCTGTGGGCGCCGGAGAGTTGCGCCAACAGTTCAGAACGCGCTTTTCCTCGGGACGTCCTCAACTTTCATGCGACAACCGCTCTGTCCTGCGACTAGACTGCGCTTTCGGATTTGCGCCGGGTGAAACCACCGCTACGTTCCGCCCTCCGAATGTGGCCGGGGGAACCGGATGTTTTCTGGCCGGCAACCGGAATCGAGTTCACGCCACTGGAAACGAATGAAGCCGCACGAAACACCGCTCACCAAGACCTACCACAAGGTCCGGGAGATTCTTGAAAAACACTCCCCGGGCCGGATCCGTTTCCAGAGCCTGTTCATGGCATCGCTCCATCTCCCGCTGGTGCTCGGCGTGTTTGGTTTGGGATTGGCCTGCCTCCTCTCTAGGAAAGTCGTTCCCGGCATCGTTCTGCTTGTCTGGTCCGGCCCGTTCCTGTTCCGCGCGTTCCGGGCGAACACTCCGGAAATGCTTGGCCGCGTGCTCACCCAAAAGGAAGCACCCCTGCTTTTTGAGGAAGTAGCCAAGATCTGCCGCCAACTCGGCTGCCGACGCACACCGGCCCGGTTTGAGATCAGCGAGGACGTGAATGCGGCTGTGTTTCTGTCCAAGCCCGGGATTTTTGGAGGTGCACCCGTGCTGCGCGTGGGTCTGCCGTTGATGCTGTCCATGACTCCGGACGAATTCCGCGGCGTTCTGGCCCACGAATGTGGCCATCTCAAAGCACAGGACGACTTCTGGGGCCGCCTCCTCCACCGCCTTACCGCCGCATGGCTCGCCGGCGTCCATGGCGATGCTGACAATTCCAAAAACAACAACTTCCTTTGGCGCAGGTTCGGCCGTTGGTTCTGGCCACGCCTCCGCGCATGGACCCTTGCCGACGGACGGTGCGCCGAACGCAAGGCGGACGCCGCCTGCGACCAGCTCTTCCCAGGCACGGTCCCGTCCCGGCTCCGCGTCACCGTTCTCGCCCATGCGCTCCTCGGCAAGGACACGGACCGGTGGTGCGGGACGCTCATCGACGAACGCGCTGAACCCCCGGACGACTATTTCCAACTCCGCGCCCTGCATGCGCGGGAGAGCTGGGATCCAGCCAAGGCCCGCGGCTGGATTCACGAGGCGTTGCACCGACCGGACAACCTTTTCGAGGTCCACCCGCCTCTCTCGGAACTCCAGTTTGGTGCCACTGAGATCGAACTGGCGACATCCGCGCCACCGCCAGACCCGGGTGCTTCGGCTGCCGCCTATTTTCTCGGAGATCACTTCGAACCGTTGTCGAAGGAGTTCGCGCTCCGAACCAAGGTGGCATGGAACGATGCGTGGAAGAAGCGGAGGGAGGACCGCAAAATGTCCCTCCTGCAAGTCACGATGCAGGACGACGGCACTCTGGAGTCCGCCCAACTGCGGGCGATTGCGCTCCTGAATTTAGAGCGCGAAACCGAGGCACTCCCGCTGATGGACCGCTGCCGGGCAGACAAGCCCAAGGAGGGGGATCTTCACGCCCGGTACGCAGCGCTGTGCTGTGAATGCGACAAACCGGACGCGGAGGAGATCGTCGAGTCGGTGATCCGCGCGTTCCCGCATCTGCAGGGCGGGATCCTGAACGGCCTGATTGGCTACCAGAGCCGCAGAGGAAACCGCGAGGCCAGCCAGAAAACGCTCGTCCGGCTCATTGCGTTTGAAGACGAACTGGACGCGGCAAAGCTGGAGAGGAATGCTCTGAGGAAAGAGGACGTGCTTCTTCCCCATGAACTCACCCCGGACCAGATCGCATGGACCAGCGCATTTCTCGAGTCCCATGGAGATATTGTGGAAGCCCGGGTCGGGCAGAAGTCCCTCGTCCATCTGGTTGGCGCGCCGCCTCTCCACGTGGTGATCCTCAGATTTGGCGGCGCAGCCAGAGGCTCGTCCAAAATCCGGGCCGCGCGGCAACAGGAAATCGCGAATGCACTCAGCTCAAACTTGGGGGAGCTTTTTGTCGGCTCGGAACAGGATTTTTCCAAGATGTGGAAACGACTCAGCAGCCAGCCCACCTCGCTCCTCGTCGACAAAATCCGGGGCCGCGGATAGGCGTGTTTAGCGATCGCCGTTACGGCAGAAATCACGAGCGCCCTGCCGCTCTTTGCCCACGTTTTAAGGCACACCGCACTTCTTCGATCTCAGCTGCGATCGCGCGCGTTTTTCCGCCCGTTCAGGCGTGTCGTTTATGCAGGTGAAACCCCGTTTGAGATGGTGCCCAAATCGCTTCTCGAAACCACACAGAGAAGTTGCTGTGCGCGCGTCACGCCGATGCCGTAGGTCTGCGCCAGATACGGATCCGAGCACAGCGCTTCCCAGGGCGGCAGCCCGACCAGAACCACGGCCCGCTTGTCCAGGCCTTTTGCCTTGTGGACGGACACCGCAGCCACCGCCTCCGGCGGGCAACCCTCGGCTCCCGCGTGAAAGACGATGCCGGGCACCGCGCCCAACCATGGTGGGATCCGCGAACTGCTCGGATACAGCAACAGCACATCCGCAGGAACCACCAGCTTGAGCCGGAACCATCTTTCCAGAACCTCGGCCACCCGGGCGGCTTCCTCCGCATCCGAACGGGCCTCGAGCAATTCCGGTTCGGGCCCTTCCGGCAGGCCGGATCCAGCGTTCCATGCGGCCATCTCGGGCCAGAGCCAGCCAGACATGCCTGCAAAAAACTCCGCTAACTGACGGGTGTACCGGAGCGGCCGCTTCAGAACGACCTGCACGATGCCGGGCAACCGTTCCAGAAGACGGCTCTCGTCATACGCGCCCTGGCGACGCGCCAGCCGCTGGCGTCCATCGGCGAACACCGCGATGGGCGCCTCCCAGCCGCCCCGGACTAGACCCGTGTAAATGCCCCACCAACCAGGCCCCGCATCCGAAGGATCAGGGGCGGTGTCATGATCCTGAGCCTCGTCCACGATCCATGCATCAAAACTGGGCTGGAAGTCGTCTGCCTGCACCCGCTGGACCATGCACTGGGGAAGCACCGCGTCGTAGTACGCGCGGCGCGCGGCTGGATCGGCCGGGGGTGCGCTGCAGCCCAGAAACTCGGTCCCCAGCGACTCGAAACTGTAGACGGCAACGCCAGGGGCAAGCCGACCGCATACCGTCCGCAACCAGCGTTCGAGCTCCAGATTGTAACACAGAAACAGGACGCGTCGCCCGGCAGCCGTCCAGCGTCTGGCCAGTTCCAGCGCAACCCAAGTCTTCCCGGTGCCCGGCCCGCCCCGGAACAGGAACTGGCTGTGAAACTCAAGGGCGTCGAGCACTTCAAACTGCGTCCGCGTCTGGCGTTCGATCAGGCGGTCAGCGAAGTCCAGCGTCCATGTGTTTGAGCCGGCCGGCTTGCCCTTCACAAAAAGCCGGTCGAACAGGCTCTGCGCCTCTCCGAGAGTGGATCCCAGCCGTCTCCCGTCCATGAGGCTGGCCCACCAGTCCTTAAAATACTTCAGATCCGTCCCTGCAAGGATTCGGTGCCGGGATCCGCCAGCGAACCCGAACTGGTCGGCGTCCATTTCCACGTGGGGCAAGGCCAGCGCCTGCGCGACCCATGGTGCGCGGATGCCCATCTGGTATGCTTCCTCACGAACCATCCGCACCACGCCGCTCCACTGCTTCTCCAGTTGCAGCACCGGGTTCGACCCGTCCTCCGTATTCCATTCCCCAGTGGCAGGGTCCGGCTCCGGGGCGCCCGACTTCGCCTCCACGACCAGCAGATGCCCTTCCGGGCCCTGAATCACAAAGTCTCCCTCCCGCCAAGTAGCACCATCCTGAAAACTGTACCCCCAGCGGATTCTGAACCCCGCTGGCAAACGTTGCCAATGCGCGGCGGTGTCCCGCTCACTGGTCGGGGTCTCGGAGGGCGGCCGGTTGTAAATCCAGAGGGGCATTGGCCCGTGGGCTCAACCGAGGTCCGGCAGGGCGGAATCGGCGTCTCCGAACCGGTCGGTACGCACCCCCATCCGTTCCATCAACGCAAGGTGCAACCGGCACAGACGCCGGTCCTCGGTCGCGCTGTAGTCCAGAAGCCGGCCGCCGCGAATCGTCCCACCGCCACCACCGGCGAGGAGCACGGGCAACTGGCGCGAATCATGGGCGTTGCCGTCCCAGAGGCTGGAACAGAAGAGGATCATGCTGTTGTCGAGGAGAGACCGTTCGCCCTCGTTGGTGTCGGCCATCTTCTGGAGGGCCTCAGCCCAGAGCTGCATGTGATGCTGGTTCACCCGCTGGTAGTGATCGAGCCGGCCCGGGTCATTCGCGTGATGCGAGAGCTCATGGATCCCGCTTTTGATCCCCTCCAGGAACCCGAAGTTCATGTTGGAAAGGTCGTTGTTCATCATGTAGGTCGCGACCCGGGTCCGGTCCATCTGGAACGCCAGCACCAGAATGTCGAACATCAGCCGGACATGGTCCTGTGGCGTGGCCGGGATTCCCGCTGCAGGCCGCGCAAAGCCCGGCTTCTGGACACTCGGCTGCCAGCCGGCCCCCCCCGTGTTCTGCTGGCTGAACTGTTCCGCTTTTTCAATCCGCTGCTCCAATTCCCGGACCGAAGTGAAATACTCGTCCAGTTTGCGCGCATCGCGTCCGCTGACCTTCCGCTTCAGGGAATTGGCGTCTTCCAACACCAAGTCCAAAACGCTCTTGTCCCGTTTCCGCTGGGAGCCGTCATCGAACAACTGGTCGAACGCCTGTTGTGGATAGATTTCTTTCGGAGCGGGTGTGGTGGGGGACGCCCAGGAGATGTAGGCGGAATAGATCGACGTGTATCCGCTGTCCGTGCTGTACCCGGGGCCTTCGGTACCGAGGACGATGCTCGAAACCGGGGTGTGGCGGCCAACCTCGCGGGCAACCAACTGGTCCACAGTGACGCCGACCTCCACGTCGGTGGTCGTCTGTTTCACTTTCAGTCCGGAGAGCACATTCATCTTCGGGTAATGCCCGCCCGGCCCCATGACGGTCGTCGGATTCCAAAGCCCTTTGAACACCAGCAGCCGGTCTTTCAGGCTCTCCAAGGGCGAAAGACTCTTCATCAGTTCCAGGCCGCCCGGCCCGTTCACGGCGCCCCAATGGTGCGGGTTCACGCCGTTCCCCATGAACACCGCTGCCAACCGCCGCGGCGCGCCGCTGGCCCCGCCCGAACCCGGCGCCGCCCCCCATGCGTTGACGCTCTCCAACCAAGGCAGGCTCAACGCCACCCCCATGCCGCGCAGAAAACGGCGCCTCGAAATCGTGGTGTTCGGATGCAGGTTTTTCATGGCAATGCCTCGGTTCGACGGTTCTTAAACTGGCGGCTCTTCACCACCGCTAGGATTCCAGCAGAAAAACGGCCTTCGTGCGCGTTCAATTCACGCACCATTTCCTCCACCAACGGGCGGTCGGTCGCCAACAGCGTGCGGCCCAGAGCGTACCCCAGCAGTTTCCGGCAGAACTGCCGGTCCAACTCCCCCTGCCGGCTCCCGAGAAACTGACGCAACCCCGCTACACCCTGGAAGGCAGGCCCGTTCTTCCACTGGGCCCGGTCGTCCACCGGATGCCCGGAATCGTCCGCCTTCCTGAGCCGGCCCACGGGATCGAATCCCTCCAGCGCAAACCCCAGCGGATCCATCCGGTCATGGCACACCGCACAGGCACGGTCCGCCCGGTGCATTTCCAACCGCGCCCGCAACGAAGCCGGCTTTTCTGCACCCTCATCCA
Organism: uncultured Spartobacteria bacterium; assembly: GCA_903901425.1. GTDB lineage: Bacteria > Verrucomicrobiota > Verrucomicrobiia > Chthoniobacterales > Chthoniobacteraceae > CAIURC01. Next base: position 78,310 of record CAIURC010000078.1, on the reverse strand, counting down.
GCTTCGGCACATCGTTGGGCGGAGGCGGCGTCGGCGCGCCGAGCACGGCGTCCAGCAGCCAGTTCCCGCGCAGCACCGGGCTGGTCCGGTGCGGATACGAGTGCTTGGAAAGGAGCGCTCCCATCCCGAGCACGCCGCCCCGGCCGTTCCCTGCCACCGACACCTTTCGGAACTCGCCCCCCTTCACCTCAGGCACCCCATAAAATCCGGCAAGGCGCTCATTCAAAAACGTGTAGTCTGCCCCGCAGATCTCCCGCACCGGCCGATCTTCCCGGATCAGATGCGTGAAAAACTCCACCGCTTCCCGGTACATGTCTGCACGCAGGTCCGGAGTGAACTCCGGAAACTTTGCCGGATCAATGTTCACCTTCGATTCAAACGCGTTGAACCGCAGCCACTGCCCTGCAAACTCTTCCGCCAACGCAGCAGCACGGGCGTCCTTCAACATCCGGCGGGTCTCCCGCTCCAGCACTTCCGGCCGGAGCAGGCTGCCGTCCGCCGCCGCTGCGCGCAAGGCCGGGTCCGGCATCGACGCCCAGAGGGTGTAACTCAGGCGGGAGGCGAGTTCCCAGGCGTCCAGCGGCCGTTCCCCAGGCTGCGAGGCGTCCTCCAGCTTGAACAAAAACTGGGGCGCCACCAGCACCCGGACCAACACCTCGCGCACCGCACTTTCCCGGTCCAATTCCCGGGCACGTGCCGCCGCATACAATCCCTCCAGCTGTGCCTGCTCATCGGCAGCCAGCGGGCGCCGCCATGCCAGCGCCGCAAATTCCCCCATGTGCCGTTTCAAAGCCGCATCCCAGTCCGTTTCCTGTTTCGGATTGAGTTTCCCGGGCGCCACCAGCCGCCAGTCCGCAATCATTTTCTCCCACCGGGCTTTCTCCGGTTCCGGCACCATTCCCAGCAGCTGCGTGTCATTCAGGTAATACACGCCGCGGCCTTTCCCGCCCCGGTGAAAGTTTCGCGCGACCTCTTCCAACCGCCGCACGTACTCGTCGGGAAACACGGTCCGCATCGCCCCGAAATCCTGCATCGTTTTTCGGGCGGCCTCCGTCTGGGTTTTCCAGACCGTCAAAACCCCGGGCAGAATCCGGGTCAGGTCTGGCACCGGCCCCTTCAGGAGCGTCCATTGAGCCGTTGCCTTTTCCACGTCCGGCACCCGCAGGTCGAGCCGGCCCACGGCTCGGAACAGCGCGGCATCGGCCGGTAGCGGCAACACCAGATCCGTCGGTGCCTGCACATAAACGCTGACTGGCTTCGCCTCCAGACCCAGTGCGTGTTTCCCCAACCGCGCCAAAAATGCTTCCCCTACAGAAACCCGTTCCCGGACGCCCTCCAGACGCGGACGCGGCCCCTGCCGTTCCGCATCCTGATCAAAAGCCAGCCATGCCCGGTCCCGGTCGAGCTGTCCGCGCAGCCAGTCCACATAGGGCTGCCGGACTTTGCCCCCCTTGCCGTGCTGGACCTCCAGACCCGAAAATTCCACCCAGTCACCCGCATTGCCGTCCCCGCAGTCTCCAGCCACCAGATGCACCTCGGGCAACCCGGTCACCGCCAGATGGATCGGATACTCCCGCAACCCGTCCGCGTCCTGCTGCCGCCTCTGGACGCCCGTCCCGGGATTGTCGGCAGGCCCCAGCCAGGACCGCTGGTCCGCCTGGATCTTCCCGATCCTGTCTATCACCTCCGGCGGAACCGATTTGTCCGCCGCGGGTCCGGGCAGTTCGCGCCATGCCACCCGGGTCAAATCTAGAAACCGGGACTTCGGCTCCGGATTTTGCAGCAGTTCCCACCAGTTTTCCAAAAAAGCCGGCACCAAGCCCGCTGCGTCTGCCAGTTGTTTCAAGGACTCCGCTCCGGTCACGTCCCGGTGTTTGAACTTCCAGCAGGCCAGCATGTAATCCGCTTCCCGCTGGTCTTCGCCGTCCTTGGGCAGGAACGGGGCGGCCATCTTCTGGTACCAGACGTAAAGCCCCTGCTCCACCTGCGCCTTCATCTGCACCGGCCCGCGCAACCCCACGCGCTCCCGGCGGAATCCGATCCCGGATCCGGGCAGGATCGTGGCGTGGTCCGCCGCTTTCCGGGCTGCGAGAAAATATTTGTCGAGCTGCTGCGGACTCACAAACAGCACGTCGCCCACGTTCGAGAATCCCTCGCCCCCACCGCCATCCGGGACAAAATCCCGGGACAACTGCAGGTCCACACCCGTCAAATCGCGCAGGGTCCTATCGTATTCGGCGTTGGTGATCCGGCGCACCGTGACCAAGCCGGGATCCCCGGCATTGGCGCGCACTGCCTGTTCGATGGCCCCGCCCAGCCAGTCCAAAGACCGCTGCCGGTCCGCGGCCGGCAGCGGAGGCTGGTCATCGGGGGGCATGTCCCCCGATTTCACCGCCTCCAAAACCTTGTTCCACAGGTCAAACTCGCTCCCCACCTTCGGATCGGCGTCCAAGCGCTTCAGATCCACCCCGCCCTTGGTTTTCTTCCCCCCATGACACTCGTAACAGTGTTTTTCCAAGACCGCCCGGGCGTCCCCCCAGGCCGGTCCGTCCCCGCGGACCGCCCCCGCACCCAGCAAAACGCCCGCCGCCAGCAAAGCCGCACCCCGCCATGAGCCCACCAAAAACCCACGGGGCTTTTGCAGGGACAGTTCCCACTCAGTCTCAGGTTTCATGTTCACAACTCGGTTCCGCCAATTCAGCGTAACCCGGTGAAGCCAGTTTTCTTAGGCCCGCGTTTTTGGGGGACCGGCTGTCTGGCGGCGGCACCGAAAACCCGGTTGTGACCCCACCCCGGCTCCGCTAGCCTCCCGCCCATGGCATTCGTCTACCAGAACCCTTTCCCGCTCGGACCCGACCCCACCGAATACCGCCGGCTGCCCGGCTGCGATGCCGGCCTGCAGCAGGCCGAGTTTGAGGGCAAACCCGTGCTCAAAGTCGCCCCGGAAGTGCTCACGGCCCTCACCCAAGCAGCATTCCATGACTGCTCCTTCCTTCTCCGGCCCGCGCACCTGGCCCAAGTGGCCGCCATTCTGGACGATCCCGCCGCCAGCGACAATGACCGCTACGTCGCCCTCACCCTCCTCCGAAACGCCGAGGTTTCCTCCCGGGGCATTCTCCCGTTCTGCCAGGACACCGGCACCGCCACCGTCATCGGCAAAAAGGGCCAGCAAATCTGGACCGGCACGGACGACGCCGAGGCCATCTCCCTCGGGGTCTACAACTGCTACACCTCGGAAAACCTCCGGTACTCCCAGACAGCCGCCCTCGACATGTACGAGGAGAAAAACACCGGCACGAACCTGCCCGCCCAGATCGACCTCTTTGCCACGCCCGGCGCCGAGTACAAGTTCCTCTTCGTGGCGAAGGGCGGCGGGTCCGCCAACAAAACCTTCCTTTTCCAGGAAACCAAGGCCCTGTTGAACCCCAAGAACCTCAAGGCATTCCTGACGGAAAAAATGCGCAGCCTCGGCACCGCAGCCTGTCCTCCGTACCACATCGCCTTTGTGATCGGCGGCACCTCGGCGGAAGCCTGCCTGAAAACCGTCAAGCTCGCCTCTGCCAAGGAACTGGACCAACTGCCCACCACCGGGAACGCGCTCGGACAGGCGTTCCGGGACACTGCCCTTGAGGCCGAACTGCTTCAGGCGGCTCAGGAACTCGGGATTGGCGCCCAGTTCGGCGGCAAATACTTCGCACTGGATCTCCGCATTATCCGGCTCCCGCGCCATGGCGCCTCCTGTCCCGTGGGGATGGGCGTCTCCTGTTCCGCTGACCGCAACATCAAGGCGAAGATCAACGCCGAGGGTGTCTGGCTGGAAAAACTTGAGCCCAACCCGGGCCGGTTCATCCCGGAACGCTACCGGAACGCTCAGGAAGGCAGCGTGGTCCATGTGGACCTGAACCGCCCCATGGACCAGATCCGGGCCCAGTTGAGCCAGTACCCCGTGGCCACCCGACTTTCTCTCACCGGCCGGATCGTGGTCGCGCGCGACATCGCCCATGCCAAACTCAAGGAACGCGTCGACGCCGGCCAAGGGCTCCCGGATTATTTCAAACAACATCCCGTCTACTACGCCGGCCCCGCCAAAACCCCGCACGGGATGGCCTCCGGCTCCTTTGGCCCGACCACGGCAGGCCGGATGGACAGCTATGTCGACCTGTTCCAGAGTCAGGGCGGTTCGATGGTCATGATCGCAAAGGGCAACCGCAGTCCGCAGGTCACCGAGGCCTGCAAAAAGTACGGCGGCTTTTACCTCGGCTCCATCGGCGGGCCCGCAGCGATTCTCGCCCAGGAAAACATCCGGAAAGTGTCCGTACTGGAGTACCCGGAGCTGGGCATGGAAGCCGTCTGGGAGATCGAGGTGGAAAACTTCCCCGCGTTCATCCTCGTGGACGACAAGGGCAACGATTTCTTCGCTCAGATCGGCAAAGCCGGCTGCAACGCCTGCGCCCCCGGGACTCCAACCGCCTCCACCGCAGGCCCCGCACAACGCTGAACCTGAAACATCCGGCTTGATGCCGGGAAATTTTGCTTCAAGATAGTCGGCTCTTCGCCAAAAAAAAGGGGCGACAGTCTGAGATGGATGGGTGACAGAGTGGTCTATTGTGCTCGCCTGGAAAGCGTGTGTGCTTTAATCGGCACCGGGGGTTCGAATCCCCCCCCATCCGCCAGACTCCCCAAACACAGGCCGCTGGGCGTTGCGCCCGGCATCCAGGCGGTTTCCGAGCCGTTCCACCGCCTCATCCCCTCTAAACGCCGGAAATGCCCGGTTTCCGCACCGGCCAGAGTCTGTGCCATGGACCGCGTAGAGACCGTTGGCACCGAGTTGGCCAACATCAATTCCAAGATGTAACCCCGCGCTTTGGCACAAAACTCGCGCACGCCGGCCACCGACCTATTTCGCGCCCAGTTCCCACATCCGCGTGACGCCCTCCCTTGCAGAGGCTTCCCGGGAGAGCAAGCGGCGCCCGGACGGACTAAACGCCAAACTTTTCACCGCGTTCATGGGTCCGCGGAACTCTCTCCATTGCTTGGGTTCCTCGCCGCTGACGTCCCAGAGTCGCACCGTAAGATCTGCCGAGCCGCTGGCAAGCCGGCCCGTAGTTGGATCCCAAGCCAGCGCTGTAACATCCTGGTCGTGTGCCCGGAACTGCTTCAGCACATGCATCGTGGCCGTGTCGCGGATCCGGATTTTCAGATCGGAACCGCCCTCTGCGAGCATTCGACCGTCGCTTGAAACGGCCAGTGCTTTGAGCGTCACGTCCGCGGGCATCGGCACTTTGCACAGCAAATTTCCTGTATGGGTGTCCCACACGTTCAGCAAACAGGACGATCCTTCCGTCCCTGAAACCTCGATGGCTTCCGCCAGGCGGTTCTCGTCGATCCAGACCGAGGGAAAGAAACGCTCCGGAACGCCTCTCCGCTCAATTTTGCAGAGGGTCCGGCCTTGTTGGGTTTCCAACACCTCTTTGCCAGTCCAAAGGCGTTGGCCGGAAGGGCTGAGTTCCAAAATATTTCTTACAAACGCCTGCACCGGGAAAGATGCGGCGACAGCCACCCCAGGCCCCTCTCGGCGGAGCACCAACGCCTGGTGTGGACTCTCATGGGCAAGCACCACCGCTCGCTCCCCATTTGCGCTCACGCTCATCCCGAGATAACGCCCTTTGGGATTACTCCAGATCTCCTGCGGATGCAGCCCGCCCACATCCCAGACTCCCAGGTCGTATGGCAGCGGATTGCGTTCGTCCGGGTCTCGCTGCGACTGGGTAAGCACACGGTCATCTGACCCGAAGAAAAAAGCCCGGGAAACACCGGTCGTGCGAACCTGCCTCCAGATTTCACGATTGTGAGAAACCGCCCATATCTTGACCGACTCCCCCGCAGCGGCCAGCAACTCCCCCGAGAGGGGATGCACAACCAAAGCGCCCCCGTAGCGGTCCTGCCCACCCATTCCAAGGAGCGGCGGCAGCAGGTAGCCGCTGGTCGCATCCCATAGCCGGAGCGATGCGCGGCCATCCCCCTCGAAGCCAAGCGTTGCGAACCGGTCGCCCTCCGGCAAGTAGGCAACACCGCGCACCGCGTCTGAGTTGGCCCGGTGCTCAAACAACACGCGGCCCTCCTCAATGTCCAAGACGCGCACAAATCCGTTGGCCTCACCGGCCACCGCCACACGCCCCTTGGGATGAACCGCCAAGGCGGCCACTCCGGAATGCACCGAAGGAAATCGGCGCAGCGTCGAGCCATCGGCCGCGGATACCAACTCCAGACGGTCCTCGGGTTCCGCCACCAAAATCGAGTTCGTTCCCGGAACAAAACACGCGGGGAAAACTCTTCCTGAATCGATTGAAACCGGCCGCTCCCACACAGGCTTTCCCTCGGCAACGCTCCAAAGCCTGAGCCGACCTGCTGCGCCTTTGTTCAATTCCCGATGCAGAATCTGCGCGCCGTCCGCCGAAAACTCCATGCAGGCCGTTCCAAGAGTATCCAAAGATCCCAGATTCGATCCGGTCCGAGTGCTGTAGAAACCCACCCCGAAACGGTCCCGCCACCCGATCGCCAACCGCTCGCCATCCGGGGAAAAACTCAGGACCGGCGGATCCCCCTGTTTGCGGGAGGAAAGAGGCAGGTCCAGAGGGAATTCCAAAAGCCGTTTTCCAGTTCCCGAATCGAACAGCCAGACTTTGCCTTCTCTGAGAAAAAAGGCGAACACCCCGGGCACCGTGGGATGCGGGACGGCTGCGGCCACGGTCCGGAGCGCATCCAAACCCGGCAGATCCATGGACGTGTCGGTGTGATCAAAGAGGTAGCGCCAGTCTGAGTCCCTCAGGTCCGCAGGCACCCGCTCCAGAACGTTGCGGGCCTTGCTTCCATCCTCGTCCTGATAGGCAGCCTCGGCGAGGGCGATTTGAGATTTTGCAAGGGCTTTGCGGGTCTCCTCCTTTTCCTTCATCGCGAGGATCTGGCTCGCCCGCGCCTGCGCTTCGCTTTTCCGCGCCTGGCTCTCGCTCTCGGCCAGACGCACGGCAAACCCCATGCCCGCCGCCACGAGCAGCACAAGAAGGCTCGACACCGCCTTGTGGCGGAGCATGAGCAGCACCATTTGGCGAAGTGCTCCGGCCCGCTCCGCACGCGTCGCGAACCCGCTCTGATACGCTTCGACATCTGCGGCGAGTTCCGCAGCGCTGGCATAGCGGGCGTCGGGATCCCTCGCCATGGCGCGCCGAACCACGGCCATGAGCGCCTCAGGCGCCGACTCCCGTTTTACAATCCTTGCCGACTCCTGCGGCAGCCCCGGCGCACCCGCCAAGTCGCGTACCGCGCGGCCCATGGCCGCCACTTCACCCCGTTTGACCCGGTCGAGCACCTCCTCAACAGTCCGCCCTTCCACCGGCGGACGGAGGGTGAGAATGGCAAAAAGCAAAGCGCCCAAGCTGTACACGTCGGAACGGGCATCCAACTCGGAGAGCCGACCCTCCGCCTGCTCTGGAGACATGTAATGCGGGGTGCCCATCACCGCTCCCTCCAGACTCATGAGAGTGCTCTCCGACAAATCCGTGCCCGGCGAGGCCGACCGCTCGGAGGGACTCGGCTGAGAGTCCCCCGGCTCTCCCAGCACCTTGGCTAATCCCCAATCCATGACCAGCACCTCGCCATACTCTCCAACCATCACGTTTTCGGGCTTCAGATCCCGATGGAGAACCCCGCGGTTGTGGGCGAATGACACGGCGTCGCACACCTTCCTAAACACCGTGAGTAACCGATCCCGGCCATACTCTCGCACCGCCTCCAGATCCCCCTCGCGCAACGCCCTCACCACGGCTTGCAGCGTCCTGCCCCGAATCAGTTTCATGCTGTAAAACGGCCTGCCCAACTCGTCCACCCCAAGATTGTAGATCGGCACAATGTTCGGATGCGCCAAGCACGCCAAGATCTCCGCTTCCCGAATGAAACGCGGGTCGTACCCGTGATCCCCCACGCGGCTGACCTTGATCGCCACCTCACGCCTCAGCCGCGCGTCTTGGCCGTAGAAAATCACCCCCATCCCACCCCTCGCAATCTCGTCTCCCAGCCGGTAGCTGCCGCTCAGAGGCGCGTCTGGACCGGCTTCCGGGCCACCCACAACGCATTTTTCACGCTCCTGCAAGCCTCTCAGTGCCTCAAAGACCTCGCCCCCATGCTCTGGCAAGCCCGCACCGCCCGGAGCAGGTGGTCGGCCAAGAAGGGGAATCGTGGTCGCCAGCGCCGCCCCCCATTGCTGCGCCTCTGGATCCTCCGATTCCTCCTGAAGAAGCACAAGCGCGTCACCGAGCCGGATCAGGGAACTGCCGTAAACCGCAGCGCTCCCCTCCACCCGCTGACCGTTTAGCCATACTCCCACAGGTCCCGCCAAATTCTCCACCGACACGCCCCCAGCAGAAATCGCAATCCGCGCGTGCACAGCGGCCACGCCCTCGCCCTCGATCACAATCTCAACTCCCGGTCCCGCTCCCAACAAGTGCACCCCGTCCTACAAGGTCCGCTCGCACGGCCCGGTGGACTGCGTGTACCTGATGCCCCAACGCTTCATGCCCCCCTTACACCGCAAAAAACATGCGAGTCAAAGCTCCTTTCTGAGATTTGAGGGGGGACACGATCTTCGGGGTTTACCGTGCGCTGAGACTCAAAGCAGCGGCCTGCCGGAGAATGAGTCCGCCAAAACCCACCAGCCCCATCCGCTCTCCCGCAGTTCCCGGCAGCCCGTCAAAAAAGCGATTTTTTCATCCGTTCATCGCTTGGATTCGTTCTAAATCACGAGTCATTTGGAATCTGTTCATATTTGTAATTTAGAAGGCCGCGTTCTTTTCAGAAAAAATCAGCGGCCGTCTTGATCGCCCGGTGGTAAAGAAGCGAACCTATGGGTGTCCCCTAAGCCCCTATGAAACGCCTCCTGTTGACCCTTCTCGCCACCGCTTCGCTCCGGGCAGATCCTGTGCCGGACAAGCTGGTGGTGCTCACCTTTGATGACTCGGTGGCCAGCCATCCGAGCTTTGTGGCGCCCCTGCTAAAAAAACATGGTTTTGGCGCTACATTCTTCATCACCGAGGGCTTTGAGTTTCTCGTAGACAAAACCCACTACATGACTTGGGAGCAGATCAAGGCGCTGCACGAACAGGGTTTCGAGATCGGCAATCACACGCGGAAACATGCCGGCGTGACCAAACAGAACCCGGAGCAACTGGCTTCGGATGTGGAGTTCATCGAGACGCAGTGCGCCAAAGCCGGCATTCCGCGCCCAGTCAGTTTTTGCTACCCCGGCTATGCGACCAGCGAGGGAGCGGTAAAACTGCTGGGCGAGCGCGGCTACCTCTTTGCGCGAGCCGGTGGAGCAAAGGCGTTTGACCCTTCCACAGACAATCCGCTGCTCATGCCCCAGGCTTTTGATGGGAAACCGGACAGCACCCTCGAACAGTTCAAGGCCGCCGTGGCGCAGGCGAGAGAAGGGAAGATTGCCGTCCTGACGTTTCACGGCGTGCCGGACATCAAGCACCCATGGGTGAACACGGAGCCCGCGCAGTTCGAGGCGTACATGCAGCATCTCAAAGACGAGGGCTGCACGGTGGTTGCGATGCGGGATCTCGGGAAGTTTGTCCCTGTGCGGAAATGATACGCGCCTGTCAGCTGCGCCCCTGCCAGCGTCTCTGCCCGGGGTCCGGCGGATTCCGGCGGCCCGTCGGGCGCTGTTCGAGCGGCGGAAACAGACGGTCCGCGGCGAGGATTTGTCCCTGCGAATCGGACGCAGCATCGCCGCGCCGCTTGCCACCGCTCTGTCGCGTTGCAGAAGAAACGGCGCGGCTAATTGTAATCGCGGATGGGGTTCCGTTTCGGTACTTTGAACGCCCTGTTTATGTCTCCTGCATTTCTCGCAAGCGTGATCCCTGTGGGCCGTGATTTGCTCATCACCGCCGCTGCCGTGGCCGGCTGGGCCATTTTTGGTGTCCTTCTGAGCGTTCTGGCGCTCAAACTGTTCGATCTGGTCACCCCAGGCAAACTGGAGGTGCTGGTGTTCAAGGAAGGCAATACGGCCGCTGCGATTGTATACGGAGCCGCCCTGATCACCTGCGGCATTATCATTGCCAGCGCGATGCACTAGGGCGTTGCCGTTGAAGCGTTCCACCACCATCGCGCTCCTCCTGTCGGGAGCCCTGGCAACCACCGCAGGTCTGAGCGGGTGTCAGGCGCAGAAGGAGGAAAGCCCGGCCGAACCTGCCGACCAATTCTTTTCCTCCGGTGAACCCAGTCCCGATCAGGAGCTCGAAAACAACAGCTTCTCGCCGGGCGCGGGCTATTACCACAGCGTGTCCCACAACTGGCATCCGTATCCCTTTAATTGGCATATCCCTGGGCGCGGTTATTATTACGGCGGAGATTGGCACGCCTCGGCTTTTAACGGGGTGATTCCCAGCCGGAGCCGGCCCAGCCCGGAGGCGGTCGCCGCCGCCCGCACCCAAGGTTCCTCCCGCGCTGCGTCACATTTTGCCCACGGATCCTCGGCAGGAGGTGAAAGCTCATCAGCGGGCCACAGCAGCTTCCACTCCTCACAGATTTCTCGTGGCGGCTTTGGCGGCAGCTCGCACGGAGGCGGCAGCTGATGAGACGGCTCGACTCCACCCCGCGCCCGGCCTGGCCGGACCGGGTCGAAAAAATCGGTCTGACCTACCACCGCCAGGGAGCTGCATCCCAAGCCTACTGGAATGAGTCTGCCTGTTACGAGTTTTCCGCCGCCGAGGTGAGCCAACTGGAAAGCGCGATGAGCGAATTGCACGCCCTGCTCATCGATGTTGCAGAAACCGTGGTTCACCGGGGCGACTGGGAGCGTCTGGCGATCCCAGAAAAAGCGGTTCCGATGGTGTTGCAGTCGTGGGAAAACGACGACTTCAGCCTCTACGGCCGCTTTGATTTCGCTTGGATGCCGGGCGGGGTTCCAAAGCTGCTCGAATACAACGCCGACACCCCCACCAGCCTGGTCGAAGCCTCGGTGGCGCAGTGGTTTTGGCTGCAGGACACCCGCCCGGAGATGGATCAGTTCAACTCGATTCACGAGCGCTTGGTTGCAGGGTGGAAACGCTACGCCACCCTGAATCCATCCCTGCGCCTGCTGGATTTCACCAGCGTCGCCGGACACCCCGAGGATGAGCAGACGGTCTCCTACTTGATGGATACGGCACAAAACGCCGGTTTCCAAACGCGCTGGAGCAACATCGCGGACCTCGGCTGGGACGCGCAAAACCAGGTGTTCGTCAGCGGCCCCAACGCAGACCGTATGGACCCGTCCACGCCCCTGGTCGCCTGCTTCAAACTCTATCCGTGGGAATGGCTCTGGCGGGAACCCGCAGGCGAGCACCTGCCGCAGGCCCCCACCCTCTGGATCGAGCCGGCATGGAAAGCACTCCTCAGCAACAAGGCGATCCTCGCCTGCGCCTGGGAACTGCACCGCGGACACCCCAATCTGCTGCCGTGCTTTTTGGATGAAAGCCAGGCCGGGCGAGACTATGTCAAAAAGCCCAAGCTCAGCCGGGAAGGAGCCAACATCACGGTCGTGGCCGATGGACAAATCGTGGCCCAAACCCCGGGGGACTACGGACAGGACGGGTTTGTGTACCAGGCCCTCGCCAACCTTCCTGACTTTGCCGGGAGCCGCCCGGTCATCGGCGGCTGGATGGTCGATCACGAACCCGCAGGGTTGGGCGTGCGCGAATCCGACGGTCTGGTCACGGACAATCTGAGCCGCTTTGTGCCCCATTTTTTCCGGCCATAAACCGCCCCGCCTCCTCCTGGCTCCGCTCCCTCGCAGCCAAGGACAGTATTTTGATTGAGAAAGAACTCCTCCGTATCCTGCGCCCCGCCTCACTGGGACCGAGGAAAGAGGCCAAACCGTTTGCTGGGGACCGGTTGGAGGTTCCAAAGTCGGGCGAGACCGCGCCCGGTTGCGCCCCCCGACCCTAGGGGATGGAAACACCCGGATTTAGATGCAGTTATTTTTGGGCAGTTATTTGGGCTGGGGTTCGGCCATCTCTGGCATCTGTTCGGCCTTGCGCGCCAGACGGTGGGCCAGCATGAAAAAACTCGGCACCCAGAGGCCGATGAAAATGCCGGACCTTTCGCCATGCGCAGGATCCGCCTTCCCCCGGAAAAACCAAGTGAAGACCGAAAGCAGAATGCTGGCAAAACCGAGGCCCAGACAGACATCGGACAGGATGCGGACGTTTCGTTGGTTCACACAGGGGCAGCCCTCCCTGCAGCCCTGCGTGGATGGCTCGGCATTCATGGAATTCATAGCGTTCGTGGAGTTTATGGTGTCCGTGGAGTCCGTGGGATTTATGGAATTTGTGGTGTTCGTGGATTCGTTCATGGGTTCCCAAAAAAAGAAACGCAACCGAGGCCGCAGATGGATGTCTGTTGCCACCAAAAAATCCCGCCGCCAGCCCTGTTCGCGCACGCCCCCCCACGCCTCAGCCATGAACGCCCCGTAACCAAAACCAATTCATCCGCGTCTTCCATTGGGGCGCCACCCGCATGAAGTTTTCCTCTCACACCATGAAAGCTGCAGCCTGTTTCTTCCGGAGCCTCTTTGCAGCGGCGCTGGCCCTTCTTTCGTCCGCAGCCCGGGGCCAGTCGGACCCGGAAAAGACGCCCCACGCCTTGAGCCCTGGCAGGGACTGGGTGACGCCCGCAATCAAAGCACAAGGGGTTTCCCACCATGTTTTCCACAGCGCTTCCACCAAGGGCGAGGTGAGTTACCATGTGTATCTTCCAGCGGCCTACGAGGCAGAGCCTGAACGCCGGTTCCCTGTGGTCTACTGGCTGCATGGTTCCGGCGGCGGCCTGCCGGGCATCTCGTCTGTTGCAGCCCGGTTCGACCGGGCGATTCGGGAAGGCAAAGCGCCACCGTGCCTGGTTGTCTTTGTCAACGGCCTCCCGATGGGCATGTATGTCGACTGGGCCGACGGGTCCACTCCGGTGGAGTCGATGATCCTCCGGGATCTTCTGCCGCACATCGACGCCACTTATCGGACTCTAGCCTCCAGAGAGGGGCGTCTGCTCGATGGATTCAGCATGGGCGGCTACGGCTCCGCCCGGTTGGCTTTCAAATATCCGGAACTTTTCCATGCCGCCTCCCTCGTGGGCGCCGGCCCACTGCAACCGGAGCTCAACAGCACGCCCCGCGCGAGCCGGATTCAGGCGGAGGATCTCCTGCGCCGGGCGTTCGGCGGTGACCAGAAGGTTTTCCGGGAGGCGAGCCCGCGTGTCCTCGCCGAACGCAACGCGCAGGCGATTGCGCAGGGCACGCTCGTACGCATGGTGATCGGCGAGAAGGACGAAACGTTTGGCAACAACCTCGCCTTTCACCGCCACCTTGAATCCCTCGGGATTCCACACTCCTGGACCGTTATTCCCGGCGTCGGCCATGATCCGGAGCGGGTCTTCCAATTGCTGGGTGACGAGAACTGGGCATTCTACCGCAAAGCATTTGCCGGATCCGGTGATATTCTGGCCGTCCCCCACGATAGAGCGCGAGATCCAGATCACCGTTGACAAGGCCCGTTGAGGAAGTCGCGGCCGACTGGGCCGGGGTAATCCGGTGCGTGAACAAACCCATGGTGTCCGTTTCTGGAACGGTCACCCCCCGGAGCTACGCTCCTGGCGAGGGTGGTGCGACCGTTGAGTACGTTCTGGACGCCGGAGGCCGGGCATGGGACTCCTGCATGTCGGCCCAAAAACACCCCGACCCGGTCGTTTCAGGGTTCCGACGCGTATGGGCCTTCTTCAAGGACAAGTCCTGGGCGGCTTCAGCCAGATGAATGGGCTGCGTTCTTCCGCTGAACGGGCCACGGTGCGGAAGAGCGGCCGATCCCGAGAGATCGAAGGGCTGGCCAGCCCTTGGGAATTGTCTGTGCCCGGGGTGCCCCCGGGAAAAGACCGGTCCCCGCAAGAGACGATGCTCCGCGGGGACCGGCACCAAAGAATCTCTAAACCGCTTACTGACCAGCAGCAGGAGCAGCCGGAGCCGGTTCAGCCGGCTTCTCGGCAGGAGCCGCAGGAGCCGCAGGAGCGGCGGCCGGGGCCGCGGGCGCTTCAGCGGGTTTTTCCGCAGCGGGCGCTGCAGCCGGAGCTGGCGCCGGGGCGGCTTCAGCGGGCTTCTCAGCCTTGGGGGCAGCAGGAGCGGCGGGCTTCTCAGCCGGAGCAGCCGGTTTCTCAGCAGGAGCCGCAGGAGCCGCAGGCGCTTCTGCAGGTTTCTGTTCGCACCCGGTCAGGGCGGCGGCGGCGGCGGCGATTACAAACAAGGGATTCAGTTTCATGATGTATTTGGATGGATAGTCCCGGTCGGTATTTGGGGCCCGGAACAGAGATAACCCTCTATGCGCCGGATTCTTTGACCAGCAGTTTTTCCATGAGTTGATTGAGCCGTTTGAGCATGGCCCGGGGATCCTCAAGGACACCGGCAGCCACGCGGGCGTTGTCGAAGATCTGTTCGGCAACCTGTCCGGCCAGATCCGGGTCCCTGTGCCGGAGTTTCTCAAGGCGGGCGATCATGGGGTTGGCCGGGTTGAACTCGAGGTCCGGCTTGGAATCGAATCCGCCGGCCCCTTCGCGGTTCATGGCCTTGAGCATGCGTTTCATGCTTGCGGTCAGATGCGGATCGCTGTCGACCACCACCGCCGGGCTTTCCACCAACCGTTTGGAGGCGCGCACGGCACCCACGCGGTCCCCGAGGAGCCCCTTGAGGTACGAACCCAGGGACTCGGCCTCGTCCGCGCTCAGCCCGCCCACTTCCCGATCCAGACCCACCTCCGCTTTCTCGGCTGCCACCACCTTTTTGCCGTCAAACTCGCGGAGATGCTCCATGACGAACTCGTCCCGGGGGTCCGTCAGGAAAAGGACTTCCTGTTTCCGTTCCGAAAAAACCTCGTAGTAAGGGCTGCTGGCGGCGCTTTCCCGGCTCGGCGCCTGGAGCCAGTAGATGTCCTTCTGGCCTTCGGGCATCCGGGACACATACTCGGCCAGCGACGTGGTTTTGCCGGGCTCGGTGTAGGAACTCTCGAACCGGAGCAGCTTGGCAATGGCCTCGCGGTGCCCCCAGTCGGTCGCAACCCCCTCCTTGAGACAGTGCCCGTGTTCCTGGATGAACCGCGCGTATTTCTCAGGATCAGCCTTCGACTCTTCCTCCAGCCATTTCAAGACCCGCTTGGTGAGAACCTCGTTCAGCTTCCGCATCAAAGCCGAGTCCTGCATGGTCTCGCGGGAGATGTTCAGCGGCAGATCCTCGCTGTCCACGACGCCCCGGAGGAACCGGAGCCATTCCGGCAAAAGTTCCTTGGGCTTGGACTGGATTAAAACCCGGCGGCAGTACAGATGCACCTCGCTCTCCTCCCGGCTGAGCGTCATCAGTTCCGAGTTCTTTTCCGGCACAAAAAGCAGCGCACGGATCGACAACGGCGCGTCCGCCGCAAAATGGAGCCGGTAGTGGGGCGCCTTCGAGTCGTGCCCGGTGTACTTGTAGAACTCCTCGTACTCGGCCTCGGTGATTTCGTTCCGGTTTTTGGTCCACAACGCCTGGACGGTGTTGACGACGTTCCCATTCAGCTCGATCGGGAACGGAACGAAGTTGGAGTACCGCTTGATGATTTCCTCGATCCGCCAGGCCTCGGCAAAATCGGGGTCCTTGAGTTGAAGGACGATGGTGGTTCCGCGGTCGAGCCCTTCGCACGGCTCAATTTCGTACCCGGACCGGCCGTCGCTGGTCCATTCCCAGCCCGGTTCGGATTCCTGATGGGAGCGGGTGCGGACAGTGACTTTTTCAGCCACCATGAAGGCTGAGTAAAAGCCGACGCCGAACTGGCCGATGAGATGGGCGTCGCCCTTTTTCTCCCCGAGAAGTTTGAGGAACGCCTTGGAACCGGAATGGGCGATGGTGCCCAGGTTCTGCATGAGTTCCTCGCGGGTCATGCCGAGGCCGGCGTCCGCAATCGTGACGGTCTTGGCTTCGGAATCGGTTTTCACCTCGATCTTTAACTCGCGGTCGGACTGCCATATGGACTGGCCTGAGGTCTGGAGGAACTTGAGTTTCTCCGTGGCATCGGCCGCGTTGGAGATCAATTCCCGGACAAAGATCTCTTTGTCCGTGTAAAGCGAATGGATCACGATCTCCAGCAACTGGGCGATCTCGGCCTGGAAAGAGTGTTTTTCGACGGTTTGCGTAGTCATGGCGGGCGCGCATTGTAGGCAAGGCGCACTTCCGCGCAAGGGGTCCGGTGCGGAATCCGGGGCTGCCCCCTCCCCTGCCCCCCCTCTCCCCCCTGCCCCCGGTATCGCCGCCTCCGGCAGGCGGGCCCCCGATTTTGCCCGGGGCAGGTCCTCGGTTCTGGAACTGTCGCCCGCCTCTCCTTGCACGCCCGGGCCGGGCATGCTACACCCCACCCCCTTATGGGTCGTCAATGGCTGCAAGCAAAACGGGAAGTCGCCAACCTCAAAAAAGGTCAGGTCGTCGGAAAACTGGTCAAGGAAATCATGGTCGCCGCCAAACTCGGCGGACCTGAACCCGAGGGCAACGCCCGCCTTTTTGCCGCCGTGGAAAAGGCCCGGAAAGCCTCCGTGACCCGGGACGTTATCGAACGCGCAATCAAGAAAGGCGCGGGAATCGGCTCCGAAAAGCTGGTGATGGAGCACGTCGTGTTCGAGGGCTACACCCCGCACAAGGTCCCCGTGATCATCGAAGTCCTCACCGACAACAACAACCGCACCGCCCCGGAAATCCGGGTGATTTTCAAGGACGGCGGACAACTCGGATCGCCCGGCAGCAACAAGTTCCTCTTTGAACACGTTGGCATTGTGGAAGCCCACCACGCCGATCCTGCCGCTGACATCGAGGCAGCCGCCATCGAGGCCGGCGCCCAGAACGTCGAACCCCTGTCCCACGCCGAAAACGACGATATTCCCGCCGACCGCACCGGCGCGCGCTTCACCACCGGCTGCCCCGATCTCCATGCCGCAACCCAGTGGCTCTCCCAGAACGGCTGGAGCGTCGTCACCAGCGAACTCGGCTACGTCGCAAAGAATTTCCCCGCCCTCTCCGACACCCAACGGGCCGAGGTGGGCGAGTTCCTCCAGCGTGTCGAGGACCACGACGACGTCCACCGCGTCTGGGCCGCCCTCAAGTAACTTGGCCGTCCGCCCGGCGCACCCATGAGAATCGGCCTCGTCCGGCGCGGCTTTTCCTCCAGCGGCGGCGCCGAGGCGTTCCTCCGCCGATTTGCAGAGGCTGTTTCCAAGGCCGGCCATTCCACCGTCCTGTTCAGTGACACCCACTGGCCCGACTGGAACGGCGAACTGCTCAGGCTCCCGGCCTCAGACCCGCTGCGCTTTGCCGATGCCCTCCAGAAAATCCGGCCCCGGAACCACTGCGATTTCCTCCTGAGCTTTGAACGCGTCTGGGAATGCGACGCATTTCGCGCCGGAGACGGCCTCCACGCCTCCTGGCTCCAACGCCGCGCCGCACATGAACCCCCGTGGAAACCGTGGTTCCGCGGCTTTTCCAAAAAGCATCAGTCGCTCGTTCGGCTCGAGAACGCCCTGTTTTCTGGAGGCGCCCGCCGCGTCATTGCGAATTCCGGCATGGTCCGGGACGAGATCTTGGCACGGCACCCGTTTCCCGCCGAGCACATCCGGGTGGTCTACAACGGCCTCCCCGCCGCGCCCCCGCGCACTGCGAACCCCAGCACCCGTGCCGGACTAGGCCTCGGGCCCGAGGACTTCGTCCTGCTGTTTGTGGGTTCCGGCTGGGAACGAAAAGGGCTGAGGTTTGCGATTCACGCCCTCCAACAGGCCCCGGATGCGCGTCTCCTGGTGGCAGGACGCGGCTCCCGGCGCGGTCTGCCGAACGGTGACCGCGTCCAGTTCCTTGGACCGCGTTCGGACATTCCCGACCTGCTCTCCGCCGCAGACGCATTTGTGTTGCCGACGCTGTACGACCCTTTCTCGAATGCCTGTCTGGAAGCGCTCGCCGCCGGACTCCCGGTGATCACCACCACCGCCAACGGCGTGGCGGAACTCCTCACCCTAGGCGTCCATGGGAGCGTTCTGGATAACCCGGCGGCTACCAACGCCCTGGCTGCGGCATACACCCTCTGGGCCGACTCCGGGCTCCGGGCCGACACACGCCCGGCCCGGCTCGAACGCGCCTCCGGATTCACCATCGAACGCAATCTCCAGGAGACCTTCGCCGCTCTGGGGCTCCCGGTGTCCACCCCCTGACCTCCCCGGTCCCACGCCTCATGCCAGTTCTCCTCCACGTCATTGACGCATTCGCTTCCGAGCCGTTCACCGGCAATCCAGCGGCCGTCTGTCTCCTTCCGAGTCCCGCCCCGGATTCCTGGATGCAACAGGTTGCCGGTGAGATGAACCTGTCCGAAACGGCGTTTCTCCATCCCGATGCGGATGGCTTTTTGCTCCGCTGGTTCACCCCCGCCACCGAGGTCGATCTCTGCGGACACGCCACGCTCGCCAGCGCCCATTTCCTCTGGTCCACCGGCGTGCTCAGCCCGGAAGCGCCTGCCCGGTTCCATACCCGGAGCGGTCTCCTGACCTGCCAGCAGAAGGGCGAATGGGTTGCCATGGATTTTCCTGCAAAACCGTGTGTCCCATGCATTCCACCAGCCGGCCTTGCGGACGCCTTGGGATGCGAAATCCTGAGCTGCGGCCGGAACGGGATGGATTACCTGGCCGAGGTCCGGGACGAGGCTACCGTCCGCTCCCTTACGCCGCGCATGGAACTCCTTGCCCGGATCAACGCCCGCGGGATCATCGCCACGAGCCGATCAGAACGTTCAGGGATCGATTTCGTCTCCCGGTTCTTTGCCCCGGCAGCCGGTGTCCCGGAGGATCCGGTGACAGGTTCCGCCCACTGCGCGCTCGGGCCTTACTGGGCCGGAAAACTCGGCGGCACCCGGTTCACGGGATACCAGGCCAGCGCAAGGGGTGGGACTGTCCGGCTTCGATTGGAAGGCAACCGGGTGATTCTGCTGGGGACAGCGGTGACGGTTTCCCACGTTCAGTTGCTTCAGAATCCCTGACCTGGGTCGGGCCTCCCTAGGCGCCACCTCATCCGGCCTTCAAGGGTTTGAGCGTGTAAAGTTTCAGGGGTTCTTGGAAGAACCGGATCCGGCAGTGTCGGACCCGTAAATGCCTTTTCCATGATTTATGGGGCGCCGGATAAAGCGGGATAAAACTTCGGCATCAGCCGTCGGGAGCTCCCGTTTCCAGGGCGAATTTCACCAGCGAACTTTAACGAAAGCCACCACGTCGTTAAGGATAAACATGTTTGCTTAACGCTCTGGCTTGCGTCGTTCAGGCTTGTGCCCCATCGTCCTTGCCGTGAAGCGAGGGCTCCAAGGCCAATATCTGACCATCTCCACAGTCGGGGAGAGGGCGAGAGCCTTCGTGCCGTGTCCACTTCCTCCGGCCCCCTCGGTTGTATGGTCGCCAGAGCTTCAGTCCCAATTTGCGGCAGCCCATGCGGCGCTTGGGCGTCTGGACGGAATGGCTTCCATTCTGCCGGAAACCTCCGTCTTTCTTTACAGCTACGTCCGGAAGGAAGCGGTGCTTTCCTCGCAAATCGAAGGAACCCAATCCTCTTTATCCGATCTGCTTTTGTTCGAGAACGAGGAGGCCCCGGGCGTTCCACTCGACGACGTTCAGGAGGTTTCCAACTACGTCTCGGCGCTCGAGCATGGCATGAAACGGTTGCGGGAGGGATTCCCGATTTCCCTGCGCCTGATCTGCGAATTGCATGAGATCCTTCTATCCAAAAGCAGGGGCAGCCAAAAAAATCCGGGGGAATTCCGGACCAGCCAGAACTGGATCGGCGGAACGCGCCCGGGGAATGCCCGGTTTGTGCCTCCGCCGCCACAGGAAGTCATGCCCTGCCTGGATCGGTTGGAAAAATTCCTCCACGATGAACCCGAAAAGACATCGCCTCTGCTCAAGGCGGCCTTGGCACACGTTCAGTTTGAGACGATTCACCCGTTTCTCGACGGCAACGGGCGGGTTGGACGCCTCCTGATTACTCTGCTGCTTTGTGCGGAAGGAACTCTTCGCCAACCGCTGCTTTACCTGAGCCTTTTCTTCAAGACGCACCGGAACCTCTATTACGACCTGCTCAACCAAGTCCGGGATGAGGGTGACTGGGAGGCGTGGCTGCTGTTCTTTTTCGAGGGAGTTGCCGTGACGGGAGAACAGGCCTTTCAAACGGCCACCCGCCTCAACGGTCTCTTTCAGGCGGATCGGGATCGCATCGCGGGAATTGGCCGGGCCGCCCATTCCGCGCTGGAACTTCACCGGCATTTCCAAGCCCACCCAGTTGGTTCCGTTCGGGAAGCCAGAACTTCCCTCCATCTATCGATTCCCACCCTACACTCGGCGGCGAAGCACCTGGTTCGCCTGGGTATTCTTCGGGAGTTGCCCACGAAGGGAACAAAGCATTTGTACGCCTACGGGGCCTTTTTGGACACGCTGAACGCCGATTCTGACGGGTGAATGGGTAGCCATTTGGGAATTGGATTCCCAAATTGCAAGGATCCATTCGGCCGGCTGCAGGTCTTCGTTTTCCCGCATCCATCCCGCATCCTCTCAAGGCCGCTAGCCTTTTCCGGCCAGCCACACGGCAGCGACGGCGCATCCGTTGTAAATCCCATGGACCACCATCGAGGCCCACAGTCGGCCCGTTTTTTCCAAAACCACCGCCGAAACCACCCCCATCCCAAACACCGCCACGGCGCCGCCCGGCGGATGCATCATTGCAAAGAGCAGGGCACTTCCACACACCGCCCATCCCGCGGAATACTCCCGGCGCAGACCCCGGAACAAAAGGCCGCGGAACAGAAACTCTTCGGCGAGAGGCGCCGCCACCACCGCCAGAACCACCAGCCAGAGTCCGTGCACACTCTGGATCGCGTGCACCTCCTCCAGAAGCCCCTTCAGATACGGTATCTGCTGGGCAACCACCAAGTATCCTCCGGCCCAGACTGCTGCAACCCCGCCCCCCGCAATCCCTGTTCCCAGCGCCTTCAGCCAGCCCACCGGCGGACGTCCGTCGGCCCGTTCAAAGTAGCCAGGCGATCCCCGCGTCACCCAGAGGTAAAAACCGGCCACCAAAATCCCAGCCACCCCGAACGCCCCCACAATCGCAGGTCCCTCCGGAAGTTTGAGCCGGATCCCAGCCAGAAACAAAAGCCCCTGCAGCACAAAAAATGCGAGGACCGCAATCAGACCGTCAGCGGCGGAAACGCGGGGCGGCGGGGCGGACACGGGGTCCAGAAGATAGGGGATCCGTTCACGGGCTTTCTGCCAGAGTGCGCCAGCCAGCAGCGCCGAAAGGAACAGCTGCACCACCTGCGCCCAGAGGGAAGGCGCATACAGCGAGTAGCCGTACATCGCCATCAACAGCATGTAGAGGTAGGTCGCACTCGGCGGCACCCGCCGCTGCGGCTCGGTTTCCAGGGGATCCGTCCGCAGGATCCCGATGCCCGCAGCGAGGTAGGCATAAATGCCCACACCCACCAGCGCGATTGCCCCAGTCAGAAAGTCGGTGGGAAGCAGGTGCCGGATCTGGAGGCCGGCCAGAATCAGGACCACCAGCGCGTAGGCCAGCGCCGGCACCATCCAGAACCGCGTTTTGCGCAGCAGCACCCCGTGAATCGACACCGGCAGCGCGTTGAGAAACCACAGGGCGCGGCTGTCGTTTGCGAGCACCGTGAGGCAGGTGGGCACCAGAACCATCGCCCCCATCCCAAATGCGCAGGCGGCACAAGCCCGGAAATCGCCCTTCAAATGCTCCATCAAACCTTGGTTCCACACCAGTTGCACATACCCCAGAACAGGCAACGCCAGCGCCTGCACCAACCGGCTCCGGTCTCGGAACAGGAGCCGCAGCTCCTTGCCCGCAATCCCCACGGGAAACCACCGGTCCACCCCCCAGCCCGCTCCGGCGACTGGCGTCCGCCGGCCCGCAAACGCGCCGCCCCGCGTATCCAGGAGCCCGTGCCGGACCAGCCGCGTACAAACCATCACCCCTACCCACGCCGTGGCAGTTCCCGCACCCACGGCGGCCGCCAACTCAATCCAGCCCTCTGCGCCCAGTGCCGCGCAGCTCAGGGGGTTCCAGAGCGCTAAAGGCGGCAAACTCCGCGCCACAGCCAGAAGACGGTCCGCTGCCGCCGGGCTGCGTCCGAAAAAGTAGAGACCCAGAAAGGAAACCGAAGCCACAAGCGTCGCCAGCGCCTGGACGTTTTTCAACCCCGACAACGAAAGCCGTTTCCTGAGGAACGTCTCCACCCCCACCTGCAACCCGGCCGAAGCCAGGCCAAACCCCACCATCCCCACCAACGCCGCTCCAAGACTCCACCACCCAAGACCGGCCCCATAAAAATACACCCACAGCACCGGAAACACCGCGATCCACGAAAAGAAGTCCACTAGCGCCAGTCCCAGGATCTGCGCCGCAAACAAGTGCGAAGCCGGCACCGGGAACGTGAAAAGCCATTCCGTAGTCCATTCCACGCGGCCGAGATCCTGCCGGGCAGCGCTCAGCGCCAGAAAAAAACGGGTCACCGCCAGCATCCCAAGCAGCAGCGCTCCGGCACCGATCATCCCCCGGCGGCCCTCGGGATTTGACCAGGCACCCACCATTGGGAAAGGCCGCAACAACGACCTCTCCACCGTCTGAAATCCGGCGGCTCCGTGCGCCCGGTGCTGGGCCTGCAACTTGTCGGCCCAGAGATCCTGAATGTCCCGGGCTCCCGGCGACATCAGCAGCCCGTCAGTCATCAGCACGTTGCGCAGATTTTCCCGGCGTGACCCCTCGGAAAGCTGGCGAATCGAGGCGAGGATTTGAAGGGTGCCCTTGGAAACCACCATCCGGCCTGCGCCGTCCAAGAGCGGTCCATGCGCAACCGCCACCGCCTGCAGCAGGGTGTACCCCTGCAGGAAACTGTTGAACGCAAAAATCAATGCCACACCCACGGTCACCAATAGGCCCCCAACCCGTTTCCGGGCGGTCCCAGTCCGTTCCCCAGCTTTCCGGCGTCCGCCCGGCAGCACCGCAAACACCCGGTTCAGGATCCGGCGCCCCAGAATCCCGGCCAGCAGCCGCGTGGTCTTGGCGAGATTCATCCCGTAACCCGTTCCGGCTCGGAGGCCGCGATCGCAAAAAACACCTCCTCGAGACTTGCGCCGCCGCTGAGGTGGGTCCGGAGTTCCTCCAGCGTTCCATGCGCCCGGAGTTGGCCCCGGTGGACAATCGCAATCCGGGTGCAGAGTTTTTCCGCCTGATCCAGCAGATGCGTGCTGAACAGCACGGTGCATCCGGATTCCTGCCGTTCCCGGAGGATGGCATGCAGGGTCCGCGTGGCAAAGGGATCCAAACCGTTGGTGGGTTCATCCAGGATCAGCAGCCGCGGGTCGTGCATGAGCGCGCACACCAATCCCAGTTTCTTTTTCATCCCCGTCGAGTAATTGGCCGCGAACTCGTGGACCGCATCTGTGAGTTCCAGCCGTTCCATCAGCGGCCCGGCCCTCCGATCCACCTCGGCCCGGGTCATCCCGCGCATCTCCCCGGCGAACCGGACAATTTCGGAGCCCCGGAGGTAATCGTAAAAAACGGGTTCATCGGGCAGGTACCCGGTCCGCTGCATCACGGCCACCCGGTCCCCGAAACAGTCCAAGCCGTCCACGCGCGCAGTTCCCGCCGTGGGCTGCAAGAGGCCCATCAGCATCCGCAGCGTCGTGGTTTTTCCGGCCCCGTTCGGGCCAAGGAGCGCCAGCACCTCTCCCTGTCCCGCGCTTAGCGACAGGTCCCGGACCGCCACGAAATCCCCGTAGACCTTCGTCAACGCCTGCAACTCCAGAAACGCCTGCATGGTTCGCTGTGTTTTCGTGGTTTCAGGCAACCCACCCGACTCCGGGGCCAGCCGCGGTCAGAAACCCGGCTTCAAAACGCCGGTCCGGCGGGCGGAGCCACCGATGGCCGGAGGTCGCCCCCAGGCGGCACCGTGGGTTCCACCCGCCTCTGGGTCAGGAACCGGAGGGCCTCCTTTTCTTCCTGGTCGATACGGACCGTCAGGTTCTTGTCCGTCTTCCGCATCAAACTGTAGAGCCGGGTGTAGTACTTCTTAAGGAACTCGCGCCGCTCATAATCCGTCGGGACACGCTTGGACTCCTCCCAGTACTGCTGGACCTCGCCATCCCGCAACGCCCGCGTGTATGCCTGCCGGAACCGGACGCGCAACGCCATCTCGTCCGTCGCCTGTTCCGTCCGGTTCCGCTTGATCTTATCCACGGCTTCCGTCGCCCGGTCTTTCAAAGCCGCCCCCAATGCACCCACAGGGTCCGCCAACTCCGGCGCCTCCGGTTCCAAGGGCAAAAGCTTGTTCCGAACCACCGATTCCGGGTCGGTCGGCAGCAGATCCAGTGTGTCCGGCCCCTTGGGCGCAGGCGCCTTCAACCGCGGCGCCGGTCCAGGCGAAAGCCGTTCCAAACCCGCGCCCCCCTTCCCGGCATCCCCGGCGGAGTCCGCCCCGGACGCTTTGCCCGCCGCTTTCTCCGCAGCCTCCGGCTTCTTGTCCGAACCGCCGCCGGCCGTTTCCTGGCCCTGGGCGGAAACGACCGCCATCAGAATGCAAGATGCCAAAATAAACCGAGCTGCCCTGTTTTTCATAAAAAAGCGCTTCCTGACGCTACCCCAAAGATTTCGTTTGAAAAGCGCGCTCTTCTGGCGCAAGCGGGGGGTGGATGTCTGGTTCCGCACACAGCCCGCGCCCCGTCGCCCTCGAGCTTTCGCCGATGGAGGTCGCTGCCGCCTGCCGGCACCTCCCGGGCATGGTTTTCTTCGATTCCTCCATGGACGGCCCGCGCGCAGGCCTCTCCATCGTGGGGGCAATGCCGGAAAACACCCTCGAAGGCACCGACTGGAACGCCCTCCAGCAGGCCCTCGTCGCACGGGAAACGCCCCCGGGCCCGGATGACGGCCTGCCACATGGGTTTGCCGCAGGATGCATCCGGTACGAGGGCGACTTCGCTTTCGGGTTTTATTCCCACGCCTTGATCTACCGGCACGCCGAGGGACGCTGGTACGAAATCGGCGACCTGTCCAAACACCTGGCCCCCGCGCCGCATCCCGTGTCCGAGGCCGGCCCCCTCGTCTTCCAGCCGTTGCTCGACCGCGCCCGCTTCTGTGCCATGGTCCGCCGGGCACAGGACTACATCGCCGCAGGTGACATTTATCAGGTCAACCTCGCCCATCCTTTTGTCGCGGATTGGTCGGGCGACCCCTTTCTCTACTACGAAACCCTCCGCCATTACTCGCCCGCCCCCTACAGCGCGTTCCTGGACCTCGGCACCTCCCAGATCATCTCCAGTTCCCCAGAATCCTTCCTCGAACTCTCCGGCCGCGCCATCCGGACCCGCCCCATCAAAGGAACACGCCCGAGGAAATCCGACCCGGATGCCGATGAACGCTCGGCCTACGACCTGCTCACATCCCGCAAAGAAATCGCCGAGCTCGTCATGATCACCGACCTCGAACGGAACGATCTCGGCTCCGTCTCCGAATTCGGCTCCGTCCATGTCCGGGAACTGCTGGCGCTCGAACGCTACGCCCACGTTTTCCACCTCAGCTCCACCGTCGAGGGCATCCTCAGGCCCGATGTCCACCCCGTGGCCGCACTCCGCTCCTGCTTCCCTGGCGGCTCCGTCACCGGCGCCCCCAAACGCCGGGCCCGCGAAATCATCGCTGAACTCGAACCGTTTCCCAGGGGCGTTTTCACAGGCGCACTCGGCTGGTTCGGGTACAACGGCGAAAGCCAGTTCAACATCGCCATCCGCACCGCTGTCGCCGCTGCCGGCCAAATCCAGTTCCATGTCGGCGCGGGCATCCTCGCCGATTCCTCGCCGGAAGCCGAATGGCAGGAGACGCTCGACAAGGCCCAAGGCCTTCTCCTCGCCGCGGAACGCATCGCCCCCACCCCCAGCAGAACGCCCTAGGGGTTCACCCTTGCGGCCACCGCTCCGATCGTTCAGGGTTCACAACGTCTATGGGCCGCAAAACCTCAGGCTGCCTCGTCGCGCTTCTTGTCGCGGCTCTTGTAGCCAGTCTCTTCGCCAACCTCTGCTTCTTCGCAGGACGCGGTTCCACCGCGCCCGACCCCGCACATGGCCCGGAGGACGACTTGGAGGAGAGCATTGTTCACCCCTCCAAGACCCGTTCCCCGCACAAGATCGCGCTACTGGAACTGACCGGGATCATTTCAGGGATGGAGCCTGGCTCCGTCAGCCCGACCGCCGTGGAAGACCTTGAGGTCGCACTGCGCAAAGCCGCGGCGGATCCCAAAGTGCGCGCTGTGGTGCTCCGGATCGATTCTCCGGGCGGCGAAGTCACCGCCTCCGATGTTCTCTACCGCGCTGTGCGGAATGTCCGGGACCAGTCCGGCAAACCGGTGGTGGTTTCCATGGGCAGCATGGCTGCCTCCGGCGGCTATTACGTGGCCTGCGCCGGCTCTTGGATTGTCGCTCATGAAACGACCTTCACCGGCAGCATCGGCGTCATCATGCAGTCTCTCAACTACCAGCAGCTCTTCCAGAAAATCGGGCTCGAATCCGTCACGTTCAAGAGCGGCCCGTTCAAAGACATGCTCAGCGGCTCACGGCCCATCTCCGAAGCCGAACGCGAGTACGTACAGAAATTGATCCTGCAAACCTACGACATCTTTGTTGGGATCGTTGCCAAAGAGCGCCACCTCGACGAACCCGCTCTCCGCTCGACCTGGGCCGATGGCAGGGTCATCTCAGGCAAGGACGCCCACTCCGCTCGCCTCGTGGACCAACTCGGCACCCTCGATGACGCCTGCGCCAAGGCCATCGAACTCGCCGTGGCTCCCGATGCCGCCGTGGTCCGCTACAAGTCCAGGTTCCAGTTCGGCCGCTGGCTCGAACTCCTCGGCCGCGCACCCCTCCGCCGCATCGAACTCCAGCTGCCCCAGCCCGCAGCCGCCCGGCTCGAACCGGGCCGGCCGTACTACCTGCCCGCTTTTTACGCCGAGTAACCCGGACGCTCCCCCCACTCCCATGGGAAACCCGTTCCAGATCGCGCTCATCTTCCTCCTCCTCGCACTCGCTGCAGGCGGCGCCGGCGTCTACCACCGC
This sequence comes from uncultured Spartobacteria bacterium, assembly GCA_903901425.1. Lineage (GTDB taxonomy): Bacteria > Verrucomicrobiota > Verrucomicrobiia > Chthoniobacterales > Chthoniobacteraceae > CAIURC01. The sequence goes on along the minus strand of CAIURC010000078.1, from coordinate 51,079 downwards.
CTTTTCCGCAGGATCCAGTCCGACGGCGGGCGCGTCCGGACCGCCGAGTTCGCTGTCTCCGATCTGATGCTCACCACGGGCATCCTCACCTGCCTGCTCGGAGCGCTTTCCTTCGCCCTGCTCAAGACCCAGCCCCCACCAGCCGCCGACGCCAACCCCCTCCCGGATGCCGTCTCGTTCGCGGTCCTCGTCTCGCTTGTCGCCGTTTTCCTCCAGTACCGCGGAATCAGTGTCCGCCTCGTACTCGGCCTCGACCGGCTCTCCCCGCTCCGCGCCATCGCCCTCGGCCTCGGTCTGCTCGCCGCGGCGTTCCCCCTGATCCTGACCGTCTCGTTCCTCAGCCAGCTCTTCCTCCAGGATGCCATTCAGGAACAACCCCTGGTCACCCTTTTCAGGTCCGTTGCCCGCAAATCCGATTTCCCCGCCATGGGGCGGATCCTCCTCTCCGGCGTGATCCTAGCGCCGTTGACCGAGGAGTTCCTGTTCCGCGGCTACTTCTACGGCACGCTCAAACGCTTTGCCGGTGCACGCACCAGTGCGCTCTTCACCTGTGCCCTGTTCGCAGCCATCCACCTCAACCTGAGCTCTCTGGCCGGACTCTTCGTGCTCGCCCTCTGCCTCACTGCCGCCTACGAGGCCACAGGCTGCTGGCTGGTGCCTGTCACCATGCACGCCGGATTCAACCTCGCCCAACTCGGCTACCTCTACTGGCAGGCAGCCGCTTCCCCGTGAAACGGCCCGGAAATAAACCGCCCCAGCCCGCCCCGGCAACGGTCGCGCACCTCGGCGAAGACCGTCTCGTCGCCCAACTCACAAACCTCCTCCCCGCCCCAGACGCCCGCGTCCGGATCGGCATTGGCGACGACTGCGCTGCCGTCCGGTCCGGCTCGAAAACGCTCGAACTCCTCAAAACCGACGCTGTGGTCGAAGGCGTCCATTTCACTGCGGAAACCGACCCGGCACGGGTCGGCTGGAAAGCCTTGGCCCGCGCCATCAGCGACATCGCCGCCATGGGCGGCTGGCCCGAGTACGCCCTGGTCACCGTTGCGATCCCGCCCTCGACCCCTGTCCTTTGGATGCACGGCCTCTACAAAGGCCTTCGCCGGGCCGCCCGCAAGTTCGGGATTCAGATCATCGGCGGCGAAACCACGCGGTCTACCGGCCCCGTCTTTGCCAGCATCACGCTCACCGGCCGGGTCGAGCCCAACCGCTGCGTTTCCCGCGCCGGCGGCCGGCCCGGCGACATTCTCTACGTCACCGGCAGGCTCGGCGGGTCGCTGTCCGGCAAACACCTGGACTTCATCCCGCGCCTCGAGGAAGCCCGGTGGCTCGTCACCCACTTCAAACCCAGCGCCCTCATGGACCTCAGCGACGGACTCGGCTCCGACCTGCCCAGGATGGCACGCGCCTCCGGCTGCGGCTACGCACTCGATCCAGACCGCGTCCCACGCACCCGCGGCGCCTCTGTCACTCAGGCGCTGTCCGATGGCGAAGACTTCGAACTCCTTCTGGCGCACCCCTCAAAAAACGCCGCCCGACTCGAGGCCGCATGGAAAAAACGGTTCCCGCGGCTCCCGCTGACCGCCATCGGCTCCCTGACTGCCAACCCGTCCGCACGTTCAATCCCCCATGGATTCGATCATTTCCCTCAGCCCTGAAGAAACCTCGGCCCTCGGCTCGCGTCTCGCAGCCAAGCTCCGGCCCGGCGACGTGCTCGGTCTCCAGGGCGATCTCGGTGCCGGCAAAACGCATTTGATCCAGGGCCTTGCGCTCGGCCTCGGTCACACCGGCCCGGTGACCAGCCCCACATTCACCCTTGTTCACGAATACCGCGACGGCCGGCTCCCGCTCTTTCATTTTGACCTGTACCGGCTGGAAACCGAGGCCGACCTCCAGCGGATCGGGTTCGATGATTACCTCGATGCGGGCGGCATCCTCGCACTCGAATGGGCGGACAAATTCCGGCCCCTGCTCCCCAAACGGACCCTCTGGATTGAAATTGTGCACGGCGAGGAAAACCAAAGAGTCGTGAAAGTTCCAGCCAGCCTCCTTTAACATCCGCAAGAACCGCGCCGCCATGTCCCTCCCCCCATGGACGCTCCTCGCTGCCTCTCTGGCTGTCCCGGCGCTTTACGCCAATTCCGTGGACGCCCAGCTGGAACGGGGTGCAAAAATCTACACGGAAAAATGTCTGATGTGCCACCAGCCCAATGGCGGCGGCGCCCCTCCCGTTTACCCGCCACTCGCAGGCTCCGACTGGCTCCAGGCGGACCGCGCCCGCGCCATCCGGGTTCTCTGCGAAGGGCTCTCCGGACCCATCACCGTCAAGGGCATCCGTTACCTGAACAACATGCCTGCACAGGTCCTAGACGACCAGCAGGCCGCCGATGTGCTCACCTTTGTCGGCGCCTCCTGGGAAAACCGGATGCCGCCCTTCACCGCCGCCGAAGTCGCCGCCGCCCGCACCACCTCCAAGTTCCCCACGTTTCAGGCTCTCGTCAAAGCCGCCGAATACCAGCCCATGCCCAAACCCGTCCCCGGCTGGAAACTCTCCGAGTTCGCCCGGTTACCGGAGTTCTGTTCACGCCTCATCAGCAACGGCACCCCGCAGGGGATCTACGCCCTCGGCAACAACGGCACGATCTTCCACATCGATGCCGGCGCGGCGGTGCCCGTGATCCGGAAAGAAGAGTACCTCTCGGGCGACATCTCCACCATGGGCGCCACGTTCGACCCGCAAGGCCGCCTCCTTGTCGTCTCGAACCGCACCCACAGGACCGGCCAACAGCCGTTTGAGAACGAAGTCGTCCTCTGGCGCAGCACAGGCTCCCAGAACGGGCATCCCTCCGGGCTCAAACCCTGGCTCGTGTCCGGCTACAACAAGGGGGGCGGCAAGTTCAACCACGGCGTCAGCCACATCGCGTTCGGTCCCGATGGCAAACTGTACGTCAACAGCGGCTCACGCACCGATGCCGGCGAGGATTCGACCGATCCCGCCTACCTCGGCGGCGGTGAACGGGAAAACACCGCCTGCATTTGGCGGATCGATCCCGATTCAGCCCAGCCATCCGTGGAAATCCATGCGAGGGGCATCCGGAACGCCTATGGATTCGCCTGGGACGCCGATGGCAACCTCTTCACCGTCTCCAACGGGCCCGACTACAGCGCGCCCGAGGAAATGGACTGGATCCGCCCGGGCAAACACTACGGGTTTCCGTTCCAGTTCTCCGACTGGCCCCAGAAAAAAGGGTTCCCCTATCCGTTCACGCCCGACCCACCCGCGGGCCTTGCATTCACCCTGCCCCTGCTCAACCTCGGACCGGCTGGCGGCGGTTCCCCTCAAAAACCCATGGCCACCTTCGACCCCCATTCCTCCCCCTGTGGAATGCTCTGGTGCGGCCCCCAGTATCCCGAACCCCTCAGAAACTGTTTCCTGCTGACCCGCTCAGGCAACCTGCTCGGACCACCCGCCTGCCCAGAGGACGTCGGATTCGACCTGTTGCGGCTGAAAATGCACCGGCAAGACCCAGACACTTGGACGGTGGAAACCACGGTAATCGCGGCCCCACTCGGCCGGCCGGTGGACGTGATTGCCGCCGGGGGCAACCGGCTCCTCATCCTCGAGTACACCCGCGCCACCAATTTCAAGGACAACACCGGCTGGCTCCCAGGCCGGGTCCTGGAACTCGCACCGGACTCCCCATGAAACCCACCGCCATGCTGCGCAGATTCTTTACCCTGCTTTTGACCGGAGTCGCTTTCCTGCCTCCCGCATCCGCCGCCGGCCCGGAAACACCCATGGACCGGTTCAACTACGTGCTCGGCACGCAGACCATCGGCGCCTCCTACCAGTTCGAGGACAAACCCGTGCTGCTGGAAACCGCCGGCGTCATCCAGAACATGGGAGCGACGGTCCTCAAATTCAGCCTCGGACCGGATTACAAAAAGGACCGCCGGTGCAAACCCGGCATGACCTCGCTGACGGACCTCGCCTCACACGAGCCCGCCTACCGCGCGGTGCTCGATATGCCATTCGCCCATTTCGTCCTCTGGACTAATACGTTCAGCCACAACCCATGGCAGGACGGCCTTTCCCCCCAGGAGGCGGACCGCGAGTACCGCGAGGTCTACGAGTTTGCGACCCACCTCCTAAAAACCTACCGCCTCTCCGGCAAAACATTCTACCTCGGCCATTGGGAGGGCGACGGCATGCTCCGGCATACCGTCAGCAAAGAGGACGACGCCAGGGTCACCCCGGAAAAGGTCGCTGGCATGATAGCATGGCTGAATGTCCGCCAGCAGGCCGTCGATGACGCAAAACGCGACACCCCGCCCACTGGCATGGCGGTCTGGCATTATACCGAGGTCAACCACGTGGTGCTCGCCATGGACCAGAATCGGCCAGCGCTGGTCAACCAGGTTCTCCCCCATGTCCCCGTCGATTTCGTCTCCTATTCCGCCTACGACACCACCAACCGGACTGAGCCCCAGAAAATCCGGGCCGCGCTCGACTTCATCGAAGCACGGCTTGCTCCCAAACCCCCAATCTCAGGCAAACGCGTGTTCATCGGCGAGTACGGGTTCCCGGCACTCCTTGGAAAAAACCTGAAGCCGCAGACGCCTGAAACCACGAACGAAAAATCGCTGGTGGTGATGCAGACCGGCATCCAGTGGGGCTGTCCCTTGGTCTTGTACTGGGAGCTCTACAATAACGAGGTCGGACCGGGCGGGGAACAGATCGGGTATTGGATGATCGATTCCACCGGCACCAAAATGCCCGTGTACCACACGCACCAGCGCTACTACGCGTGGGCGAGGCAGTTTGTTTCCGACACCTTCCAGAAGACCGGCGCCGTCCCCGACGACTCCACTTTCCGGACCGCCGCCGCGGCATTCCTCGAAACGCTCAGACTACGGACTCCGTAGGCCGGCATCAGCCGTCCGGCAGCTAGGCTCTCCGCCCCGGCCCCACCGGGGCCGGATCGGGTCCATCCAGTCCATCCAGTCCATGCGTCCATAGCTACCGAGGTATCCGTAGTACTGGGTGGAGATGGGCGCAGCCTCGACCCTTCGCTGCCCCCAGCCCAATCCAGCCCAATCCAGCCCAATCCAGCCCAATCCAGCAAAGCAGGTTCAGTCGATTCCCACAACCGAGGTACTCCCAGTATGCAATCCCCGGAAAATCCCGGCCCTCCAGGCCCTCCAGGCCCTCCCGGCCCCTTTCTCCCAGCATCGCTCCCTCGCGAAGGGCCGGCGCCGGCCGATGCCCGCCGGAGCGCACTCGCGAAGGGCATCCGGGGCATGCAGGAAGCCGCCCAGGAGGGCCAGCGCCGCTGGACCCGCGAGATCGGGCGCGCTCTGGAGCTCCACCGGGAAGGAGCTCGAAACCTCGCTGCCTACCTCGGGCTCCGGTCCCGGGCACTGGCTCCGCTCCAGCTCGAGCTGGCCAGGGTCGGGTTGTCTTCCGTGGGCCGGTCCGTCGGACATGTCATGGACACTCTGGCCCGGCTGAGGGCCTGGGTGGAGGGCAGGCCAAGGGAGGCCCTGGAAGGCCCGCCGGACGCCGGGCCTGACCGCGCGGAAGCCGAAGCCCGGCTCCATGCCCACACCCGGGCCCTGTTCGGGCCCCGCCCAACCGACCGGCACGTGCACATCATGGTGACAGCCCCGGCCGACCCCGGCCCAGCATGGGCGGATGCCGTGCTCCGGGCGGGCGCAACCCTGCTCCGGATCAACGGCGCCCAGGGTTCCCCGGCCTCCTGGAGTGCCGCGGCTCAAACCTTCCGGGACAGGGCTGCCCGGCTCGGACTCGAAGCCCGGGTCCTGGTGGATCTCCCCGGTCCGAAGCTCCGGGTTTTCATCCCGCCCGCCGAACCCGGGGTCCTCCACCTCCACCGACGCAGGGATCGCTCCGGAAAAACCACGGAACCCGCCCGGATCCCCCTCCGGTTCGGTCCTGAACGGGACTTGGCGGAATTGCCGCTTCCCGCGGAGTGGCAGGTCGAGCCCGGGGACGAGATCCTCCTCGAACCGCAAGGCCAGCGGTCCACCGTGCTCCGGGTCGTGTCTTTGCCCGAAGGGTTTCAGGGCGAGTCCGAGGACTCGTTTTTTGTGGCGGCGGGCCAGCCGGTGGCTTGGCGCCGGGCCGGTCTCGTCCTGGGCCGGGGACGGGTGGGCCAGTTGCCGCTGCAGCCGGGGGAATGCCGGTTCCAGGAAGGCGACCTGTTCAGGCTCCGGGCGCCGCCCGGTGGGGCTCGTCCTCGGGCGGCTGCCGGCCCGGACCTTGGGACGGATCCCACCTCCCCGGCAGTGCCGGCTGGGACACCGACGCTGGATCTCCTGGAACCGGGGATCTTGGAGTCGGTGCGCGCCGGGGACCGGGTCCTGCTGGATGACGGGCGGGTACTCGCTGCGGTGGAGGATGCCGGCTGCTGCCTGTGCCGGGTCCGTGCCGTGGCAAAGCCCGGGGTGCGGATCCGGTCTGGAAAAGGCGTCACGTTTCCAGACACTCGCTGGCGGGAAACGGCGGAATGGCCGGGAGACGAGGCCGTGCTCGGATTTGCGCTGAATCATGCGGATGCCGTGGGGTTGTCCTTTGTTTGCGCCGGATCGGATGTGGACCGGTGGGTGGAAGTTCTTTCGGAGAATGCCGCGGCGGGAGGCCGCAAACTCGGGCTGGTGGTAAAACTGGAGACGAGGGCGGCCATGGCGCATTTGGAAGAAATCCTGTTTGCAGCGCTGCGGCATGCCCCGGTCGGGCTGATGATCGCGCGCGGGGACCTTGCACTGGAGCTGAGCTACGAGCGCGTGGCCGAGGTTCAAGAGGAGATCCTCTGCCTGGGCGAGGCCTGCCATATTCCTGTCATCTGGGCCACGCAGGTCTTGGAAAACATGGCACGTTCCGGGGTGCCGACCCGGGCCGAAGTGACGGATGCCGCGATGGGGATGCGGGCGGAGTGCATCATGCTGAACCGCGGCCCGCGCATGGTGGGAGCCGTCCGGTTACTCGCCCGGATTATCCGGCGGATGGAGGTGCTCCAGTTCAAACGCCGCCAGATTTTCCACCGCGGCCTTGCCGGACGCATGAGCGGCTCCGAACCGAACATGGCACCCAAACGTTCTGGCTCCGGAGACGGTCCATCGGGCATCCAGCTCAGCGATGAGCGCTCCCCGGTGTTTGTAGACTGATTTTCAGCCCGGATGGTCGAGAGGCCTCTGTTTTCAGCGCCAATAACACTCCGCACCGGCGGCATTGGCCCTATCAAATGCACGAGCAAAACGCTCCCTTCCGGACACTGCACCTAGTGCAGCGCGCCGGCCACCGCCCGGATGCATGGCTCGGGGGAAATGCGCCACGCCGAGTTCCAGAGTTGGAATAGGCGGATCACCGACTCCTGCCGATTGGCCGGGGATTCCCCGCGATTCTCGAGTACCCCATTTGAACCCTTTGAGATTTCGGTCCGATTCCGGTGTGCCGCGACTGCTCCCGCCAGAGACGCCGTAAAATTCCCGCCCTCGGAGAGAGAATCGTGCAGCAGCCTGATTCAGCGTGTACGCTGCAGCCAGAGGTTTTACTCTCCTGCGTATGGCTGCCGAACCCTTTGTCCTTCCCGGGACGCTTCCGATCATCCTGCTTGGGGAATGCTACCATTTCCCGGGCTGCGATCTGCCCTTGCGCATCTTCGAGGAACGCTACCGGAAGATGCTGCACGATGCCTTGGAAGCAGACCGGCTTTTTGGCGTGGGCGTGCGCGTAAGCGACAAAGGCATCTTTCCCTACACCACTGCGGGGCTGATCCGTTCCTCCGTTCTCTCTGAGGACGGCACCTCCCAGATGATTCTTCGCGGCCTGCAGCGTGTCCAAATCACCGGGATCCGGCAGTCTGTGCCCTACGTGATTGCGGAAATCACCCCGGTGCAACCGGTTGCGGCGGATCCTGCAGAAGTTGCGGCCTTTCGGGAAACAGTGTTTGAGGCGCTCGAACACCGGGCAAAAGAGGTTCCCGAAGTGATTCCACTCCTGAAGCTGGCCCGTGAAGAATCGGAGGCGGACAGGCTTTGCGACCTGTTGGCCTTTCACTTGGTAACCCAGCCCATGACGCTACAACAACTTCTCGCGGAGACGCACACGTCGAAGCGAATGAGCCTTATCCTCGAAGGACTTCGCCTTGAGTTCTGATACCCCGGTCACGGCAGCATCCGGGCGCCCTAGGCCGGCCGGTATCAGCCGGACAACCTGTAGCCGGGTACAGGTAAAGACACCCTGAGATCCACCGAGTCGGGGGTGGTCCAGTGAGTGCTTACAGGCGGCACCTCGGCTGGGACTGCATCCGTCCAGCTAGGGCTTGGCCGGAGCCGCTGGCGCCTCGGCAGGCTTCACCGGTTTGGCCGGCGCTGGCTTTGTTCCGGCAGAATCCGCTGCGGGTTTCGGAGCTGCGGGTTTGGGTTCCCCCGCCGGCTTCGGAGCCGATTCGGCCTCCGGCTTGACCGGCTTGGGTGCCGGTTTCGGCGCCGGTTTGGCCGCGGGTTTGGGAACCTCCACGGGCGGCGTGGTAGCCTCGGCCTTGGCCTCCGCGAAGAAACCAGACCGCTCCTTGAGGAACGGATCCAAGACAAATTTCGCGACTTGGAAAATGCGGCCCTCGAGTTTTTGCTCGGCAACCAGTTTGTCTTCGAGGCGCTTGAGCTTGGCCTTGAACTCGTCATCGAGCCGGGTTTTGTCCTCCAGCTTTTCATCAGCGGCTGGAGTGCGCTCCTTGCTGAAGTTGCCAGCAACCCCGACGGTGACGTTCAGGTTTTCAGCGGCTGTTTTGCCGACTTTGAGGGTGTAGACAAAACCGTCAAACGTCTCGAGGGTGAGGACGGAAGCCTGGTCCAGACCGGTGTCGGCGGGCTTCGCATCCGGAGCTAGGACGTCAACAAAGGAGGGGCTGGAAAGTGCGCCGCTCAGCGGTGAAGCCTTGCCTTGGTCCATTTTCTCGTTGTCCTTTGCTCCTTCAAGCTTCCAGTCGGCGGAAGCCGATTCCCGGGAGATTTTCCACTGCTGGCCGGCCGCGCTTCCCTGAAGCGCGATGCTCCGCGGGCTTTCCACCCGGATGAAGTTCCGGTTGATCCAGGATTCCGCCTTCGGTTCTGCATCTTCAAACGTTTCCGAGACCAGCGAGACCCGGCCGCTACCGACCGGCATCACGTAACGACCGGCAGGAAACTCGCCCATGTCGCCCAAGGCGCCATCGGACTTTTTCATGAACTTCTTGCCCAGAAGAACCGAAGCGAGTTGCTTGCCGTCCTTGTCTTTGAAGTCCACGCGGGTGGCAGCCCCGGGCTCGACGAGGTCGAACCTGGCCAGTTGGGAGGCACCCACCTTCACGTCCTGAACCACCTTCAGATCCCACAAGCCCCGCAGCACGGTGCTGACCCTTTCAAAGTTGGCCGGGTAATCTGCGCGGTCTTCGACCACCCAGTTTTCCCCTTTCCGGGTCACGGTGACCGTGCCGGTGGAGTTTTGTAGCACCACGGAGGTAACATCGTTCAGCGAGAAATCCAGAACCTTGCCCCCGGCTCGGACCGGGGTGGCCTGCCAGGAGTCCTGGCCGCCCTTCTGGAGGACCCAAACTGTGCCGCCCAGACCGGCGGCAATCGCAAGAAGAATGGCGAGTTGCTTGGTTTTCATGGGAATAATGGGGGGTTAACGGGCGGCCTGCAGGGAGCGGCGGCGCAGCGCCAGCACGACACCGGCGACCACCACCAAGACCGGCATCGCGGCGATGTTCAGCCACTTGATGCGGTTCTCCAACGAGTCAATATCCGCCCGGAGCTTCTTCCGAACCTGCTTGAGCTCCACCTTTGTCTCGGCCTCCTTCTTGCGGAAATTCGCAATCTCAGCCTGTTGTTCGGACGAGAGGATGAACTTCTGTCCACCTTCCCCGCCCTTGGCGCGCTGCAGTTCGTTCAGCTTCCGCTGGGCCTCGGCCAAGCCGGTCTCCAGTTCGCGGATTTTGCTCCGGAAATTTTCCTCGGCCCGGGCTTGGAGCGCGGCAACAACCGTGAACGGGCGCTCGCGCGAGGCCCGACTGCGCACAGCAATCAGGTTGCTGTCTCCGGCCATCTGCTCCACCGCGCTCTGGGCAAACGCGATGTTGCTGTTCCGCGGAATCGCAATGCGCTGGCCGCCGAATGGGTTCATCGCGACCTCAACCGCCAGCTGGTCTTGGAGCAGGTCCGTGTCGCCCACCAAAACCACCGCGGGTTCACCCGTGGACTCTTTCAAGCCCGCCTTTTCCTCAAGCTTGTCTGCCGGTTTCCCGTCTTCGGGTTTGGGCTGGTCGCCGGCCGGCTTCGGTTTGCCTTCCGGGAACGCCGTCTTGAACTTGCCGGCAAGACGGAGCGCGAGGGTGTACTGCGTGCCCGAGGGGGCGAAGTCCTTGACGATCTGTTCGCCGCTCATCTGGGCCGTCATCGGGTCGACCAACTGGGAATTGGCGGAGGAATGCACGAGCACGGTCTGGGTCAGCCCTTCGGTGGGTGTCCCGGTGAAGGCTCCGGCGAATCCGAGGAACAGGGAGTCGTTCCCGGCAGTGAGCACGTCGTCCTTGTTGACCGCCTGTTCGTTCAACTGAAGAACGGCTGGCATCCTGCCCTGCTGGAGGCGGGCAACATAATTCATGTCCGCCACGACCTTGGTGGTGTCGAAACTGAGCCCCCACGCTTTCAACAGTTTTTCCATCGTGGAATTGGTGGGGCCACCGCCCATCATGCCGCCGCCCTGCGCGTCGAGCGCGGCCAGCGGATCAAGGAACGCAATCAGTTTGCCGCCCCGGAGCACGAACTGGTCGATCGCGTACTGGGTGGCGTCGCTGAGCCCCTTGGGGTGGATCGCCAGGAGAACCTTCACGTCGTCCGGGATGGACTCGGCGCTAGTCTCGATCTGCTTCACGTTGAACGTCCGCTTCAGCTCCGTGTACAGGTGCCAAGCCGGCTGGCCGCCCTGCCTGCCCCGCATCATCATCATCGGGTTGTTCTGCTGGCCTGCCACCGGCAGGGCACTCAGGATCCCGAGCGTGGGTTTCTCCGGGGTGATCACCCGGGAGATCGCGCGGGCCACTTCATACTCCAGAAGCCGCGCTGCCTGCGGATCCAGAAACGGCACCGTCTCCTTTTGGTCCAGCATCGTGACGCTCAACCCAAGGTAGAAGGGCTCCCCGAGTTCCGTCATCCGGGGCTCAATCCCATCCAACTTGGCCGAGTCTTCCGCATCCGAATCCGGCTCAGGATCGAGCTTTTGAATTTCAATGAGGCCCTTGGACCGCTGCCGGAACTCGCCGAGGAGGTCCTCGACGTTCTGGGCGTGGTTCTTGAGGAAGACTGGTACCCGGCTGTCGCCCCGGGTGCAGTAGAACCGGACTAGGACCGGCGTATCCAGTTTTGCGAGGATCTTCCGGGTGCCTTCGGAGAGGGTGTAGGCGCGTTCGGCGGTGAGGTCGATCCGGGCCTTGCCCCGGGCTGCGATCCAGTTGAACGCCACGAGCGCGACGAACATCGCCGCAACGCCCACGGCGGAGAACAGAGTGGTCTGAATGCCTTGCTTTTTCATCGAAGCAGAGAGGGGTTGGGGGTTGGGAAATCAGCCGGCCCGGTGGGCCCGGATGATGATGCTGGTGGTGAAGAGACAGAAGCCAATCACGGACAGGAAATAGAGGAGGTCACGGGAATCTAGGACCCCCTTCTGAATGCTTTCAAAGTGGGTCATCACACTGAACGCGGCAATGCCGTCCACCAGCCAGGGGGAGGCCCAGCTCACCAGCATGTTGGTCACCGGCGGGTATCCCGCCAGAATCAGGAACAGCGAAAGCACCACCGCCACGATGAAGCTCACCACCTGGTTGCGTGTCATGGCCGAGGTCATCGCCGTGATGGCCAGGTAGGCGCCCGCCATCAGGAAGCTCCCAATGTAGCCGCCGAGAATCACACCGTTGTCCGGGTTCCCAAGATGATTCACCGTCATCACCACGGGAAACGTGAGCGCCAGCGCGATTCCAACCACCACCCAGGAGGCCAGAAACTTGCCCGTGATCGCCTGCCACGGCGTGATGGGCATGGTCAGCAGGAGCTCAATCGTCCCTTGGCGGCGTTCCTCAGACCACATCCGCATCCCGACTGCCGGGACAAGGAACAGGTAAAGCCACGGGTGCCAGGTGAAGAATGTCGTCAGGCTGGCTTCACCCCGCTGGAAAAAGCCGGCCACCATGAAGGTGAAAAAACCGGCCAGCAGCAGGAAGATCACGATGAACACGAAGGCGACTGGCGACGAAAAATAGCCGCGCAGTTCCCGTTTTGCGATGGTCAGGATGTTGGTCATGGGATGAACCTACTTCTTCTTGGTGTCAGGAAGGGTGATGCTGCGGAAGACCTCGTCCAGGCGGCCCTCCTCCACCTGCAGCCCCTGCAACGCCCAGCGCTCTTTGAACGCCAGCTCGCCAATCGCGCGCGCCACGTCGTCGCTGCCCGCGTTCTTCTGCGGAAACGCCCGGACCGCCAGCGGCCGCTCGCTTACCACGGTAACCCGGTCCACCCCCGCCACCTGCCGAACCTTGGCGGACACCTCCGCCGCGTTCCCGTCCACCAGGCGCAGGGTCACCGCCCCCGCCTGCTCCGAACGGAGCTTCAGCTCGCGCGGGGTGCCGTTCGCAACGATTGAGCCCCGGTCGATGATCACCGCCCGGGAACATACCGCCTCCACCTCCTCCAAAATATGCGTGGAAAAAATGATCGCCTTTTTTTCGCCCATCCGCCGGATCAGCGTCCGGACCTCATGCTTCTGGTTCGGATCCAAACCGTCCGTCGGTTCGTCCAGGATCAGCACATCCGGATCGTGAATGATAGACTGCGCAAAACATGTCCGGTGCCGGTACCCCTTGGAGAGGGTCTCCACGCTCTGGTGCCGGACATTCTCAAGGAAACACATCTCGATCGCCCGGCCCACCGCCCGTTTCAGGCCGTCTCCGGAAAGCCCGCGAAGTTCCCCGGAAAACTCCAGAAACGCCTGCACCGACATGTCCGTGTACGAGGGCGCGTTTTCCGGCAGGTAACCGATCAGACGCTTTGCCGGGATCGGGTCCTCAAGCATGTCGTGTCCGCCAATGGTGATGGAGCCGTCCGTCGGCGGAATAAAGCCGGTCACCATGCGCATGGTGGTCGACTTGCCCGCGCCGTTGGGTCCGAGGAACCCGAGCACTTCCCCGCGCTCCACCGTGAACGAGATGCCGTTCACGGCGACCTTGGGGCCGAAATGTTTTTTCAGTTCACGTACCTGAATCATTGGGATGGAGGGTTAGGGAGGGGGGAGCAGATACTGAGAGGGGGGCATAGGCAACGCCAAATCTACGCCTCCTGTTCAAGCAAAAACCGCCGGAAAACCCCCGGCCCGGGTATAATCCCGGTGCCGAAGGGTGTCCGGAATCCGACCAGAATCCACCCGGGACCGCCAGACCGCCCCGGCTGCCAAACGGACTTTCCGTCCTGTATTTCCCCGTTCTGCATCAGACATCTGCTTTTGATTTTCCTCCGCCCTTTGACTCCGGGGAGATTTGAGCGTTCAAAAAAAATCTGCGCCTCCGTCGTTTTTCTGCCCCCCTCCCCGTAGCCGACCACCCGCAACTGCAGCGCCGTTGAGCCATGCCCCTAGGCGCATCCAGAAGCAAAACGAGCGAGTTCTGCAGAATGCCACCCGCCAATCCTCAACGCAGCATTCACGAAATCTTTCTGGTTCCCGCCGCGCGCCGTTGTTACAGGACAGCCGTCTGTTTATGAAACGATCCGATCTGCCCGTGCACGCCACCGCCCCGCAAACAGCCCCCGGAAATGCAACGGGGTGGAAGCGGCGTTTTTGCGTCCTCTCGGCGGTTCTGTCGGGACTCACGCCGCTGGCGCAGGCCCAGTTGGAGCAGGGCTACCTGGCCCTGGCGGCCCCCATCGCGTACCAAGGGGTGCAGGAGTCCCCCGTCAAAACCGAACCCGAACGAAACAAAGGCCTCGCCCTGCTCGTTCCACGAACCCAAATCAAGGGCATTCCCAGCGAACTCCTCCAGAAGCTCGGGGAACAGTTCGCTGCCGCCGCTCAAAACCCGGCCCTGCGACTGGTAACATTGGCCGATCTCAACGCCACCACGCGGGAATCCCAGTCCGGGGAAGCCGCCAAAGGAAGTCTGCTGGATTTTTCCAACAACCAATCCGTGCTCCAGGAAGCCGTGAACCGCGGGATCGGCCGGGTGCTGTTCGTGGATGTCCTCCATCTCAACGGGAAGACGTCCACCGTGGCTTCCCAGGCGGTCAACCTCCTTTCCGCCCGGGCGTCACTCACCCTGCTCAACGCCGGGGACGGTGTCCGGGTGAAAAGCGAGGAACGGGAGGTCAAGGTCCGCGGCTTCAACGAGGCCGACCTGACGGACAAGGCCTTCAGCCTTCTGGCCCGTGATCTCGCGCAGGCCTCGCGCACATGGGAGATTCCAGATGTCCAGATCCGATTGGCGCAGGTCGAAGTGCATGCGCTTCTGGAGGGAATCCGCGTGCCGGTCCTCCGCGCAACGCCGGAAGCCGGCGGCATCGAAGTCACCGAGGTGCCCGTGTTTGCCGAAGGCGCCTCCGTCGAGGTGGACGGCGTGCTCAAGGGAAACGCTCCCTGCCGGGTCAGCCTCGCGCCCGGCACCCACAAGCTCAGGGTCTACCGGGACGGCGCAAAGGATTACACGGCCCAGATCCAGGTCGCAGGCGGGGAACGCTACGAGGCGCTGCTTGCCCCCACCGACGATACCCGCCGCAAATTCAACGAACAACTCGCCCTTTTCGAGCTCGCCAAGAACAATTCCATGTTCCGGCAGGCAGCCGTTGAACGCGCCGGCGCTGTCACTGAAGCCATCAAAAAGGAGGCCGATGGCCAGCTCCAGATCGATACCGCCACCGCCAAAAACATCGTTCCAGTCCGCAAGGCCGAGGCCGAGGGCGGCAAACTCTGGCTCGATGCGCTCCGCAAATCCGCCCCGTTCTTCCTCTCCGAACGCCTGAAAATCGCGTTCCCGATTCTGTCCCGATAATCCCGGCACGGTGCCCAAACTTTTCCCATGAAACTCCGATTCGCACTCCAGCTACTTTGTTTCTCGGCAGTGGCAGCCACTGGCGGTTTGAGCCGGGCCCAGGATCCAGCAGCCCCCAAGGTGATGGTGGTCGAAAAACTCGACCTGGCTCCCGGGCTGGTCACCCCTGAGGTCGCCAAGCGTTTCCATGCCGGCGTCCAAGACGTAGAGTCGCGGCTGCGCGGCGCGGTCCTCTCCACCCTGAGTCAGGAGCTGTCCTCAAGCAAAATGCTGCGGCTCGCCGTCCGTGACGAGTCCCTGGACCGTCTGGTCAAGGAATGGAAAGTCAGCGAGGAACTCGGCAACGCCCAGTCCCTCGATCTTTCCGTCGCTTCCGCCGACCTCCTGGCTTTTGGAAAAATCGAGGATTTCGTGGCGGACTACAGTTCCCTCAAAAATGCTGGCGGCGCGGCAGCCAAATGGCGGCTCCGAATCACGGTTTCGCTGGAGGTCACGGAACGCAACGGGGGCACACGCAGGGTCCTCAAAGAAGACTTCGAGCATGCCGGTTCCGGCATCGTCTCCTCAGCCCGGCTCGGCCTGCCCGACTTCGATTCCGGCACAGTCCGGAAACTCGCCGACGGCGTTGTCAAAAAACTCGGGGTCCGCGTCCTCGACCTCTATTGCCCGCCCAAGATTCTCTCGGTGCGGGGCAGGCAATTCATCGTGGACCGCGGCCGGATGGCCGGGATGAAGGAAGGGCAATGGGTTGAGCTCTCCGAGTTTGCCGAAGGCGGCGCCGGCACCGACGCGGCCTTTCCCGTGGGCAAGGCAGTGGTCAAATCCGTGAAAGAAGAAACCTCCATCCTTGAACTGGTTTCTGTGGAGGACGGGGATCTGGCCACAACCGAGATCAAGAAAACCTACACCGTCACGCGGCTCCCCGAAACCGGCATGGAACCTGCAGGGCCGGAAGCCGGAAGCCGGCGCCGGAAATAAACCGATCTGAACCCTTTCAAACCATGAAACGACGCCCGCCTGAATCCCTCCTCAAGAGTGTGCGCGCGATTGCGCTTCTTCCGGCCCTTTTTCTGGTCGGCTGCGGCACAAACGGCACCCTGCTGAAGGCCCAAAAACAGTACCGGTCCGGCGAATTCCGCTCGGCGCTTTCCACCCTCCGCGGCGAGGCAAAAAAACAGAAGGACAGCAGCGGGGACGCACCCGTGTTCCGGCTGGAACACGGCGCCATGGCCCTGACAGCAGGCCAGAAAGCCGAGGCCGCAGAGGCGCTCCGCGCGGCGGACCAAGCCCTGACCTACCGGGACCAGCGGCCCGTGGTCCAACTCGGACGCGAGGCGGGCGCGATGCTGACAAACCTGAACAGCATGGCGTACAACACCAGCCCCTCCGAGCGGGTCATGGGCGCCTCCCTGCTGGCCCTCAGCTTCGCCGCCAATGGCGAACTCGACAAGGCGCGGTCCGCAATCAAGCTCGCCAAAAACCGGCAGGCCGACAATTTCGGGAAGTTCCAAGCCCAGATCGAACGCGAACGCCAGAGCCTCGAACAGGCTGTGGAGGCCAACCCGCGAGTCCGGGTCCAGTTGAAACCCGGCGCGGTAGAAGGCGCCCAGAAGACGCTCGAAACCACTGCCGCACGCTTCCAGCCCTACGCCAACTTCTCCGTTCCTTACTCCGAACTGCTCGCCGGGATCCTCCTCGGTTCCGGCCCCCAGCCGGACACCGGCCGGAGCCGTGAAAGCTTCGGGCACGTACTCTCCTGCTACCCGCGCAACGAGCATGTAAAAAGGGCAGCCGCCGGTTCCCCAGAAGGCATGACCCACGTGATCCTTGAGGAGGGCGTGGCTCCCTCCCTCGACCAGTTCCGGATCGATGTGCCGATCGTGCTCAACGGGAAGGTCGTGCTTTTCTCGGCTGCGTTCCCGTCTCTTGAAATCCATCCGCACCCCGCGGAAGCCGTGCTCCGGGTGGGCGAGGAAAGCGTCTCCGCCAGCACCGTGTGCGAGTTCGACCGGATCGTAGCCGCCGAGTACCGGCGGAAACTGCCCGGGACCGTGGCGCGCACCGTGGCGGCCTCCACACTCAAGGCCGTGCTTTCCTATGCGGCACAGGAGGCGGCACAGCAGCAGGACCCCAATGTCGCACGAATCGCCGCGATCGCGACCGGGATTTATAACGTCGCCTCGGCCCAAGCAGACCGCCGGATCTGCGCCTCCCTGCCAAAAACTGTGCGGTACGCCTGCGTCAAGACCCCCGCAAGCGGCCATCTGTTTGTCAACGGCACCAAGATCGCCCTCGCCAACGAAGGAAAAACCCGGCTGGTGGTTGCGCGCGTCGTGAACGGCAGCGTTTCCTCGGTTTCCATCGGCCTTTGATTTTGGTTGTTCCATGACCCACATTTTCCAACGTCTCTGTCTCCTCGGCGCGGGCCTGATGCTCGCAAGCTGCGCCTCCATCAAAACCTCCCGCCAACCCCTCGCTGGCGTCCCCGCACAACTCCAGGTCACACAACTCCCCGGCTGCCCTGTCCGTGTCTCGGACCCGGCTGAGGCCATCGCACGCAAGAACGACCAGGGCTTCGTCGAGGTCCAGGTCATTGTCCGTAACCCCTCCTCCTCCCCACGCGACTTCGCCTACAGCTGGGAATGGTTCGCCGGCGACGGCAGCGCCTCCTTTACCCCAGCTGCCCGCGTCCCGCGCATGGGCCGGATCGAAGGACTTGACCAGACCGTCCTCCGTACTGTCTCTACTGTCTCCCACCCCGCCGGCGTTATCCTCCGGCTCGGACCCCAAAAATGAAAACCTCCGCTTTCACTGCTCTCGCCCTCGCAGCGACTCTGTTTTTCACCGGCTGCGGCACCTATGAAGCCCGGCGCGTCACCACGTCCCAACTCCGGTCCACTCTCGGACTCGATCCCAAGGACGTCGCCGAGGTGTCCGCGGAAATGGCTGAATCCCTGCTGTCTGCAAACATCCTCAGGAAAAAAGGGAGCGACGGCCGTTCCATCATCGCCATCTCCACCTTCCGGAACAACACCGCCCTATACGACTTCGACCCCAACCTCATGTTCAACCGGGTCAAGGTCACCCTCAACAAATCCGGCGTCGCCTATTGCTACGTCCAGAATGACGCCTTCGTCTCCGGACGCCGCTCCGCCGTGGCCCGCGAAAACGCCCAAGTGTCCGCCCGGAACGAACTCCGCGAATTCACCGGCAGCAGCGAACGGGAATCCCACCATTCCTCGGGACCGCTTCCCCAGTATTCGCTGACCCTCGAACTGATCGAGGACCACGCCTCCCTCGGACGCACCACCCAGAAGTCTTACCAGATCCACATGACGCTCAACGACATCAGCCGGGGCCTCGAGATCTGGGAGGACCTCCGCGACGTATCCAAGGTCGGCCGCCGGGCTGCCGTGGGTTTCTAAAGCCGGCTCTGCGCACGCCCCGGGCCGCCCCCGGGGAGTCTAAAGACGCTTCCAGACCGCAGCGGCCCCGACCCGGAGCACCGTCAGCGGCCAACTCGTGTTCGCTCCCCAACCGCGCCGGGCCATCTCCAGCGCCGCGCCGTACTCGCCTCCGGCCAGAAGCCCGAGCGCCAAAGTCGCGCTCTCCCGTGCATGAAACCGCCGGACCACATCTCTGGCGTCCGGCGGCACAGTGTCCCGGTGCTTCTCCGCAATCGCCAGATGCTCCCAACCAGCCCCCTCCCGCAGCGGCACACGGTCCCGGATGGTGAGTGAACCCGCGTGCTCGCAGTACCGGTACAATACCCGGTCCAAAACCACCTCCCGCGCCCCGGCCAGCGCCATCCGGAACAGGAATTCCCGGTCTGAGGCAATCCGGTAACCCAGATCGAACGGGAGGTGCTGCTCGAGGAAACGGCGCCGGAAAAACCGGGCGTTGATCGCCGGGATTCCCAACAGCACGTTCTCCGGTATCAGCGCGATTTTCGCGGCGGCGTCCTGCACCAGAACCCGCTCCTCGCCCCCCGCCGACACCCGGAAAATCTCGGTGCCGCCGCTGACCAGATCCACCGCGGGATCCTCGAATGCAGCAGCAACAGCGTCGAGGGTGCCGGGCGGGTAAAGGTCGTCGCTGTTCAGAAGTCCCACGATGTCGCCGGTGGCACGGGCGAGCCCTTTGTTGAGCGCATCATAAATCCCGCGGTCGGGTTCGCTCAGGAACCAGGTCCCGGGGAACCGGGCCACCACCGCCGCGGTTTCATCGGTGGAACCGCCGTCCACCACCCAGTGTTCCACGTCCGCCCGGGCCTGGAGCCGGACGCTTTCCATGGCTTTTCCAAGAAAGCCCGCCCGGTTGAAGGTGGGAGTGACCAGCGTGAACAACGGGGAAGGCATGCGGTCACGCGCGGCTGCCGCCGGCAATCTCCAGAAGCCTGCGGCCCACTTCCGCCAGACGCGCCTCACCGAGGCGCCGCGCCTCGCCTTCGGCAACCAGATCCTGACCGGCTGGCCATTGGTTCCATGCGGCCTCCATCAACGCCGCCAGCGCCTCCGCGTTTTCCGGCTCAAAATACTCGGCCCCTGGCGGTGCCTGCTCCCTGTGGACCGCGATGTCGGATAGCAGAATCCTTTTTCCCAAGACCCGCGCGTCCTCGACCACCGTGCTCCAGCCTTCAAACAGACTCGGCTGGACCACCGCAACCGAGCGCCTAAGCACCTCCACCTGATTCCGTCGGGAAATAAGTCCCAAAAACCGGACCTGCTCCTGCACCTTGCCCACCTCCAGCGCCTCACGGAGCTTAGCCGGATACGCAGGATCCCGGTTGTCATCCATCGCACCCGTGCAAACCAGAACCGGCCGCACTCCGCGCCTTGCCAGTAGCCCCAAAGCCCTGAAAACCGTCAGGTGATTCTTGTGGACCCAAAACTGGTTGCACACCGCAAAGTACCGGTCGGGCAACTCTGGAAGTGAGTTGGCAGCCTCGTACCATTCCGCGCGGGGCGCAGTGGCAAACCGCAGAACCTCAACACGCCCGCCATACTCCGGATGGAACCGCTTCAAATCCTCCGCAGCACTCGCGCTGCTCATAACCATTACCGGCGCCTCCCCAAGCAGCCGCCGGATTCCCTCCTCCCGAATTTCGAGATCTTTCCTCCCAAAAAAATGGGGCAAATAGCGGTGCTGAAAATCTGGGATCCAGCCTGCCCACCGGGTGTTTCCCAGAACTGGCTGGACCGGGAAATTCATCCCGATGTTTCCGTTGCCATACGTGAATGGAAACAGGAAATCCACAGGGGCACGCCGGAGCGCCTCCCGCAAATGACGCCGGTTCAACCCCATCCGGTCGCCATATGGGATCACCCAACGCCGGACAGGCACCACCTCGGCGGGCACCTCTCGCCACTGATCCGCCACGGTCGCCAGACTGAACAACCGCGGCTGGCTCCCACCCGCAGCAACCACCGCACGCGCCAGATTCCCGATATACTCCGCTCCGCCCACCCAGCGGGCGCCCCCCTGCGATACCAGCCCCACCACAGGTCCCGACATCACGCCACCCCCTGTTCTGCCTGAACCCAGGCCGAAAGCGTCCTGACCCCGTCTTCAATCGAGATCCGGGCCTCAAACCCCAACGCACGGGCACGGCTCATCTCCGCACGCCAGTTCACAGGCTGACCCGGCGTCGCCACCCCGTCAAACTCCACTGCCCCCTCCCTGCCCATCACCCGCGCCGCAATCCGCGCCAGATCTCCAATCGCCGTCTCCTGGCCAGACCCCAAATTGTAAACCGTGCAGCCCTCCGTCCCTGACCCCGCAAAAAGCGCCAGCGCCCGCACAACATCGGCCGCATGGATGAAATCGCGGCTCTCTCCGCCCTTCCCGTGCAACCGGAGCCGTTCCCCGGCCAGAAGCCGACGGAAAATGTCCCACACCACCTGCCGTCTCAACCCGGGACCGTACGCTGAAAATATCCGGACCACCGTCGATGGAATCCCATAAATCAGGCTGTACTCCTCGCAGAGCAGTTCCCCCATCCGCTTGTGGAATCCATACGGCGAGAGCGGCACCACCGCGTCCTCCTCACTCACGGGCAGGCGGACGGGATTGCCGTAAACCGCGGCACTCGAGAGGTAGATCATCCGGCAACCCGGGGCCTCCCGCCGGAGCGCCTCCAGGATCTCAAAGGTCAGCACGGCGTTGGCGGAAAAATCACCGCCTGGATCCTGCATCGACATCGGAACGGACGCGCGTCCGGCACAGTGAACGAGCGCCTGGGGCTTTTCCTCCCGTAAAACCGCATCAAACCCTGCCTCAGGGAGCCCCAGCCGGACATACCGCCCGCACCATTCCTGCGGGGCATTCTCCGGAGCCACAGTGTCAATACCCACCACCCTCCAGCCGTCCCGCGAGAACCGGGCTGCCGCATGGCGACCCAAAAACCCTGCCACCCCAGTAACGAAAACCGTTCTCATTCCGGGACCTCCACCAGCGGAAGACTCTGGACGAGCGCCTCCTCCTGTTCCGCCGTGGGAAACACCAACGCCCCTGACGGATCCCGCATCTCCCGGAACGCGCGGCGGACGTACCCTTCCGCCACGGTCAACTCAGGGACGGAGGCTGGCAACCGGCTCCGCTGGACGAAAAACGCGTTGTTCCCCGCGGAGTTCGACCCCACAAATGCGTACCCTTTCCGGCGGCCGAGTGCGACCAGCGCCGCCAGAGAAGCTCCGTAGTAGGAGGTGGAGTAATGCGCCTTGGAGCGCTGAAACGCAGGGTCGTATGGAACCGTGACGGCCCGGTCCGGGCCAAACCGTGAGTTGTATTCCACCACAACCAAAGCCGGGTCGACCGATCGGATGGCTTCCCAGACCCAGTAATCGTTCCCATCAATATCGATCGACAACAACCCGATAGGCCCCGAGATGCCGTTGGCAGCAAGGAGCCCGTCGATGTTCTCACGCGTGATGAACGCGCAGGCCGCCTTGAGGTTGTGCCTCCAGTAAATGTCGTCCCGTTTCACCGCGGCGATGTTTTCCTCGCTCCCGTCCAGAACCAAGCCGCCCCAGCCGCATTGGGTGAGCAGAAACCGTGTATTCGCCTCCACGTAGGTCTCGACCCCGAACTCGATAAAGATCCGGTTCGGGACCGTCACCTGCCGGATCAGATGCTGCAGGATGCCGTCCTCCCCCCACTGCGACCACACTCGGAATTCGTTTGCGGCCAAACTCGGCACCTGAAGCGCCGCCACCTGCCGCGCCTCCAGCCGACCCACGGCCTCCCGCAGTTCCGCAACGGCACGCTCCATCCGGCTTAAGGACTGAAAACTTGAAATCGCACTGGCTAGGTTTTTTAGGAGCGCCATCCTCAAATCGTTTTCACAACCCGGGCCGGATTGCCAGCCACGACTGTGGCGGCGGGCACATCGTGAACCACCACGCTTCCTGCAGCAACCACCGCCCCAGCACCCACGGTGATGCCCTTTAGCAGCACCGCTCCGAAGCCTACCCATGCATGGTCAGCAATCTGGATAGTCGCTGCCGAAATTGGCTCCCGCGGACCACCCGTCCGCAGCGCCTCATAATCGCGGCGCCGGGCGTCTGGATCGACCGGGTGGCTATCGTTGTCGAAAACTTGGACCCCATGGGCAAGGAGAACACCTTTGCCAATCTCAATCCCACTGGCCGCACTCAGCAGACAGTCGTCCCCCACGTAGCTACCTTGACCGATCCGGATTGTTCCTGCTCCGAAATTCTCCACCCGCAACAGGCCGCGGCATACTGCGCCGGACCCCATAAATATACGGGCAGGATCGCCGGAGCGGTTGTGGCACCAAGCATTCAACCCCAACAAACAGTCAGACTCTAGTATAGCTCCATTTTGGAAACATCTCCAGATTTGTGCCGCCCTGCGCAGGTTGTTTCCCAAGAATCCAGAGGCCCAAATCCATCTGCGGATTTCAGCTGGGGCAGGATAGGCCGGCCCCTCTCCAAATGCATGTTCGCGATTGACTGGCATGGTGGCTGGCGGAATTTTTCACTGTCCCCAAAGTCGCTCCCACCACCCTTTTTTTTCGGGAGAAGGCGTCACCCTTCCGTTTTTAAAGACTTCCTCGCTCTGAATTCGCCAGGACGGGCTTGCATCGCCAAGAACGGCCAAACTGGTCTGCGCGTCTGGCGATTCCATTACCTCGCGCCACTTCCTAGACACCCACACCCTAAAATCCTCTGGCTGGGGAGTGAACTGCCCAATCACAAAGTTACAGACTTGCCCGTAGAAATAACACACCCACGCCCGCTCCCTTTTCTCCTCTTCCAAAGCCCGCCCTTCTTCCAACAGACGCTTCAACTTTAGAAAGTAATCTTCCTTGGAATCGCCGCGCTCCACAAAACCAAGGCCTGCATAGTAAACGCCGGTGTCCAGCAACACCTGTTTTCCCATCAACGCAGCCTCAACACCAACCGTCGAACTGTGCGGGAGCACCAGTTTTGCCCCCTCGATCAACGCGTAAGTGTTCACCTCTTCCCGGCATCCCACAAACCGAAATCTGGACTGGCCACCAAAACGCTCCTGCAAAATTTTCCCAAAATGATCAGGCCGGGCGAGCCGTCTTGCTCCCGGATGCTCACGGACAACGATAGAGGCCTGTGTCTGATTCATTACAAAATCGACGGTCTCAAGAATCCACTCCCTCGCATCCTTGAAATAACGATTCCGCCCCAGGGCCGCAGAGTCATCAAAAACGTTCATCGGCAGTACGATGTCAAACGGTTCCCCATCCCAACTGCGGTATGCCGAAACTTGGTAGCTCCAAAGATCCCGCGCTGCCTTCCTTAAATTAAACTCTTCACGCCCCAACCTCAGCGCGTCTGCCCAATACCTGCGGACGTAAGACTCGTGCTCAGGCGCGAAAATTTTCGCCAAATCCATGCAGTGCCCGGCAATCGAATCGGTCGCCAACGTCAGGGCACCAACTCCGGAATCATAACATGCAGTTCTGATTCCGCTGTGTTCGCCCAAGACTCTGGTCAGTCCGCTGGTGCTGTAGATGCCGCCCGGCAATAAAACGTGCTCCCATTTACGGGCAGCCAGCAGTGTGCGGAGACGCGGTGCGCGATCCTCCAGCCCCTTGCGGAACGCATCCCGCCCGGTCTGATCAGACACCCCGGTTCTGTCCAGATACGCTTGGTTAAGAACGCACAGGCCATCCATCCCTTTCACCCCCTCTCTCGGCCCATCGGACTCATTCAGGGCGGAAAGCAGAGTAACCTCCAAGGGACCTCGGAGTTCCTCTGCAGCCTTTGCGATCAAGGGAATCTGATCTGGCTTTTCCGCAGGGTTGGGCGCCGGAAGGTCGTCCAGCAGGAGTGTGACGCGCCTTCCCTGACTCCGGTAAAACATGGCCATGGCCATGGCGAACCAAGGCACGGCAGTCTCCATCCACGGCAGAACAAGGACCAGAACCTTCCTGTCCTGGGGAGCCTCGGGGAGCTTTTCAACCAAAAACCCCCGGCTGAATCTCCTGAACGCCTTGGCCTGCTGAGCAAACTTCATGAATTGCCCCCCAATATCGCTTCGATCACCCGTTCTTGATCCTCTGAAGAAAGTCCCACGGAGCACGGGAGGGAAAGCGCCTCCTTCCAGAGGCGCTCTGCCACCGAGCAGCCCAAATGCTGCGCCCCACGATGGGCACCACTTAAATGCAGGGGCTGCCAAAGGGGACGGCTTTGTATCCCGCGCATCCCGAGCTGATGCATCAGGTTCCGGCTTCCTCCACCGAAATCCGGGTCCACGCGCACCGTGGACATCCAGAACGCGGAGTGCGCCCAGCTGGCCTCCCGCATAAAACAGAGTCCCGGCCTGCCCTCAAAAGCAGCGGCATACCGTTGGGCAATCCGCCTCTTGGCCTCTACATAGGCTTCCAAGTTCTCCAACTGTCCGCACCCCATGGCGGCCTGCAGGTTGGTGAGCCGGTAATTGTACCCTACCTCCTCGTGCCGATACTCGACTGGATCGTCCTTGGCCTGCGTGGTGAAATACCGTGCCCTGATGGCGGCCTGTTTGTCACGCGCTACCAAAACCCCCCCGCCACCCGTGGTCAGGATCTTGTTCCCGTTAAAACTGAAGCATCCGAAATGACCAATGCCACCCAGAGGTCTTCCCCTCCACGTGCCACCAAGGCTCTCGGTGGCATCCTCAACCACAGGCAGGCCGAAACGCTCCGACAACTCCATCAACGCACCCATCTCCACCGGATGCCCTAAAATATGAACCGGTAGTAATGCCGCAACCCGCCTCCCCGTGGACCGATTCCGCAAAACCCCGTTTCCCACTTCGCACTCCTCCGCCAGAAAACCCCGCACCTGTTCCACGTCCATTTGCCAGTAATCCGGTTCTGCATCCGCAAAAACCGGGTGTGCCCCGAGGTAATGCACAGCATTTGCGGGTGCAATGAACGTTAGGCTGGGCATCACAACCTCGTCCCCGGGACCCACACCTGCGAGCTTAAGGGCCATGTGCAGCGCGGCAGTTCCGTTGACAACCGCCACACCGTGCCCCTGCCCCGCCCGCGCAGCGACCCCGGCCTCAAACCGCTCCACATAGCTCCCCACGGAAGAAACCCAGCCCGTGTCCAGGCAGTCTTTGACGTACTCCCACTCGCGCCCCCGAATCTCAGGAACACACAACGGAATCATGCCCCCAGCCGGAAGTGCGCCCGGTTCAAACGACATATTCTTTGACCCGGTAACGGCCAAGATTTTTTCCCACCCACTCGACAGTGCGCTTCAAGCCTTCCTCCAGACCGATGCTGGGTTCCCATCCCGTCAGTTCACGAGCGAGTTTGCTCTCCGCCAGCAGCCGCTCCACCTCGCTGCCAGCCGGCCGGACACGGTCCGGATCCGCTTCCACAAGCACATCGCGGCCCGCGATCCTTCCAATCAAGGTGGCCAGATCACCAATGCGTATTTCCCGTCCGCTCCCGAAATTTAGCACGCGGCCACAGATCCCAGGCGCCACCGCTGCCCGGAGGAATCCCTGCACCGTGTTTTCGACGTAGTTGAGGTCGCGGGTCGGGTCCAAGCTCCCCAGGCGAACCGGCCCGCCGGCGAGACACTGGGCGATGATGGTAGGTATCACGGCACGCATGGATTGGCGCGGGCCAAACGTGTTAAAAGGACGCACGGTCACCACGGGCAGCCCAAAGGAAAGGTGGTACGCCTCAGCCATTTTGTCGGCACCGATCTTGCTGGCCGAATACGGGCTCTGCCCTTGGAGCGGATGCTGCTCATCAATCGGGACATACCGGGCAGTCCCGTACACCTCGCTGGTGGAAGTATGGACCATCCGACCCACGCCCTCCTCTCGGGATGCCTGGAGCACGTTCAGCGTACCTTCCACATTCACCCGCACATACGAGGCCGGCGCCTCGTAGGAGTAGGGAATCGCGATGAGCGCCCCGAGGTGGAACACCACCTCCATCCCCTTGACCGCGGCCCGGACACTGTCCCGGTCACACAAATCCCCAGCGCAGACCTCCATTTCCCCGGCAAACTGTGATTCCTCGAGCCAACCCCGCCGCCCAAGGGCGTTGTACCGCACCATCCCACGCACCCGCGCACCCACCTCAACCAGTTGCTCTGCAAGGTGGCTCCCGATAAAGCCGCCGGCACCAGTCACCAACACACGTTTTCCCTTCAGTCCTTCCATTTTCGAATGTCCTCCTGCGCCTTCTGATAATCCGCCAGTTGCCCGATATCGAGCCAGTATTCCACGATTGGAAACGCCACCACACGGCCTCCACGCTCGGCCACTGCCTCAATCAACTGCGTCATGTCAAAACGCCGACCGGGCTCGATGAGACGCCGTGCACTCGGTCCCACCAGATAGATTCCAGCATTAACGAGAAAATTGAATCTTGGCTTCTCCTGGATCCCAAGGACTCGCTCCCCTTCGCAATGCAGCACTCCATAGGGTACATGGAAGTCGTACTGACGGACTCCAACAGTCAATTCCGCCTCATGCTCCCGGTGAAAGGCCAGCAGGGCCCTGAAATCCACTTGCGTGAGAATGTCGCCGTTCATGAGAAGAACCGGCTCTTCATCTCCTCCCTCGATCAGTCCCAGCGCCCCTGCCGTACCCAGCGGCTCCTCCTCGTTCACGTATCCAATATCCAAGCCAAACTCTTGGCCATCCCCAAAGTGCGCCCGGATGGTCTCTGGATTGAAGTGGGTCGTCAACTTGACCCGGTGGATCCCAGACGCCTGAAGCTGCCCCACAATGTGTTCGAGCAGGGGCTTGTCTCCCACAGGCAGCATGGGTTTAGGCGTGCTTTCCGTCAGCGGCATGAGTCGCTTGCCAAACCCTCCCGCCATGACGACCGCCTGCAAAGGCAAAGCGTCCCCGTAAAGAAAATCCTTCACCAACGCCAGATCCACCACCACGCCCTGACTGTTCACAATAGGCAGCTGGAGCACACCGCACTCCCTCATTTTTTCGATCAGCGCCGCCCTCGTCGTCCCCTCCGCTGCCGTCACCGGGAGGCTGCCCCCTTTCCGGTCTAAAATCCTGCTGACAGGCTCTCCCAAACCCATCCCTGCCAGCACCGCCCGTCGGATATCCCCGTCGGTCAAGGTTCCAACCAACTCACGGCCCGGCCCCACCACAAGAGCAATTCCAGCACGGCCCACGTTGATCCGCTCCACAGCCTCCCGGATCGCTGCGGTCGGAGCAACCATCAACCCCGCAATATCCCCGTGCATCATACGACCCGCTCCTTTAGCTCCGCAGGAACACCCACAGCAAAACCACCCTCCGGTATATCCGCCAAAACCACCGCCCCCGCGCCCACCACCGCCCCGGCCCCGATCCGCACCCCCTCCCGCACTAGACTTCCCATCCCCAACTGTGCCCCCTCCCCAATGTGAACCCCCCCAGCCAAACGCACCCCCGGTGCCAGATGCACGTGCCCGCCGACCACGCAGTGGTGATCCACCGAGGCCGAAGTATTGATGATCACATTCTCACCCACCTCCGCCGCAGTGTTTACCACCGCTTGCGCGCACACCACGGTCCCGCTCCCGAGCCGTGCACTGGGCGCCACCACTGCACTCGGATGGGCCAGCCACGGAAAAACCATCCCCATCGCACGGGCCTTTTCGTAGACCCGCCGGTGCGCTGTTCCCTCTCCAAACCCGCCCACCCCGTTGAAGGCCGTACAGATCCCGCCCGCATAAAGGACCTCCAGAAAGCTGTCGGAACCCAAAACCGGAAATCCTGTCCGTCCAGCCGCCTCAGGATCCGGATCCAGAAACCCTTCAAAATGGTAGCCGCCGAGGGCTAGGACTATTTCCCGGACAACCTGGCCATGTCCGCCAGCACCCAATCCGACAATCCTCGTCATGTCACCTCCCTGACCAACACAAATGCCTCCGCAGCATCCACCGCAATCGTAGCGCCCCGGTATCTCGCCAGAGCGCGGATGGCAGCGGATCCACGCGGGAGCGGGTCCTCATGAACCTCGCTGGCATACAAACCCATGATGGCCACCTTCCGCTCTAAATACCCCGTGATCTCCCGATATACATTTGGAACAAAAACACGGTGCATCAGCGGAGGCGCAGCCTCGGTCGAGGAAAGAGTCTCGTAACACAGAACCCGCTGGACCCCGTGCTTTTTCATGTAGAACGGCTTCAGGACCGACATCGCCGCTGTAAACACCGCGAAATGATCCGTGTGAATGTCCCCGCCGTGGACCAGATACACCACCTCCGGACGGGTGGCTTCCACAGCACTGCGAATCCCGTCGATCAGGGTGTTTTGGGGCTGCACATCCAGTTCCGTGGTACGGAATCCAAGCTTGGTGACCTGCCGCATCCCGTATGCCGCTGCCACAGCACGCACCTCAGCAGCTTTTTGCTCGATCACCTCACGCCCCCACCGGGGCTCGTGTGCAGCAGTGACCACCAACCAGTCTACTGAATCACCCTCTGCCACATGCCGCAAAATCGTCCCACCGCACCCGAGGGTTTCGTCGTCCGGATGCACCGAAATGATAAGAACGTTCATCAAGAAATCCTCCAGCCTAGTAGGGTATTGTTTTCAGAAGCCAACTCGGTTGCAATTCCACGCTGTCCAAAATCTCCGCGACCCGAGGACCCGCATGCCCGTCGCCGTAAGGACTGCCCCCCCCGGCAACCCGGGTCCGGAACCCCGGATCCTCGAGTGCAAATCGGCCGGCCCCCGCAATTTCTGCACGGCTGAACCCCACCCGAATGACGTTCTCGCCGCACTCCCTAAGGTTCTGTCTCGGACCAACCAGCAAGGCCGGCTTTTTCAAAAAACCCGACTCAATGACCAACGAGGAGGAGTTCCCGGCCACCAGCGCGCACCGCCGATACGCCCCAACAAACTGTTCCCGCGGCAAGTTGTGATACACTTGGACCCTTGGAATCTGCCTGCGGTACCGGTCCAGAACCTTGCGGATCCCCACGTTCCCGGGATCCGCATTTGGGTAACTGCACAGGAGGGGCATTCTGAGCGCCAGAAGACCCTCCATCAACTCCTCCATCTGTTCCTCCTCGTTCCCGGCCTCCTGCAGCATCGGCGAAGGATGCTGGATCAAAAGAATAAACGGCTCTGTCACAGGCAGTCCCAGCCGTGCACTCAACTCCTCATCCCCGACATCCGGCGTCGTCCTTAAACGGTCCAACCCTGGCGCTCCACAAGCCCAGATGCGGTCAGGATCTTCGCCCAGCCGAATCAACCGTTCCCTGTGCCCTTCTGTGGCTGGAAAATGCAGGTGTGCAAGCTTTGAAATCGCAGGCCGCATCACCTCGTCAATGTCCGAGGCCAGACATCGGTCCCCACCGTGCAAATGGGCTACGGGGACCCGGAAAAAGTTTGCCACCAACGCGGCCGAAAGATGCTCCTCGCGGTCGCCGGCCACAAAAAGCAGGTCCGGACGCCGTTGGTCGAACAGCCGGGTCAGCCCTGAGGTCAGTTCTGCAAATGACAACGCCCGAGCCGCCCAGGTTTCGGAGGCGAGCAGAGATTCCACCCTTGCCACAATTTCCACGCCGTCTTCTTCGATCTGCCGGACCCCCATGCCGTGGAATGGAGAAAGCTGTGCCCCGGAGGCCACCACCCCGACCTCCGTACGCCGCCGCGCCCTAAGGGCCAGGATGACCGGCGCCATCAGGTCGTAGTCCGAACGCGCCGTGCTAAAAAACCAGATGTGCCGGTGTTCCATCTACGCTTGCGCCGCTTTTCGAACCACCACATGCCAAAGGGCCCGAGTGCCTCCCCCAAAGTTGAGGAAATCTGTCCGTGCATAGCGCTCAAACATCTGCCAGCTCCACCCAGTTGAGAAAACTGTTTGAACATCGGTTTCAGAGTAAAAAGCGATGCCACCGACTCCCCGCACCGTGCCGCCGGTTATGTTCACCCGCGTACCATCTGGACCAGATTCGCTGCTTTCGTAGCTGGTGTCTGAAACATCAAATGGTGTGAAAAGGAACACCCCATCGGGCTTCAAACACCTTCGTATCTCACCAATC
This sequence comes from uncultured Spartobacteria bacterium, assembly GCA_903901425.1. GTDB lineage: Bacteria > Verrucomicrobiota > Verrucomicrobiia > Chthoniobacterales > Chthoniobacteraceae > CAIURC01. Next base: position 20,472 of record CAIURC010000078.1, on the reverse strand, counting down.
GTACGCTCCGCCACGCTCCGGCCGGTACACGTCAATCCTCCGCAGTCCAAAACGATATCAAACTCCTCATCCCGATACGGGAGATCTCCAAACAAGCCCACCCGAAAGTCTCCCGCCAAGCCTTCCGCAGCAAATCTTTCTACCGCGTACTCGATCGCACTAGGAACAGCGTCAAACCCTGAAACGTCGAATCCCTCACGCGCCGCGAACCAGAGGTTGTTTCCCATCCCACAACCCACCTCCAAGACCCGAAGCACCTTGCCTTTCTTCCGCGCCTTCTCACCCATCAACACGCGGACGACCACTTCATAAGGGTATTTCATGGGCGACGCCTTTTTTTCGTAAACAGCCACCCATTCTTGGTCAAAGCCTTCACTCATAAATTGATTTTAATCTAGTTTCCGGAAAGTCTTGCTGCAAAATCCGTTAAGCGCTTAACACTCACTAAAAGTCTACTAAAGGTCGGCCAGAAGATCACCTCGTCGGTCGATAACGGGCTCCCGATACAGCGTAACGCTGAAATCATTCGGAAGATAGTCGTGCCTCAAAACCACGTATGGCGTGATTTCCAACGCCATAGACAGGACTTCCTCAGCCCTCCACGGCTGAATGTGGGAGTCGAACCCAGTGAACCTGTCTGTTAGCAAACTCAGATGTGCACCCCGATCACAGAGCTCAAATTGCCTCTTAGTAACGTCCCGGAGTAATTCTGCTCCACCTTCCATCCGCACATTGTGAATGGCAAAAGCGACTGTATAGTCAAATCTCGGGGCGTCCGTCCAATCCAGCACGTTACCCACGGCGAATCTTCCATCAGGAAAACGCTCCTTAGCGCGTTCAACCATCGCTTCGGCAAGATCGACGCCCAAATAGTCACAGGAAATATTTTTCTTCCGTAGATGCGCGTAAAAATCCCCAACCCCACATCCCAAATCCAAAATTTTTGCACCTTCCAAAGGATGGTTCTGAAGAAAATTTTCGAATCGCATCCTCTGCCCCCGCATTCCGCTCTCAATCTTGCAGAGGTCGTCTGGGTTTGAACTAGCTCTCCTCTCCCAGTAATCCCTGACCTCATCCAAGCCCATACGCGCAGCCGAAAAATCGTTTTTCATTTGTTTTTGGTTTTCGTCTCGACCAGCCAGAACTTCTACGCTGCCAGCAAATCAGAAACTACTCTGGCCACCAGATGTTCGCCAGCATTTTGGTCAAAGCTTGGATCCCCACTCAACCGACTCCTTCGGGTTCCGCCTCGTCTCGTCCTGCCTGCAGAATCTCGCGGCCCCTCCGCCCGGTGTTGAAAATCAAGTCGACGGCGGACAAATCGGGGCAGAAGCCCGTCTCAGGAAAACACTGGGGATACGGGACGTTGCAATACGTCTGATACTTCAGTTCTAAATCGTGCTCCAAAAAATCCGTCGCCGCCTGGTATACGGATGCACCACGGCCGGAAAGATACACCCGGCCTCCCACCGCCTTGGTGATGGAGATCATCAGGTTTTGTTTTGTCCCCTCAACGCCAAGTTCCGACGCCCTAACACGCCTAGCCTTTACCCCGAGCTTCTCAAATATCCACTCCGTCACCGCTATGTTCAAATCCACAAGGTGGGTCCGAGGCACAGTCAGGATTTCCGCCAGTTCTTCAACTTCTTCTGCGTGAGCGGATCGCGCATAGTTCATGCTCAAGCTTCGAATGTGGGATTTGAGCCATGGATTCTCAGCAATCAAGACGTCCTTTATGGCCGTTTCGCGGCCCGCATTCACCGGGACTGAGAGCCATTGTGGACCGTGGCAGGACTTGATTTGGTTCCTTTGTTGAACGCCGCGCCGCGCAAACTGGACCGTGTCCAGATACACAAACACATCCGCCTGGTCCGCCTTGTCCACATACGGAATCCACGGCAGGTACTGTGGCTGGTGAATCGCTACAATCATCGCTCCACATCCCCCTCCAGCACCGGTTCTCCGGCCACCACCGCACGCGCCGTCCGCCCGCCAACCACCCACTCCCGACAGCCCGGATCCAGCCCCGTAGCCGGCCTCAGCGCCACCACATCCCCTCCCAAAACCCGTCCGCCGGGCGAAAGACTACGCGCCCAGTGCAGGCTCTTGCGGCCCACCTCTCGGTTCCGGACCTCCTCCCCGCGGGGTTCCTTCACCCCATCCCCAAGCGCAAGTTCCATCTCACGGACCCCGCTCACGTAGCGCCCGAAAGCCTCCGGCTCAAGGGAGGCCCGGTGGTCTGGCCCCTCCATTCCACAGTCCAGTGTGAGGTGCTTCTCCAGAATCGATGCACCCAGCGCAACCGCACCCAGCGCAAGATGCACGCCCAGCGTGTGATCTGAGAAACCTACGGGACCAATCTCCAGACGCCGCAACGCACCCATCGCACTCAGATTCAAATCCGCCGCGCCCGCAGGATAGGCACTGACACAGTGCAACAAAGCCACCCCTCCCCGCACGACAGACCCGGCCACTGCAGCAGCCGCCTCCTTCACCTCCTCAAGATACGACATCCCCGTCGACAGAATCACCGGCAGCCCAGTCCGCCCCAGCTGCTCCAGAAACGGCAGGTTGGTGACATCCCCCGAACTCACCTTCCAGCCGGGCACCCCGAGCCCCAACAAAAAATCCGCCGCTGCCTCGTCAAATGGGGTCGAAAGGAACAGCAGACCGCAATCCTCCGCCTCCTTTTTCAAATCGCGGTGGGCCGCCTCACTCAACTCCAAGCCTTTTAACAGCTCCAGCTGGGAGCCTTCCGCGCCTGTAGTCTGCTCTTGGTACGCCGCTTTCCGCGCAGCCCGGCTGGCCAGACGCTCAGCCGAAAACGTCTGGAACTTCACCGCGTCTGCGCCTGCAGCAGCCGCAGCGCGGACCAACCGCCGGGCGAGCTCGGGGCTCCCATTGTGATTCACCCCAACCTCTGCAATCACGAACACAGGATGCCCATCCCCCAACCTTCGGCCTCCCAGCTCCAGTTCCAGCCGGCGTTCCTTTTCTTCATTCATAAGATTCACCATTCCAGATCGCGCGCCTGCCGCTCCAGCTTCACAAACTTCGCGTATTCCGCAGCCGGCTTGACTTGGCGTTCCTGAACACAAAGCTCCACGAGGATCACTGCGGCCATCCATGCCAGCTGCCGCATCATCGGCCTCAAATCTGGCAAGCGGCAGCCGTACCCCGCCTCCACAGCAGCCAGACGCTCGCGAAGCACCTCCCTCGCTGGCACGTCGTACAGGCAGAACCGCTGTACCAAGTAGGCCAGATCCCAATCCGGAACCGCATGATTGTGCACCGACTCCTCAAAATCCAAGAGCACGGCCCGCCCACCCGCATACAGCACATTCGCACGGTGGATCTCCCCATGCACGCATTGAGCTCCAGCCACCTCCCCGAACCGCGGGCTAAACCCGGTAGAAAGTTCCAGCAGCCATTCCTTTTGTTCCTCCGCCCAGCCCTCGAGCTCACGGAAAGCCTGCCATTTCCCGCTTCCAGCCATCTCCCCCACCCATCCCGCCCAACGAGCGAAACCCGCGTACCGGATTGCGGCGAGTTCCGCGATCCGGGCACGGCCCGGAAAATCCCGCAGTGCTCGATGGCAAAGCCCAAGACTCCGTCCGAGCGCGACAAGGTCTTCCAGCCCCCCGTTGAACGCCCTGGCTCCCTCAAGAAAGGGGCGGATGTCCACCCGGAACTCCGTTTCACCGGCACGCAGGCGGAGGCCTGCCGCCAACGGCGCGTTCACCGGAACGTCCAACGCCTTTAAAAACCCAAGTAGCTCTGTCTCGATGTCTGGCTGCCCCCAGAGCTCGCTCACCCTGACGAACCAAATCTGGCCTCCGGCAGAAACCCGGTATCGGCCAGCAACACCCGGCCCATCCACCAGAGCGTCCACCTCGCTGAGAGGCCCGAGCCGCTCCTGCAACCCCTCCTCAAGCCATCGCCGGACTGGACTTGGCGGCATGAAGCCGAACGCCTGCTCCCCGGGCACGTCCCCCCCGGGCCAACCGCATTCCGCCAACCGGACTCCATCAGAGGCTGACATCGCTCCATTTCAATGGCTGCCCCGGCTCCAGGCTTCGCGCCACCGGTCTCCCCACCACCTCATCCCAACGGTCCACCGGAACTCCCAGCGCAGGCCACGCAAATCTCAGGTGCTCCTCGCGGATTACCTCACCTGCCCTAATCGGGGCCGCAACCACCACCCCGCACCGCGCACTGAGATCCCGCGGCTCCCGGTGTTGCAGCGGGGCGGCTCCCAGAGACTCCCAACATTCGCGCACTTTGCGGACCAACCGGCCCAGATCCCGGATGGGCGCCGCTGATACCAAATCCCCCTCCTTCCGGTCCGGGTCGTCATCCACTCCCTTCTCCAACAAGTCCGCACCGGCGCCGATCGCCACCCACATCATCTCCTCACCCCGGTAGTGGCAAGACAACCCGACTGGAAGCCCGAGCGCGGAGCGGTAGGTCTCCATCACTCTAAAATTGTGCACCCCTGCAGGGGCCGGGTTTGCTCCCGGATGATGATTCACAATCACCCCCTTCACCCCAGACTCCCGCGCCCAATGGACCGCGCGGGCCACCTCCTCCAGATACACGACCCCGGCATCCAAGATCAGCGGGAGCCCCGTGCGCGCAATATGCCGAATCAGGGGCAGGTTCGTGATGTTGTTCCTTGAAAGCTTGATCCCTGCCCCGCCCTGTTCCGCCACAAAATCGGCTCCCCGGTAGTCAAAAACGCTCGCCACAAACGGCACGCCCAATTCCCGGCACAACCCAAAGAGCCTACCATAGGCGGAAAGCGGGAGGATCTTCCGCTCCACGTACGCGCGATAGTCCTCCACACAGTGCCCATATGCGTGGTTAAAGTGCGTCTCCAGCCCAGTCCCGGCAAGACACACATCCGCATCATGCAGAACCTCCGTCTTGAAAACCGGAACCCCGGCTTCTGCAGCCAGTCGAAGGTACCGCTCAGCCATCTCCATGTCCTGATTGAAAAACGAGCCGGTTTCAGCCACGAACACCGTCGGGTGCCCCGGCCCAACAGGAATCTTTCCCAAGTACACTGGAGTTGTCATCGGCCTGAATCCTGCGGCACGCAGACCGTGCCAGCAATCACAAGTGCGCGCGCAACCTCCAAATCCCAGCGGTCATCGATGTCCAAGGACCGTTCCCTCGGCATCCGTAAAACCACCTGCCGTCCTTTTAATTCCCTCGGATACCGCTCCAAATACAGTGCGCCATTGAGCTGAAAATACTGCGGCCTCAACCTCGAATCGATCGCCGCGCACCCAGCGACTGCGCTCCAGTCGGACAATCCATCCATCTCCCCCACCAGCCTGAGCAAATGCGGGGGAACATCAGCAGGGGACACGCTGACCACAGAACCCACACCGGCTTCCCCAAGCTTGGCAAATCCAGCCTTAAGGTCCTCCACAGACCGAAATGGCGAAGTCGGTTGCAGATTCATCACCGCATCCGGTTGGTATCCCTGGTGCTCTTGGAGCCAGAACAGCAAATGGTCCACTGCAGCCTGATTGGGCACATCGTCCATCGCCAAGGCCTCCGGCCGGAGCACAGGCACCTCCGCCCCATGTTCCCTCGCAACCGCTGCAATCTCCGCGTCCTCAGTACTGACCACAACCCGGTGACAAACCTGACTTTCCAGAGCCACGCGGATCGTCCACGCAATCAGCGGCAGCCCCCCGAGATCCAGCAGGTTCTTCCTTGGCAATCGCTTTGAAGAACCCCGCGCGGGAACCACGGCGAGACATTTCATGTTTTCACCTCGCTTTCACCCATCCGCCATTCCCCATCCACCAAGCACACGCCCTGTTCTAAGGGCGGCAGCTTGCCGGACTCAAAAAATCTGCCCCCCTCTACCTGCAAATCCACGGCGCTTTCCACACCGTCCACCAGTTCGTCCGGACGCGTCTGCGGGCTCGCATAGATCCGGTAACCCACCCGGAAATGTCCTGCAGGCAGCGGCAACCGCGGGATCCGGAGCCGCACCTCCCCTCCCGCACCGGGCTCCCCAAGGGACGCCCCCCCAAGCCAGGTCGCCTGGGTGAACACCGGGGCCCCAAGGTAGGTGCTGACAAAAACCTGGACCTCCATCCGGGGCAGTTCCCGTTCACGGCGCCGCTCATAAACCAGCCCGAATTCGACCGGATCCCCAGACCGCACCGCGGCAGCTTCCTGTCCGTTTCCGTCCCGGACATGCAATCCCACCACCTCGATTTCTCCAGACCCGGCCCGGCCGGGACACCCCCGGAGATCGTTCCCACCCACGGACCGGCTGTCGGCATAAAACCGGATAGCCTCGTTCTGGTTGCCTTCGAACACCACGCGGCCCTGGCTCAGGACAACGCCCCGGGTGCACAGGGCTGAGATCGCGGCGGCATCATGGCTCACAAACACCACAGTCCTTCCGCTCTTGGCCACGTCCCCAATTTTCCCAATGCACCGCTTCTGGAATTCGGCGTCCCCAACGGCCAGCACCTCGTCAACGAGGAGAATTTCAGGCTCCAGATGGGCAGCCACCGCAAATGCCAACCGAACCCGCATCCCCATGGAGTAGCGTTTCACCGGAGTATCCAGAAACCGTTCCACCCCGGCAAAATCCACGATTTCCTCGAACCGGGCTTCAATTTCCCGGCGGGTCATTCCGAGGATGGTGCCGTTCAAAAAGACGTTGTCCCGGCCCGTGAGTTCCTGATGGAACCCCGTGCCAACCTCGAGGAGGGATGCGATACGGCCTTGGACCAGCAACCGGCCAGAGGTCGGCGCGGTGATCCGGGAGAGGATCTTAAGCAAGGTCGATTTGCCGGCTCCGTTGCCGCCCATGAGCGCGAGGACATCGCCCTCACGCACCTCGAACGAGACGTCGCGCAGTGCCCAGTGTTCGCGCCGGTCAGGGCGGCCGGAACGCTCTGGAGCCGGCTTCCTTCCAGAAAGCTTGTCCCGCAATTCCTCCCAAAGCATGCGGCGGTTGATCTCGCCCAGCAGGTAACGTTTGCTGATCTGTTCAACGCGGAGGACGGGACGGTTCATACGGTATCCATCGCGGTCTGTTCCGCGCGGTTGAATGCCAGCAGCCCCGCCACAAAAACCGCCACGCTCACCAATGCACTGGCGACAAGCGCACCCGGCGTCACTGCGCCGTGCCCGGTAAATGCGTGCCGGAAAAACTCAATCGGCGGCACCACGGGGTTCAGGTGAAAAATCCAGCGGTTGGCTTCCGGGACGCGGCTCAGCGGAAAAACCACGCCACTCGCGAACATCAGGAGCTGGAGTCCCAATTTCACCCCAAACGCGAGGTCCCGGAACCGGTGGGTGGCGGCAGCCACAAGGCAGCCTAGGCCAAATGCCAGCAGCCCAAGCTGCACCACAAGCAACGGAACCGCCAGAATCCACAGGTTGGGCCGGAGAACGGTCCCGTTTTCCAACCAGTAAAATGCCCAGCCCGCAAGGAACACCCCGAACTGGATCGCTGCCGGAAGCAGGTTGGTCAGCACGTTCGCCACAGGAATCGCCAGCCGGGGAAAGTAGACTTTGCCTAGGATGTGCTCGTTGTTGATGAACGTGCCCGACACCTTGAGCAGGGATTCGCAGAAGAACGTCCATGGAACGAGGCCGCCCATGTAGAAGACAAATTGGGGCAGATCTTCGCTCCCCATCCGGGCCAGTTTTCCAAACAGCACGGCGTAAAACGCCCCGACAATCACCGGCTGCATGAAGTACCAGAGCGGGCCGAGCACCGTCTGCTTGTAGCTCGAGGAAAAATCGCGAAACGCCAGCATCCAAACCAGATCCCGGTACCGCCAGAGCTCCCCGAGCGGTACCTGAAAAACGCCGCGGCGTGGCAGGATCACGCTGGTCCATTCCCCGGCAGCGGGTGCCGGGAGAGACGCGGAAACAGGTATCTGGCTGTCTGACATGGATCGAATCCGGCGGAACCTGCCGGATCTTCCATACTGAGCCATGGACCCAGCGGCGTCCAGTCCGTGAAATGACAGGGGGCAAGGCAGGCGTGCAGGGCTTCTGCTTCATTGACCCCCAGAACGGCGGGTTGGAAAACCCGCCCTCCGTTTGTTTCAATAAACACCAGAACCCCTCTGGCACGCCCTCTCGGGGTGCATCGCTCTTTTTATCCGGAGACCGGGGGTGCCGCTTCGCGCCACACCCCGGCTACCCTCTTTGTTCCCTTCAGGAACCAAACAGCCAACCGGCCGGTTCCCGGAGGGGACCTCAGCCAGTAACCGGTTCGTGGCGCGGAGCGACACCACTGGCCGGTTCCCGGAGGGAACTCAGCCGGTAGCCGGTCGGTGGCGCCCTGCGACACCACCGGACACGGGCCCAAAAGGGCCCTCACCCCGGCGGGGTGACAGATTTCCGGTTCGCCCGCCGATTGATTCCAGCCCTCTGGCACGCCCTCTCGGGGTGCATCGCTCCTTTTATCCAGAGCCCGGGGGTGTCGCTTCGCACCACACCCCGGCTACCCTCTTTGTTCCCTCCAGGAACCAAACAGCCACCGGCCGGTTCCCGGGGGGGGCCTCAGCCAGTAGCCGGTTCGTGGCGCGCAGCGACACTACTGGCCGGTTCCCGGAGGGAACCCAGCCGGTAGCCGGTCGGTGGCGCCCTGCGTCACCACCGGACAGGGGCCCAAAAAGGCCCTCACCCCGGAGGGGGTGACAGAGGCGCGGGATTTCCTGTTCGCCCGCTGTTTGCAGCCCACGCTCTGCCGGTGTGCCGCCCTATTTTGGAAACGGCGCGTCCCCTCATTTGATTTGTGACAGCACCCGTGCTATCATTTCTGCGATGAAGCTCAGGGTTGTCATTGACACCAACGTCCTCGTCGGGGCCGCCCTCAGCGCAGGGGGCGGCAGCAACCGCGAGGTGCTCCGGCGTTGTTTCAGGGGGGATGCACAGCCGGTAGTTGGAGTCGCGCTGTTCGCCGAGTACGAATCGGTTTTCCTGCGCGGTGCCGCTATGGCAAAGTGTCCCCTCTCCGGACAGGAACGCCAGGCGTTTCTCGAGGCGTTTCTTTCCGTCTGCGAGTGGGTGAAAGTTTATTTCCTCTGGCGTCCCAATTTGCCCGACGAAGCCGACAACCATCTCGTGGAACTCGCCACGGCCGGCGCGGCTGGAACCATTGTGACCCGCAATGTCCGCGACCTAGTCCGCGGTGAGTTGAACTTTCCCGGCCTCCAGATCCTCACGCCCGCACAGTTTCTGAAAAAACATCCGAACCCATGAGCACGCTCACCATCCGACTGCCCGAGGACAAACATGCGCGCCTGCGCCAGCTCGCGAAGCACCGCGAAATCAGCGTCAACAAGCTGATCGAGGAACTGGCTACCATCAGCATCGCCGAGTTCGATGCGGAATCCCGGTTCCGCGCAATGGCCGCTCGCGGCTCTGTGCGGACTGGCCTCGCCCTACTCGACAAGCTCGACGCCGTTTTCGCAGCAGGGAAATAGCGCGGCCGGAAGAACACCGCGTCCATCGTCCCGGAAAGCCGGAGTTCCCGCCCCACAATGGGTTCGGGAGGCACCCCCAATATCCGGCTCACGGCAGCAATTCCGCCCCCGGGATGCCGGCATCCAGCGTGGCAAGATGCAGGCCGTGCCGCTGGGCCAGCAGGAAGAGGTGAGCGTCCGTGGTCCGTGCCGCCGAGGGGCACCAAACCGGCCATTCCGTCCCGGAAAGATCATCCGGAAGAAATTGGTGAACACCTCCAAGCGATTCCAGCATGCCCCGAAGCACTTCCGATGCCTGACTCACTAGAACACGCCCCGCGCAACGCTGCACTGATACCCGGATAAACCCAATTTCAGGGATGGGCGCCGTACAGAGCTTGGCACCCCGGATATTTTCCTGCCGGCAATCCAGCGCACCACGCGATCATGGTCGGTGCGATCCCGCCAGCCCCACGCTACGAGCACGTTCACATCCAGCAGATGCCGCAGAGGTTGCTTCCGGACTTACGGGAAGTCTGTGAGCCATTCCCGGGTGGATTCCACCGTGAGCCGCGGCAGGTCGCGTCCCCCTTCGAAGACAGTAGCGCCCGTCAGCGAACACCGTGTGCGACCCACGGATTCCTGTGGCGGGAGCAGGGCTTTAGCCTGGCGCCGCAAAAATTCAGAGACGGACAATCATTCCCGCCATGCGCGTTCGCGGATCAGCCGGGGCCCGTCATCGCTGACTTTCAAGGAGAGCGTGGCCACGGTATTACCGTACGACAAAATAGCGCATCAGGGAAGCCGGGGTTCCCGGCTTACTGCACAGGATATTGTTTCCTGCGGGACCAGGAACGCGTTCCAGCAGGAAGTAAAAACGCCTGCGGACATTTCCCTCCGCAACGGCCTGAAACCGCGGGAGATGCCGGAAGCATCCCAAGAATGTAGCCGGTGCGTGGCGCGCAACGCCACCACCGGCAGGTTCCCGGAAGGAACCCAGCTGGTAGCCGGTCGGTGGCGCCCGGCGACACCACCGGACACGGGCCCAAAAGGGCCCTCACCCCGGCGGGGTTACAGAGGCGCGGATTTCCGGTTCGCCCGCCGATCGAATCCGGCCCTCTGGCACGCCCTCACGGGGTGCATCGCTCTTTTTATCCGGAAACCGGGGGTGCCGCTGCGCGACACACCCCGGCTACCCTCTTTGTTCCCTTCAGGAACCAAACAGCCACTGGCAGGTTCCCGGAGGGAACCTCAGCTAGTAGCCGGTTCGTGGCACCTAGCAAGACCACCGGCCGGTTCCCGGGGGGATCCCAGCCCGTAAGCCGGTTCGTGGCGCCTCGCGACACCACTGGCCGGTTCCCGGAGGGAACCCAGCTGGTAGCCGGTCGGTGGCGCCCTGCGACACCACCGGACAGGGGCCCAAAAAGGGCCCTCACCCCGGCGGGGTGACAGAGGCGCGGATTTCCGGTTTACCCGCCGATGGAATCCTCGCCCTCTGGCACGCTTCCGGGATGACCTCTCAAGAGAGAATCCCGTTCACCACGTGCCCATGGACGTCCGTCAGCCGGAACTGGCGTCCCTGGAACCGGTAGGTGAGCGCCTCATGGTTGACGCCGCAGAGGTGCAGGATCGTGGCCTGCATGTCGTGGACATGGACCGGGTTGCTCGTGATGTTCCACCCGAAATCGTCCGTCTCGCCGTACGCGGTGCCGCCCCGGATTCCGCCCCCGGCCAGCCACATGCTGTAGGCGCGTCCGAAATGGTCGCGGCCATTGGGCTTGGCCGGGTCGCCCTGACCGAATGGCGTGCGCCCAAATTCACCGCCCCATACCACCAGGGAATCGTCCAAAAGCCCGCGCTCTTTGAGATCGAGGACGAGGGCGGCGGAGGGTGCATCGGTGTCGGTGCACTGCGCCTCGAGCTGGGTAAACAGGTTGCCGTGCTGATCCCACCCGGCGTGCATGAGCTGCACAAACCGGACTCCGCGTTCCAAGAGACGCCGCGCGATGAGGCAGTTGTTGGCAAAAGTGCCCTTGGTGAGCACATCCGGGCCGTAACGTTCGAGGACGTGCTTGGGTTCCTTGGAAAAGTCGAGCAGGTCCGGCACACTGGCCTGCATCCGGTAGGCCATTTCGTACTGCTGGATCCGGGTGTCGATCTCCGGGTCGCCGTACTCGGCAAGATGCGCGGCGTTCATCGCCTGGAGGTCGTCCAGGAGGACACGCCGCTGGGCACGGCTCATGCCAGCCGGGTTTTCGAGGTAGGGCACGGGGTCGCCGGTGTTCCTAAACCGGACGCCCTGGAACCGGGTGGGCAGGAAGCCGCTGCCCCAGTAATAATCATAGAACAACTGGCCGCAGGTCTTGCCCTTGTCGGAGGAGGTCATGGCGACAAAGGCCGGCAGGTCGCTGGTTTCACAACCCAGCCCGTAACTGAGCCATGCCCCCATGCTGGGGCGCCCCGGCACTTGGGCGCCGGTCATAAAGAAGGTGACGCCCGGGGCATGGTTGACGGCCTCGGTGTTCATCGAGCGCACCACGCAGATGTCGTCTGCGATGGAACCGATCCGGGGCAGCATCGAACTGAGCTCGAGCCCGGATTTGCCATAGCGCTGGAACGGCTTGATGGCCGGCGTGATTGGCCAGCGGCTGTAATTCGCTGACATCGTCGAAAGCCGGGTGCTGCCCCGGACACTGTCCGGAATGTCCTGTCCGGCCATCCGGTTCAGCACCGGTTTGGGATCAAAAAGGTCGATGTGCGATGGACCGCCTCCCTGCCAGAGGCAAACCACTCGCTTCGCTTTCGGTGCAAAATGCGGGAGCTTCGGGAGCCCCGGAATTGCGGGGCTGGCCGATGGCCCGGCGGCTTCTGCCCGGTTTTTCTGGAGCAACGAGGCCAGCGCGACCGCGCCGATGCCGTGGGCCGCGGTGCCGAAGAGTTGGCGGCGGGTCACGCGCTGTGCGTTGAGAAGGAGGGGATGGATCATGGCAGTTTATTCGCGGGTAAGCGCTTCATCGAGGTTGAACAAGGCAAGGCAGACAGCGGAAAGCGCAGCGTGTGTCGGGCGGTCGAGGTCCGGAGCCGGCGGCGCCTGGCCTGCCTTGCAGACGGCTTCCGCAGCAGCGGCGTCCTCCTTGAAGATAACCAGCTGGCGGTCAAACGCCTTCCGGAGGAGCCCCGCATTGCCGGGACCCGGAACGCGTCCCAGGACCCGCCGGAACGCATGGGCGAGTTGTCCGTCGGTGTCCGGGGCGGCTCGGAGCGCATTGGCGGCAAGGACCCGCGCGGCTTCCGCCCAGGTCACGTCGTTCAACGTGGTCAGCGCATGGAGCGGCGTGTTGGTGGTGGACTGCCGGACCTTGCATGTCTGCCGGTTCGAGGCATCAAACATGTTGGCCGGGCCAACGGTCCGCCTCCAGAAAGTGTAAAGGCTGCGCCGGTACAGGTCCGGCCCGGATGAGGTGGGATATTCGAAGTTGCGTTCCTTGGTGATGGCGAGCGTCTCCCAGACCGCTTCCGGCTGGTAGGGAAAGACCGGCTGACCGCCCATCCGCCGCTCCAACAGGCCGCTCGACGCCAGCGCAAGGTCCCGCAACACCAGCGAGGAAAGCCGGTACCGGCCGCCCCGGGCGTGGAGCCGGTTCTCCGGGTCCAGCCTAAGGAGCTCGGGCGTCACACGGCTCGACTGCCGGTACGTGGCGCTCCGGACAATGAGCCGGACCAAGTGCTTGGTGCTCCAGCCGGATTCACGGAACTCAACGGCCAGCCAGTCCAGAAGATCCTGGTACACGGGCAGCTCGCTCTGGACACCGAGATCCTCCGTGGTTTTCACCAGCCCGTTGCCGAAAAACGTCTGCCAGACCCGGTTCACTTGGACACGGGCCGTCAGCGGATGGTCCGGTTGGAAAAGCCAGCGCGCCAGCCCCAGCCGGTTCGCCGGAGTCCCAGGCGCCGCCGGCGGCAGGAATGCCGGTGTGGCAAACTCCACTTTTTCACCGGGCTTCAAGTATTCGCCCCGGTTCAGGAGGAAGGTTTCGCGGGGTTTGTCGTCCCGCATCACCATGACGCGCGGGATGACGTCCTCCCGGTACGTATCGGCGGCTTCCTGGAGTTCCCGGGCTTTTTTGGCCAGCGGATCCGTGCCCGCGATTTTGGACCAGACATCAGCGTCGAACAGGGTGCGCATCCCGGTCTGGAGCTCCTTTTTCTGGGCATCGGTGCGCTGGTCAGCGGGGATGCGGAGGAGGGCGGAGAGGTTTGCGGGAATCGGGATGTCGTTCCGCCGCGGGTGACGCATGTCTGGAGTTGCAGCGGACATCCATGCGGCGAACGCGAGGTCTTTCTTGGCCTTGATCTGGCCGGTTTCCTCGGCTTCGCGCCGTTTGTTTTCTAGCTCGGCGAGATGCGCCTTTTGTTCGTCCGACGGCAATTCGAGGAAGGGGCGCGCGATGCGTTTGGCGCGTCTGGATCCGCCGGCGAGGCCGTTTTCCGAGACCTGGTTGAAGGCATGAAGCATCCCGTAATAATCCTTCTGGGTGAGCGGATCGTATTTGTGGTCGTGGCACTGGGCGCAGGCCATGGTGAGCCCGAGCCAGTTGGTGGCCGTGGTGTCGATCCGGTCGAAAAGGATGTTGAACCGCTGTTCTTCCGGGATGGCGCCGCCCTCGCCGTTGAGGAGATGGTTCCGGTTGAATGCGGTGGCCACCAGTTGGTCGTTGGTGGGCTTCGAAAGAAGGTCGCCCGCCAGTTGCTCCGTCGAGAACTGGTCGAACGGCATGTCGGCATTGAACGCACGCACCACCCAATCCCGCCACACCCACTGGAAGGTGTCGCCGTCCTGTTGAAACCCGTTGCTGTCGGCGTACCGGGCCGCATCCAGCCAGGGCAACGCCATCCGTTCCCCAAAATGGGGGGAGGCCAGAAGCCGTTCCACGGCCTGCTCGTACGCATCCGGCGCCGTGCTGGCCACAAAGGCGTCCACCTCCTCGGGAGTGGGCGGAAGGCCCGTCAGATCCAGCGACACCCGACGCAACAGCGTGGCCCGGTCCGCCTCCGGCGAAGGCGCCAACTGGCTGGCGGTCAACCGGGCAAGGACAAACTGGTCGATCGGGTTCCGGACCCAACCTTGCGGCTCGGCTGAGGGAGGCGTGGTCTTCTGCGGAGGAACAAACGCCCAGTGGGTCTCGTATTTCGCCCCCTCGGCAATCCAGCGTTTGAGTGTTTCCCGCTGGGCATCGGACAGGTGCCGGTTGGATTTGCGCGGCGGCATCTGGTCGTCGGGATCCGTGGACGTGATCCTGGCAATCAGAGCGCTGGCAGCGGGCTGGCCGGGAACAATCGCATTTTCCCCGGACTCGCCGGCCTGCAGCGCAGCCTCACGGACGTCCAACCGGAGCCCCCCCTTGCGCTTGTTCCCATCTTGGCCATGGCAGTAAAAACAGTTCTCCGACAGGATCGGCCGGATGTCGCGGTTGAAGGAGAGTTCGGCCCCGTGCACAGCCGCGAGGCTGGGGAGAAGCGGCAGGACGGACAGGAGGGGGCGGAGTTCCTTCATGGTGACTAGAGTACCCGGGAAACCCGTTCTGCGTAGTTACGAGAGTTCGTAACCGCCGGGGTCTGCATGCACCTAGTGGGCCGGTAGGACGCCAGCCTGCACCTTCCGCTGGCCTGGCCCGGACGCAGGCATACCCCGCGCTCTCCCCATCGGCCACATGGCCGATGCAAGAGCCTCTTCAAAATGGGTAGGTTTGGAATGCTCCATGAACGCGCTTCCCCCCTCCCGTCTCCTGTTCCCCGCCCCTCTCTTCGCTCTGGCGCTCCTCGCCTGTAACCCCACTTTCGCCGCGCAGACCGACTCCGCTCCCGACGACCCGGCCGGAAATGATGTCCCGGTCCAATCCCGGAAACCGCCCGGGCCAAAACTCGACGAACCCAAGATTTCAAGCATCCCGGCGCTCCCGCCCAACCAGTTCCCGGAAAAACACGTCACCGTTGAATTGTGCGACCCGGGCACCGGCACAAAAAACCTCTGGCCACCCACCTCCCCGGTTCCCATGGAGTCGTTTCAGATCCCCGCATTCGGACTTTTCGAATTGCCCCACCTCTACACCGACACCGGTGTCCGCGCCGACCGACCCAACCCGCTGTTGGTCCGGGCCTATGCCAGAATTTCGATCCCCGCCGGACGCCACCGGTTTCTTCTCAGAGGCCGAGGCGCCTCCTGCCTGTTCCTCGACGGCACCCCAATCCTGACCACCCCTTTTCCGCCGCCCGGCTCCGATAACCGTCCAGTCACCGCTCAGAACGATTTCCTCGACCTCGGCCCCGATTTCCGTTTTGTGCCCCCAGGAAACCGGGAATCGTGGGTCGAACTGGACTGCACCGGCGGCCAGCACGAATTCATCCTCGAAACCCTCATCGGCCGGCGGGAAGGCAAGGACGGAGCCCTCGCGCGGCGCCCCGAACTGGGTGAGACCGTGGCAGCCATCTCCCTGGAAGGCAGCTTTGGTTGGTCGCTGATCGCGCCTGAGAACCGCCAGATTCCCTACACGGATTCCGGCTGGGCAACCTACCGCGCCCAACTCGAGTCCGATCTGGAACGCCTCAACACCGCCCACCGAGCCCGCGCCCGGGAGGAATCCGCCTCCTACTGGAAGCGACGCCGGGAACAGGCTCGGGTATGGCTGCACGAGACGCCCGAGGAGCCCGTACCCAATGCGCCGGGTGCCACCGAGATCGACCGTTTTCTGGCAGCCAAACTCGCCTCCGCCCGCGCCCAACGCTCCAGCACTGCGTCGGTAGATTTTCACGCACGAATCCAGCCCCTGTTGGATGCAAAGTGCAGGGACTGTCATCAGGGCGGCAAAGCCAAGGGCGGTCTCCGGATCGACCGCCGCGATTCTGTGCTGAAAGGCGGGAAATCCGGGGACCCCGCAATTGTTCCTGGCAATCCCAATGCGAGCGCATTGCTCGCCCGCATCACGTCGACGGACCCGGACGAGAAAATGCCCCCCAAAGGTGACGGCTTTACCGAGGCCGAAACTGCACTGATCCGGACATGGATCCAAGAAGGCGCACCATGGCCGGAGTTCCCGGACGTGCCCCTTGAACCCACCCCGCAAACCACCGACCTCCAGTTTCTGCGGAAGGTTTTCATCGACACCGTGGGCGTTCCGCCTTCGCTGGAAGAGATCGCCGTCTTCCAGAATGACCCGGCTCCTGACAAACGTGCGCGCCTCATTGACCGTCTCCTTGCGGACCCGCGCGCTGCCGATGCTTGGATGGGATACTGGCAGGATGTACTCGCGGAAAACCCCAACATCCTGAACCCAACGCTCAACAACACCGGCCCATTCCGGTGGTGGATCCATGAGTCTCTGGTGGACAGGAAACCGGCGGACCTCATGGTTACCGAACTCCTCCGGATGAAAGGCAGCGAGCGGTTCGGGGGTCCAGCCGGGTTTGGCGTGGCTTCGCAGAACGACGTCCCCATGGCCGCGAAGGGCACCGTGGTTGCCGCCGCGTTTCTCGGTGTGGAAATGAAATGCGCCCGTTGTCATGACGCCCCGGCTCACGCCTCCAAGCAGGAACACCTGTTCCAGCTCGCCGCGCTGCTCGCCAACAAACCACTCACCGTCCCCAAAACCAGCAGCGTTCCGATGGACCGGCTCCACACCGGAAGCCGCAAACCTTTGATCGAGGTCACGCTCCAGCCGGGTGCAACGGTCCCGCCTGCATGGCCGTTCGCCGAGTTCGTCCCTGAATCCGTTGGAAATGCGCTGGCGCAGGATCCGGCAGACCAAAGGGACCGGCTTGCCGCTTTGGTCACCGCCCCGCAGAACCAGCGTTTTGCTCAGGTCCTAGTCAACCGGGTCTGGGCGCGCCTCATGGGACGCGGCATCGTGGAACCTGTTTCGGACTGGGAAAAAGGCGTACCGACCCACCCTGAACTGCTTCGCTGGCTGGCCCGGGAACTCGTCCGGAACGAGTACCGGCTTGATGCGGTCCGTCGGCTGATCCTGAATTCCCAAGCTTACCAGCGGCAGGCGTTGCCTTCGCTCAAGACGCCCAACCCGCTCTACTCGGCCCCCGCCCCACGCCGGATGGAAGCTGAACAAGTGGTGGATTCGCTCTTCGCCGCCAGCCGCAAGCCTTTCAAAACCGAGGAAGCCAGCCTCGACATCGACAGTATCCGCACACTGGACCAGTCCATTTCCCTCGGCCAACCCCGCCGCGCGTGGATGCTGACCTCCACCTCCAACGAACGCGACCGCCCCAGCCTTGCGCTTCCCCGGATCCAAGCCGTCGCGGATGTCCTCAGCGCATTCGGCTGGCGGGGCAGCCGCCAAGATCCCGTTTCCGTCCGGGAAAGCGCCGCAAATCCGCTCCAGCCCGCCATCCTCGCCAATGGGATCATGGGCACCTGGCTGACCACGCTCAGCGACGACCACGGTGTCACACAACTCGCGCTTCGGAACCTACCGCTACCGGATCTCGTGGATGCGGTGTACCTCCAGATTCTCACCCGGCAGCCGACTCCTGAGGAAAAAGCAGCGGCCGTTGCCCTCCTGACACCAGGCTTCGATGCCCGCATCTGCCCGGAAAAACCGGCGCCCCGGCCCACTGAGCCGCGCCGCCCCACGTACTATGTTTCATGGTCGAATCATCTGGACCCGGACGCCACGGTGGTCCGGCAAAAGGAAGAAAAAGCCGCGCGCCGCGGAGATCCGCCAACCGAACGGCTCGACGCCGAATGGCGGCTCCGCATGGAGGACCTGGTCTGGTCGCTCCTGAACGCTCCCGAATTCGTTTTTCTCCCCTGAAATCCCCTGACCATCCACAGCCCAAGATCCATGGCCATGAACCGCAGAGCCTTCCTCCAATCCGCCGGACTCCTACTGTCGCCGTTTGCCTCCACCCGCGCCCTCGCCGCACTCTCCGCTCCACGCACCATCGGCAAGGCGGAACACTGCATCTTCATCTGGCTGGGCGGCGGGATGAGCCAGATCGACACCTTTGACCCCAAAGCACTCGGGGACAACAAATCGGTCTCCAAGAAACCGGGCTCATTTTACCGCGCCATCGACACCTCGGTCCGAGGGGTGCAGCTGTGCGAACACCTTGAGCAGACCGCCCGCTGGATGGAGCACGTGACCATCTGCCGGACCGTTCAGCACAAGGTAATCGACGAGCACGCCTTTGCCACAAACCTCGTGCATACCGGCCGGATGGTCAGCGGGAATGTCACCTATCCGTCGATCGGCTCCCTCGTGGCACACGAACGGGGTGCAGCCGACCCGGCTGTCCCGGCCTACATGCTCATCGGATATCCGAATGTCAGCCGCGGCCCAGGATTTCTAGGAGCCAAAGATGGGTTTATTTACCTGGTCGACACCGAGACCGGGCCCGCCGGGTTTACGCGGCCCGACGCCGTTTCCGAAGAGCGGATCGCAAGGCGGGCCCGGCTCCTTGCCCCGCTTCAGGCCCCCCTCACCAACGCACCGGGCACTGCCGACTACGCAAATGCACAGCAGGAAGCTCTGCGCTTATCCGGCCCCGAGTTCATGCGTCACTTCCGCCTCGATGAAGAGCCCGCACACGTCCGTCAATCTTACGGAGGCGAATTCGGCCAGCGCTGCCTGACGGCACGGCGTCTGGTTCAGGCCGGTGTCCGCTTTGTCGAGGTATCCCACAACCTGAACTTCCTCAACGGCAGCGGCTGGGACATCCACAACGAGGGCATCCGCAACCAGCACCTCCTGATCCGGGAACTCGACCTCGCATTCTCAGGGCTGATCGCCGACCTCAAACGCACCGGGTTTCTTGAGAAGACTTTGGTCGTCATCGGGACGGAATTCGGGCGTCCTGCAGATTTCGATGGAAAAGGGGGCCGCGGCCATCAGGGATCCGTTTTTTCGATGGTTCTGGCCGGAGGCGGCCTCCGCCACCGCGGCGCCTATGGAGTGACAGATGAATTATCGAAGAAGGCTTTGGAAAGCCCGGTGAGCATCCCGGATTTTCACGCGACAATTCTGGCCGCGCTTGGAGTCGATCCCCGGAAGGATCTGATGGACGGCTCACGCCCGGTACCCATCACGGATCAAGGCACACCCATCGCCGCGTTGTTCTGACGCGACCCGCTTCGGCTGGGGGGGGACGGATCCGCCCCAACGGTTCAGCCTTCCGCCAAAACGGAAACGTTTTTCCCCTGTTCCAGGGACAGACACTGCATCCGGACACTGCATCCGGCCCCAAAGGCGCCCCATTTCGGGGACAGACACTGCATTTTTGTGCATTTTGACCATTTTTGGGGACAGACACTGTAGAATGAGGAATTGAAGGCGGCCTCGATGGCGTTGGGCCGTGATTTTTCGTTTCCGGCGATGAAAACAGCGTCTCAGGGCGCGGAGACGGCAGGCTCAGCGGCCGAATCGCGGCAAAAACGGGCCCCGGCCCCAGTTTTGAACCGGCGTCCGGGGCTTTTGAGGCGATATCCGGGCAGCACAACGAGGCGAACCCCGTTCGCCTCTCTGTTATTTAGCAACCGGCAGCCGCCGGCCTACTCCTGTCGGCAACAGTGGATCGCCTGTCTCCTCAGGGTTCCAAGCACCGCCATGCCCGGCATGTCCACACCCTCCAACCCCCGCGCACCCTTGGTGCGCCGAGCCCCAAAACGGTTCCGGTACGTCTCAAATATCCCTTCCACATACTCCTCACTCCCAAACACCAAGCCCTCCGAAAAATACCGGTTCCGACACCGCAATGCCTCAAACACACTCAGCTTCCCTCCCGTCCGAAGCACCTCTGCCACCCGCTCCGGATCAATTCCCAGACGGCCTTCCGTCCCGTCCTCGAGCGGATTCTGCGTCTCACCCTTCTCAAACATATACACTCGGTACCGCGCGAGCACCCGTTCCATCTCCGCCGCGGGCGTTTCGCCTGCCATGGGCGAATCGAGGCACTCCATCACCACTTGTTTCAACCCCTCCTGCGCAAGCACACCGCCGCGCAT
>CAIURC010000077.1 GCA_903901425.1 uncultured Spartobacteria bacterium | reverse complement strand
GGGAGCGCGGTCTTGGGCGGAGCGGCGACGGGCTTGGACACGGTGTCGGTGAGCGGCACGACGGCGTTGAACGGCGGAGTCGTAACCAGCACCGGGACGCAGACGTACTCGGGCGCTGTGACGCTGGGGGCGGACACTGCGTTGACGGGGTCGACGGTGAGTTTTGGGAATACGCTGGCCGGTGGAATGAACAGCCTTTCGGTGACCGGGAGCGCGGTCTTGGGCGGAGCGGCGACGGGCTTGGACACGGTGTCCGTGAGCGGCATGGCGGCGCTGAACGGCGGGGTCGTAACCAGCACGGGGACGCAGACGTACTCGGGCGCTGTGACGCTGGGCACGGACACTGTGCTAACGGGCTCGACGGTGAGTTTTGGAAACACGCTGGCTGGTGGAACGAACAGCCTTGCGGTAACCGGGAATGCGGTCTTGGGCGGAGCGGCGACGGGTCTGGATACGGTATCTGTGAGTGGAACAACGGCGTTGAACGGTGGGGTCGTGACCAGCACTGGGACGCAGACGTACTCGGGCGCTGTTACGCTGGATCAGGACACCCTGCTGACGAGTCTTGGGAGCGGAGACATCCGTCTCAACGGTGGGGCAGTTGGTAACCAAGCGCTGACGGTCAGCACGGCAGGGGTGACCAGATTGGCTGGGGGCATCAGTGTCGGGAGCGTGACGACCGATGAAGGCGGGACGGTCCAGTTGGCTGGGACGATTTCAACCACCGGAGGGCAGACGTACGGTGAAACGGTGATGATTGCGGGCGGGATGACCAGCCTTGTAAGCACCGGGGGAGGGGCGTTGGTATTGCGTGGCGGCGTGGACGGCTCTGGTTCCATCTCGCTGGCAACAAGCGGGAATCTGACGGTTCAGGGAAACTCAGGTGCGGGCGGTGCGCTGGAGAGTTTCGAGGCGGCGGGTGCCAGGGTGGACGTGGGTGGAATCCAAACCACAGCCGACCTGAGTTTGGACGCAACGGAGTTGCTGGTTTTGCAGGGGGCAAGCTATCAGGCAGGAGGCAAGCTTTCGCTGAACCCAACGACGCGGTCCGTGTCATCGGGCCGGGCGTCGATTGTGAAGCCTGCGGGCGATTTGAAGATTGAAGCGGACGAGTTGTGGATTGGTGCGGGACACAAAATGGTGGTCAGCCAGGGATCTTTGGAGATCCATGCAGAAAAGGCGGTTCTGGGGGATCTTGCAGCTTCCACCGCTTTGAGTCTGAACGTGGGGCAGCTTCAGGTTCGGGCAAGGGACGCGGGTGACTTTACCAATGCGGGACTCAAGGATGTGGGTGCCAGCATTGTATCCCCAAAAATCTCTTTCACGGGTGTCCTGTCCTTGAGCGGGGATTCTGTGGCTGGAAAGAAAGTCTACTTGAACACGGGTGCTGGTGGTGTTTCTGGGAGGAACAATTTGGCTGGAGCGCGAGGTGCCGAGGTTGCGGTGAACGCGCGGGTTTCAGCCCAGTTCAACTCGCTGGATGCTGATGGAGCGGTGCTTCAGCCCTTGGCCCTCAAAGCAGTCTTCAACACTTCTGGCTCTGTGTCCACGGATCCCGCGGCCTTGCCGTTTGTGTTTCCTGGTTTTCCGTCTCAGGTGAGGCAGTTCGATCTCGTGAACTGGAACTTGGGATACCGCGACGAAATGGTGGAGCGGGTGAATGGGGTCTGGGTGTTCCGGAGCCTCGGCTTGAACGGGAGATGGAATGCGCTTTCGGACGTGTTTTCCAACCAAGGGCGCGATCCGAGGGATTTCATCGAGCTTTGACCGCTTCGAGGCGACTCTGGAAATGCGGAGACGACGGGCGGTTGGTGCAACAGGGTTCCGGGGAGAAACGCTGGGATTCGAGAATCAGCGGGCGACTGTTTTACTGCCCTGCGAATTCCTGAGGGCAGTTCCGTAGATGTCGCCGCTGCCGAGGATTGCTGTGCTGGACTTGGTTCCCGGCTCCACGCGGTTCTTGGCAGTGACGAAAAAGAGGTTACCGCCTTTCTCGGATGCCAGCACCTTTTGTCCCGTGAGAGACTCGAAGCCGCCGGAGCGATTTTCGGTGACCTGCTTCTGACTCTGTTCCACCGACCAGTCTCGGGATCCGCGCAGAATGCGATCTCCGGTGTTCAGTGTTTTTCCCAGAGGCTGTGCCACCGCAGGCATGGTGGAAACAGTCAGTGTGAGGAGGCCGATGGCAAAGAGTGCGCAGCGTTTGGATTTCATGGCGAGACGGTTAGTTTGGTTTGAGTTTCTGCTATGTCCGGGGGCGGCTTTGTGGCCGTTCTGGGAAGCGGATTCCCAGAGCGAAGGAGAAGTTTGGTCCTGCGTGGCCACACTCCTCTCTTAAGCATCGGCCGTGCCACGGATTTCATCCGGGTCTGGCAAAGGGGCTTCCGGAAGCCGCTGCCCGGTGGGCGCGGTCTTTGAGAAAGGCTGGTCCCTGAGCTACAAGAGGGCGTTTGTTCGTGCCAAAGGCCCTCAGTGCCGTGGGCGGAAGCACAAAGCACCCCCAAAGTGGGGGCGCTTTGAAGTCCGAGACAATTTGAGGCCCAGCATCTGCCTGGGAATTCTCACCTTTGTTTGAGGGGTCTCACGTTTGAGAGTGGCGGATCTCTATTTTGGGAGGGGTTGCTTGGGTTTCCCGAATGAGCCGGGCAGGCTGGCCTGAATGCAGTTCTGGAGCGTGACAGAGGCCGAGCATCGTCGACAACCGCGCGCCGGCACAGGACGCGGGTGGGAGTGAGCCGGAGTGTCTTTTGAAACTGATCAGGGCCAAGAGCGGCTTTAAAGCCTACTGGAGATACTGGAGTTCCATCTGGCCAAGGATCGAAAGGGGCTCCCTGCGGCCGGCTTCTGCGGCGCTTTCAAGCGGTGCCTTTACAAAGTGATAGAGCGCCTTTTTCCGGGCAGCCTCGGCCATGAAGGCGTAGGCCCGGGGGTTCCCGGCGAGCAACAGTGGCTCCAGGATCCGGTAGTTTTTCTTTGCGGCGACGTAGTCTCTGGCTTCAAGCCAGAAGAGCGCTTCATCCAAGTAATGGGTGCCTGTGGCGGCGGCCGAGGCCAGGGTTCTGAGCATCGCGGACTGGACCACGGGATTTCCCTTTGGGGCGCGGTTACAGGAATCGGCAAACGAGGCGTCACCGGCCGCCAGTGCGCCCACCCTGTGGAAAAAGTGCGTGGCCAGTCGGTCTGCCCGGTGGTGGGGGCCTCCGTCCTCGAGGTTGCCTTCCGACAAAAGTTCCGCGGCGCGCCAGAGTTCCTCCCAGTGTTTGCCTCCCACCACTTCGGCGGCGGCTTCTTCCATCAACTCCCGGATTTCATCCATG
>CAIURC010000076.1 GCA_903901425.1 uncultured Spartobacteria bacterium | reverse complement strand
CCCTCTGCGATATTTTCAAGCTCCTCCATCCGTGTTGACCCACCGTCGTGCCTCCTCCGTTTTCGGGAGCCGCCCCCAATCAATAAGGACAACCAGAATAACCAGATCTACCTGATCATCTGCTGAGACCGGCAGGAGGATCCTCCCCCGGAAAATGAAACGCATCGCGAGGCCTGAGCGGCCTTAACCCGAGTTCGGCAGTGCGGGGCTTTTGGAAACTTTTTCTGGGGAAGAAGTGGGTGCGGCTGGGGCGTTTTCCGACCGGATGGCCTGTTTTCAGCCGTTTAGTCTCAAAGATGGGGGGGGCCTCCGTGCAGGATGGGCCCATGTATTTTCGCAGGAAGCGGAGGAGGAGGGGGAGCAGAGCATCGTTGTCACGCGCCGGACTTCAGCGCGTTGACTGTAGCCGACTCCGCCGGGGGGCGGCGCATTTTTTGTCTAAACCGGGGGTGCCGCAGGGCGGCACTGAACCCGCTTTGTTTCCCACTGGTGGTCCAGATCAGGCGGAGCGGAGCAGGGAGGAGAGCACGCCGGTGCTGTCGCCGTGGCGTTCGGCCTGGACGCCCACCCCGTGGAGCAGCGTGAGCCACAGGTTGCAGAGGGGCGTGTTTTTGGGCAGGACAACGTGCTGACCGAGGTGAATGCTTGCGCCGCCTCCGGCAATGAGGGTGGGACAGTTTTCCAGGGAATGGACGGTGCGCAGGTTGCTGCCGTACGCAACGCAGGTGTGATCTAGGAGGGAGGAACCATCGGGTTCCTGAATGGACTGGAGCCGGTCCAGCAGGCCCGCAAGGAGTTCGCTCTGGGCTTGGTCGCGCATCTGGGAAACTTCCATGCGTTCGCCGGGCGCGTAATGGCTCATGTCATGGGCGTCCACTTTTGCGCCGATGCTTTTGACGAACTCACCCACGGGCTGGCGATAGGTGAAGACGCGGGTGCTGTCGGTCTGGAACGCCGCGGCCATGAGGTCGTACATGAGTTTGACCTCTTCCTTGCCGCGCATTTTGGCGGGGGGTTCCTCGATGGGGGCTTTGGGTTTGGGGACGCCAAGCCATTGTTCGTCCTTGGCGATGCGGGTCTCGATCTCGCGGATGCTTTGGAAGTACTCGTTGAGTTTGTCGTTGTCGGTTTTGGTGAGGCCCCGCTGGAGTTGTTTGGCATCGGAGAGGACGGCATCCAGGACGCTGCGGTCCTGGGCGATGAGCGCCTGGCGTTTGGCCAGAGGCATGGAGTCCTCGGAGAACAGGCTGTGGAAAAGGACGGCGGGCGAGTTGTATCCGGCGATGGGTTTGCCGCCGGCGTCCCAGGCGAGGGAAAGGCCCGGGCCGTGGCCCCGGTGATGGTCGCCGAGGTCCGGGTCGCCGCCATTGAGCTGAATGGAGGCAAAGCGCGTGTCCTGACTGATGCCGGCTGCTGCCACTTGGTCCACCGAGATGGAGTTATGAAAACTCTGGCCGGGTTCAGCAAACCGGTTGGCGCCCGTCAGCCAGAAGGTGCTCCCCCAGTGGGCGTCCTGGGAGTATTTGTTGGTGAGGTTCTGAATCACCGTGAGGTTTTTCTGGTGCCGGGCGAGGGGGGCGAGTCCTTCGGAAAGGGCGTAGTCGGCCCCGGTCCGGTTCATGTCGGGAAACCATGTCTCCTGAGTCACGCCGAAGCCGAATCCGAGGAAGATCATGCGTTTGGGGCGGACGGCAGCGACTTTTCCGGAGGCGAACGCGCGGAATCCGAGGGATTCGAGGGCGGGCAGGGCGATGAGGGAACCCGCGGCGCGCAGGAAATGACGGCGAGAGAGTGCGGTTTTCATGGGAGATGGGGTTACTTGGAGTGGAAGGGTTTGGAATCCACGAGGGCGTGGATGAACTCGGCGATTTGGAAGTTTTTCTGGGCGGTACGGCTGAGGATTTGCTGGGCGAGATCCTCGTCGGAGAAGCCGAAGGTGCGTCCGAGGGCGAACTCGACGAGGGCCTCGGTGAAGCCCCGTGCGAAGCGTTCGGGTTGTGAGGCAATCAGGTCCCGCATTTCAAAGTAATCGCGGAATGCCGGGCCTTTGTGGAAAGCGCCCGAGGGATTGATCTGGCGGTTGTTGCCCGGAACATCGGGCCGGAGGTCCTCGGTGCGCCATCTGCCGGCGGCATCAAAGTTTTCGAGTCCGAACCCGATGGGATCGATTTTTCGGTGGCACTGGGTGCACTGGGGGTCTTCTTGATGGAGTGCGATGCGTTCGCGGGTGGTCAGGGGTTTTCCGGCGAGCCGGTTGAGCTGGGGGACGTTGGCGGGGGCGGGAGGCGGTGGATCGTGGAGGAGTTTTCGGAGGACCCAGGCACCGCGTTCAACGGGGCTGGTTTGTTCGCCGTTGCTGCCCATGGCGAGGATGCCCGCCATGCCGAGGAGACCTCCGCGGGGGGAATCTGCCGGGAGTCGCACCTCACGGAATTCGTCCCCGGCGACACCCGGGATTTTGTAGTACTGGGCGAGGAGTCCGTTGATGAAAACCGAGTCGGACTTGAGGAGTTTGTGGAGGCTGCCGCGTTTTTGGAGGAGGGAATGAAACGTGACAAAGACTTCTTCCTTGGAAGCGGCCTTGGTGGGCAGATCGAAGTCGCGGTAGAGGCGGGAGTTGAACTGGAAAAAGTCGAGGCGCGAGAGTCCGAGCCATTGGGCGACAAACGCTTTGGTGAAGCGTTCGCTGCGTTCATGGGCGAGCATGCGGTCGATTTGCTGGGAGAGAACGCCTGGTTTGCGGAGTTCGCCGCGGTGGGCGAGGTCGAGGAGTTCGGCGTCGGGCGGACTGCTCCAGAGGAAGAAAGAGAGGCGGGTGGCGAGTTCGAGTTCGGTGAGTTGGCGTGGGGCTCCTGCGGGAGCCGGTTCCGCGAGGTAGAGGAAGCTCGGGGAGGAAAGCACGAGGGAAAGCGGTTCTTTGATCGCAGCGAGCGGTTTTTCGCCCTGCTGGGTTCTGGCCTCGTAGATGGCCACCAGTTTGTCGAGGAACTCGGGAGCAATCTGCCGGCCGCGGAACGCTTTGGAGGCAAACGCGGCGATGAGGTCGCGCGGGGTGGTTTCGGCTTTTTCAAAGCGCTCCACCTGGTGGCGGATCTCGGCCAGAACAGCGGTGGTTTGCGGGGGCTGGAGCGGGCCTTCGACCTCCACCCAGTCGATCCACACGGCGTAATCGGGGCCGATCCGGGTTTGATCGAATCCTTCGCGGAAGATGTCGTTGGCCGGGCCCTTGCCGTCGCCGTTGCCCAGAATGCCTTTCTCAGCGAATTTGAAACGGCGGCCGCTTTCGGTGTCGACGTCGCAGGTGAACTCGAGGATTTGGGGGTTGGCCATGGTGCCCGTGACCTGGTGGGTGCTGACCACGAGGTTGGCAGGATGGTCAGTGAGGAAGTCGACAAAGCGGCGTTCGACGGCGCCCTCGTCCGTGGCGGCGAGCCGTGCGCGCACCTTGTATTCGCCGGCCGGCCAGTCTTTGGGGACGGGGAGCGTCACCCAGCGGTGGTGGAGCGAGGCGACTCCGAGATAGGTGCCGGACTTGGCTTTGGGTTGGGTGATGTAGTCGGCGCCCTGAGGCACATAGCTTTCCCAGCGGCCGTTCATCATGTTGGCATCAATCGCATCGCCGAATCCGAAGTCTTTGGGCGAAGGCGCGCCGCTGATTTTTTCCCACTCGAGGTAAAACTTTTCCGGATGAGCCTTGTGCTTTTCGCGGAGTTCCGCGGCGGTTTTGGCGTTTTCAGGTTTGCGCGCTGCGGCGTCCACCTCCCGGGTCCATTTGGTGTGGCGTTTGCGGATGCTCACAAATTCTGCGATCTGGCGTTCCACCATGGGGAGGGTTTCGGCCTCCGCTTCGAAATGGGCTTTTTGGACGGTGGCCTGGGTGGTGGCGGCTTTGAAGCTGAGGTCGAGGGCTTTTTTACCCAGGAGCCGATACAGCTGGAACTGGTCGGGCGACATGAACAGGGAAGAGCCGACGGTATCGAAGGTGTCGGAGCCGCCATCGGGGGGAAGGCTGGCCACATCGAGGTCGATGCCGAGGAGTTCGCGCAGGGTGTTTTGGTATTCGCGCCGGTTGAGCCGGCGCATGGTGATGGTGCCGCCCTGATCGGTGAGAGCTTTGCGGGCAGCCACCATGGTGTTCGAAAGGACGTCGAGAAACTCCGCCTTGGCCTCCTTGGAGGGTTGTTTGGCGTCGTCCGGCGGCATTTCACCGGAGTTGAGGGAGTTGAGCACTTTGGCCCAGCGTTCGGCAGTTTCGAGGGTGTCGATGCGCGAGGAGAGGGTGTCGAGCCGGACCTTGCCCTTCTGCTTTTTTTCGCCATGGCATTCCACGCAATGTTCGTTGAGGAAGGCGCGCTGGGTTTCGGGGAGAGCCGGGGTGGAAGGTGTGCCGGACTGCGCGTTGAGGCAGAGCGGGCTGAGTCCCATCCAAATGGGCAGAATGCGGGAGAAAATGAGTGAAAAACGGTCCATGGGAGGCCGAAGCCATCAGAGAATACTGTGGCCGGGGCGGTTTCTTTGGAAAATCGGCCCCCGCGTTCGCGGGATAAGAGCAGGAACCGTGCTCTGCGGGGGGGGTGCAGAAGGCATGGGAAACCGGGGGGGAACTTTACCGGGGCCCCGGGGTTTGAAGAGGGTGCGTCCCATGAAATCCCCCCGCCCTTTGATTCCCGTCCTCAGTCTAGTCCTGGCCGCTGCCGCCGTTTTTACGGGGCGCGTGGAAGCGGCACCCAACATTCTGTTCCTGATTGCCGATGACGCATCGCCGCATTTTGGGGCTGCGTATGGGTGTTCCTGGGTGCGGACGCCCCACATCGACCGACTTGCCCGGAACGGGCTGGTTTTTGAAAACGCGTACACGCCCACGGCGAAATGCAGTCCGTCGAGGGCAGCGATTTTGACCGGACGCAACCCGTGGCAACTGGAGGAGGCGGCCAACCACTGGCCCCAGTTCCCGGTGAAGTTTGGCACGTTCAGCGAGGCGCTATCCGGGGCAGGGATCGCCGTGGGCAGCCAGGGCAAGGTCTGGGGACCGGGAACCGCCCAGACTGCGGACGGGCAACCGCGCACGTTCGGGTTCCGGAGTGGCGGGCGGGGCAAGGATTTTGCCACGTTCCTCAAGGAGCGGCCGGTTGGTGCGCCGTTTTTCTACTGGTTTGGAAGTCACAACCCGCACCGGGCGTACAAGCAGGATTCCGGGATTGAGGCGGGCAAAAAGACGTCGGACATTGACCGGGTGCCCCGGATGTGGCCGGACACGGAAGAGGTGCGCAAAGACATGCTGGATTACGCGGTGGAAGTGGAGGCGTTTGACGCCGAGGTGGGCCAGCATCTGGCGGCTCTGGAGGCCAGCGGCGAGGCGGCCAACACCTTGGTGGTGGTGACCTCCGACAACGGGATGCCGTTTCCGCGCTCCAAGGGGCACAATTACGACATCTCCAACCGGGAACCTCTGGTGATGTCGTGGCCGGCGGGAATTGTGAAGCCTGGCCGCCGGATCTCGGAGTTTGTGAGTTTCATTGATTTTGCGCCGACGTTTCTGGAATTCATGGGGGTGGTTCCTGAGGGGATGGCGCCGGTCACGGGCCGCAGCTTGGCTGGGTTGCTGAAGGGGGAGCCAGACCCGGCCCGGAGTTCTGTGATTCTTGGGCGGGAACGGAACGATGTGCTTGCGCGGCCCGGAACGCCTTCCGGGCTGGGGTATCCGGTGCGCGCGATTCGGGAGGGGAACTTCTTCTACATCCGCAACTTTGCCCCGGACCGGTGGCCGTGTGGGAATCCGGAGTTGGGACTGACGGATACGGACCCGGGGCCGACCAAGGCGTGGATTGAGGGGCTTGGGCAGGGGGACGGTTTCTGGCAGCGGGCATTTGGGAAACGGCCGGAACAGGAGTTGTACGATCTGGCGAAGGACCCGGACTGTGTGGAGAATCTTGCAGAGCAGCCGGCGTATGCGGGGCGGATGGCGGCCTTGCAGGAGCGGCTGATGTCAGAACTGAAGCGGCAGGAGGATCCGCGGGTGCTGGGTGGGGGCGAAGTGTTTGACCGGTACGAATCGCCGAAGGGGGAGAAACGGCAATAAGGCAAAAGGGGTGCGCAACAGCCCCGGTTCCCCGCATGCGCGAACAGCGGGGGGGGGGCAGCGTTAAGCCTTACTGGATGTCCTGGAGTTCCATCAGGCCAAGGATCGCCAGAGGCTCGAGGCGGCCGGCTTCTGCGGCGCTCTCAAGCGGCGCCTTGACCACATGATACAGCGCCTTCTTCCGGGCAGCCTCAGCCATCACGGCGTAGGCACGGGGGTTTCCAGAGAGAAGCAGCGGCTCCAGAAGCCGGTAGCTTTTCTTGGAGTCGAGAGAGTCTCTGACTTCGAGCCAGAAGAGTGCTTCATCCAAGTAATGGGTGCCTGTGGCGGCGGCAGCAGAAAGGGCTCTGAGCATCGCGGACTGGACCGCGGGATTCCCCTTTGGGGCGCGGTTACAGGACTCGGCAAACGAGGCGTCGCCGGCCGCCAGTGCGCCCACCCTGTGGAAAAAGTGCGTGGCTAGACGGTCTGCCCGGTGGTGGGGGCCTCCGTCCTCGAGGTTGCCTTCCGACAAAAGTTCCGCGGCGCGCCAGAGTTCCTCCCAGTGTTTGCCTCCCACCACTTCGGCGGCGGCTTCTTCCATCAACTCCCGGATTTCATCCATG
>CAIURC010000075.1 GCA_903901425.1 uncultured Spartobacteria bacterium | reverse complement strand
TCATGGGGTTATTCATGGTCATCTGAGTTGTGCTTGGCTAAAGCCAAGCACAACTCAGATGACCATGAATAACCCCATGACCCGTGAAATCGCGGAAACCGAGGCGCTGCGGGCTGCTCAAAAGGCGGCAGAGAAGGCTTAACAGATTCGGGCGATAGAGCAGAGTTTGTGGGCGTGGCAACACAACGCGAGATCAGCAACGAGCGAGTAGCAATACTCGGCCTCCCAAGCTGCGAAGCTATCGAAGCGGTCACCAGAAAGCCCGAGCTTGCTGACCACTACGGGATAGTTTGCAGAGCAATTGAAAAGCTTCGCGCTGGAAAAGTCTTGGATGACTTTACCGCGAGGAAGCTTCCTGTCGCACAAGATGCCGTCCAGAAGGCGCTTCTTCCGGCGAAAGCCAGCGAACTCTCGCCCACATCGGTAAACCTATGGCTCCAACTGCTCCTGGAAGCCGATTTTGTGCAGGAGGCGCGGCGGTGGCAAAACACTCGGAAACGCGATGCAATCAGATCCGCCCCTCCTCTCCTTCGCTTTTTTACAGCCATCGCACAGGCAACGGACCTAGGCGCATGGGCCAACTCCGCGACTGCCCAAACACTCGAGCTGTCTGATCTGTTTGCCGGAGCTCCGGTGGCAGCACCACGTACTCAGGCTGGACCTTGCCGGTTGGTCTTCTGCGTCTACCAGCAGCAGTGGACCCCGCTGTTTAGCGTAGACATGCTGGGCGCCGAGACCGGCGTGCTCTCACCTTCACCTCCAGGCGATCTGATCATCTCCACGGAAGCGTTCTACAACGAGAGTGGAAGCCCCCAAGGAGGCATCACCGAAGAAAGCATTCAGGGTTGGATCAACGCCGCGTGGGGTGACGGGGCGCTTGCCGATTTGCCCTCCCTCATGGCCGCGCTTGATGCCCGCTCTAAAGAGTGGCTCGGCGAAGGCCTGGCAGGGCTGCCGGCCAAGCTCGGAATCCGTGCGGCACCCCGCCTACAGGCACGTCTGGCGACGGCCACCGATGAGCAGTTTAACCCGCACGCCAAGTTGCTCGTTAAGACCCTCAATGAATCTGCCAAAGCCTCCCTGCTAAAAAGTGTGTGCGAGCGACTAAGCAGCCACGAAGCGCCTCATGAGGTCATGAGTCTAGACCATCCCCAACTTGCCGAGTTGCTCGGGCATATGGATACGCAGGGGCCAGAAAGACGCAATCCGGCATTCCCTCTCGATGTTTCGCAGCGGCTGGCAGC
Organism: uncultured Spartobacteria bacterium; assembly: GCA_903901425.1. Classification (GTDB taxonomy): domain Bacteria; phylum Verrucomicrobiota; class Verrucomicrobiia; order Chthoniobacterales; family Chthoniobacteraceae; genus CAIURC01. The sequence continues at coordinate 7,849 of CAIURC010000075.1, read as the reverse complement.
CAGGGTAGCGATCAGCGCCGTTGGTCGGGATTCAAGCAGCATTGTTCCAGTGAACGGACCGCCAGGCTCGGGAAAAACATCTTTCTTGCGCGCGGTATTGGCCTCGCTTTGGGTGAGCGGTGCAATCAACAAGGCTCCACATCCTCCGGTTGTCTATGGAACCGGCGCTACGAACAAAGCCGTAGCCAATATTATTGAGGCATTTGGAGCGGTTCGCGGTACGATACCCGGCACCCTAGAGTATCCGTGGATTGAGGGTTTACCCTCATACGGATGGTTTTTCCCCTCGACCAAAGCGGCTCAGGATCGGCCCGACTTGATGCAGATCATCCGGAAAGACCGCAATCGGCTTACCCCGGGCGCCGCTGCGGTGACGCTTCAAAATATCGATGCCCAAGCCCTGCAAGATCGGCATGCGACTCTGCTCAATAGAGCATCTGCATTGCTCAAAGAGTCGGGAGGCTCGCTGTCGCTCGAAACGGTACTCGAACTGGTCAACGCGAAGCTGACCTCGATGAAAAATGAACTGCATGAACGGCAAAAATCCGCTCGTCATGCGATAGAATCCGCATGCCAAAAATGGGTCCGAAGGCGCCCCTTACGGGAACAAATCTCAGAGCTGAAAACCCATGCGGCGTCATATCGGATTGAAGCCGAAACGACGTCACACACCCGGGCGTGTATCCAGTCACTCATCGGCGGGACGAAACTCGTCTTGCACGAAGACCGGTTTCTACACAGTGGGTGGCGCGGAGTTTTCACGCGCCTTCGCGACAAGCTCTACGCAAGGCGGATTCAAGACCTAAAACGGCTACGCCAGCAGGTCAGCACTTCACTGGAACAGATCGGCCACAGGCTGCCGCTGGAAATTGCAGCGACTGAGCAACTGCTTTCAGTTCTGAGCGAAAAAATGGAGCAGCTGACCTCTCTTTCGGAAAATGCTTTATCCGAAGCTCAGCGTTTAGATCGAGATCGGCAAGTGCTCGAGAACAGCCTGAAGGAGCACTTGGAAAGCGTTGCCGATGTGGTCGCTGCCTGCAACAACGGGCGAGGATCCCTCAGTGTTTTACGCGCGTTGTGCCACGCAACCAAGAACCCCGACTTGGAACGCCGAAGGTGGGCTCACAACACTCTAATTCATCTAAGCGACGCCACCTTGGACGCAAGATTACGTGTACCCATGTTTCACTGGGCTGCCCGCTACTGGGAAGCCCGTTGGCTGCAAGAGTGGCTCAGACAACCCACCCTGAAACAACCATCGGATGCGCAAAGCATCGAACGTCTGATGATGTTGGGCGTAATCATCGTGGCGACCACCCACAAAGTCGTGGATCTAGGCCAGATGCGCAAAGCAGATTTACTGATAATGGACGAAGCCGGGCAGTGCCAACCGCACGTTGCAGCCTCGCTACTGGCGCTTACTCAGAAAGCCGTTTTTGTGGGTGATGTCTTGCAGCTCAAGCCGATCAACAGCATGAGCGAAGGAGTCATTCAAGCTATCGCCAGCCAGGCCGGCCTGACTCATATCCCCGAAGCCGTGCGGCCTGACCGGGGCTCCGGAATGGACTTGGCACGAGCGTCTACCACCTTCAGCTCCAAGTCGCGACCAACGGACGAACCCACGGCGGGCATTTTGCTCCGGTACCACTACCGCTGCCTTCCGAGCATTATTGGGTACTGCAACGAGACGATGTATGGCGGCAGGATCGTCAATGCCCGCGACGGACGTTCCCGCCCAAGCAGCGTTGGGTGGATGCCGGCTATGTCCTGGGTTCACGTTTCAGGAGAACCCCAACGGCGCGGGCAATCATGGATCAACGAAGCACAGGCTCATGCCATCGTTGACTGGATCGCACGGCACTCGGCACGCCTCACGGCCAAAGGGCAAAAGCGCTTGGCGGACGTGGTTGCCGTCATCTCGCCATTAGGAGCCCAGATCCACAAGATTCGAGACATTATGGAGGCACGCCTAGGCCCAGATGCTATTCAGGAGATGGTGATCGGCACTGTGCACGCCCTTCAAGGCGCAGAAAAGCCGGTTGTACTCTTCAGCCTCGTTCAGACCTCCGCCACAAACACCGCGGGCCTGATGGCTGACCGCGGGGGCGGCAACCTGATGAACGTGGCCGTGTCGCGGGCCCAGGATGCGTTTGTAGTATTTGCCGACCGCAATACGCTGAAGCCTGCACCCGGAGACACCGACAATCCCGAGGGCGGCGCGGGGGGCCCAACTCCTGTCGCTGCCTTGGGCCGTTATATGCGCAAACATGGAGAGCGCCTTTACCCGAACTCGTTGTTCGTTGTAGAGGCCCCAGGCAAGGTAGCGGCCCTCTCAAAGATTCTCGGCCCTGACGCCGCAGTGATTGCAACTGGAGGCAGCCTCAAGACATCGACCTTGCGCGATGATGGAACTCTTTTGTGGACGGATCTCGTTGGAACTAAGCATCCCGCGCAGGAAGCGTGGCGGCGGCGACTCCAGAGCGAGCGCGGCCTCTTCAAAGAGGTGCTTATTGCCACCGACGACGATCTGGCTGGGGAGCTTATCGGTCTCCACGCTGCTCAAGATGTTGCTGCAGCGTTTGGGCCGGCTGCCCTACCCATCCGCCGGATGCGTTTTCACGCGATTACGCCTGAGGCCGTCGAGGCTGCCTACAGGGCTGCGGGACACCGGTTCGATTCTGGCATGTTGGCAGCGGCCCTTTTGCGCGAGTTCCACCGCCATGTGGATCTCCTCCGCTACCGGCGAGTGATGCAGAGCAGGCCATACTCCAGCCCTCAACAACGCGATGCGCTCGGCTGGATGGATGAGGAACTTCGCCGCCGTGGCGTCGGCCACCTTGTGGAGGTCCATGGAGAAGTGCAACCAGCCGAAGGCACTTCCATTCCGGTGTTCCTGTGCGGCGACTCGGGCGCAGCAGCCACACCGCTACGCCTGGCTATGCGGGATGCCATGGCGATAGCCCAGCACCCGCTTCCCACGGATTTGCCAGTCCCAAAAGCCCGCAATGCACAGCAACTCGCTCCTCCGTACCCAGCCAACACCACGGCTCGTGTGCTGGCGCTTTGCGCTGATGAACTCGGCATGGCCGTTTCCGATGCGCAAGAAGAGTTGAACGGCCTCTATCTGGAGGGCGCTCGTGTCGAGTAAAGCTCCCCGGCCCGAGACATGGCCATACGCTCCCGATCTGGGCCCACGGTGCGCCAAAGCAGCCTCCGAAGCGGCAGCACGCATCCGGGGGCCGATGCGTTCTCTCGCCATACATCTCTCTGGCGAGGGCTTCCTAGTGCCTGCCCCTGAGGCGCTTGAGCATGCAGCCCAGATATTCGACAGCGTGCATCGTTTGCCAGGCGGCCAGAGCCTCCGCCACTGCATCCTTCCGATTGAGCGCGTTTCCATCGCCTGCGCGCTGGCAAGTGCAGTGGACAGTTTCGAACAGGAGTTCGATCTGGATCTTTTCGGTGGATGGCAGGACTGGAAGGAGCGCAACGCAACTATCGCTCAAGCCAGAACCGTCCTTTCTCTGATGAATGCGGCACGGCGTGAAGACGTGCTCGCATGGACCAACGAAGACCTCGCGCGGCATGACCGAGAGCAGGGAGAAACGAGATGAGCGGAACCACCTATTCGCGCACCGGAGGAACCTCCCTCCTTCCAGGAACCTGGGAAGCGGTCCTGAAGTTCCATGGCCCCGGGAGCGTCATACCAGTCGAAGACCGTCTGAGCTGGGACGACGCCACACCAGAGCAGCAACGGTTATTCATGCAGATGGCCACACAGGACCGAATGCGCCCACCAGACTTTCTGCGCTTTAACTTGGCGCAGACCGCAGGCCCGAACCTGCCTGAATATCCCGGGGCGGTTTCGTCTGAGCAAGGGCGACCTGCGGATGGGCGCCTGATTGGATCCATCGAGCAGGCGTGCACACGGCTGGTGATCGATGCCGAACGAATGCGCGAGGAGTTGGCAAAATTCAGTGGTCCCGTCGTTCTCACGGAGTTGCCTGCCGGCCACACTCTCTACCGAACGGTTGGCCTTACCGCCTCTGGCGCGGCTTACGGAAGTGTTACCAACAAACTTCTGGGCGATTACTGGGAGCCAGATCCGCCCAGCACACACGCATCGATTGAGGCGTGGAGATCGGCCACAGCGGTCAAGGCGGAGTGGAATGGAGACTTCGGATACATCAAGGTAACGCTGTCCTCCCCGGTGTACGCATTGGCCGGGACAGCCGGCATGCAGGTGGTCGATGCTGCGCGGAATCTCGTGCTCCCTGGCGGGGGATCACAAATCTTCATTCCCAACCTTGCCGCCTCTGCACCGGAACTGGTTAGCAAAATCCAGTCGCTTCCGCTCAGAGACGTGCTGTGTGAAACCAAGTTTGGGGAGGTGCACGAGTGAGCATGCACCATCCCATGCTGCAACCGGTTTCCTGGGAAGCCAGCGACGCCCCAGAAACGGCCCGAAAAAACATGGCGCCCAGCCGAAGCCGCGTATACGAGCTGGTGTGGCATACAGCTCTCGCATGCGCCATGCGCCCCCCAGTGCTGCAGCACACTCGGTTTGTATGGGCCTTTGGAGATTTCCACCTCGCTGCTGCCACCCGCAAGCCTCTGCCGCAGGAAGAAGGATATTTTAAGGAACGGACAGATTTTCCACCCGAAAGATGGCCGCTGGCAGGAGATCTTCCACTCTCTGCCTCGTGGCAGCTCACACGCCTGGAAATGCGGCCCGTTGAGGCTCCAACTGTTGGTGAGTTCTTGCAGGGTTTGGCAACGGCGCGGATTGCAACGGCCGGAGGCCTGCACAAACTGTGGGACGACTTGAGCGGCAAAAGCGATCGCCTGGCGGGCCAACTCCCAAGCTCACATCTTGAGCTGCAACCGGCCGGTGATGCCGTGCGAGTGCAGCTCTCAAAAGAATCTCAGGATTTGGTGCACGAATGGCGCGAGCGAGGTCTGCTCGGCCAGTTGGGACAACGCAACGGTCTTCTGGATAGTGTGGAGGCGGGTGAAACCTCCTGGCGGGATGCAGCACGCGCCCTGGCAGGGCCGGAACTGGAGGCCTTGGCCGACACATTTTCTCGCCAAATCGACGAGGTTTGCCGCCAATGGCAGGGCCTAAGCCGGGGCGAAGGTTTGATCGCCGTGGCCGGCGAGCAGGCGAAGCCTCCACACTTTGGAGGGCTGCCCGCATGGATGGACCCGGAAGAGTTGTTGCCAGACGGCCACCCGCTGCGTGCGTTGAGGGGGAAAATGGAAGCCTCACTTGCTCTGGACAACCCAAACTGGCGCACCCTCTTAGAGAGTGAACGGGCTCTCAAACGCCTGGCATGGCTCAGAAATCATCGCCGGAGCATGGAGGAACCAGTCCCACCGGAGTTGGACGCAGCACTCACTGAGAATACGGGCCGATACAGCGCGCTCCGCTACTGGCTCACAGGCCTACAGGGGTGAACAAATCATTCGCTGCCACTTGGGGGGAAGGCAAAAGCCTGAGTTGGGGGCCACGGAGTCCAAGGTTGCTGTCCGGGCAGGTTGCACGAGCGTGAGCCGTTTTCACTCCCATGACCCATTTCACCAAGCGGTGAAACCATCAATTACAATGAAATGAGCAGTTGCTACGTTTCACTGGAAATGCCATTTTCACCGCGCGTTGAAAACCATTAAAACTCTGAAACAGCGAGACTTTGAGTCACAATGTGAAGTGTTGCTGCGCGGTTTACTGGGTCGTGTGCCGTCGTTGAAGTTAGCTTCGCTTAAAAAGGACACGCCGGTTTCGCCCCATTCACCTGCCCGCGCCGACCGGGTGGCGCAGGTGACAGCAGGCGACCGCGCGTGGACGCTTGTGGTGGAGGAAAAGCGCCTCGGGCAACCGCGTGAGGTGCGGATGGCGGTGCTAGAACTGGAGCGTCACCTCGAGCATTTGCCGAAGGAAGAGGCGCACTACGGGCTGATACTTGCGCCGTTCCTCTCGGAGGAGTCGGCGAAGATTTGCACCGAAGCCGGCATCGGCTACGCGGACTTAGCGGGCAATGCCAGGCTGGCGTTTGACCAGATATTCATCGAAACGCGTGTAGCGGACAATCCATTTAGGGAGAAGAGGGAGAAGCGGTCGCTCTTTTCTCCACGTGCGGGGCAAGTGTTACGCGTCTTACTAACGCCGCCGCTCCGGGCATGGAAGGTAACGGATCTGGCAGAAGAGGCGGGAGTGAGCCTGGGTCAGGTAAGCAATGTGAGGAAGCTGTTGCTCGACCACGAGTGGGCCGTGGTGAGCGGTGCGGGATTACGCATAAGCAAGCCAGAGGAAGCGGCGCGAGCGTGGCAGCGTTCCTACGATCCGCATCCACTTTCACGCGAAGCCGCCTACACGCTGCTCCACGGCGAAGCCTTGGACACTGCAATGAGAGCAGCGCTTGCGGAGGCGAGCAAGGGAGAGCATGCGGTGTTGGCGTCGTATTCCGCCGCACGCTGGTTTGCACCGTATGCGCGGCAAGCGACGCAGTTTTTCTATGCGGATACCCTGGGCGCGGAAATCTTGAAACGCCACCTGCGATTGCAGCCAGTGTCACGGGGCGAGAATGTTGTCGTCATTGAACCACGCGTGGATGACGTTTTCGCCAGCCGGGTAGAGGCCGCGCCGGGAATTTGGTGCAGCGGCTTGATCCAAACCTGGCTGGACTTAACCATCAGCGGCGAACGCGGCAGCGAAGCGGCGGAACATCTATTGCGTGAAAAGCTCTTGCCTGAGTGGAAGGAGGTCGCGCTGTGAACGAACCGGACATCGCCCGCAATTATCAGGAGCGTGAAGTGCGGGCGGCTTACTCGGTGTTGATTGAGTTGGGCCAAGTGCTCGGCGCATGGCGCGAGAAGTTCGTAATCGTGGGTGGCGCGGTGCCATCGCTTTTGCTGGGCGAGGCTGAACCGAAACACATCGGCACGCTAGACATTGACCTCGCCTTGAATCCTGAAGCGCTGGCCGAGGGTCAATACGCAACGCTCATTGCCGCTCTGGAGAATAATAAGTACGAGCGCAATCAGGATGGATTGAAGCAGTTCCAGCTTCGCCGATGGGTGAAGGTGGACGAAGGCGATGAGGTGGGCGTGCTGGTGGATTTGTTGATGCCGCGCGGTACTAGAGGCGACCAGAACGAGAAGAAACTCGTCGAGGGATTGCGGGTGCAGGGCGCTCATGGTGGTGACGTGGCATTAGTCCAGAACACAAGGAAGAAATTTGACGGAAAGATGCCCGATGGCCGACCCAATCAAGTCGAGTTGCTGGTGGCAACCATTCCGGCGCTGCTCGTGATGAAGGGTTACGCGCTCGTGGGGCGCAATAAGAAGAAGGACGCCTACGATATTTACTTCTCGGTGCGCAATTTCGCCGGTGGCCAACAGGCGCTCGCAGCGGAGTGCAAAAAGTTGATGGAAGATGCCGTTGCCCTCGAAGGCTACAAGCATATCGCGGAAAAGTTTCGCGATGCAGAAGATTTTGGCCCGGCGACGGTAAGCTTATTTCTGGAAGAGTCGGCAGCGCTTGGCGACATGAACCCGGAACAAGTTCAGATGGACGCTTTCATGCAAGTGTCCGATTTTCTCAAACGGATAGACCTCTGGAAAGGACGTTGAACAAATGCGGGGCGCATTAAAGTGGCATGGCCCAATCCTTGGAACGCACGCTGACGCAAAACTCCAGATCCAGAGCCGCCAGCAGATCCAGAATCGTGTCGATCCGTGCCGAGGACAGACCCTTTTCGACCTCTGAAACCGTCGCCTGCCTCATTCCAGCCTTCGCTCCGAGCACCGCCTGCGTCATGCCTCGCTTTCTCCGGGCACGGCGGATGATGTTCCC
>CAIURC010000074.1 GCA_903901425.1 uncultured Spartobacteria bacterium | reverse complement strand
GGGAACATCATCCGCCGTGCCCGGAGAAAGCGAGGCATGACGCAGGCGGTGCTCGGAGCGAAGGCTGGAATGAGGCAGGCGACGGTTTCAGAGGTCGAAAAGGGTCTGTCCTCGGCACGGATCGACACGATTCTGGATCTGTTGGCGGCTCTGGATCTGGAGTTTTGCGTCAGCGTGCGTTCCAAGGATTGGGCCATGCCACTTTAATGCCGCGCCAAAAGACACATTCACCACTCCGGGTTTTCGCCAACGGGCAGCCTGTGGGTGTTTTCCTTAAAGACCCGGGGGGCGCGGTGGCTTTCGGATACGATCCTGATTGGCTTGCTAGGGAGAACGCAGTGCCCATTTCGCTGTCGCTTCCCCTGAGGGAGGACCTGTTCAAAGGCCCAGTTGTCGCCGCTTTTTTTGAGAATCTTTTGCCCGACGCCGAACCATTAAGGCGCCGTATTTCTGAGAAGGTAGGCGCTGACGGATTCGACGCCTACAGCCTCTTGGCCCGCATTGGGCGTGACTGCGTGGGAGCTTTGCAGTTTCTCCCCGAAGAAGAGGCGAACGCGGCATCAGCGGATCTCAACGGGCGTGTTTTATCAGAGAACGAGATCGAGAGGATGCTGTTAAATCTTGAGCAAATGCCTCTCGGTCTTGACCGCGAGCGGGACTTCCGGATTTCGATTGCGGGCGCACAGGAAAAAACAGCGTTGCTCTACCACAAAGGCAAGTGGTGGAAACCTTTTGGGACTACTCCAACCACGCATATCTTTAAGAAACAGATGGGAACCCTTCCCAACGGCTTGGACCTCTCTCACAGCATAGAGAATGAGTTTTACTGCCTCAGATTACTCTCGGCTTTTGGTTTGCCGGTAAACCGCGCGGAAATGGTTGTATTTGGAAACACGAAGGCTCTGGTTGTCGAACGCTTCGATAGACTGTGGACACTTGAAGGGCGGTTACTGAGGTTGGCTCAGGAAGATTGTTGCCAGGCTTTGGGAGTACCTCCGTCCCGAAAGTATCAGAATGACGGTGGGCCAGGAATGGCTGAAATTCTTCAACTCCTTAAGGCCAGCGACACGCCGGATGAGGATCACCGGCGGTTTTTGATGGCTCAGGTTGTGTTCTTTTTAATCGGCGCAACGGATGACCATGCCAAAAACTTCAGCATTTTTTTGGGCCCCCAGGGACGCTTCCGTCTCACTCCGCTTTACGACATTCTTTCTGCCCAACCAAGCCTCGCAGCCGGGCAGATCCACAAAAAGCAAATGAGGCTTGCCATGTTTGCGGGCGCCAATCGGCACTACGTTATGGATTACCTCTACGGACGGCATTTTGTCCAAACGGTCGAGCGGGCTGGCATTTTAGGTGGCATTGCAAAAGAGGTGATGGAGGGAGTCGCTGCTCGGGCAGGCGCGGCAAAGCAGGAGATCGAGCGAAGCTTGCCGCCCGGCTTTCCAGAATTCCTACACCACACAATTTGGGAAGGGATCGAGGCAAGGCTGGTGCATTTGCAGCGGTGACCAAAATCTGGCGAGCCGCAAGCTCCGTCGTTTAGGGCGGGGAGGATGTCAATTACCCCTGTAGGCCAGTGAGCCAGTAGCGGAGCGCGCTGTATCGGCCCGTATTCTCTGTGAGTGCTGCGTCCAACTCCGGTGGGACTGGTTCCTCCATGCGAGTTCATGTGCACTGGATCAGACCCACCCCTGCCGCTCCAAGTAATCGTTGATGGCGGCCTCGGCCAAGCGCTGAAAACTGGCCCTGCGAAATCCCTGCCGCTTGGATTCGTGAACCCTCTCCTGAATGGCCTTTGCGAGCTCAGGGTTGAGCCGGATCGTGTGTGTCACCATCTCCCGCCGCGCCCCGCGGGGGAGAATCTCCTCAAAGCCGCCACCTTTCGCCATGTGCTCAAGAAGGGCCGACTCTGCGATTCCCTGAAAACTCAACTTCTGTCCGGCCCGAGACTCGTAGATCTTGTCAGAAATCAGGGCGCTGACCTCTCGTGGAAGGCGCACCATGTGAACGACCAGTTCCGCCACTAAATGGCCATCCTTTCTGGATGCATCTGCCCTTTTTGGGCGGTACTTCCCATGGAGCATCTGTTCTGCAAGACGGGCGGCATAATCGGATTCGACCTCCGGTTCCTCCCGCACTCTGGAGTTTTGAGACACCCGGTCTTCATCCAGCCGATACGCTTGTATCTTACCCGGCTTGGCCCCTTGGCCCTGCTTGGCATCGTGTTTGGAGAGTACGGGTTTTGAATGGGTCTGAAGTTTGTACTTTTTCAATTGGAGCTCCGCCTTGAGCCTGATTTTTTCGATCTGGGCTTTGGTACGGGCTTCCAACCGCTCCAACTCCAACGCGAGTTGCTTCTCTATCCGCGCCTTAATGACCTCCAGTGCCTCAGAACTCGCCCTCCGTTTCATGTTTCTTGTTTATCCGACCCAGCCCTCAAAAGCAACCCACGAACCAACCTCCGCCCGAATCACACTCTGGCCCCCCTACCCCTGCGGCACCTCAGGATTCCTCGGCAAATGCGCTCAGGACCTGGTTGAAACGCAGACAGATTTGAGGTGCCGGAGTCGGGGCTGCTCCAGGGCGATCTCCACCCGAAAGATGAAGACGCACCGGTGGACCCTGGGGAACGGTGTGCCAGCTCAGGCTGCCGACTTGACGCCGGCAGTGACACACCCGTAGATGTCCGGCACTCCGATGCGCATCACACTCCTTCTCTGCTTCATCTCCATCTCGTTGCTTCTCGCCGGGTGCGCCAACACCCCCTTGGATTACAGAGCCGGCACCGAAGTATCACGGACACAGCTCGCCCAGTTTATCCCTGGTAAAACGCGGCAAACCGATGTCACCAGAGCCATCGGCCATCCCAACCGCAAGGAAGCCCTCGGGGCCAAGGAAATCTGGTACTACGACTTCAACAAGATCGGTGCCGTCTTCAACGGGAACATCAGCGAATCCACCGTGTTCGAGTGGAATGCCTCCGGCAATCTGTTGCAGGCGTACAAAACCGGACAGAGCGGAAAGACGGGCAACGCTCTCCTGGACGCTGCCAACGGACAGCGGTGACCTCTGGTCACCCTCGGTTCCGGGCCGGCTCCTTGGCGAGCGCCATCCACAACGCAACCGGCCACAGCCAGATGATGAGGTTGAACAGCGTGAGCAGTGCGGCGGTCAGGACATTTAAACCCGTAATGATGACGGCCCGCTCCTTGTTCCGGCCAACGATGGAGGGCAGGAAAAAGAGCAGATACGCCCCCGAAAAGATGGCGATGTCTTTTCCTGTATCAAGCACGTTGATCCACTTTCCTTTCTCTGGGATGGGAGGCTGGATCGGCCTAACCGACTGCACCGGGACAGCACGTTGCGGGCTCACCTGCCCCTGACTGGACGCAGCCTGCTTGATGGGCCTCACCACCCCACTCCCCTGAGCGCGAGTCGGCCCGTCCGCGGCCCTCGCAGGAGCCGCGAGGAGCATCCAAGCGGCTCCAAGCATGGAAAGGCGGCGCATCATCGCTCTCATGGCCCGGCACAGTAGCGCCACCCGAGCCCACCGCAAGATTTTTGTTTCGTGTTTCGTGTTTCCGAACCAGTGGGGATTCAGCGCCCCTCCGAATGGCATTTCCACGCCCGCGACACCTCCGTATCAAGCTCTGCCCGCACGAAGCCCCGCCCCGCTTGAAACCATTCATGCACATCCTCCATGGGCTCCGGAGTTCGCAGCCCTATCCTGCCAAAGACAAGCAGTTCCGTGTTTGCCTTCGGGCAGGTCCCGTTGTTTTTGAGAAGTTTGCCGTCCCCCTAGATCCACGGGATGCCCGGGAAGCCCAGACGCTGAATGCCTCAAAGACTGAACCGTCCATTACTTCGAGCCCGAGGCATCTTCAGCCCGTAAATCCCGGGCCTCGGAAACTCCCTGCTGCGCACCCATCGCAATTCAAGAAAAGCCAACCGTGAGGCCGGCACGCCGGTACACGTTTCGCATTCTGTCCTGCCAGAGAGCCTTGTTGAACTCGCTCAGCAACCGGGCATGACCCGTTCTGCCCATGGCCATGGTCTGCTCGGGAGAATCAAATGCGGCGCTGATCTGTGCGGCGAGGTTGGCAGGATCCCCGGGATCCGCCAGCCAGCCGGTGCCCGGCACCACCAGTTCCGGCAGGGCGCCGATGCGATGGGCAATCACCGGTCGTGCCCGGGCCCACGCTTCGAGCACCACAAGCCCGAAGGTTTCGCTGACGATGGAGGGAACCACAGAAACAGCCGCTTCTGCCCAGAGGTCCGCCTGGTTTTCCGGAGCCACAAACCCGAGGAAGCGGACATTGCGGAGGGACGCCTGGCGGGCAAAGGCTTCCAGACGGGGGCGTTCCGGGCCGTCCCCGGCAATGAGAAGGCGGGCATCGGGACGGTCGAGGAGACGCCATGCCTGCAGGAGTTGCAGAACGCCTTTCTCCTCGGAAAGGCGGCCTACAAAAAGGGCAGTGGGTGTTCCGGGCATTGGCGGGATGGGTTCCGGTCCGGGCACCAAAAAATGGGGCACGACGTCGATCCGTTCGCCGGGCACCCCCATCTGGACGTGGAGGGTGCGCACGGCCTCGCTGGGGGCGATCCAGCGCGTGATTTTCTCAAGAACACCCATGGACCTGAGTCGGTGGAGGACCAGCCCCATCCAGCCGCTGGCCAGCCGGCTGTTTCTCCAGCAACCGGCCCGGAACGCGTGCACGAAGTTGCCCTGGATACAGCGCTGGCAAGGCTGGCCATGGTCGAGGAACATTCCGTTGGTGCAGGAAAACCGGTAGTTGTGGAGAAACTGAAGGAGCGGAACGCCGGCATGGAAAGCCACTTCATAGGGCGTGATGGACATGCCGGGCAGGAGCGTGTGTGCCTGCCATGCATGAAATGAACCCGTGCGGTGGAGACCGAGCAACTGGTCGCGCACTTCCGGGTTGCGGAACACCCGGAGCGGCAGGGCCAGACGGTTCCGGAGCAGGGATTCGGAGGCTGTTTCAAACGGCGTGAGGCTGCAGAATTCCGAGAGCGCAGCGGTCATCTGGCGGACCATGGCTTCCTCCCCCCCGTAGGCTAGGTGGCGGTTGGAAAGTTGCAGGATGCGGAGCGGGCCCATGGCGGATCAGGACACGCCGCCTCGGGCACGCCGGGCTGTGACAGCTTCCGAATAAATGTCGAGCAACTGGCCTGCGACGTCGCGCCAGGAAAGAACCCTGGGAGGCCGGGGTGCAGTTTCCACGGCATTAAAAAAGAGGCGCAGATGCCCCGCGGTGACCGCTGGGGACTCCAGGGGCACATAGGACGCATGGCCACCGAAACTGGAGCGGGCCCATGGCAGGTCGGAAAGAAGAAGCGGACACCCGCACGCAGCGGCTTCCAAGGCCGACAGGCTCTGGCTTTCCATCGCACTGAGCAGAACAAATCCGGCAGCGCCCCGGTATTCGCGCGCCAACTGGAGACGGTCGGGAATCCCGCCCCCGTATTCCAGAAGGCCTCCAGAGGAACGCACCCGCTCCTCAAACCGGCGAAAATAGGGGTGCTCCAAGGAGTACGGTTTGCCGTAAAATCGAACGGGAACTCCGGCCAGAACGGCGGCCTCGGCCAGTTCGAGCACCCGTTTCCGCTCGGTGATTGTCGCCGTGCAAATCAGGTGCCGGGCGCGGGATGTTGGCGGGTGAGGTTCCTCAAAAAAAACCGGTTCCACGCCGTTGGGAACCACATGGACACGCCCGTCCGGAGCGGAGAACAGGTCCCTCATGAGTTCCTGCTCCCATGCCGTCAGAGCAACCACCGCATCGGCCTTCGAATAGGAGGTCCATGCCATGCGGGCGGTCAGGGTGTCGGGAAGAAGTCCCCGGGCGATCCGGATGAAAATGCGCTGCGCAGCCAAGGCCGGGGCGGACCGGGAACCCGTTCCACCCAAAAGTTCAGAGAAGACGACGGGCAGGCCTTTTTCGTGGGCCTGCTCGATGTAGGAGGGGTGGGGTCTTCCGAAGAAATGAATCAGATCGGCAGTCTGGCCAGGATCCCACCACCGCAGGTAATCGACGTGCGCCCCGGCCTCCAGGAGGGCCGCACGGGTCTGCTCGATCTGGATTTGGAGTCCACCATGGGCGAGCAGAAAGGGGTTGGAGTGGTCGAACAGGATGTGCACCTGCTGCAAAGATACTCCAGACGGCACAACCCTGTCACGGCCCGCGGCGGGACCGGCCGGGCAGGCAACGGGATCTGCATGCTACCGGCCCAGCACTTTCCGGAGCACCGGCTCGAATGCGTCGGCTTGGCGCATGAACCCGAGGTCGCTGGCATGCGAGGCATCCGTGGCGCCTTCGCCATCCGTCCCGTAGAGGGTGTCGCCGGGGATGTAAAAAAGCTGGGAAACCCCTTCCGCGACGAGTCCGTCGAAAGCCGCCTTAAGGGCTGCATGGTTCTCCGTGTGGAACCGGGCCTTGGCCGGGGTAATCCAGTCGTTGGTAAACCGCCGGTCTTCCACCAGCACAATCGGCGTTTCCGGACGGGCCTTGCGCAGGAGCCGGACCAGGGGTGCGCACCGTTCCGTGACGGCTGCGGGCTGCATATTGGGCAGGCAGTCGATGACATAGGCAGCGGCATCGATCTTCGCGAGGAACTCGCCGACGGCGGCGTCCATGCGCCCGTTCCCGGAGAAGCCGAGGTTAACCACGGGCATGTCCAGTCGGCGGCCGAGGATGGCCGTGTGCACCATTCCGGGCCTGCTGGCGCTTGCGCCGTGGGTGATCGAGGTCCCGTAAAACACCACCGGTTTCTGACGCGGCGCAAGGCGTTCAAACGTGGAGCCTTTCGGGACGCCGATCCGGAGATGCTCGACTCCGTTGTACAACGGGAGGTAGGCCGCGTATTCCCGGGATGCCGGGTCGAGGCCGCCGATCAACTCCGCCTTGACCTCCTGCGCGGATGGTTTGCTCACCGCCACCCAGCGCCATTTGCCTGCGTTATCGCGGGCGTAGATGTCCACGCCGCTGGCGCCCGTTGCCGGCATGATGGGGAGCGAAAGCGTGGTTTTGGTCAGCTTGTAATCCACGTAAAGCGCCGATGCGTTGGTCTTGAACCGCGCCATCATCCCGGCACTGTCCCGGCTCAGGTTCCAGACCGCCTTGGTCACTGTCTTTTCCGCTTCCGCTGGGAGCCGGTCAAAATGTTTGAGCCTCTGGGCCTCCGGCCATGCGCGACCCTCGATTTCCCAGTCGGAAACATCGTGCCACTCGACCGAATCAAACGGGCTGGCCTTGGCCGCGCCCAGCGTCGGATCGAACCGGACAGCGTCCGCCGGCTTGGGTTGTTGCGCACCGGCCGCAGACTGGGCGGAGGCCGGGATTGCAGACAGGAACAGGGCAGGGATCAGGAACGCGGGAAACCAGGGGGAACGCATCCCGGATTTTTTCCATGCCTTGAGGCAGATGGCAACCGCACAGCGGCACCCGGCGCTTGGATTCGGCTCCTGGGCGGAGCGCTCAGCCATCCGGGATTTAAACCGGAGCTTCCCCGGGCAGGAGGGCGCGGACCAAGTAAAATGCACCGGCTGCGGCCACCAGCGCTGAGGCGGCCCGGAGCCATGCTGGGTGTGGCGCATCCTGAGGCTGGGATCTTCGGAGGGCTTTCAGCAGGAGAAAAAGGGGAATCACCACCATCAAATGGCCGGTCTCGACGCCGACACTGAACCCGACGAGTGCGACCCCCATCCGGCCCGGGGGCAACCCCGCCATGGCCTCCAGCAATCCACCGGCAAACCCCAGCCCGTGCATCAGCCCAAATCCGAATGCCACCGCGGCGCGTCCGGCGCCGGAAGCGCGCCGGGGCCACAACCAGTTTTCGACTCCAACAAAAACGATGCTGGCCGCGATGAGCGGTTCGACCACGGCGGAAGGCAGGTGCACCCAGCCCATGGTGGCCAACGCCAGCGTGACCGTATGGGCCAGCGTGAAAAAACCGACTACCCGGAGCACCGCCCAAAATCCTGCCGCCCCCAATACCAAGCCCCCCACAAAAAGCAGGTGATCGTATCCGGCCAGAATGTGCGCCTCGCCCGCCTCCAAGTAACTGAGAAAAGTGCGTCCTCCGTTTCCCGATGGCCCGGACTCCGCGCCTCCGGGCTGAAGCAAAACCCCGGGGCCGGCCCGGAGCAGCTCGCTTGTGACCGTTTCGGAACCCGAAACCTTGCACCGGATCACATAGGAAACATCCCATGCCTGGCCCGGACCGTACGGATGTTCCTCCAGCATCCGGTGCCGGACTTTGACCCGATTCACCCCATTTGCCGGATACCGGAACTCGTACACATGGGCGCGGTGTTCCGGATCCGCAGAGTCTGGGGGCGGATTGACCTGTTCCAACTCCCCGACCAGTGTTTGGCCGTTGGCCTCAAAAAAGAGGTGTTCACGAATGTACCCGGCATGTGCCCGAATCTGGCTCTCCTCCAGGTGGCCGGGGTCGCCTCCCTGCACTACGGCAATCTCCTTCTCCGTCACGCTGACTCCCACCCGGAGCGCATCGGACTCGAACAAGACCCAGAGCGAGTTTTGGAGCTGCGAATGCGCCGACACCGGGGAGGTTCCGGCAAACAGCGCCGTCCAGACGAGAAGGCACAGGGCCCAAACGGAGACCGGCCGCGGTGCCGGGTAAAAATGGCGGGAACAGAAAGCCGCGCAGGCCGGCCGTGGAATCATCGGGACACCCTGCTCAAGCCGCAGCCTCCACGCGTCGGGCGTGCTTGGCCTCCGCCCGCCGCTGCATCAGCTTGCGCCAGGCGGATTGCACTTCGGAATCCGCATGCGTGCTGGCCGCCTGCAATTCGAGGCTGTGCTTGGCTTTCAAGACACCGGCCCGGGAAAGTCCTCGGGCCGCCACCGCACGCGCTTTCATCGACGCCTGCACCGTGGCGGCAGACAGTTCGTCCGCGTCGCTGCCAGTGCCCATCACAGTCAAAAACTCGGCGCGCTTGGCTGCGGCAATTTTGGTGGCCGTGCCCACCGCGTTTGCACGCAATTCCTGGTACTGCAACCCGCGCGTTTCCTCGATCTCGGCCCGTTCACGCGCCGCCACAAATCTTGCGTCCGTGGACCGCGGAAGCCGGATTTCGTTCAACTCCGCCCCGCGTCCCGGGAACGGCGGCTTGGTCAGACGCATCCCGCGCAGTTCGCTCATCGTGTTCTCCATCCAAGAACCGCCCCGGGCCTCGACCCGTACCAAGTCTGGCCGCGGCAGGCTTTGAGGAACGACGGCGTCTTCCCGGAAAAAACGGGGCGCACCGGCACCGGGCTCTTCCAACCCCACTCCGCCCAAACCGAGCGCATTCCGAAGATCCTCGCGGGAGGCCAGCCGTGCGGCTTGGGTTTCCACGGAAGGCGTCACGGCCGTCACCAGCAGCGGCGCAACCACGGCAGTCAACACCGGTTCTGGACGCATCAGATCCAGACGGGTGACAGGATTGGGAGCGCTGATGGGAGCGATCATGACTTTACCTCCCGCATTCTTAGCCAAAACGCCGCACTGAGACAAGCCCGGAAACCCGCCCTGCGCCGAGGGTTCTTCACCGGCTGGTTCCGCTGGTCCTGCGCGGGGTGTAAACCACCGCCAGATAATTCCGGACCCCCTTGATTTCGCGGTGGTAAAACGGCGGGCTCCCCGAAACCCAAAGACCGCTTGAGGTTCCCCCGTCCAGATTCAGGGCGCGGACCACTCGTGACCGCCTCGGATCGGCCCCCAGCACTGCGGGATCCGAAAGAATCTCGGCCGTTTCCGCCAGGGTGGCGTTCCGGCACGCAACCAAGCCAGATTCACCGGCCGCATCTGAAAAAACCACGGTCCGCGCAGCGAGCCGGGCGCTTTCAAGTCCCTTCACGGGTTGCCCTGCATCCACCAGAAACGGACCGGCTTGGAGGGCGGCAGATATTCCGGGGTCGGGCTTGAACTCGGCCACACGCTGCAACAACACACGTCCCCCGCGCACTACAACCAAGCCACTCAAAAGCCGGGCGCGCTCCATGGGATGGATTT
>CAIURC010000073.1 GCA_903901425.1 uncultured Spartobacteria bacterium | reverse complement strand
CAACCTCATCATCTGGCTGTGGCCGGTTGCGTTGTGGATGGCGCTCGCCAAGGAGCCGGCCCGGAACCGAGGGTGACCAAAAGCGGGCGAGCCGCAAGCCCCGTCGTTTAGGGCGGGGTTAGGCGAGGCGGAGGACCATCGGGGAACGTGCGACTTGATTGCTAGGAATTTGCTTTTTCGGACGGGTCACTGGAAACGGTTGGAGAGCGGATTAGGGCCAGAGGAGAGAGGGGGTCTGATGGGGAGCAGTCAGGCAACGAGATCTGGGAGGTCGCTCGTAGCTCAGTCCTCTCTATCTGCGTGTTGATTAGCAACCGAGCGCTCCGTTGGATTCCTGAGAATCTTCAGAAACTCAGCCGCCAGCACCTCGACTTTGTGCTCATCGGCGAACGGACTAGATTTGGTGCACCAGAACTTGTCCGAGTTCCACCTGAGAACACGCGTCTCGTCGTGAACTTCCTGGGTGAAGAAGCCCCAGAACCAGAGGTCATCCCAGATCAGCATCTCGCCAGGCAGGTAATGGGCGGCGAGGAAGCTGTTGATCTTCTTGAAGTCAGGCTTCGCAAAGACCCCAAGCTCATCGAAGATGACGCGGATGACCGCGTCCACTGGGACATAGAGCCTATCCCGCGGGTCGATGGCACCGTTATCAGTGTCATTCCAGAAGTGCAGCTGAGTCGGATCGGAGTGAATCCGTAGTGCGGTCTTCACGAAGAGTGCCGAGGTCTTGTCCCCCCAGCCAGACTGGGCGCGCAGCGCGTTGAAGAGCCTCTCCCATGGCCTCTCGCCCTTGGGGCTCTGGTTGACCGACTTCTCCAGGTGCTCGGTAAATGTGAGGCGGCTGGGAGCTGGATTCCGGCTGATGAACCCATGCAACTGGCGCCAAAACGGGCCCAGATTCCCCATCTTGGGCTGCGACTGCGTGTTTGCGATCCCGTGCAAGACACTGAAGAGGCGCTTCGCGGCATCTTTAGTGCCCGGGAACGGGGCCAGCGCTTGGAAAGACTCGCGCCGTTGCAACTCCCGGCTCCAGTGGTGATGCTGTTGAAGGAACGCGAACAAGAAGTTGAGTGGTCTCGGGGTCACGTGGTCCGGCATGTTTTCTTCTCCCGAGTGACTGCTAGGAATTTGCTTTTTCGGACGGGTCACGGGAAACGGTTGGAGAGCGGGGAACTTTGAGTACCACTACCAGCTCCGAGGGGAGCAAGTTCTGCGGATGGATTGTCCGGGTTTTGGTTGCGGGAAAGCTGGCAAGGGTTGAAGCCTCTTTGAGCGAGCTGAAGGACTACGCCCGGAACAATCCTGAGGTTTTGGACACCATCATATTTGCTGCGCCGAGCAGTGCTCCGCTTCCAGGCAAAAAGCCAGCCACTGGGTTTGGAAACACAGTACTTGATCGGAGATAGATCCTGTCCAGAGGAGTCGGGTTTTACAAATTTGCCGGAGTTTTGAGGCAGGGGCGGCGCCGGATTGTGCCGCTCGGGAGCGGAGTGCCCTGGCAAGCGGAGATCACCGCTGTCCGTTGGCAGCGTCCAAGAGAGCGTTGCCCGTCTTTCCGCTCTGTCCTGTTTTGAGCGGTCTCCCGTTCACCCCACCTCTGCCGGTGCGTCTTCGTCCTCCTGTTTGAGATCGACGTGAACTAGGAGGCCCTCATCGGGTTTGTGTTCCAGGAAGCTGATACGGAATTCTCCCACGTCTTCGATGAGGTGCCTGGGGACGATCTCGTCGGATTCAAGGGTGACGGAAACGATGCCGGCGCCGAATGAGATGGTCAGGGTGCCGCCAAAGAATACTGCGTGGTCCAGAGTGACGAAGGGGAAGACGTACAGAGAGCCATCGTCGCTGCGGACCACCAAGGAGCGAGCCTCCTCGGACGTTTGCCAGGGGTTTTTGGACGCCATAAATCAGGGGGTCTGTTGGTCGCGGCGTTCTCTGGCTGCGATCATTGCCCGGCACATCGCCAGTGCGTCCTCAAGGTCGGCTTCGACTTGTCGCAGCTGGTCGGACGACATTCCGGCGTGGAAGAGCTGGGCTGCGGATGTGGGTGCTGCGGGGCGCTGTACCGCCGCTTGCTGGGCGGCAGCCCCTTGCGGGGTGAACGACCGCTTGGCCTCCAACGCGGCCTTGGATTCGGCGGTGTAGTAGTTTGGTAGATTCGTCTGCTTGGCGACCTCGGTGGCTTGGTTCTGGTCCCGGTCGATTGTCTGAAAAGTGAGTTCTACGCGCCCCCAGTCCTGATTGAGTTTTTTCCGGGCGACCCATGCATACTTGGCCGAAACGTGGTTGGCGTTGTTCTGCGTCTTGAAGACGTCGGGAAAATCTCCCTTCACGATGATGGACTTGGCCTCAACGTCTTTGTCGTGGCCGAACTCGATGGCCTTGAGCATCGCGTAGGCCCGCACCGCGAGCAGTTCGCTCGTCTCGGTGTCATCCTTTGGCCCCGTGTATTCGTAGTAGTTCATCCCGGTGCCAACTCGGCTCCACAGACCAATCCGCCATCCACCTGGGTTGGTTTTCACTGCCCGGCCACTGACCATTTTCATCGGGACGTTTTCGTTCTTGCGAATGGCGACGTGCACCTCGATCGATCCCGGGGCGGGCGCTGTGGTGGGTGTTGAAACCGTGGGTGATGGGCTGGCGGGGGCGATGTCTGCTTCCGAGGCGGCTGCCTGCGGCTTTTTCGGAGCCGCGCCCCTCTGAGGCGGAGCGGCTTTTCTTGGCGCTTTTTTGGCGGATTCAGGAGTCGACATGTATTAATTAATAATAGATTAAAGTAAGACCGGTCAATATTGATTTGCTTTTGCGGTGTTCAAATCGTAAATCAAGAAACATGAAACAGAGATCGAGCGTCGATGCCTTCAAAGCGAAGATGGAGGCCCGGATGGCTCTGGAGCGTGAGCGCTTGGAGGCGCAAACAAAGGCGCGGATCGAGAAGATCCGGGTAAAGGCGGAGCTTGATTTGGCCCGGTACAAGCTGAAAGCCGAGGCGAGACTCAAACTGGCGCTCGCCAAACAGCAGGACGGGGATAAGGGGCGCGGGCGCGTGCAGTACGGCCCCACGCCAAAGGCTCCCCGCGTGAGGGAAGAGGCCGGCGTGAGGGAAGATGCGGATGTCAATGATAAGGCCGCGCTTCTTGCTGCCGAACTCCTCCAGGGGAAGTACCGCCCGAAGAGGGATGACGCCGCGAGAACCGACGGCCATTTGGTGGCGGAGCTTGTCGTTCACATGGTGCGTCTACCGAGGGATGTCAGCACCTTGATTGCCGACAAGATCTACGCGGCGCGAGATACGCAAGAGAAGTTGAGTTTCCAGGGGATCGCCGAAGCGGCACTTCTTGAGCACATGGCGAAAGGCGGCGGCTTTGCGGAGATCGCCCCGAGAGGGCCGCTGAGGGATATGGTTACGCACACCATCCGGCTCAACCCCGACCTCACAAAGGCCATTCAGGAGAGGGTTCACGAATCCAAGCGGCAGGGATTTCGCAGGGCCAGTTTTCAGCGGCTAGCTGAGGCCGCCAT
>CAIURC010000072.1 GCA_903901425.1 uncultured Spartobacteria bacterium | reverse complement strand
GTCGCTATTTGATCCCCACGCCGTAACGCTTCCGTCTGACCTTAGCGCAAGAACATGATTTTCTCCCGCATCGATGCTCGTGAATTCCTGCGCAACGCGCGGTGTGTTGAGTAGTTGACCTGAGGAATTGGATCCCCACCCGACTACAACAGACATGCCGCGCCACGCTCTGTCAACAGCGTGCCAGTTGTTTGGTGAGAGTAATCCAGATCTGGCAACATTTATGGCATACGGAAGTTCTAAGTGAGTGGCGGCGTCCAGATTCATCTTTCTTAAGACGAATGGCGTTGCATACGTTAGGATGGCGGATCCGTTGGCGATCGGCACACCTGCGAACACCCCGCTCTGGTCGTTGCCTCGGAGGACACCGTTTTCCAGTGTGAGCCCCGGATCCCCGTCAGAGTAGAGCCAGAAGAGGGCGTTGAGGGTGGCGGCGTCTGTGGGGGAGTCCTTGGAGATGGTGAGAGCGGGCTGGTCGTTTGCGGCGGGGATGGTGATCCAGTCGAAGGGGAGGAGGCCGCGGCTGTCGAGGGCGAGGATCTCGAACTTGACCTGACCGAGGTCGACGTTCCAGTCGGCGCCGACGTCCCAAGTGAGGACCCGGGCAGTGTTGGCTGGGATGGCATCGCCCAGGTTGGTTCCGGTCCCCTCCCTGAAGGTGACGGGTTTGAGAACGTTGGCAAAGGAGCGGGTGCCGTTGACGAAGGCAAGGGCGCGGACACGGACGGTGGGGTCATCGGGGTCATCGACGCGGTAAATGACGTCCATGAGGGTGGTGCCCGGGCGCATGGTCGCCGACACGATGACGGGAGTGGGCGGAGTATTGGCGGCGTGGAGTCCTGACGAAAGAACCGCAAGCAAGCTGATAAAAAACTTCAATCCTTGGGGCGGTGCGGGCGCCTTGGTTGGGCGGGATGAAAACATGACCTCCATTGAGGAGCAGTTTGTATACCTCTTGTTGCGGAAAAATGGGTGTGTGTGGGTTATTTTTCGTCCAGAACGATGGTGGGCGACCACGGAGCGGTTGCGGGGAGCTGTTCGGCCTTGGTGAGGCGGGCGAGGTAGAATTCAGAGGGGCCGTCAGAGCCGCCGCGCTGGGATCGGACGGATTCGAAGGCGGCGCGTGCGGCGTGGAAATCGCGGTGGTTCCATGCGTGGAGGGCATGGAGCCAGGTGGGGAGCCAAGTGGGGGGAGGGGTGGAGTGGTCGCCGAGGGGTTCGTGGATGGGGAGGCCCTGTTGTTTGCCTTTGACTTGGAAAATGCCGAGTGGGCGGAGGAGGAACTGGTTGTGGAGGCGCTGGGCGGTGGCGTCGGAGAGGAGGATGGTGGTGCCGGTGTACTTGTTGAGGCCCTCGAGCCGTGCGGCGAAGTTCACCGAATCGCCGATGAGGGTGTAATCGAACCGGCGTTTGCTGCCGAGGTTTCCAGCGAGGGCTTCGCCGGTGTGGATGCCGATGCGGGTGCGGACGGGGAAGCTGCCGGTGGAACCGTCTGGGAGAGGGATGGGGATTTCGAGGTGGGTGGCTTTTTCGAGGGCGAGAGCGGCGCGTACGGCGCGTTCAGCCTGGTCGGGTTGCGGGAGTGGGGCGCCCCAGGCGGCGTAGATGGCGTCGCCGATGAATTTGATCACGGTGCCGTGTTCTTCGAGGATGACGTCGGTGGCGTTGGTGAAATAGCGGACCAGTTCGGAGCCGAGGCGTGCCGAATCGCCGAGGGCTTCGGAGAGGGTGGTGAATCCCTCCATGTCGGTGAAGAGGAGGGTGGCTTCGACCTTCTGGCCGCCTGGGGCGAGGGAGAACTCGCGTTCGGAGATTTCCTCGGCGATTTCTGGGCAGAGGTAGAGGCTGAAAGCGGAGCGGAGTTTGCGTTTGTTGCG
>CAIURC010000071.1 GCA_903901425.1 uncultured Spartobacteria bacterium | reverse complement strand
GAGCCCAGCCAGCACCGAAAAAATCGCCAGTTTCAGTTTCATAAACAATTTAATTCACTGCACCCATCGCTCCCCGATTGCGTTTGATTGCCAGCTTCTTTCGGAAAAAGCCCTCCCCACCTCCGCTCGTCCCTCGCTCCGGCTCCTCGCTCCGCTCGCCCAGCGCTCCGCACTCATCTGGATGGAACTAGGGCGGGACGGAAGCCAAGGTCGTAGTTCCGGTAGCCGGGTACGAACCCGTCGCGGTAGGCGGCGCGACAGCAGACGGCATCGCTGCCCCAGCTGCCGCCGCGGCGCACCCGGTAGACGCCCGAAGACGCACCTCTGGGATCCACGCCTCCTTGGAGCCTTTCGCCAAACAAATCGCTACACCACTCCCACACATTCCCGTGCATATCGTACAAACCCCACCGGTTTGGACGGTAACTTTTCACCGGGACGCTCTGCTTCAACCCGAATGCCACGTTCTTCTGGGTGATCTGGCTTCCAAACGCATACGCCGTCTGCGTCCCTGCCCTGCACGCGTACTCCCATTGCGCCTCCGTCGGGAGGGCAAACTTGAACCCTGAGGGCGGCCGGGCCGTCTGGTTCAGTTTCCTGATCATCTCCTGCGCGTCCTCCCAACTCACCTCCTCCACCGGCAGGCTCGTTCCCTTGAAGTAACTCGGATTCGATCCCATCACCGATTGCCATTGCCCCTGCGTCACCTCGGTCTCCGCCATCCAAAATCCCTGGCTGATCGTCACCGACACTTGGTTCTCATCGGTAAAATGCCCCGGCTCACTTCCAGGACTCCCCATCGTGAACTTCCCGGGTGGGCAGTAGCAGAATCGCATCACCTTTCCGCCCGGCAACCCCACCTCCAGCGTCTTTCCCACCGCGCCCGTTTCCGCCTTTGCCGGATCCGGATCCGCAGCCGGGGGCGGCACCGCAGTCTTGGGCGGCGTCAACTTCGCCATCTCCAGACGCTTCCTTTCCTCTTCCAAAGCAATCCGCGCTTTATCCAAGCGCACACGTTCCGCAATCAACGCACCTTCCTCAACACCGGGAGCCGCCGGTGCATCCGCACGCATCGTACGCGGAATCTTGTAATCGGTGATCAGCGATGCATCCCCGCGCAGTTCCACATGCGGCACCTGCCTGCCTTCAGTCCTTGCCTTGGTCGTTTTTCCAGCCTCGTTCACAATTGAAAACAAATCCCCTCCCTGCCGCACCATCTGCTCACACACAAACAGCGTGAACGGACTATTGCTGTCGGACTCCTTTAAAAATGCCGCCGACTTGCGCCCCGGGCTCGTCGCAAACGCGATCAGGGTCCCCTCTGAAACCTGCGCCCCACCCAACGCATTCTTCACTCGCTCATCCAGACTCCCAACATCCTTTCCTGCACGCACCAATGCCTTGGTCGCACCACGCGCTCCATTCCGGCAACAATCCAAAATCACCGCCCGCGCCATCCCACGACTTCCATCCAGCGCTTCGCTCACCAGCTTCAAGGGCACGGCCTTGTCGGGCAGTTCGTCCACCGACCCAATCACCGCGTCCACGGGCAGCAAAAACGTCTCCGCTCGGTCGTACCCGGTGGGTTGGTCCTCAGCTCCGTGCCCAGAATAAAACACCAGCGCCAGCCTCGCCCGGGCTGCGCGCGCTTTGAACTGCCGCAGCGCAAGCGTCATCTGATCCCGACGCCCATCCTCCAAAAGCACAATGTCAGACGCATCCACACCGGGCACCGCGCACAGCGTCCGATGCATGAGCTGCGCATCGTTCACCGGCGTATCCAGCACATCCTCATCCCTTGCATAGGCGTTGTTCCCGATGCACAACGCCACAATCTCACCGCCATCCGCACGCTCCACCCACAGACACACCAAAACCCACACCCAAAGAGTGCACCACCGCAACACCGTCATGATTCGATCTGATTTCATTGCATCCGCACGATCAAAACCCGCCGGTCTGTCTGCAGCTCCTTCTCAGGCGCATCCGCAGGGAACCGCGCACAGCTCGCCCCAAGCCCCAGCACACCCACCGCACTCTCAGGCACACCCCGCTCCGTCAAAATCCCACGGATCCTTTCGGCACGCAGCGCACTCAACGCCTGGTTCGCCTCCCGTCCCCCCTCCGCACTCGTGTGCCCCTGAATCACAAACCGCGCGTTCTGGCCAGACACAAGCTCGCTCACCAACTCGGCCATCCGCACCGCATTTTCCCGCGACACCCCGTCCAAGAGTTCTGCGGAGTTCACCACAAACAGAATTGGTAGCATGACATATGGCCGTTCCTCCACCCCACCATCCTCCCGATACACCAACTCAATCCCCTTTCCGGCACGCCGCTCGTAACTGCGCCGAACCACGGGAGAAATGCTCTTCACCGGGTTTCTGGCGGGCTTGATCGCCAGCGCCTCGCGCGCCGAATCCAGATCCAGCTTCGCGGCAGCCGGGCGCTCCTCCGATGCCGCGTGGAAGGAGAACCCCATCCAGAGGATCAGAATCACCCGCTTCATCCTCCCAATCCTATACTCACCGCGTCTGATTTTCATACAGTCTTTTGTTTGCCGGATCCCCTCCACCCCGCCTCCGCTCGCCCATGGCTCCGCACTCATCTGGATGGAACTAGGGCGGGACGGAAACCAAGGACGTTGAGCCGGTAGCCGGGTGCGTTCCCGTCGCGGTCGGCGGCGCGACAGCGGACGGCATCGATGTCCCAGCCGCCGCCGCGGATCACCCGGCTGACGCCCGAAGAATCACCTCTAGGATCCACGCCTCCTTGAAGCCCGTCGCCGCGCCAATCGCTACACCATTCCCACACGTTCCCGTGCATTTCATATAATCCCCACCGGTTCGGCCCGTAGCTCATCACTGCGACCGTCTGCCCGCCTGCTCCTTTCCCAAAGTTTGCCTTCTGCGGAGTCAACTGGCTTCCAAACGCATACGCCGTCTGGGTACCTGCCCGGCACGCGTACTCCCACTGCGCCTCCGTCGGGAGGGCAAACTTGAACCCCGAGGGCGGCCGGGACGTCTGGTTGAGTTTCCTGACCATCTCCTGCGCATCCTCCCAACTCACCTGCTCCACCGGCAGGCTCGCTCCCTTGAAGCGGCTCGGGTTCGATCCGATCACCGACTGCCACTGACCCTGCGTCACCTCGGTTTCCGCCATCCAGAACCCCTGGCTGATCGTCACGGATACTTGGTTCTCATCATTTGAATGCCCCGGCTCGCTCACCGGACTCCCCATCGTGAACTTCCCGGCCGGACAGTAGCAGAACCGCATCACCTTTCCGCCCGGCAACCCCACCTCCAGCGTCTTTCCCACCGCACCCGTTTCCGCCTTTGCCGGACCCGCATCGGGATCCGCAGCCGGGGGCGGCACCACAGTCTTGGGTGGTGTCAGCTTTGCCATCTCCAGACGCTTCCTCCCCTCTTCCAACGCACGCCTTTCAGTTTCCAGCTTCACCAACTCCAGTTTCCTCCGCTCCTCCTCCAACCGTCCTTGTTCTGCCATCAACGCACGCTCCTCCACCGCACGGCCTGCCGCCTCACCGGACTTCACAAAACTCGCCGGCACGAAGTAAAACGGGGCATCCAGCTCAGAGTAACACACCGGCCGCCGTTTCGTCCCCAGCACATCCTTGGAGTATTGCTTTACGTCCGAGATCACCCCGGCGTACATGTCCGAAACACTGATCCCGGGCGTCCCCATGTGCTTCAGCAAAAAACGCGTGTAAATACTCCCCTCCACTTCAGAATCCACGCCATCGCCGCTCTGCGTTGCAAACCCCACAAAACTCCTGGGCGCATTCAAAGGCCCTGACTCCGCCCCGCCGATGTTCTTCCCCAGATTCTCCCGGGAACAGTCCAAGAACATCAGGTTCACCGTTGCCCCGCTTTTTTCCATCCCGTCCAGTACCCGCTGCGCGTTCAGCGCATTGTCCTCCAAATGCTCCGCACTCCAAATGCGCGACTCGCGGAGTAACAGGTAGTTCTTCCCCTTGTACTCCCCTCCGTGCCCGGAAAAATAAAACAGCGACACCCCGGGCCGTTCCTTGATCCGCGCTGAAAACGCTTCCACCTCCTGTTCTGCCTCCTTCCACGTCGGATTGGACACCAAACGGACACGGAACCCAAGCGACTCCAGCTTCTCCTTCATCAACGGCAAATCCGCCGTCGTGATCCCGGCCAAGTCCCGGATCGCTTTCCCTTCATAGATCGCGTCTTGATACTTCTCAACCCCCATCACCAGCGCCTCCCGCGGCAGTTCCTCCGCAAACACTCGCACGGCTCCCATGGCTCCCATGGCCACCACAAACACCATCAGCACACTTGTTTTCATAGGCATCAGAGTTTCCGGTAAATCTGGACCCGTCGGTTTTTGGCGCGCGCGGTTTCGTCCGTATTGGCTGTCACGGGATCCGAGTCCCCGAACCCGAGCACCTGCAACCGCCCGGGCTCCACGCCATGCCATTCCAGCGCCCGCTTGACTGGCAATGCCCGCGCTATCTCCCCGATCTGCGCGGCCTTGACTCCGTCCAGCAGTTCCGCGCCGTCCCGCTGGAACTGGATGTTCTGGAAACTCAGCGCGGTGTCGGCATCCACCTCCACCGGCTGGGTGCCCACCTCCAGCCCATAGCGGATTTTTTCCGTGGGTCCGTGGATGGACTTGGTCCATTTCCGGGCGATCTGCTCGGCGGGCACCACTTCGGGATCGGCCCAGAGGGTTCCCCCCAACAGAAGCAGGATCAGGGTCCATTGCATCAGCTCCACTGCCTAACACGGAAGGTTTCCTATGGCCAGCCCAACCTTCTAACAGACCGGCCCATGAACCCTGCCGAACGTTTTTAAAGCGCACCGCTCCGGGTGTACGTCCGGACAGATCCGTCCGAGTAGTAGTCCGCATAGGTCACCACCCGGACCGGGTACATCACCCGGCGTCCGCAATGGTCCGTCCCACAGCGGTACTCGGTCCTGCACCCGATCTGCCGGGTGTAGCGGTACAAGGGGGCACAATACCCGGACCGGCGCGGGGTGTAACAGTCGCTGGCTTGGACGCAACCAGCGGACAGAAGACTTACAGTGGCAAGGATCAGCAGTTTCATATTGGGTTTTTTGGGGTTCACGGCGCCGCACTCCGCAGCGTCCACACCCAACCCATCGCCGGAGATCGACGGTTGATTGCGGGGGTTTTCAAAAATGCGCCCCGGTTCTCCGCCATGTTCACTGGAGGGCACGCCCTCAGCAACGCGCCGTGAAACCGCCCGCCCCCCGTCTTGGCGGTCACATTTCCTCGGAATTCGCTTCCAACCAACAGGCATACGCGTCTTCCCCGATCTCTCCGGCGGCCAGAGCCAGGGTCTGGAGGACGGCATTCGCTTCTGTGGCAACCAACCTCCGCCCATTGCGCTGCAGAAAAAGCGCACCCATCGCGAAGCCAATCCTTTTGTTTCCGTCTACAAACGGGCGATTCTTGACCAACCCAAACACGTAAGAGGCAGCCAGTTGGCTGAGGGTGGGTTGCCCGTATCCAAACAGATTTTCCGGGCGGCCCAATGCGGAATCCAACAAGCCTTCGTCCCGTATTCCACCCGCGCCACCGAATTCGGCGAGCAGTTGCTCATGCAGGGAGAGCACGGTTTCACGCAAAACCCACTCGGGGTGCTAGCGCGTCACTTGGCGAGTTCCCTGAGGGTGTTGCGGTACCGTGCAACAACGTCCTGAGCGATCTGCATTTGCCGATTAAAATCAGCCTTGGCTGGGCTCACGCGAAGGCTGCCTTCCGATGCCGCCGTGATGCAAATCACATCCCCCTCCCCGACTTTCAAATAGCTCAGCGCCTCTTTGGGCAGGACAACGCCCAAGGAATTGCCGACTTTGCGGAGTTTGAGTTCAAGCAGCATAAGATCCGTTGTTTATACGCATGCAATAACACGCCTCCCGGTCACAAAGAAAGGTTGGCCTCCCGCGGCTCCAAAAAATTTTCCGTTCGCACTCACCCCAGCGTTCCGCGTGCCGGCCCGGCGTCTTTACGGCATCCGAAAAACGACCTCGCCCATGAAGCGTTACATCCAAGACAGCAGCGTTTGCCCCCCACCAAAAACTTGTGTTGGGGATTGCGCGCCGCATGGGATCATGGTCTCACCTTGAGACCGGCAGCCTTGGCGAGCGCGGCTTGGCGGATGTCGAACGTCATAAAACACCCCGACTTCAAATGAAGCGCGGTCGCGACGTGCAAGACATCGAAACTCCGGTGCCCTCCTTGCATGGTGTATTGTGCGGAAAGCTCTTCGGCGATGCTGTAAACCTTGGCCCAATCCTCAATGGGCGGGATCATGAGGCGGCCCGCCACGATGTTTGCTTGCAAAGTTTCAAGCATTCGGTGCGCTTCCGTCTTTGAAAATCCCTGCGTTCGATCCTTCGAAAACCGGAAGGCTTGCAGGCGAAGCGATTGCCGAAACTCGAAAAGCACCAAGGAAGAAACGTGAACCGGCGCGGATTCCCGCTGCATGAGCCGGTCCGCATCGGAAGAATTATCCTGTTCCCGGTAGAGAGCGCACAACAGGGAAGTATCGGCAAAGGCGTTCAACCTTCCTCCCCTTCATGCTCGAAATCTTCCATTGCCTTCACCTCCGCCGCGCTGAAAACGCGATTGCCCCAAATGGCCTTGCGTTGTGCGGCCCAATCCACCTTTGGCACGGGCTTTTCGGCGGGAACCGGCGGAACGAGCCGGGCAAAGATCCGGCCCCGCTTGACAATTTCCACCGTTTCGCCGTTCTCGATCCACGCGGAGACGCGCCGAAAATGGTTGCGAAGGTCGGCCACGGTTGCGGTTTTCATGATAGATATTTATATCACGAAAGAATCGAGGTCAAGGCCAGCGCCACGTTGAAGGGTGGCGACTTCGGGGGACCGAGGCCTGCGGAGATCGCCTCGCCCTCGGCGTGCCCCTTGAGGACAACGTGGATGTCGTGCCGTCTGGTGACAGGCGTGCGGCAGCGCCACTCTCAAGCCCACCTCCGCGCGGTCATCATTCTGAATGAACCGCACATCAGTGAAGATCGGCTCCAATCGGAGTGGGCAGGCGTTCAGAAAATATTTCGCCCTGAAATCATGCGTCGCTTGGCGCTGGTGATTCATCGCGGAGGCAGCCCGGAACAAACACTGGGCCAATTGAGCCAGCAGGAACGGGAAAGCATCCAGACCGTGATCGATCACGTTGAAAAAAGCGCCCTGCCCAAAACCCGGGGACAATCTGACCGAGGCTACGACATCCTCCGCATCCTGATCAATCAATGGATCCGGCAAGCCGGTCCGCTCACTTCGCGCTGGCTGGGCGGAGCAGCCGGGTGCAGCTATCCCACCATGGCCGCCGCCTTGGAAAGGCTCGAAAAGCAACTGATCCGTCACTCCGACCGTAGCGTGGAACTGAAAGCATTCCCCGAGGACGAATGGTTCCGCCTCGTGGCAAACTCCGAAAAAGTGCGCCAAACACTCCGCTTTGCCGACGCCTCGGGCCAGCCCCGTTCCTTCGATTCCCTGCTTTCCCGGCTTCGGAAGCTCAAGCCCGATGGAGTTGCGATTCCGGGCGTCCTTGGAGCCCAGCGACTGTATCCTGCCCTCGACTTGGTCGGCACAACGAGACTCGACCTGACGCTGCACTGCCAGACCGGCCAGCCAGACACGCGATTCCTCCGCCAACTTGATCCCGCATTGAAGTCTGCGGAAAACGGTGAACCCGCCCGGTTGGTGATCCATGTGCTCCGTTATCCCCACCGTTTTTCTGAGGCCGATGCCGGCGGGATTCTCTGGGCAGATCCTGTGGAGTGCCTGCTTGATCTCCATGAAATGCGTCTCGATTCCCAAGCCTTGGATTTCCTTCGCGTTCTCACCCCAAAAAAACGAACCTCCCCTTGAGCCAATCCCAGATCTCCCCTCGCGCAGCTTTGGCTCAGGTGGCTGCAGCGGTTCCCGACGATTGCAAAGCAAACCTGATCGTCATTGGCAGTTTGGCGGCAGGCTACAGCTTCTTCGGAGACAGCCCTGCGCTCCAAGTCCGGACCAAGGATGCTGACTGCATGCTCTCCCCTCGTTTTCGGGATATTCCCGCAGGGATTGCCGTCACGGAGCGCCTATTTGCTGCCAATTGTACCTTCCATCCAACGGATCAATTCCCGGCACCGGGCACCGTGGACACCCCGGATGAAGACCTGCCCGTGGCCCGGCTCCGGCCTCCCGACTCGACGGAATGGTTCATCGAACTTCTCACTGTCCCAGAGAACCAGAACGACCTGGGCCAGCGCTACATCCGCCTTCCTACCTCGAAAGGTCACTTCAGCCTGTGCAGCTTTGGCTTTCTCGCGCTGGCCGACTACCAGCCTGTCAGCACCGAGTTTGGGATTTGCGTGGTAAGGCCAGAAATGATGGCTCTGGCCAACCTGCTGCACCATCCATCCATCGGCCCACAGACCATGAGCGGGCTGATGGGCGGGCGCCGCATCAAACCCACAAACAAGGATCTCGGCCGAGTTCTTGCCCTGGCATTACTGGCAGAAAGGAAAACCGAAGACACCCTGTTGGAATGGGCATCTCTATGGGCGGATGCATTGCAGGTGCGTTTCCCGGCCCGCTGGCGACAGCTTGCCGTTCAAGCAGGTCAGGGTGTTCGCCAACTTCTGGAAGCGCACCATATCGAAGACTTCTCCGAAGCCCTCCACACCTGCGCATACGGCCTTCTTGTAGCGAATCCACCCACTCTTGCTCAGCTTCGCACCGTGGGAGAACGCCTGCTGGTCGATGCGATTGAACCCTTGGAGAAAATCGCCGCAGAATAAATATCTCTCTGGGGAGGCTACCCCCGCCTCCGCTCGCCCAGGGCTCCGCACTCATCTGGATGGAACTAGGGCGGGACGGAATCCAAGGAAGTCGCCCCGGTCGCCGGGTTCGCCCCCGCCGCGGCCGGCGGCGCGACAGCCGACGGCATCGCTGAACCAGCCGCCGCCGCGGAACACCCGGAGGACGCCCGAAGACGCACCTCTGGGATCCACGCCT
The DNA here is from genome assembly GCA_903901425.1 of uncultured Spartobacteria bacterium. Classification (GTDB taxonomy): domain Bacteria; phylum Verrucomicrobiota; class Verrucomicrobiia; order Chthoniobacterales; family Chthoniobacteraceae; genus CAIURC01. The sequence continues at coordinate 85,542 of CAIURC010000071.1, read as the reverse complement.
CCTTGAAGCCTGTCGCCCAACAAATCGCTACACCACTCCCACACATTCCCGTGCATATCGTACAATCCCCACCGGTTTGGACGGTACGTTTTCACGGAAACCGTCTGCCCATCTGCTCCTTTCCCAAAGTTTGCCTCCTGCGGGGTCAACTGGCTTCCAAACGCATACGCCGTCTGCGTCCCTGCCCTGCATGCGTACTCCCATTGCGCCTCCGTTGGGAGGGCAAACTTGAAACCAGAGGGTGCAAGACCAGTCTGGGTGAGCTTCCTCACCATTTCCTGCGCGTCCTCCCAACTCACCCGCTCCACAGGCAGGCTCGCTCCCTTGAAATAACTCGGATTCGTTCCCATCACCGATTCCCACTGCGCCTGAGTCACCTCGGTTTCCGCCATCCAAAATTCTTGGCTGATCGTCACGGATACTTGGTCCTCATCGCTCTCATGCCCCGGCTCGCTCACCGGACTCCCCATCGTGAACTTCCCGGGTGGACAGTAGCAGAACCTCATCACCTTTCCACCCGGCAACCCCACCTCCAGCGTCTTTCCCACCGCGCCCGTTTCCGCCTTTGCCGGATCCGGATCCGCAGCCGGGGGCGGCACCGCAGTCTTGGGCAGTGTCAGCTTTGCCATCTCCAGACGCTTCCTTTCCTCTTCCAACGCAATCCGCGCCTTTTCCAAGCGCTCACGTTCTGCCATCAACGCGCCCTCCTCCACCGCACGCCCAGCCGCCTCAACCGGCTTCACAAAACTCGCCGGCACGAAATAAAACGGCGCATCCAACTCCGAGTAAAAACCGGGCCGCCTTTCCTCCCCAAGCACCCGCTTGGAGTAGTTCTTCACGTCCGAGATCACCCCGGCGTACATGTCCGAAACGCTGATCCCGGGCGTCCCAAGGTGCTTCAACAAAAAACGCGTGTACGGACTCCCCTTCTCCTCGGGATCCGCAAAATCCCCGCTCCGCGTTGCAAACCCCACAAAACTCCCGCGCGCTTTCAACGGCGCCAACTCCGCACCGCCCACGCTCTTCCCCAAATCCTCCCGGCAACAGTCCAAGAAAACCAGGTTCACCGTCGCCCCGCTTTCTTCCATCCCGTTCAACACCCGCTGCGCGTTGAGCGCTTTGTCCTCCAAATCCGCGGCACTCCCGATGCTCGCTTCCCGCGGGATCAAGTAGTTCTTCCCCTTGTACTCACCTCCGTGCCCGGAAAAGTAAAACAGCGACACCCCGGGCCGTTCCTTGATCCGCGCTGAGAACGCGTCCACCTCCTGTTCCGCCTCTTTCCGCGTCGGATTGGATACCACTCGGACGCGGAACCCAAGCAACTCCAGCTTCGCCTTCATCAACGGCAAATCCGCCGTTGTGATCCCGGGCAGGTTCCGGATCGTTTTCCCCTTGTAGCTCGCCCCGGCATATTCCCCAACCCCCATCACCAGCGCCTCCCGCGGCAATTCCTCCGCAAACACTCGCACGGCTCCCATGGCTCCCACGGCCACCACAAACACCATCAGCGCCTTCGGTTTCATAGGCATCAGAGTTTCCGGTAAATCTGCACCCGGCGATTTTTGGCGCGCGCGGTTTCGTCCGTATTGGCTATCACCGGATCCGATTCCCCGAACCCGAGCACCTGCAACCGCCCGGGCTCTACACCATGCCATTCCAACGCCCGCTTGACTGCCAATGCCCGCTGCTGGGAAAGCCCGAGGTTATGCGCGTCGCTGCCCAGATCGCAGGTGTGACCCTCGATCAAGAACCGCTCGCTCCCGGCCTGTTTCATCGCACGCGCAATCTCCCCGATCTGCGCGGCCGTGACTCCGTCCAGCAGCTCCGCGCTGTCCCGCTGGAACTGGATGTTCTGGAAACTCACCGCGGTGTCGGCATCCACCTTCACCTCCACAGGCTGGGTGCCCACCTCAACCTCCAACCCTTTGCGGATTTTTTCCGTGGGCCCGTTGATGGACTTGGTCCGTTTCCATTTCCGGGCAATCTGTTCGGCGGGAACCACCTCGGGGTCTGCAGCCACCACGCGGAGGGCGGCGAAGAGGAGAAGGATCAGGTGCAACCGTTTCATAACGCATCGCGTGTAACACAAACCTCCTCCTCCGACCAGACCCCGTTTGCTCCCAGCCAGAAACAGGACATGCGCCCTCACAGCGCACCACTCCGGGTGTACGTCCGGACAGAACCGTCCGAGTAGTAGTCCGCATAGGTCACCACCCGGACCGGGTACATCACCCGGCGTCCGCAATGGTCGGTCCCACAGCGGTACTCGGTCCGGCATCCGACCTGTCGGGTGTAGCGGTACACGGGGGCGCAATACCCGGACCGGCGCGGGGTGTAACAGTCGCTGGCCTGGACGCAACCAGCAGACAGAAGGCTCACAGTGGCAAGGATCAGCAGTTTCATATTGGGTTTTTTAGGGTTCGCGGCGCCGCACTCCGCGGCGTCCACACCAGACCCATCGCCGGAGATGGACGGTTGATTGCGGGGTTTTTCCGCTCAATTACCCGACAAATAAAAGGCCGCCCTGGAGCGTTCGCAGAAGCGCATCCACGCTTCTACTACCAGCACCAGAACGGCAGGGACTGCATTTGCCCGGCAACCCAAATCACCGGGACCGGGTCACTGGCCGGTTCCATCCAAAAGGTTCTCTACGGAACCCGGGCGGGTGGAGCTGGGGCGGGACGGAATCCAAGGTTGTTGTTCCGGTTGCCGGGTTCGTTCCCGTTGCGGTTGGCGGCGCGACAGTTGACGGCATCGTTGTTCCAGCTGCCGCCGCGGTTCACCCGGTTGACGCCCTGGCCAGCGCCCACCTTCGATCCTTCAAGGTGTGCCCCTCCTTGGTAAAGGCAAAAACCGCTTCGGCACGCCTTTGCAGCGTCTGCTCTGCAACCCTGCCTTCCAGCGCCCGAAGTTCCTTGAGCCTTCCCACAAGCCGCTTCTTGGATCGCCGATTGAGAACACGCCATCCCCGAAAAATCCGGAACCCACAAAAATCCATCCCGTGCTCCGTACGGTTTGCGTGCGTCCCGGGTTTCAGCTCCAGACACAGTTTGACCTCCAGAAACTGCCGGATTTGTTCCCACCAAATTCGGATCTGAGCCGGATCCTCTCCCCAGAGCACAAAATCATCCATGTACCGCACATAGCCCGGGGCGCGCAGGGTCTCTTTGACGAAGCGATCCAAGGGGACCAAGTAAAAGTTGGCGAGGTGCTGGCTGACCAGACTTCCGATTGGCAACCCATGCCCGGGGCGAGACTCATGGGCATTGATCATCTGACGGAACAGCTCTAGCACCCTCGCATCCTTGAACTTTTTCCGGAGCGCCTCCCACAGGATATGGTGGGACACGCTTTCAAAGTACTTCCGCACATCCATTTTCACAAACCACCGGTACTGCCGGGCACGCTCCGTCGCCCATTTTAGCGCCGCCAACCGCCCCTTCCCACGGCGGCAGGCAAAACTCTCCGCCAATTGCCACTTTTCGAACTGCGGCTCGCAAACCCCCATGAGCGCATGATGCAACACCCGGTCCCGGAAGGCCGGAGCGGTAATGAGCCGCTCCTTGGGATCATGAATCCGGAACTGCCTGAACCCATGCAGAACCACGCGTTCCTCCCTCAACTCCTCCTGAATCCTCCGGAGGTTTTCCCACAGATCCCGCTCAAAACACTGAACTTCCTGACTCCTTCCACTGCCTTTGCGAGCCCGGCAAAACGCCCGCCTCAGGTTTTCCCACTCCCAAATCCCCTCATAAATTCCTCCCACTCTTTTCATCCAGGAGTTGGAGCGCTTGCGGCCAGCAACCCGAGAAAAACTTCGCCGTATTTCTCAACCTTCGCATCGCCAATCCCCTCGATACTCCGCAACTTGCTCCGGCTATCGACGCCCCCCTGAACCATCGCCGCAAGCTGCTCATTGGTGAACACCGCATACACGGGCACAGCCTCCCTCTCCGCAACACTCTTTCGCAACTCTCTGAGCTTCGCAAACACCGCAAACTGTTCCGCTGAAAGCACCTCTTTGTAATCCACTTTCCGCTCCGAGCGACCCGGCGAACCATGCACGGCTCCACCTCCGCCATTCCCTTCCAAATAATCCACGCAGATCGCCCAAAACGATTCTGCTCCACTCTCCACAAACCGCCGCTCCACATTCACCACACGGTGTCTGGCGAGAAAACTGTTCAGCTCCGTCTCCATTGCGCCAGGGTCACGGCTGAATACATGGAAAAACTTTAACCCCATTTCTTACATCTCGGCTTTCAAATTTCCTCCTACCCCGCCTCCGCTCGTCCCTCGCTCCGGCTCCTCGCTCCGCTCGCCCAACGCTCCGCTTTCATCTGGATGGAACTAGGGCGGGACGGAATCCAAGGTTGTTGCTCCGGATGCCGGGTACGCTCCCGAAGCGGTAGGCGGCGCGACAGACGACGGCAGCGCTGCCCCAGCTGCCGCCGCGGCACACCCGGTCGACGCCCGAAGGCGCCCCCGTGGGATCGACGCGTACACCCGTGATGTCCGCCTTGTACCAGTCGGAACACCACTCAAACACGTTCCCCAGCATGTCCTGCATCCCCCACGCATTTGCTCGCTTCTGCCCAACCTTCCGCGCCCCAGCCACTCCCCCAGGATACTGCTTCTCAGGCCAGCCAGACGTATCCGCTCCCCGGCCACTGTACCCGTCACTGCTGTTCCCCCCATACCACGCAATCTCATCCAACCCAGGCGCGTTGTTCTTCCCCACGATCCTCAGTTCCCCGCTGTAAATCGACGTCTGGGTTCCCGCTCGGCACGCGTACTCCCATTGCGCCTCCGTCGGCAGCGCATACTTCCATCCCGCGGGCAGAGTTCCCAAACCACGCTCCCGTTCCGTCAGCCGTTCGCAATACTGCACCGCCTCCGGCCAACTCACAAAATACACAGGCACAGAATCGCCCTCCGCATGGATTAAACGCATGGGATCGTCCGTCCTCTTCAGCCCATAGAACTCGCGCAGCGTTTTGTTGCCAACCGCCGCATATTTCGTGTCGTCTTCGAGCATCCTCTTGGCTTGGTCCCTCACCGTGCGCCCTGTCACCGCCGTCCATTCTCCCTGCGTGGTCTCGTGCTCGCTCAGCCAGAACCCCTTGCTCAGCACCACCCGGTGTCGGGTTTCGTCATCCGTAGAAAAACCCCACTTCGCAAAACTCTGTTTCTCCGATTCGCTGCTGCCCATCAGGAACTCCCCAGCCGGACACCACCGAAACACCGTCCCCATCCCGTTCTGCATCGCCTGACCCGCCTCCCGCCCCTCGGCATCCCCAGCCCCCACCTTTGCAGGCGGCGTACCGGAACCACCCGGCGGCGTCAGCTTCGCCATCTCCAGACGCTTCCTTTCCTCCTCCAACGCCCGCCTCTCGGTTTCCAGCTTCACCAATTCCAGTTTCCTCCGCTCCTCCTCCAACCGTCCGCGTTCCGCCATCAACGCTCCCTCCTCCACGGGCCGCCCCAACCCCAGCGCGAATCCCGACTGCAAACTGTGGTTCGTCCAGCTCACCTGATCCCGTGGCAGGCTCTTTTTCACTTCCCGGAAAAAGAAATCGATGTCCTCTCCCGACTTCGTCTCCAACACCTTCAGCATCGCCCCGGTAAACGGGCTGTTCCGCTTCCCGTTCCCATCCAGCGCCGTCGATCCCGGGCTGGTCGCAAACGCCAAGTAAAACCCGGGGCCGTACCCCGTCATCTCCCCCACCGACTTTGTCTTCACGCTCTTGCCCACCTGCGACAGCGCCGCATCCAACTGCGCGCTGAACGGGTTGTCCCGGCAACAGTCCAAAATAATCACCTTGTTCCCCGCACCCGCCTCTTCCAACCCCACCATGATCGTGTCCCGCAGCAGAATGCACCGGTTTTTGAGCATCGAAAGCGCCGTCAGCTTGGGCGTGTCCGTCGGCAAAAGGTAATTGTCCTCGCCCACCTGAATCCCGTGCCCGGAATAGTAAAACACCGCCGCCTCCGCAGATTTCGCAGCCGCAGCAAACGCCTCCGCAGCACCCGTCATCGCCTCCCGCGTCCCGTTGGTCAGGGGTTTTTCTCCAATAATCCGGTACCCGAGTTTTTTGAGCGCAGCCGCAACGTCTGCAGCATCCGACACCGGACTCTGGAGCTGCATCTGGCTGGGAAGGTTTGCGTAGACGTTGTTCCCCATCACCAGCGCTACACGCTCGGCCCGCGCGGCAAGCGACATCCAGACTCCAAGAACCAACGTACCCAGAAATGTTTTCATCGTGAGGATTTTGATGTTCGGAAATGGACAGGAACCCCGGCCATTCTACCCGCCCCGGCCAGACACACCAGCACCCGGTAGTCGGTGCCCTGCTCCAGAGCGGTGGCCAAAACACCCTTACCCGGCTCAAGCGCGGAAAACTCCACCGGCGACACCACGTTTTCCCGCTTGAACAACGCAGGCACCGTCAACGGGTCGCCCTCTGCCGGAAGGATCCAGACGTCGTACCGCTGACTGGCACCGTCCCTGCTCGTCCACGCGATCCGGGGCCGGGTCGACTCAATTTCGTCCCCAGGCGACGTGACCACCACGCGGGCCGTCCGGACCGACTGCGGGCGGAACTGCAAATACAACCCGCCCAGAAGCAGCACCGCAGCAGCCGCCTGCAGGACAAACCGCAAAAAAACGGGCCGCACGATCTTTGTTTCCATGGGCGCGGGCGAGGCTCCTCGCGCAGCCAGAGTCTCCCTCCGGACGCACTCAAATTCGCTCAAACGCCGCTCTGGAACCGGCACATCGGCTGCAGGCGGCACGTTTTCAATTCCCGCCAGCACATCGGCATGCTGCTCAAGGACTTCCTTTTCGTTCATGTCAAACCTCCCAGCCGTTCCCGCAGGGTCCGCAGCCCCTTCGCGTAATAGCTGCACAGCGTGTTCCGGTTGATGCTGCGCAGCCGGGCGATTTCATCCGTGCTGCGCCCCTCCAGAAACCGGTCCCGGAACACTTGAGGCACCGGCGGGTCCGGCTCCAACGCATCCACGGCAGCCAAGAGTTCCGGAGCAGTAAACGGTAGGGCGTCCCGGTCTTCGACGGGCAACTCGGGCAGTTCCTCCACGGCATCCTCCCGGTTCCGGCCCCGGGCACGGAGAAAATCGGTGGTTCGAAGCCGGACGATATGACGGAACATACCCAGACAATCGTCCCAGGAAGCCAGTTGATTGAAGGATTCTGTTTCGCCAGAGACGAGCCCCCGAATGAACTGCTGGACAGCCACAGAGACCAGATCCTCGCGGTCAGATTCAAACTGGCTGCCCGCCAACCGGAGCCGGGCAATCCGCATTCCGGCGTCCCAAAGCAGGGGGTAGGCTTCCTCCCACGCAGCGGCACTGCGGTTTTCCTCGGGACACCGAAGCTGTGTGGGATCGATGGACACAACGTATGGGAGTGTGTCGCCAAAAAGCGCGATGCGGAAGGGTTTTTCCCGAGGCTGTAGTGAGAAACCGCCCCTCCCCTTGCCGCTTTCCCCCCCCGCGGAGTGCGGCGGGGCACCTTGAAAACCGCGCCGGTGTCTTTGGGCTTCGCCAGATCGGCGCCGGGCAATCCCCTTGCATCGGAGAGGCACAGGGCGTTGCATACGGAGCGTGGGCTGGCTGCAAAATCTTCTTAGAAAATATCCGTTCCTGCGGAAAACGCCGAAGTTTCTCCGCAAGAACCGGGCACCGATGATCGTGGTGTTTGGCCTTCTGATGTTCGGCCTCACCCTGTCCCCGATTTATCAGCAGTTCATCCCGTTCCAAAAACTGGACCTTTCCCGGTTGGACTCGCGGTTCCGGCTCCGGGGAAACACCCAGAAGCATCCTGACATTGTGCTTTTGGGGATTACAGCCAGCACGCAGGACCCGACCCTGCTTGCGGAGTATTCCGGGGAAATTGCGCCGATCCGGATGCTTGAAAATGGCTGGCCGCCGCCCCGGGAGTTTTGGGCGCATGTGGTGGACCGTCTGGCTGAACTGGGTGCCAAAACGATTGCGATCGACATTCTTTTTCCCGGGGAACGACCGGGCAACGAAGCGTTTTCGGCAGCGATCCAGCGTCACCGGGAAAAACTGGTGCTGGGCAGCACGATGGTGATTGAGAACAACGAGAGCACGCGAACGGGCAAACAGTTCATCCTGCCGCACCCGACCCTGGTGGGAGAAAACGGCGACGACATCACCGGCTACTGCGTGCTTTATCCGGACAGCGACAACGTGGTCCGGCGCGTTTCCTACCGCACCTCGGAGCTGCGCGAAATGGGGGTTCCGGACGACTCCAAAAACCTGAAGGCTTTTGCCACGCTCGCCTACGAGAAGTTTATGGGACGCAAGGGCCCGGACGGCTACGAGCAGCTCATCAACTACCAAGGGCCGCCGACCACCTACACCTACATTCCCCTGGAGGAAATCTTCATCGACCGCCTTCTGAAAACCGACCCGAAGTTCCAGGGCGGCACCCTTTTCAAAGACAAGCTCGTCCTGATTGGGCCGATCACCGAGACGTTCCATGATTCCCACAAAACGCCGTTTGGAGAGAACGCCACCACCACCCCCGGCGTGGAGATCCACGCGCAGATTCTTGGCGCGCTCCTCTCGGGCACCCCGATGCACGACGCGCCACCGTGGAGCGGCACGGCTTTGTGCCTTTTGTCGACCCTGCTCTGCATCCTCTGCCTGACCCGGTTCCAAACCGCGCTGATCCAGTTCGGATGTCTTTCCGCAGTGGTTTCTGCGATTTTTTTCAGCACCCAGCACCTGTTCAACCAACACAACCTGCTGGTGCCCACGGGTCCGGCGGACTTCTGCGCGCTGACCATTGGCGTGTTTGGCCTGGTCCTCACCTTCACCACCTCCCAACTTGAACGTGCGCTCGTGCGCGGGGTGCTGGACCGGTACGTTTCGAAAAATATCGCCAGCCTCGTGGTCGAACATTCGGGCGACTTCGCCGAAATGCTCAAGGGCGAGAAAAAGAACGTCTGCATCCTGTTCAGCGACGTCCGCGGGTTCACCTCAATCTTCGAAACCAGCGACGCCGTGGCCTTGGTGGGCCAGCTCAACGAGTACTTCGACCGGATGGTCCGGCTCATTCTGGGAAACAGCGGCACCCTCCAGAAATTCATCGGGGACGCCATCATGGCGGCCTGGGGCGACACCCATTCCCTTTCCCCGGAACAGGATGCGCTGCTGGCGGTCCGCACCGCCCTTTCGATGCGGCCAGCACTTGAGGAACTCAACGCGGGCTGGAAAGCCGATCCCTCCCGGATCGAGATGAAAATCGGCATCGGAGTAAACTACGGGGAAGTGGTGGTGGGCGAGATCGGCAGTCCGGACCGCCGCGAATTCACGCTTCTTGGGGACGCGGTGAATACCGCGGCCCGGTTTGAGAGCGCCACCAAGCAGTACCATGTCGATATCCTCATTGGCGGGAGCGTCGAAGCGCTCACCCGGGGCAAGTTCGTGTACCGCTGCGTGGATTTGTCCCGGTTCAAGGGCAAGAAAAAGCCGGTGGAAACCTTCACCCCGCTCTCGTTTCCGGACGTTCCCCCGCCGGCATGGCTGGACACCTACCACGAGGCCATCCAGCTTTTCCGGACCCAACGCTGGTCTGAGGCGCGCGCACGGTTCGAGTCCGTATTGCAGACCCTCCAGGGCGACGATTTCCTCTGTCAGATGTACCTTAAACGGATCAACCATCTCGAGGCGAACCCACCCGGGCCGGACTGGGACGGCGCACACACCCTCGAGGAAAAATAACGCCGACCGGGGTCACCCCAGAAAATCCCGGAGCGCCCCGAGCGGCACAGACGCCATCTGGGGCCGGTACATCAGCTCGTACCCGAGTTCGTACACTGCTTTTTCAACGAGAAACACGCGCAGCAGTTCCGTGGCCTCGCCCTCCTCTTTGGGCACCAGGCCCGTGCCGGCCACCTCCGCCAAGTAACCCTCCCAGAACGCCGCACTCACGGCGGAGCGCCACCGCCGCGCCGCATCGGGCCCGGTAGCCCGGTTGTCCTCGGCGACCCGTGCCGCGTAATCGAACGAACGGAGCATTCCCGCCACGTCCACCAGTGCGGGCCGCTTTTCCCAACGCTCTTCCACCGGACGGCCGGGTTCGCCCTCGAAGTCGATGAGCACAAAATCCGCGCCCGTCCAGAGCACCTGACCCAGATGATAGTCGCCGTGCACCTGGATCCGCACTCCGTCAAAAGCGCGATTTTTGAGTTCCCGCACCCGGCCGAGGAGCGTTTCCCACCCCTCCTGCACCGCTGCTCCCTCGGGGGAATCTGCAGTTTTGAGCCAGTCCACCAGCCTGCCACGCACCCCCAAGCTGGTGCGTTCCATGGCTTCGACCGCCGCACACCGCCAACCCGCATCCATCGGCTCCCTCCCGAAATTGTCCCCCGTGTCTTCCGCCAATGCCCGGTGCATTTCGCCCGTACGCCGCCCCAGCAACCGGCCCAGCCGGGTTTCCCGTTCCAAAACCTGGCCTGAATCGTCCCCGGCCATCTCATGAAGACCGGCCAGTGCACGCTGCCATGCGTCTCCCTGGTTTTCCCGAAACTCCACAAAAAGCGCAGCCACTCCCCCCGCCCACTCCAGCGTCCCGTAACATGCGGGGACCCGCGGTTGGATTCCTCTCAGGTGCCGGAGAAACTCCGCCTCCCGGAGCCCGCCGTTCTGGGCTTTCCGGAAGAATTTGAGAATCCCGCGGTGGCCGTACACCACGGCGCTGTTGCTCTGTTCAACGCCCATTCGCTTCGGGGGCAGCGTCCGCCAGGCCTGAATCTCCGCGCCGGAACACGCTCTGGCGCGGAGTTGGGCGGAATCGCCTGTCTGTTTCTCGGAGGCAGCCAGTTCCAGAACCGCGCAGCCGAACGCGTCGTCCCAGAGCGCGTCAAAGAGCACCCCCTCACCCGCACTTGCCCCGGAATCCGTGGGAGATACGCCCAGAACGGCCTCTGGCGATTCCCGCAGGATTCTGTGGCCCAGTTCTCCCGAATCGTATCCGAGGGCGATCAAATATTCGCCCGGCTCCTGATCCACCCGGACCCGGAACCACCACCACCTTTCCTGAACGCTGGCATGACCCACGATCCGCGCGCTGAGAAGCGGCCGGTCCTTGGATCCGAACCAGCGTTGTCTTTTGAGGAACCGGGGAAGTACCCGTTCCAATTCCGCGCGATCGGGGGCGGCCCAGTCCCAACCGGGATCCAACGCGGGGAGGGGTTCGCTATTCGTGGGGGGGGTGTTCACGGGTTTCAGATCATCCCTGCGGCAGAGCAGGCGCGAGCCAATTCGGCGAATCCCGCCCCCAACCAACAGGCAGCCGCCCGATGGCGTGCCGGGCTTTTCTGGAGAAAGTGAAGGCCATGGCTTCCACATTTCTCTGCTCCAAACCGGCTATTTTTTCGCCTCTTTCACTCCGCCACTTTCCGGAGGCACACGCCTTGCTTCCAGGGTGCCTCCGGGTTCTGCCCGCCTTCTGGCGATGATCCCATTAAAAACAAAATAAAACATCTTTAATATTTAACAAAATTTCTAAGCCCTCCGACTCTGCCCGATTCCCATGCGCCTCTCTCCGAACTCTGACTCCCGACGCCTTGCAATCCTACAACGCCTGGACCCGCACCATGCATGGGCTGATTGCGATGAGAAACGCCACTGCACACTCTGCGAACGCACCTTCTCTGGGCGGGAAGTGCGGATCCGCTGGTTTAGCGCGAAACGGGCGCTTCTACGGTGTCCGACGCCTGAGTGTGCAGCGGGCCCCGAGTTTTGGGTGCACCCGGGCAACCCGCTGTTGTCTGAGGAAGCTTGGGCGGACTGGGACCGCCTCATTGAGCGGGCGGAGCTGGCAGCTTCGGCCTGAGCGCTGATTCCTTTCGGGGGTCAGCCCGACTTTTAAATTAGCGTCGACCGTTTATGGGTATCTGAAATACCTGAATTAGAAACAGCCAACAAACGCACGAAAAACATTTTTTCACCCATTCCCATCATTTTCCCGTCTCCATGCTTACCCTCTCTCCCACGCTTCATCAGCCCGCCGTCCCCTCATTCAAAACTCCGGTTCCTAGCCGGACCACGGTGAATCCCTCGGGCCACGGCTCGCCGGTACCCAGCCCAGAAAAACCGGCTCCCCCGTCCGAGTCTGCCGGAAAGACCGATACGCGGCGCAAGGTGATGATTGTGGACGATCATCCGGTTTTCCGGAACGGGATCAGCGCCTTGATTAGCGCTGAGTCTGACCTCTGGGTGTGCGGGGAGGCCGAGTGTGCACCGGCGGCCCTGGCTTCAATGCGCGAACTCAAACCGGACGTGGCTGTGCTGGATATCTCGCTTCAGGGCACCAACGGAATCGAGCTCATCAAGCTGATGCTGGCGGAAAATCCGCGCCTCCCCCTGCTGATGGTTTCCATGCATGACGAATCCCTGTACGCGCTGCGCGCGCTGCGTGCCGGGGCACGAGGCTACGTCATGAAAGCGGAAGCCACCCGCGACATGATCACCGCACTCCGCAAGGTTCTCGCCGGTGAAATCTATGTGAGTTCGTGTTTCGGGGAACGGCTCATTTTCAAGGCGATTCAGTCCTTGGACGGCGGAATGGGGTCTCCCGTCGACAAACTCTCCGACCGCGAACTGGAGGTCCTGCAGCTCCTCGGCAAAGGGTTTGGCACCCGCGAAGTTGCCGGCGAACTGCATCTGAGCATCAAAACCATCGAAACCCATCGCGCGCACATCAAAGAAAAACTGGGATTCAGGGACGCCGGTGAAATGGTCCGGTTCGCAATTGACTGGGTGGCTCAGGAACAGGGTTGACCCCTGCCCCGGGCTTCCAACAACCGGGAATCACCAGCCGCTATCCCGCTCAAAAATCCCCGCCACGACATCGGCCATTTCCCGCACCTCCACCTCTCGGCCCAGTTCCCGGCTCACGCTGGTGATCTGAACGCCTTGGATCCCGCAGGGCGTGATTTTTTCAAAAGGACTCAAATCCCCGCCCACTACCAGCGCAAAACCGTGCAAGCTGATCCAGCGCCGGACCCCCACCCCAATGGAGGCGATTTTGCGTTGGCCAACCCAGACCCCGGTCAACCCCTCCTGGCGTTCCCCGGAAAGCCCGTACTTTCCAAGGGCCTCAATCAGCACGGATTCCAGCGCCCGCATGTACCGGTGCAGATCCTGACCCCGGGTCCGCAGATCCAGAATCGGGTAACCGATGAGTTGGCCTGGGCCATGATAGGTGGCCTGACCGCCCCGCCCGACCTGGATGACCGGATGCTCCAGCCGATCCGGTTCCCGGAGGCTGCTTTGGTCCGGCAACCGGCCAATCGTGTAGACCGGTTCGTGTTCAAGCAGGAGGAGTTGGTCCCCGACGGTCCCGGCGATCCGCTCTTTGACGGTCTGTTCCTGCAAATCCAAGGCCTCGGGATAAGGCATCCGGCCCAGCCATCGTGTCTGGATCATATCTGCTCCATCTCCAACAAGCCCTGGCGGGCGCTCTTGAGCACTTGAAAGTGGGTAATCCCGATCGCGATCGCATCGGCAGCATCGGGATCGGGCGTTTCAGTGAGACCCAGCAGGGCCCGGACCATGAAACCGACCTGGCTCTTCTCGGCGCCCCCGTGCCCGACCACCGACTGTTTGACCCGCTTGGGCGCGTACTCGTAGATGGGAAGACCACGCCCGGCTGCCGCCAAAAGCGCAGCCCCTCGGGCCGACCCGAGCGTGATGGCAGTCCGGTAACTCTGCACATAGATGACGGCCTCGAAAACGGCGCATTCCGGTTCGTAGCGGTGGAGGAGGTCTAAAACCCGTTCATGGATGGCCACCAAACACCCGGATGGCAGCAACTTGGCGCTGTTGCGGATGGTGCCGTATTCCAAGGCCCGGATTGCAGTCCCGTTCTGCTCAAGGATGGCAAACCCGGTACCGCGCAGGGAAGGATCGATGGAAACCAGACGCATGAGGTTGGAGAACCTAATGGGGGTGGAATTGGGGATCAAGACCGGTTCCATATGTTGCGCCCGTCTTCTGCAGCACCCCCAACCCGTTGGGGTCCGCGCCTGGCCAACTCCCGGGGGCCTTGCTTTCACCCCTCTTCCCCGTTATATGCTTCAAGACAGCCATGATTGATTACATGCAAAAAGGCGGGCCCCTGATGTGGCTCATCCTCTTCTGCAGCGTCCTTGCCGGCGCCGTTTTCCTCGAAAGAGTCTCCTATTTCCACCGGGCCTCCATCCGGGTCGGCGATTTTATGCGGGGTCTTTCCACCCTTCTTCAAAGGCGCAGCTTCGCGGAGGCGCTCCATGAATGCGCCGCAACCCCGGGCCCGGTTCCGCGGGTGATTCATGCAGCGATTCTCCGTCACGACGCTTCAAGGACGGAACTCAAGGAGATCGTGCAGGAAGCTGGCCAGTTGGAGGTTCCGAGACTGGAGCGGCGCTTGGGCATCATTGCCGCGATTGGATTTGTGGCGCCCCTGCTGGGGTTGTTGGGAACGGTCACCGGGCTGATTGAGACTTTCGTGAATGTTTCCACCCAGAGCGGATTTGCGGGGTCGACCGACATTGCAAGTGGGATCTATCAGTGCCTGCTGACCACGGCCGCGGGGCTGGTGGTGGCCATTCCCTCTGCCATCGGCTACACCTACCTTTCCGCCCGGGTGAACGCCCTTCTCCACGACATCGAACGGGCCGGCATCGAGGTCGTCAACCTGCTCTGCGACCAGAGACAATCCCCCGAAATCATCGGGTTTCCCCCCGCCAACCCGTCCTTGGCGCGGCAGCACGCCGATTGAAACCGGGGGTTACGGCTCCCGCCCCCCCCTCCCCCCAGCGAGACGCCCGGGATTTGCTCCATGCCCCGCTTTTTTGACTGGCCGAACCCGTTGAACTGCACCCGGCCATCCACCGACTGCCGCATCCCTTCCGTTCCGAGGTGAAACTCCAGCGCAATTTCCGATTCAACCCCGCGCTGATCTGCGCCATTCCGCTGGTCAACGTGCTCTTTCTGGTCCTGATCTTTTTTGCGCTCAGTTCCCGGTTCATTCTGCTGCCTGGCCTTGCGGTTTCCCTGCCCACCTCCCCGTTCTCGCTTGAGCCGCGTGAAAACACCCAACTGGTGAGCATTGTCTCCGCCCCGATCCCGACTCTGTACCACAGGGACCAGAAGGTGTCGGTGGATGAACTGGGCCAGCGCCTCCACGACTCCCCGAAGCGGGGCGGTTCCCTGATCATCCGGGCGGACCAGCGCACCCCGTATGATTTCGTGGTTCAGGTGATGAACACCGGCCTGGCGCAGGGCTACTCGATTGTCCTCGCCACTGAACCGCTCAGGAAATGACGCCCGCACCGGTGTTCCCGTGAAATTGCCCCAAAACTTCCCACTGCTCTTCCGCTGGGAACCCAGCAGGTGGCTTCCGGGCTGGCTGTGGCTGTTTGTCCCGGTTTCTGCGCTGGCCCATGCAGCCAGCTTTTTCCTGTTCAGGGTGGTTTACCCCAATCATCCCAGCCTTCCCTCCGCTCCTCCCCGGGTGGTGCTCCTCAACAATTCGCTGCCTGAACACGCCCCGCTGCTCCAGTGGATCGACACCCACAACCCGGCGCTCATGGCACCGCCGCCGGCGGACTCCGATCACCTACCTCTGGCTGAACCGGCCTATCGCCCCTCCTTTCAATCCATTCACACCGAACCGGCATCACCGCCTGACGAGTCACAGGCCGGAGCCGCCCCGCCCATTTTCTCTCCACTCACCTTGCTGAGAACAACGCCCCGGAAATCCCCCCCACCGGCGCCGCCACGCCTGCCCAATCCTGCCCGGGTCCAGCTTTCGCCCGAACTTCAGACGCGCGCCTCGGGGATTCCGGCAAAGCTCGCAGCCCTGAGTCCTGCCCGTCCCATGCCATCTCCGAGGTTTCTGCTGGGAGTCACCGACGGCGGCGCGGTCCGCTTTGTTTTCCTACAAACCAGCAGCGGCGAAGACTCCTTGGACGAGGCGGCGGCCGAATCCCTGCGGGAACTCCAGTTCCAACCGGCGCGCACTGCGGTTTCGTGGGGATTTGCCACTGTGGAATGGGGAGACTCCTCAGCGCAAGGGCCCAAGCTGCCTGCAGGACCGGGTCCGACCGAAAAACCATGATCGAAGTCAGCCTCCATACGCTGATTGTGATTTACCTCTCGCTCATGGCGGGACTGGTGCTTGCCGATGCGATTGGAAACTGGATCCGGCGCAAGCGGCGCGAACGCCGCGCATTCAAACACGCCGTCCGCTGCAGGCTTTGCGCATTCACGTTCCGAGACGAATCTGCTGAACCGCTGCCCAGTTGCCCGAACTGCGGCACGTCGAACGAACGGATCCGGCTCTCCCGGCTCTGAACACCGGAAGCGAACCGGTGCCCGCCATCCGACCCGCAGTTACTTTACCCTTTTCTACCCGAAGCTCCGTTGACATTCTTCCGCATGGCAGCACTCACAGACGCCCAGTTTTACAAGTCGGCCCCGGAATTTTTTGCGGACCACACCGGCCTGGCGCTCACCTACGACGACGTCACTCTTGCCACGCTGTATTCGGATGTCCTCCCGAGGGAAACCTTGCTGGATTCCGTGCTCCACGACCGGTTGCACCTGCACCTGCCCATCCTTTCTGCCGACATGGACACGGTCACCGAATCGACCATGGCCATCGCGATGGCGCTTGCGGGCGGCTTGGGCCTCATCCACTGCAACATGCCGGAACGGCAGCAACTCCACGAAGTCTCCCGGGTTAAAAACAACGTCCACGGGCTCATCTCCGATCCGATCAAGGTCTCGCCAGACCAACAGATCGGCGAAATCCTCGCTCTGGTGGAGGACAAGGGGTTCACGTTCCGCTCTTTTCCTGTGGTCGACGCCCAAGGCCGACTTCTGGGCCTGCTCCCTGGGCAGGTTGTCCGGCCCCGGTACGCGGGGATCTCCGTGGCACGCGCCATGACCCCCCGCGAAGCCGTTCACACCGTCCACGAACGCGAGATTGCTTCCAACCCCATCCAGCGCGCTGATCGCTTTTTTTCCGAACACATCGGGATCCACAAACTCCTGGTCGTCGACGAACAAGACCGGCTCCGCGGCCTGTTCACCGCCAGCGACATTGAACGGATCGTCAACGAACGCCAGGCGCATCTCAAACCTGCACGGGACAGCAGTTTCCGCCTCCTGTGTGGAGCAGCGGTCACGGCGACCCGGGACGCTTCCGGGGCCTTGGACAAAAACCGGATCCTGCAGCATGTGGGTGCCATGGTCGAACGGGGTCTGGACGTTGTGGCCGTGTCCACAGCGCATGGGTTTAGCAAAGGCGTGGGAGACACCGTCCGGCTGATCCGGGATGCGTTCAAGGACCTGCCCATCATTGCCGGCAATGTGACCAGCGGCGACGGCGTTGATTTCCTCGCAGATTGCGGCGCCAACATCGTCAAAGTTGGCCAGGGGCCAGGCTCCATCTGCACCACACGGATTGTCGCCGGCGTTGGCGTCCCCCAGCTCACCGCCGTGTACGTCGCGTCGCGTGCCGCGGAAAAGCGCGGCGTAAAAATCCTGGCGGATGGGGGCGTGACAAAATCCGGAGACGTGGTCAAAGCGCTCACGCTGGCGCACGGGGTGATTTGCGGAGGCCTGTTGGCGGGCTGCCCGGAATCTCCGGGCCAGATTGTTGAGATCAACGGAAAAATGTACAAGCAGTACCGGGGGATGGGCAGTCTGGCGGCGATGCAGGCCGGCAGCGCCGCGCGGTATGGGCACAGCGGCAGGGACGCCACGCGGAAGGTGGCGGCGGAAGGCGTCGAAGCGCTCAAAGAGGTCAGCCCCCCCATCGATACCGTGCTGACCCAGCTGGCTGGGGGGCTTCAGAGCGGGATGGGGTATCTGGGAGCCAGGACTCTGGAAGAACTCCGGTCCAAGGCCCGGTACATCCGGGTCACACCGGCTGGCCAGCGCGAAAGCTCGCCCCACGACATCATCGAGGTCAAAGCCGGCGGGTGATCGTCCCCTTTTCCGCCACTTTCCATTTGCATCCGCTTCTGAAAGCCTTTCTCGTAGTTTTCTAGACCTTATGAGCCAGCCGCGTCGTGTCGTTGTCACAGGAATGGGCGTTGTTTCGCCCGTGGGAAATGATCTTGCCTCCTTCTGGAGCAACCTCACCCACGGTGTCAGCGGCATCGGCCCCGTCACCGCATTTGATGTTTCCGCCTACGACTGCAGGATCGCTGGCGAGGTGCGAAACTTCGAACCCGTCAAATGGTTCAAGGTCCCCAAGGATGTCCGCCGTGCCGACCGGTACTGCCAACTGGCCATGGGGGCCGCAAAAATGGCCGTGACCGATGCGGGCTTGGAGTCCGTTCCGGAATCCGAACTTCCGCGGTTCGGAGTGATGATCGGCAGCGGAATTGGCGGCCTCAAAAGCCTCGAAGACAATCACACCGCGCTCATCCACAAAGGCCCGGGCCGCATCTCTCCGTTCATGATCCCCATGATGATCGCCAACATGGGCAGCGGGCTGGTTTCCATGGATCTGGGTTGGCAGGGACCCAACTTTGCCCCGGTCTCCGCCTGCTCCACCGCGGCGCATTCCCTCGGCGAAGCTTGGCGCATGATCAAGGAGGGGGATGCGGATGTGTTCGCCGCAGGCGGCTCGGAAGCGTCTGTGGTTCCGCTCGGCATCGGTGGATTTGGCGCTATGAAAGCCCTTTCCACCCGCAACGATGAACCCACCAAGGCTTCCCGCCCCTTCGACTCTGACCGGGACGGCTTCGTGATGGGCGAAGGCGCGGGGGTCCTCATCCTCGAGGAACTCCAGCACGCCCTCCAGCGCGGGGCCCGGATCTACGGCGAAATCATCGGATACGGCCTGAGCGCGGATGCCTACCACATGAGCGCGCCGCTCCCGGAAGGCCAGGGCGCTGCCCGCTGCATGAAGATGGCTCTGGACAAGGCCGGGATCCTCCCCACCGACGTGGATTACGTCAACGCCCATGGCACTTCCACGCCGGTGGGTGACGTCTGCGAGACCAAAGCCGTCAAAGCCCTTTTCGGCGACCATGCCCGGCGCGCCGGTGGCACCTCCGGCTTGGTGGTCAGTTCCACCAAATCCATGACCGGCCACCTCTTGGGAGCGGCGGGTGCTGTCGAGAGCATCGCCTGCGTCTTGGCAATCCGGGACGGCGTCATTCCGCCGACCATCAACCTCGACAATCCCGATCCCCAGTGCGACTTGGACTACGTCCCGCACACTGCCCGGGAACAGAAGATCCGGATCGCGGTCAACAACTCCTTCGGATTCGGCGGACACAACGCCACTTTGGTCTTCCGCGCTTTCGAGGGCTGAAGCCGATTTTCTCCGTGCTCTCCTGAGTCGCCGCCCCGACCGCAAGGAAGGGGCGCCCCCCGGTTCAAGGAAGTCTTGCCTTCCTGCCGTTCCTAAAAATCATTCAACCGGGTACTTGGTTCATGCACTCCAATTCTCATCAGACCCTTGCGCGGTCTATCGCCGCACTGGGCGTTGTTTACGGGGACATCGGCACCAGCGTTCTTTACGCATTCAAAGAATGTCTCCACCACGATGCGTTCCATGGCTGCCTTGACCATGGCCCGCATCAGGCCGCGGACATTGTCGGCCTTCTCTCCCTGATCATCTGGAGCCTGTTCACTCTGGTCTCCATCAAGTACCTCGCGTTGATCATGCGCGCCGACAACCACGGCGAAGGAGGGATCCTGGCCCTTCTGTCTCTGGCGTTCCCGGATGCCACCAAACAGAACGCCGCGCGTACCGTCCGCATGGTCGCCCTTGGCATCTTTGGCGCCGCCCTGCTCTACGGGGACGGTGTCATCACGCCGGCCATGTCGGTGCTTTCCGCCGTGGAAGGACTCAGCATCCGGCCCGCTTCCGCGACCCCAGTCCTCCATTCGGATCCTGCCGCCGGGTCGCCCTCCCTTTCGGTTCTCCTGTTGACCGTAGGCATCATCACGGCCCTCTTTTCGGTGCAGTACAAAGGCACAGGCGCTTTGGGGGGGTGGTTCGGACGGATCATGCTCGGATGGTTTGTGCTCCTTGCGGTCCTTGGCCTCTCCCACATCGCGGATCATCCGGCCGTCTTCCACGCATTCAACCCGTGGCACGGACTCCATTTCCTCTTCACCCACGGCTGGAGTGGCCTCAAAATCTTGGGAAGCGTTTTCCTTGTGGTCACCGGGGGCGAAGCCCTCTATGCCGACATGGGGCACTTTGGCCGCAAACCCATCGCACGGGCCTGGGTCTGGATCGTCTTCCCATCGCTCATCCTCAACTACTTGGGCCAGGGAGCCCTCACCCTCGCTCATCCGGAGTTTGTGAAGGATCCGAATTTCCACCCATTTTTTGCGCTGGCACCGGCATGGGGCCATTATCCGCTGGTGGCTATTGCCACCGCTGCGGCGATCATCGCCTCCCAAGCCCTGATTTCCGGGGTCTTTTCACTTACCATGCAGGGGATCCAGATGGGGTACATCCCGCGCATGGAGATCTGCCACACCTCGCAGGATGAACACGGCCAAATCTACATTCCCAAGGTGAACATCCTCCTGGCGATTGGATGCCTCGCCCTGGTTCTCACCTTCAAGACCTCATCCAACCTTGCAGGCGCTTACGGCATCGCGGTGACACTCACCATGCTGGCCACCACGGCCCTCTTTTTCTTCGCATCCCAAAGACTTTGGAAATGGAGCGCCACCCGCGCCCTGATTGTATGCGCGGTTTTTGAATGCATTGAGCTCACCTTTTTTTCATCCAACACCTTCAAGATCAGTTCCGGGGGATGGTTTCCGTTGGTGCTTGGGCTGGCCATCTTCACCCTGATGACCACTTGGAAAACCGGGCGGGCGTTGCTCCAGAAACAGATGGCGCCCCCGATGCCGCTCGATGATTTCATCGCCTCCATCGCCATGGCTGGCACCTTGGACGAACATCACAAACTCCACCGCAGCCCGGGCACCGCCGTGTTTCTGGCCGGAAACCCCGCCGGCACCCCGAATGCACTGATCAAAAACATCAAGCACAACCAGTTGCTCCATTCCCGGAACGTGCTGCTCACCATCCAGACCGACCAGAGCCGCCCCTACGTTCCCCACCCGGAACGGGTCTCCGTTTCTGATCTCACCGAGGATTTCCACCGGGTCGTTGCGCAGTTTGGCTTCATGGAACAACCCCGGATTCACGAAGTCCTGCGCGCCTCATCGGAGGCTGGGCTCTGCATCGATCCCGACCGCGCCACCTTCTTTGTGGGCAAGGAACGGATCATTCCCACCGCCAAGAAACGCGGCATGGCGCTCTGGCGCGAACACGTGTTCGTGTTTCTGAGCAAACACGCGGAAAACGCTGCTGACTTCTTTCAACTGCCCCCGGAACGCGTCTATGAAGTCAGTCAGGTCGTAGAAATCTGACCCAAAACCTCCCCCCCCAGATCCCATGTCCCCCCTGCTCCCCCTGCTCGCTCTCACGCCGGCTCTCGCAGTGCATGCGGCTGAGCCCGCTTCCTTCCCGCCCGCCCGGAAAACCCAGGAGTGCGTCCCGCGCAACGGCCTCCCGAATTTCCTCAAAAAAGCACAGTCCGGCTCCCGCCTGAAGGTGGCTTACCTCGGGGGCAGCATCACCGCACAGCCTGGCTACCGGGTCAAAACTCTGGCCCATTTCCGCGAAACCTACCCGCAGTCCAAGTTTGAGGAAATCAATGCCGCAATTGGAGGCACCGGCAGCGATCTGGGCGCCTACCGCGTCGAAAAGGACGCGCTCCAGCACCACCCGGACCTGCTCTTCATCGAATTCGCAGTCAACGACGGTGGCGCTCTGCCCAAGGAGATTGTCCGGGCCATGGAAGGGATTGTCCGCAAAACGTGGCACCTCCTCCCGGAGTGCGACATTTGTTTCGTCTACACGTTCACCGAGTCCCTTCTTCCCGAGCTCCGGGCCGGCCAACTCAACCGTTCTGCAGCCACCATGGAAGTGGTGGCGGACCACTACGGCATCCCTACCGTTCACCTGGGCCTCGAGGCGGTCCGGCTCGAATCCGAAGGCAAACTGCTCATGCGCGCCCCGGAAGCCAAGGTCGAACGGGTCTCCGGCGATGCCCCCAACCAAGCCTCCCCCATTCCTCTCAGCCCGGACGGCAAAATCCCGTTCTCCATGGACGGCGTCCACCCCTATGTGGACACCGGACACGCCCTGTATTCCCAAGCCTGGATCCGGTCCCTGCCAAAACTGGCCTCTGACAAAACAGGCGCGCGCTCTCTTCCCTCCCCGCTCGACCCTCTCCACTACCAGAACACAGCCGTGGTGCCGCTGGCTGCAGCTACCAAATCCGGCTCTTGGACGGAACTTCCCGCCGATCACGTTTTTTCAAAGAACTTCTCCAATCGGATTGGCCAGGTATGGAAAGGCGAACCGGGCGCCGAGCTCCGGCTCCGGTTTAAAGGCCATTCGGTCAAGCTGTACGACCTGCTGACGCCCGACTCCGGGCTTTTGGAGGTTTCTGTGGATGGCAAGATCTCGGAGCGGCGCCGGTTTGATTCGTACTGCGTATATTCCCGGATCGGCTCGGTGACACTGGCGACTGGTCTGGATCCTGAAGCGGTCCACGAGGTCCGGGTCCGGGTTCTGCCGGGGCCACTGGACAAGGAAAAAATCCTGTTTGAACGCAACCGGGCCGACTTCATCAAGGACCCGGCCCGGTTCAAAGACCACGTCTGGTACGGGGGTGCGATCCTGCTCTGCGGGGAGTGGATTCCCTGAACCCCTTTCTTGCCGGCCGGGGGGTGTCCCCGTAAAACCCTGCCGTGCTTCTCTGGCAGGTCTTTTCCCAAATCCTACTGCCCATTCTTGCCCTGATCGGGCTGGGCTGGGTGTTGGACCGCGTCTGCCAGTTGGACCTGACCACCTTGGTCAAACTCAACATCTTTCTGGTGGTGCCTGCGTTCATCTTTCACCAGGTGGTGACCTCCTCTCTGGGCGCCTCGTTTGCGCTCCGCGTCATGGGCTTCACCCTGGCCGTGGTCGCCGCCATGTTCCTTGGCTCGTGGTGCATTGGAAAACTCCGGAGGGACACCCCACCCCAAATCCGCAGTCTCCAGTTGGCCACAATGTTTTTTAACTCCGGCAATTTCGGGGTCCCGCTCATGGCGCTTGCCTATCCGGCCATGGGTCCAATTCTGCAGGTTTTTGTGGTGCTGACCCAAAATGTCACTCTGTTCACCCTCGGCCTTGCTCTGACTTCCGGCCCCCAAACCTCGCTGAGGAAGGCTTTGATGCCTATCCTCAAACAACCGTCGATCTGGGCTGTCTCGGCAGCGCTCATGGTCCGGATCACCGAAGTGCCGGTAACCAGTTGGCGCTGGTTCTGGGTCCCAGTCGATTACCTCCACAACGCTCTGGTGGGTCTGGCCTTGGTCACGCTGGGAGCGCAACTCTCTCAAACCCGGCCTCCAGAAAACTTTTCGCGCCTCACGTGGGCACTTCTTCTCAGGCTTCTGGGCGGTCCTGCCATTGCACTCCTGATCGTGCGCCTTTTTGACTTCCACGGGGAACAGGCCGCCATTCTGATCCTGTCCACCTCGTTTCCCACCGCAGTCAACACCGCGCTCCTGGCCCACGAATTCCAAGCCGACGCCGACTTTGCCACCGCCGCCGTGTTTTACTCCACCGTTCTGAGTCTACTCTCCGTGTCGCTGCTCATTGTCCTTCTCCGGTTGCCCGGAGTTCTAAACTTCCTCTGACTCCAACCGGTCAAACCGGTCTGCCCCTCAGGCAGCACGGCGGTCTGCCCATTTTTCCCCTCAAGTCTTCCGGAAAACGCCGATTGCAGAGGTGTGTTGTCAGGCGTCTCCAGTTCGGCTTCTGCACTCACGGCCCTCCAAACCCGGTTGGCTGCCACCGCGAACAACGTCGCAAACAGCCTGACTCCGGGGTTCAAATCCCGGCGCGTCCAGATTTCAGAAGCGGCAGGAGCCTCACCGAATGGGGGTGCGGTTGCCGCCTCGGTGACCACCGATTTTTCCCAGGGCCCCATCTCCCCCACTGGCAACCCTCTGGATTTCGCCTCGGGCGGCGCCGGATTTTTCAGTGTCCAAATGCCGGACGGCTCTCAGGCGCTCACTCGGTCGGGCAACTTTCGGATCTCGGCCGATGGCCAGGTGACAACGGCGGACGGCTTTCCAGTCAATGGGTTTCCCCCGGTGCCCGCGGGAACCATTTCAGTCGAAGTTTCTCAGGACGGTTCGGGAAGATACATCACGGCTGGGGGTGACGTGGCTTTCACGGTGGAACTGTCCAGAGTCCAGAATCCACAGGGGCTCCGGAGTCTGGGCGGCGGACTTTTTGGCCCCACGCCCGCATCGGGGGCTGTGGAGAACGGGGCCGCCTCCCTCCCGGGGAACGGCCCGGTGCTGACCTCGGCGCTGGAACTTTCCAATGTGGACCTCGTGGAGCAGATGGTGAACCTGATCGAGGTCAAAGCGGCTTATACGGCGAATCTCCGCGCGATCCAGACAGCCGACGAGGTGGCTGCCTCGCTCAAAACCCTCTTTGAGCGGCGTTGACCCGCTGGAGGCCACCCCAAAGCCTGCCGGCTGAAATCTGCGGAAGGCTCTGAAATGGGGGCGGGTTTTTTCAATGGACCCTATGGACCTGATGGACACCATGGACCTTACTCCTCTTTGGCGCCTACCCGCTTCAATCTGACCACATCGAGGTCCGAAGCCGATCGCTGAACCATCACCCGGACACCCTCCAGTTCGATTTCGTCTCCGGGCCGAAGGGCGCCCTCCGAGAAGTCTTTAGACGTCGAACCCTTCCGGGGGCGGATGCGGTAACCGCCGCCCTGCGTGGGAAGCCGCATGTCCACTGTGTAAGCCAACACCCCCTCCTTGACTGACTCCAACCTGTCAAAGCCAAGGTTCCGGCGGGATTCCAAGACGAGAACCGATGCACGATCAATCACCACCAGCACCGCCTTGGGTGCAGACGGATTTGCCCCCTGCACCACCAATGGACTCAGCGGGATTTCCACCTCTTGCTCCTTCAAATCCTCGATCTTAAAGGCGCGCAAATCCTCCCCGGAAAGCCATCCCTGGAGGCAACGGTCCCATGCCCCAAGTTCAATGGCCTGAGAAGACCAACAATTGGCCATCACACTCCAACTCCCCAGTGTCGCCTTTTGATGCCGCCAATCCTCGTCAAACAAACCAAACGCGTGCCCGGTTTCGTGGGCCATCCATTTCCAGCGCGCCCCGTCCACGCCGCGCGCTTCGTTCACGTACATGTCGGCTCCGCCACATGCCCCGTTCCACACCACCCCGCTCCGGGTCACCCGCGGGAAAGTGATTGCTGGACCGTACGCCATCTGGTCCATCCGCATGGTCGGCGGCACAAGAAAATAGACCGCATCCCAAGCCCGGTACTCGATGTCGGTATCCGTCAACTCCAACACCCTAGCCATGTATGCCCCTGCATCCCCCTTCCCATTTCCTGCTCCCATCCCATAACGGTCTGAATTGAACGGCATCCGCACCCAGTTCGGAACCACGGTGAAATCAAACGCCACCCGTCCGTAAGACTGGTGGTGGTAAAAGTCCCGGGTCGCCTCCACCATCGACCGAAACTCGCCCACCGGATCGCTCTCACCGCGCACATCCGGGAAATCCACAGGAACCACCAGCGCCCGGATCCGACCAAACGAGGGAAGCCGGGTCCGAACCTTCGGAAATCCAGCCGACAAATCTACAGAAAACCCGCGTTCCGCTCCGGATTGATCGAGCAGCTGCCAGAACGCCCCGGACTGAAAAGTCCCGGCCGGCTCCCGGGCAATTTTCTCCAAGCGCTCGAATTCAGCCGCCACCCTCGCATCCAGAGGCGCATCCAGTTTGAGGGCAAAAACCCCATCCGCCTGCGGATACTCTCCCTGCACCGTCACCCGGCCATTTTTGTCGCACTGAACCTCGTACCGGTGCCTCCGGAGAACACGTCCTTTTTCGACCGGCGGTTCCACCGTATCCACGGAGTAAGTGCCTTCCCCCAACTGGACATGCACCACCCCATCCTTTCCCGCCGGATGCAGTCTCCAGTTTCCGGCCGCCAAAACGAAAAGGCCGGCTGCCCCACAGGGATGTGCAGGATCCCTCGGGTCATAAATCCACGCATGCAAGTTGGTGCCTGCGGGCCCTTGAGAAATTCCCACAGGCACATCGGGCTTTTTTTCCTCCCGGAGCACGGATCGGACCGGTTTCGGATAAACCTCGGGGTCACGCAGTTCGAGCCGGGGCGAACGGCCTTGGGGCAGTTGACCAGCGGAACGGCCCCCGGATGGAGGCGGTTCCTTGCCAAAAACGGGTACCCCGCTCAAGCCCACCCAGACCAAGCTCAACCAGATGCACCGCTTTTTCATGCGTGCCCGAGACTACCCTGAGGCCGAAACCCTGACCAGACGATCCCCACAAACTCAGTCCGGACGCTCCGTTCAATCGCCGGGAGAAATCAGGGTTCGTCGCGGAAATCCGCGTACCCGCTCCCGCGGATGACGGTGGATTTGAGCTGGATCGCAGGGGATTCAGTCCGGCTCGACCCAAAAAGCGCCAGGGCGCGAGCCACGTGGTCCGGATGGCGTCCAGCCAGATCCACCGTCTCCCCGAGATCGTGGCCCAAATCAAAAAGCTCCACGGCCGCATCCGGGCCGCGTTTGATCGCTTTCCAGTCCCCAAACCGAACGGCCTGGGCAAATCCGCGTTCGTGAAACTCCCAGTAGAGGTGGCTGTGTTCCCGCTGTCCCGGAACACCAAGCAACGTGGGAGCAAACGAAATCCCGTCCCCGGCTTCCGGAAGGTTCTGGCCCACCAACTCTGCCAGCGTTGGCAAAAAATCCCAGAACGCGCACACATGCCCGCTCACACCGGGCTTCACCTTGCCCGGCCACCGGACAATCAACGGCACTCGGATCCCCCCCTCGTAGAGGTCCCGTTTAAATCCGCGGAGCGGACCATTGCTGTTGAGTTCGCGGATGTACTCGGGCACGAGCTTCTGGAAATACACCACCTCTGGCCCGTTATCGCTCGCAAAAAAAACCACGGTGTTCTCGTCCACCACCTCCAGCAGACGCCCCACATCCCTGTCCAGCAAAGCCACCATTGCCGCGTAGTTTTTCAGGGGCTGCGACCAGCGCTTTTCCGCAAAAGCCGCCGCATCCGGGACGTCCAGTTTTCCATGGGGCAGACACACCGGCAGGTAGAGAAAAAAGGGCGTGCTCCCCGATTTCCGAACAAACTCCAGCGCGGCATCGAAAATCGCCCCGTGCGAGTACGTCTTTCCGTCCATCGGCACCGCCTCCGAGTGCCTCCGGAGCATGGGCGGATAATACTCGTGAGCCAGAGCCTGGTCCAAATAGCCGAAAAACTCGTCGAACCCCACCCGGGACGGCTCACCGCTGCTGCCCGGACCACCCAGACCCCATTTTCCAAACGCGCCTGTCCGGTACCCGGCCTGTTTTAAGACGCCAGCCAGCGTCAGGGTTCCAGACTCCAGTGGTTGCTGTCCCTCGGGTCCGACCTGGGTGTTCGCGCGTACCTGTCCGTGCCCGGTATGCATGCCCGTCATGAGCGCACAGCGCGAAGGAGCGCAGACCGCACTCCCCGCATAGGCCTGTGTAAACCGCATTCCCTCCCTCGCCATCCGGTCCAGGTTCGGTGTCGGAATCACCTTCCCTCCGTAGCAGCCCAGATCTCCGTACCCGAGGTCGTCCGCCAAAATCAGCACGACGTTGGGTTTCCGCGCCTCGCCCGCATCGAGGACGAAAAACGGGGTCACCAGGGCGAGGAGCAGAAGCGCGCATTTCATGGGGAGAAAAAAAGGGCCGGTGGATTGCCCACTGCAGTGAACCCCTCCAGCACTGCCCGTTCAACCGGGAAACTTTTACGATTTTGCGTAAGCCCCACACCCGTTTCCCGAGCCGCACCTTCGCCGGATCCCGGGGCCTTGGCTGGCCCCCGCTTTTTTGATCAGGAACAGGAAATTATTGATCTTTTGTGCCGGGTTTTTGTTGCCCACGCCCCGGCTCCCCCCGTTAATCTGCCCGCCTTTCCCCGATCCTCCACCCCACCCCTTCCCCAATGAGCACCGAAGAAATTGATGACGTCCGCAAAGCCAGCGCCGAGGGATTTGCCTCGGCCGACCAGATTTTCCATCCCTCCACGGACTTTGTCCAAAAGGCGAGGGTTCAGGGGCTGGACGGCTACCGGGCCCTGTACGAGCGGTCCATTCAGGATCTGGACGGGTTTTGGGGAGATGAAGCCTCGCAACTCCACTGGTTCGAGCGCTGGTCGGCAGTGCTGGACGAAAGCAGGAAGCCGTTTTTCCGCTGGTTCGTCGACGGCAAGACCAACATCGCCTACAACTGTCTGGACGCCCAAATCGCCAAAGGACTCGGCGACAAAACCGCGATTGTTTACGAGGCAGAACCCACCGAGGCCGGGAGTGCGTCTGAGATCCGCAAAATCACCTACCGGGAACTCCTCTCCGAGGTGTGCCGATTCGCGAATGTCCTCAAGGGACTCGGCCTCAAAAAAGGCGACACCGTGGCCATTTACATGCCCATGGTGCCCGAACTGGCCATCGCCGTGCTGGCCTGTGCCCGGATCGGCGTGATTCATTCCGTTGTTTTCGGCGGTTTCTCTGCGGAAGCCATCCGGGACCGTGTCAACGACGCCAGTTCCAAAGCGGTGATCACCATGGACGGCGGATACCGGCGCGGAAAGTTTCTGGCGCTCAAACAGACCGTAGATGAAGCGGTGGCGGAATGCCCCTCCTGCGCTCATGTGCTGGTGCTGGAACGGCACTCCGGCAAGCCCGACCCGAGCTGCCAAATGAAGCCTGGCCGGGATGTTTGGTACCACGAAGCGGCATCGGGGGTTTCCTCCGAGTGTCCCGCGGAAGCGCTCGAATCCAACGAGATGCTCTTCCTCCTGTACACCTCGGGCTCCACGGGCAAACCCAAGGGCATCATGCACAGCGTGGGCGGCTACATGGTCCATGCCTACACCACAAACAAGTATTCCTTTGATCTCCGCGGGGACGACCTCTTCTGGTGTACCGCCGACGTGGGCTGGGTAACCGGCCACACCTACGTGGTTTACGGCCCCCTGCTCAACGGAGCCTCGGTGCTGATGTACGAGGGCGCACCCGACGCCCCCGATTTTGGGCGGTTCTGGAAGATCATCCAGGACCACAAGGTCACCATCTTTTACACCGCTCCCACAGCCATTCGCGCCTTCATGAAATGGGGCGATGACTGGCTCAAAAAACACGATCTCTCCTCGCTCCGCCTCCTCGGCTCCGTGGGAGAACCCATCAATCCCGAGGCCTGGCTGTGGTTCCACAAGAACGTCGGCGCGGAACGCTGCCCGATTGTGGACACCTGGTGGCAGACCGAGACCGGCGGCCACATGATCACCCCCATCCCAGGCTGCACCCCCACCAAGCCCGGTTCAGCCACCCTGCCCTTCTTCGGGATCGATGCTGCCGTCCTGGACGAGCACGGCAACGAAACCGATCACGGCATTCTGGCCATCAGGAAGCCATGGCCCGGCATCACCCAGGGCATTTTCGGAGATCCCCAGCGCTACATCGACACCTACTGGAACCGCTGGGGCGGCCAGTACTATTTCCCGGGCGATGGCGCCATCCGCGACAAAGACGGTTACCTCTGGATCACCGGCCGGGTCGATGACGTCGTCAACGTCTCCGGACACCGGATCGGCACCGCTGAACTCGAAGCGGTCTTCATCGAACACGAAGCAGTCGCCGAATCCGCTGTGGTCGGCGTCAAACACGAACTCAAAGGCCAGGGCCTCATGGCTTTCGTCATCCTCAAATCCGCTTTTGCCGGCAAGGTGGACGAAACCGATCTCGCCAAAAAACTCAACGCCATGGTGGACGCCAAGATCGGCAAGTTCGCCCGGCCCGAACGGATCGTGTTCGTGCCGGACCTCCCCAAGACCCGGTCCGGGAAAATCATGCGCCGGTTGCTCCGCGACATTTCTGAGGGCCGCGAACTGGGCAACGTCACCACCTTGGCAGATCCCAGCGTGGTGGAGGCCATCCGGACCAAGTTTCAGTCGGCCAAGGCCTAAAACCCGGGCAGAGTTGGACAAATGCGGTGTATGTGGCCCTCGGGCGACTCACCGCATGCGCAGGCGCCCTGATGCGGAATCGCGTCCGCGTCCGGACGCAACCCCGCTTTTCTCCCGGCGAAACTCTTGCACCCGGCCTCCGGATCGCAAGACTGCTGGCTGAATCCCTGCCATGCTTACCGTTGCACAAGTCAGCAAGTCGTTTTCCGGACGCGTCCTTTTTCAGGAAGCCAGCCTCCAAGTCAACCGGGGTGACCGGATTGGTTTGGTGGGGCCGAACGGGGCGGGCAAGTCCACCCTGTTCTCTTTGCTCCTCGGAGAAGCCACGCCGGATTCCGGCCGGATTGCATGGGAACGCAATGTGCGGATCGGTTTTCTCCCGCAGGAAAGCGCTCCTGCTGGAAACGAGACGGTCTTGGAACTGGCCACTGCCATCTCGCCCGAACTTGCAGCTGCGAAAAACACCATTCGTCTCCACGAAAAAGGCGAGGCCCCAGACGAGGACGCCTATCACGAGGCGTTGCGGGTTTTTGACGAACAGGGCGGCTGGCAACTCGAACCCAAAGCCAAGAAAATCCTCGCCGGCCTGGCCTTCCGGGAGAGCGACATGGATCGCGCCGCGCGTGCCCTGAGCGGGGGTTGGATCATGCGGGCCCATCTGGCCCGGTTGCTGGTCATGGAACCCGACCTCCTGCTTCTGGACGAGCCCACCAACCATCTCGATTTGGAAAGCCTCCAGTGGTTTCAGGATTATCTCCGCTCCTATCCCGGAGCCATCCTCATGATCTCGCACGACCGCGAGTTCCTCAACCAGCTCGTGGGCAGCATCGTGGAAATCGCCCACGGCACCCTGCACCGCTACAAAGGCAATTGGGACAGCTACCAGGAGCAAAAGGCTGCGCGCGCCGAACAACAGCTAGCCGCCTATAAAAACCAGCAGCGCGAAATCGCCGCCCTCCAGGAATTCGCCGACCGTTTTCGGGCCAAGGCCAGCAAAGCCTCGCAAGCCCAGAGCAAACTCAAGCAGATCGCCCGGATGGAAAAAATTGAGGCGCCTGTGGCGGACGCCAAATCCATCAAGTTTCATTTCCCGCAGCCCGCCCGGAGCGGGACCCGCGTGATCTCGCTCAAAAACATCCGGTTCGGCTACGGGGACCTGACCGTTTATCAAAACCTGAATTTTGAAGCCGAACGCGGCCAGCGTACGGTGCTGGTGGGCCCGAACGGCGCCGGCAAATCCACGCTGATCAAACTCCTCGCCGGGATTCTCCAACCGCAAACCGGTGAACGCGCGCTCGGGCACAATGTGCGGACCGGCTACTTTTCCCAACAACGCACCGAGGTTTTGAATCCCCGCCAGACCGTACTGGAGGCGGCGATGGATTCGCCCAACCCCCAAAGCGAGCAGACATGCCGGACCGTCCTCGGCTCCTTCCTTTTCCGCGGCGACGACGTGTTCAAGCCCGTAGCGGTTCTCAGCGGGGGCGAAAAATCGCGCCTTGCGCTGGTCAAACTGCTGCTCGACCCGCCCAACCTGCTGTTGATGGATGAACCCACCACCCACTTGGACGTGGGCTCCATCGATGCCCTCATTCAGGCACTCCAGCAGTTCGAAGGCACCCTCATCTTTATCAGCCACGACGTCCATTTCATCCGGTCCATCGCCTCCTCCGTCCTGCACGTGTCCGCCGGAACCACCACCCCCTACGCCGGCGATTACCAGTATTTCCTCGAAAAAACCCGGGCCACCTCCGCCCGCGCCGCGCTCACCGCCGGCGAAGGCCTCGCCAATTTACAGCCCGATCTGGATCCCGCAGACTCCCAATCCCGCTCCGGGCCTGGCCTGCGGGAGTTCAAAGAACAGAAACGCGCCGAGGCCGAACAGCGCAAACAGGCCGCCAAACAACTCCGGGACCGGGAAAAAGCGGTGGCCAAGCTCGAGATGGAGGTGGTGGCTTTGGAAGCCAAACTCGCCTCCCTCACCGCTGCCCTCGAGGATCCCGCTGCATACGCCCCAGGCGGAAACGCCATGGCTTTGAACCGGGAAATGCTAGCCGTCTCCGACCAACTCCAAGAGGCCAACGCCGCTTGGGAAAAAGCTGCCTCCGAACTCCAAACCTCGTGAACTGGCTGGCACTCCTCAATCAAAACCGGATCGGCAAAAAACCAAGACCCGCCCCGCATAACCCTCTCCGGTCGGAGTTCCGCCGGGACGGTGACCGGATTACGTTCTCCACCGCATTTCGCCGGCTCCAGGACAAAACCCAGGTCTTTCCGTTGGCCGACAACGACTATGTCCGGACAAGGCTCACACATTCTCTGGAAGTCGCTTCCGTGGCACGATCACTCGGGGCACGCGTGGGCGCTGTCCTCTGCCAGCGCCATGCCCTGACAGACATTCCGCCCTCCGATTTCGGGGAAATCACCAGTGCCGCCGCCCTCGCCCATGATTTGGGCAACCCCCCGTTTGGCCATTCGGGTGAAGACGCCATCCGCCACTGGTTCCTCAATTCTTCGCACGCCAGAGTTGCCGCACAGGAACTCACCCCAGCCGAACACGCGGATTTTGCGCGGTACGAAGGGAACGCACAGGGGTTCCGGCTCCTGACAAAACTTCAGATGCCGGACAACCCGGGTGGCCTGCAACTGACCTTTGCAACTCTGGGAGCGTTTACCAAATACCCCCGCGCCGCGGACCTGGGGACCGGGGATCTGCCCTCGGGTGCCAGCACCAAGAAGTTCGGCTTTTACCGCAGCGAACTGGCGGAGTTCCGTTCAGTGGCAGCCGCATGCGAACTCCTTCCACGGAATTCCTCGGACACGGCGTGGGCGAGGCATCCCCTCGCGTTTCTGGTCGAGGCCGCAGACGACATCTGTTACCGATTGGTGGATTTTGAGGACGGCTTCCGCCTCGGCCACCTTGGTTATGCAACGGTCCGGGACGCGTTCATGGAGCTCATCCCCGGCCCCCTTCGCCCCACCCGCCTGGAAACCGCGCACTCGGACGGTCGCCGTGTCCAGATCCTGCGCTCGATTGCCATCGGCGCCGCGATCGAAAAGTGCGCGGAGCTTTTTCTTGAGAACGAGGCTGCGCTTCTGGACGGCAGTTTTGACACGCCGCTGATCGACGCCGGACCGGACCGTGTGGCATGGGCACACATTGAAAAGATCTCGCGAGAAACCATCTACTCCACGCCCCGCGGCGTGGAAATCGAGGCGGCCGGCTTTGAGGTCCTCGGAGGCCTGCTGGACGTCTTTGTGTCGGCCCTCAACGACCACGCGCAGAACGGTGGCAAACCGGCTCCGCGGAGCCGGAAACTCCTGCTACTTCTACCTGCCGAATCTCTGGGGCCGGGCCGGATTCCAGCGGCCTCCGCCTACGACAGGTTGCTGGGAATTTTCGATTTTGTTTCCGGAATGACAGACACTTACGCGGTAACCCTGTACAAGAAGGTGCGCGGGATCTCGCTGGCTGCCCGGTAACCGGTTCCGCGGCCAGCGTTTGCTTTCCGGCTCCGCGTGCCGTACCTTTTCCTGAACACCTTTATTTCACCATGGAAGACACCCTGCTCCCGCCCCTCCAGTCCCTGTGTAGCGCCGTCACCGCACGGCCCGATTTCGAACGGATCAAGCAGGGGCTCGACCGGTTTCTCTCCGACGAACCCTTGAAGTTCCAGTTTCAGCAGG
Source organism: uncultured Spartobacteria bacterium (assembly GCA_903901425.1). Classification (GTDB taxonomy): domain Bacteria; phylum Verrucomicrobiota; class Verrucomicrobiia; order Chthoniobacterales; family Chthoniobacteraceae; genus CAIURC01. Next base: position 51,669 of record CAIURC010000071.1, on the reverse strand, counting down.
TGAACGACTTGGGCCGCCATCTTCAAGCCCGTGCCAACCAGGGGGATTCGATTTCCAACTCCGAGATCCAGGAGTTTGAATCGCTCCGGTCGGAACTCACTTCCAACATCGTGGTTCAGGAGTTTCTCCATGCGCAGGACCAGCTCCAGCAGCTCCAGCAGACCGTCGGAAAGTTCATCGAGAAAACCTTTGAACTGGGGCGCGCACCCCAACTGGACGAGGTCGACACCGGGTGCTGCGGCGGCGGCTGCGGCTGCGCATAGAAATCCCTGACAGCGTTCCCTCCGATGACCCGAACCTCATGAAACGTGCTGAGGCCAAAAACCGGAGGGCATCCGGCCAGCCCCCACCCCCTGCGGCCGTGGTTTCTGCCGCTCCGGCTCCGGGACGGACTGGCGACTTCAAGGCCAAGCGCCAGTTCTCCTCGGAACATTTCCTGAGCCGGGAACTGAGCTGGCTGGAATTCAACCAGCGGGTGTTGAACGAGGCACTCGACCCGGCCATTCCGCTGTTGGAACGGGTCAAGTTCCTGAGCATCGCCAGCTCCAACCTCGACGAGTTTTTTGAGGTGCGCGTGGCAGGGATCAAACAGCAGATCGAAAGCGACTTGGTCGAGCGCAGCGCCGACGGACGCACGGCTTCGGAAACGTTTAAAGCCATCCGGCAACGGGTTCTGGCCATGACCGAACAGCTCGGCCGGTGCTGGAAACACGAACTCATCCCGGCCCTTGCCAAAAACCAGATCCATTTCCCGGACCTGGATTCCCTGCCCCGCGCTACACGGGACTGGCTGGACCAGTACTATTTGACCCAGGTGCGGCCCGTGCTCACCCCGCTCGGGCTGGATCCCGCTCATCCGTTCCCGCAGTTGCTGAACAAGTCCCTGAACATCGTGGTTCAACTGGAGGCCGAACAGCACGGGCTCCTCGCCCGGCGCCTTGCCGTGGTCCAAGTCCCGCGGGTCCTGCCCCGGCTCATCCGGCTGCCTTCGGCTGAGACCGAGCTGCATTACGCGTTTATGGGCCAAGTGATTGGAAAACATCTGGGCGACCTGTTCCCTGGAACCACCATCCTCGGCTATTGGCATTTCCGGGTCACCCGCAACAGCGAACTCTACATTGACGAAGAGGACGTCCGCAACCTGCTCAGCGCCGTCGAACAGGAACTCCACAACCGGAGAAAGGGCGCCGCGGTGCGTTTGGAAGTCGACTGCCTCTGCCCGCAGGAAATCCACCAGTACCTTCTGGAGACTCTCGACCTCACCCCGGACGACCTCTACCTGATCGACGGCCCCCTGAACCCCAGCCGGCTCATGGCCATCTGCGAGGGGGACCATTCGCCGGAACTCCGGGACAAACCCTTTCTTCCCGCACTCGCACCCGCGTTCCGGAATGGCGCCGATCCTTTTGTTGTAATCCGGAAACGGGACGTCCTGCTGCATCATCCCTACGAGAGCTTTAACAGCGTGGTGGATTTTCTCGAGAAGGCCGCATCCGACCCGAACGTCCTTGCCATCAAACAGACCCTTTACCGCACCGGAGGCGACCCGCGGATTGTGGGTGCGCTCATGCGCGCGGTCAGCAACGGCAAACAAGTGACAGCCGTGACCGAGTTGAAGGCGCGGTTCGATGAAGCCAACAACATCCACTGGACCCGCCGCTTGGAGGAGGCGGGTGTCCATGTGGTTTACGGGATCGTGAACCACAAGGTGCACGCCAAGATTGCCCTGGTGGTTCGCCGGGACGAGGACGGGCTTCGCCGCTACATCCACATCGGGACCGGGAACTACAACCCGTCCACGGCCCGCCTGTACACGGATCTGAGCCTGCTCACCTGCCACCCCGATTTTGGCGAGGACGCCACCAACTTTTTCAACCTGCTCACCGGAATCGGCCGGTTCCAGAGCACCCGGAAACTGCTGATCGCGCCATTCACCCTCCACGACACGCTTCTTTCGCTCATCCGCCGCGAAACCGACAACGCGCTTTGCGGCAAACCCGCACGGATCATTGCCAAGATGAACTCGCTGGTGGACCGCGAAATCACCGAGGCCCTTTACCGCGCCTCACAAGCCGGGGTTCAGATCGATCTGATCGTGCGCGGCATCTGCTGCCTGAAGCCCGGCCTCCCAGGAATCAGCGAAAGGATCACCGTCCGCTCCATCGTGGGACGGTTTCTCGAGCACAGCCGGATCTTCTATTTTGAAAACGCTGGCACTCCAAAGGTCTACTTTGGCAGCGCCGACTGGATGCCCCGCAACTTTTTCCGCCGGATCGAAATCCTGACCCCCGTGGAAGACCCCGAACACCGCCGGCGCCTCACCGAGGAAATTCTGGGTGCACAACTCGCAGACAACTCAAAGGCCTCGATTCTGGCACCGGACGGCTCATATCACCGGATCAAATCGGGCGATTCCCCGCAGAGGTTTAACAGCCAGACCCACTTCATCAAACTCGCTCAGGGTGAGGCCAAAAAGAGGCGGCTCCAGAAAAAGACGGCGGAATTCCAAGTTCGGAGCCACCCGCACACAAAACCCGTTTGATCGGGCAGCGGTGACGGAGAGGGTTGTAGGCTCCTATTGAGTGGCCGGTTCCCACCACGTCAATTCCCCGCGCGCATTTCCGATTGCCACCCGCTTACCTACACATGTACCCGCCACTTTTGAAGGCAACTCCTTGAACGGCGCACTCTCGGCCAATTTCCCCCCAACACTGTCCCACAGCCGGCTCGTTCGATCCCGGCCCGTGGTCAGCAAATTTCCTTCCCCAGTCCAAGCCAGCCCAAGAACCCCGCCCGGCTTTTTCCCATATTCACCGGGCCGCAGCTTGGGCGTGTGAATCTTGCTCAACGTCGCCAGAGGAAATCCGTCCTCGATCCCCCACAGAATCACCGACCCATCCTCACTCCCGCTCGCCACCACCTTCCCATCCGGCCGCCAGGCCAGCGCATGGATGCTTTCCTTATGCTCACTCAACCCCAGAACAAGCGCTCCGCCTTCTGCTTCCCACACATGGATTCCCCCGGAACGGTCCCCGGTAACCAACCGCTTCCCGTCCGGTGAAAACTCCAGAGCCGTAATCCAATCCGTGTGCTTGGTGAGTTTGTAGGCCAGTTTCCCATCAGCCACGCGGAACACCTTTACCGCTTTGCCCGGTCCGCCCAGCGCCACCCACTGGCTGTCAGCGCTCAAGTCCGCCGCCAGTACCGTGTCGCTCTCATCTCCAAAGGCCCCCAGTCGCTTTCCGGTGGTCACCTCGTAAAGCACCGCCTTCCCCGACTGCACCGGTTTTCCCCCCGCCGCCAGCAGCAGCGCACCGTCCCGGCTGAAGCGGAGAACCTGCGGAATCCCCTCAGGGAACGGCACGGCCCCCAGCGACTCCTTTGTTTCCGCGTGCACAAACCGCACCCGCCCCTCGCCCCCTATCGCCACCAGCGGTGCCCACGGACTCGCTGCCAGTGCGGTCACCGGGTTGGACAGTCCGGTAACTGGCTCATCCGCAGGCAACCCCGAGGGCATCGCCGGTTTCTCCGGTCGTTCGCCAGCCGGTACGGCCGCAAATACCAACCGCGCCGCCTGTGGCATATTTCCCGCCCCCGCTGGCATTCCCGCCAAAATCCACTGCCGGATCAACTCGATCTCCTCCTCAGGCATCTTCAACGCCTTGGGCGGCATTTTCTCCACCCCTTCGGCATGCTCGATGGATTGCACCAACAGACTGGAGTTGGGACGCCCCTTCTTGAGCACCTCCCCGCTGGAGCCCCCCTTCAACGCGGCACCCAGCGTGTGCAAACTCAGATCCGACTTCTGCTCGTCCTCCCCATGGCACTTGAAGCAACGGCTTTTGAAAATCGGACGAATATCGTCCTCCCACGTTGGCGCAGCAGCAATTCCGCGAGACACAGGCACCGCCAGTACCAGGACGCTCATCACCGAAACAAAGGAAGTTTTCATCGAAAAAAATGCGAAGACTCAGTGTTGGAAAAGAAACTCGGTGGAATTCATCAGCGCCCACCACAGCCGTTCGTAATCCGCCTGTGCCGGGCTCGACCCAGAAACCCTCCAAAACACGGCCAACTCCGCCTCCGAGGGCTGCCGGCAGAGAGAGCGCAAATACAACGACTCCACCACCCGCTCCGGACTCGCCCCCTGGTTCATCCATTCCCGAATCACACCAGAAACCCGAATCCGATCCCGAACCGTATCCCCGGAAATCAGGTGCATCGTCTGCGAGAGAGACGGCTCACGATTGTCGCTCCCCGCGTCCACCGAGACCCGTTCGGACTGACCAAAGCACGTCAGAAAATACGACCCGTTCCGGATCCCCGGATTGAACATCTGCGCCGCTCGGTAGAGTCCTGGCTGCGTTTTCCATACGGTATCCACTCCGGTCACCGATGCCACTGCATCCAGCGCCGCGACCGCCGACAGACGCCGCACCATCGAATGCGAGAACTGCCGCTCATCCTCCCTGTTGGAGGCATTCACGGCACTGCTCAACTGGTAGGTCGCCGAGGTCACAATCTCCCGAATCAACTTTTTCTGGTCAAACCCATGCGCCACCAAGCGCCGTCCCAGTTCCTCAAAAAGCTCCACGTTGCTCGGCGGATTGGTGATGCGGAGATCGTCTACCGGCTCCACCACGCCCCGCCCAAAAAACTGCGCCCAGATCCGGTTGGCCATGCTGTTTGCAAACAGCCGGTTCTCTGCCGAAGTGATCCACTCCGCCAAAGCAATCCGCGGGTCCCGCCCCCGAATCTCAGGCTTCTCGCCGCCCAGGAATTTTGCGGGCATCGGGCGCTGATCGAGTTGATGGAGCGCCGGCCGGTGCTGCCGGTCGTCGTACACGTAAAACTCCCGCTCCTCACTGCCCTTCTTCCGCTGCACCCCAGTGAAAAAGCTCACAAACCCGTAGTAATCATCCTGGGTCCACCGATCAAACGGATGGTTATGACATTCCGCGCATCCGATCCGGATGCCCATGGTCAGCTGCGCCACCCGCTGCGCCATCTCCTTGGGATCGTATTTACCGAGCGTGGGCAGCATCGTGTAAAAGTTGCTCATGGGCTGCAAAATTGTGCTGCCCTTGCTGGTGATCTGTTCCCTCAGAAACACATCGAGAGGAACGTTTTTCTGAAACTGTTCGGTGATCCACTGGAAGTACCCCACCGCGTTTTTGTTGTCGGTCCCGCCACCACTGAAGGTGTCTCCCATCAACTTCACCCAGTCCGCCCATCGACTTGCCCACACATCCGCGTACTCCGGCCGCTCCAAAAGCCGGTCCACCAGACGCTCGCGCTTGTCCGGGGATCCATCCGCCAAAAATGCCCGCGCTTCTTCCTCCGTGGGAGGCAACCCGACCAAATCCAGCGTCACCCGCCTCAGAAACTCCCCATCCTCACACCGTTTTGAAGGCTGGATCCGGAGACTTTTGAGTTTCTGAAACACCGCCTCATCCAACGTGTTCCGCGCAACCGCATCCGCAGGCCATTCGAAATTGTCCCCGCGCGGAAGCACTGTGACCGCAATCCCCACAGTAAACCGGTTAAAGCGCGCAAAGACATCGGTCGCCCCACGCCGGCCCGCATGCACCACTCCATCGTCGTCCACGTCCGCCGTCGTCTTGTTGTTGGAGAGAAAGAGCGACAACGCGGTCATGTCGCGCGTCCGTCCATCCGAATAGGAGGCAATCACCTTCAGCGGGCGATTTTGCCCCCCTCCCTCAAACACCATCCGCTCCGGTTCCACCCGGATCCCCGTCACCTCCGCCACCGTCTCTAAATCGTCCACCGCGCCCTGCCGGATCCACTCCCGCAGCACCCGGTAATGCTCCGAGTCCTTGGAAAAAAGGGTGCCCCCCGTGTGCGGCACCGCCCCCGTCGCTTTCAGCAACAACAGGCTCTCATCCGGGGCCGCCACATTCACCCGTCGCCCCAGCATCTGTTGAGTCAGCCGGTAATAGTCCCCCGCTGCATCGTAGCCGAACAACGACAAACGGAACCCGTCTTTTCCCGCAGCCGCGCCATGGCACCCCCCAGAGTTGCAGTTGGCCCGGAAAAAAACCGGCATCACGTCTTCACGGAAACTCAAGTCCAGCGCCCTTGCCACGCCGGTTTTTCCGCCGGAAGCCTGGTCTGCGGTCGTTTCACTCGCTTTGGCCGGAAGCGGCCCCGGGTTCCCGGCGGCAAACGAAAGTCCAGACCCGCTCAGGGCACACAGAATCACCATGCAAACAAAACGTGGGAGAGCGTTCATAAGGGAAAATCAGGGTGTTTGGGATGCGGCAGCCGTGCTCGCGGGATCCACCCGCAGCACCCCGGACCCCGTCTGCTGGCGGACCACTTCTCCGGCTTCGGGAACTGCAAGCTCCGCCTGGATCTGCTTGTACTGCCCCAGCAGCGCATCTGCGGTAGCTTCAATCCGGAAAGTGCAAACCTGATCCTTCGCCGTGATTTCCGGAAAAGGCTCAATGAGCTTTACCCCAAAGGGGAGCCCGATGAGGGAGGCGCGGGCGACGCCCGTGAACTCCTTGATCTGTTTGAGCGTGGCCGTGATCTCCCCCACGCTCCCACGCCGCACACTGGCCCGGGCCAGTTCCAGGGTCACATAGGGCTGCGTCACCGGCAGATCCACCAGCGCCGAACTCACCAACCGGCAACCCGTCCCCCTCTGCACGTCCCCATCCGTCGACGTCCCAATGACGCACACCTTCCACGGATGCAGAGGAGCATCCGAGCTCGCCTTCAGATCCACCTTGCCCTCCGTCTCACCTGGGCCGACATCCACGGGATATCCCTGCTCCACTCCCGGAGGCAGGTAGTCCAACTTGATCTGCACCGGTTCATTCCAACCCGGTTGCCGGTGCACCTTCACCCCCAACTCCAAGTTCCCTGCCCGCACCAACCCCGCACGGGGCGGCTCCACCTCCAACCAAAACGGTGCTTCTTCCACCACTGCCAACGCCAAGTCCTCCATCCAAACCCGCGTCCAGCCCAATCCCCCCCGGCGATTCGAATACACAAAACCCCGCTGACAAACCGAATCCACCTCCCGCTCCGCGTTCAACGGGCGCGCCACCACTCGGATGAAACTCACCCCGGGCTTCGCATCTGGCTTTGCATTGAAATGGACCGGAAATTCCTTGCCCGTCTTCGACGGCGTCACTACCGGCGCCTCCATGCTCACCCCTTCCGGCAATCCCACTGCCTCAAGCACAAAGCTGTCGCCTCCCAACGCCGTTCCCAGTCCCTCTGAAATCCCCATCTTCACCGTCCAACGCCCTCCCTTGGGGACCTGCAGAATCGCCTCCCGCGTCGTCCAGTCGTAGCTCGCCGTCCGTCCCGTCCGACTCGGATACACGCCAACGCTATCCCGGTGCTTCTGCACTTCGATCCGATACACAAACTGCGTGCCCCCCAGCCCACGGGTATCCTCAATCCCCAGCAGGTAGTCGCCGGTTTCTTTCGCCACAAAAGCCAGGGCCGGATCCAGCGTGTCTTTTGCCACGATCGTGAACGAGTAATAGCCGCGCTCCGCCATCGTGCTGTCATCGCTCAGAGCTACCGGTTTGCCCTCCCCAGAAGGACCGCCTACCGACCGGATCCAAATTTTCGGATCTAACGGGGTTCCCAACGAACGCGCATACACCCGCACATCCAGCGCCTCCCCTTTTTCGGCATGAAACCGCCATAAATCCATGTCCCCCTCGGCACCGATGACCCCGTTGAGTGCTGCTGGAATGGAGAAAGGCTTCGCGTTCTCCGCCGCGTCGTTCGGTTCGCTTTCAAACCCGTTGGGATGCGGAGTGACCCGCAGCGGCAGCGGGCTCTGCGCACGCCCGCCCGAATCCGCAGGATGATAATCCAAAAACGTGATCGGACTCTGCGGCCTCTTCAGTTCGGGAAACACCAACGTTTCGCGCAGTCCTGAACGCGCGTCCCCGAGCCACTGCAACTCCAGCGTTTCCCCTGGCCGTCCGCCCGCCGGATAAACCACCTCCGGCCTCGGAAAAGCCCCCACGTGCAACAGGTAATAGGCAAACCTCGTAAAGATCGCGCCGGGATGCTGCGAGACCTCGATCACGTAACGCCCGTCCATCGGCGCTTCCACGCTCAAAAATGGGTCCTGCACGTAAAGCGGGGTGTCGTCACAGGCCGCAAGCAGCTTTCCATCCGGACCAAACAACCGGAGCTGACAGTCGTTCTCCCCCATGTAATGCATGGAGGCCACACGCACCGCCTCCAGATCCACAGAGAGCCGCTCCCCCTTTCGCGCATTCACCGCGTAACAATCCCGGTCCGGCACTTTCGGATCCGCCTGGATCTGCCCGTGCACCGTGCACTGCCTCGGCACCGGTTGGGCGCGCGCGGGTTCGTCATCCTCTCCCACCCTTTTTTCCTCCGCATTCACCACCGGAAACTCTCCTACCTCGAACAGCACCGGCTCGGACAGAAAACGATCCGTCCTCAGAAAAAGCATGTGCTGTCCCAGTGGACAGTCCGGCGCAATTTCAAGGGTCGCCCGCAGGATCTGCGGATTCGCACTGGGCAACATGAAAATCGGATCCTTCCTCGCTTGAGGCTCCTCGAACGATACCGCGCGAATCCCCCCCCGGTTGGAAACCAACTCCCGCGGGTGCTCAAGATAGTTGCCATAGAGGGTCACCTCCACGGTGGTCCCCTTTTGCCCACCGCGCGGAAGCAGCGCCTCCACCACATACTGGTTGAATCCCGACGCTTCTGGGACTCCAAAAAGCGCCAGAAGAACCAACCAACCCGCCCAGAACAGACGCCGGGACTGCACTCCCGAAAAACGGACAACCGGAAAGGCGTTAGGACTCATTGTTGAATGTCGTTACGCGATCAGCCCCTTGATCACCTTGCCTTCCCGCACAATGTCAATGGGACGCTCCCCGGGCGCCATGATGCGCTTGTTCGAGTCGATCCCCAGTTGCCCGTAGGCGGTTGCCAGAAAATCCTCGAGCATCACCCCATCCCGGGCTGGCTCGTAGCCGATCGCATCGCTGGCTCCGTACACCTGCCCCCGAGTAATGCCGCCTCCGGCCAGCACGAGGCTGTAATTCCGCGCATGATGATCGCGCCCCGCCGCCGCGTTCACCTTGGGCGTGCGCCCGAACTCGGTCATCACCATCACCATGGTCGAATCCAAAAGCCCCCGCTGATCCAGATCCGTGATCAAACCCGCCAGCGCATGATCAAACGCCGGCATGGCCTGGGAGAACTCCTCCCGGATCTTCCCGTGGTGATCCCAGGTACCCGCCCCCTCATACGTGACCGAAACAAACCGCGTCCCCGCCTCCACCAACCGGCGCGCAAATAGCAAACGCTCGCCCACGCCCAAGATCTTGGGAGGCGATTTGGTCGCATACTTCCCGCACCCGTACAGATCCCGCATCGCCTCCGACTCGCTTTCCAAACTAAACGCCTTCTGTGCAGCCGGGGATCCCAGCAGCCCATAGGCTTTCCGGTAAAATTCATCCATCGTGTCCAGCGCCTGCCCGTCCGTTTCACGGCCCCGGAAATAGGACTCCGCAGCAGCCCGCAAATCCTGCTCCTTGGCAAAATCGGCTGCGGAAACCGAGTGCGGCAACGCAATATCGCGCACCTGAAACCCCTTCGTGCCCGGATCGCCCCCAACGCTGAAACAGCCAAACTTCGAGGCCATGTACCCCGTGTTCGGCGTCCAAGCGCCCCCGGGCTTCGCCGGAACGCCGATCCATGCGGGCAGCTCGTTGATGGGCCCCAACTCGTGGGAAACAATCGCCCCCATCTGCGGATGCTGAATCGCCGGAGAGGGCAAATAGCCCGTCATGCTGTGATACGTCGCCAAGGCGTGATCCGGAATGCGCCCGCTGACCGACCGCACCACGGTCAGCTTGTCCGCGATTTGGGCACATCGACTCATCATCTCCCCAAACACCACCCCAGGCAGTTTCGTCTTCACCACCCCAAACGGACCCCGGATGTCGATGGACGCCTCTGGCTTCGGATCCCATGACTCGAGATGCGAACAGGCCCCGGGAAGGAAGATCTGAATCACGTTCTTCGCCTTGGGTTCCTTGCGCGGCGCGGAGTCCAAGGCGCCCAGAGCCATGTCCGGAGCGGCCTGCAACCGGAAATAGTCGCCAAGTGAAAGCCCAAGATAACTCAGCGTGCCGGCCTGAATAAAACCGCGCCGGTTCAGTTTACGGAAATGCTGGGGATTACAGTTCATGGTGTTCTTTTGAGTTCAGGGGGTGGGTGTTTTCACCGAGACGGGGCGCTGGAAATAGTTGAGCCGAACTCCGGCCACATATTGGCCGGGGAACACTGCGGTCTCGGTGCGTTTGACACCCCGGGATACGCCCTCGCCACAGTACACGCTCAGAAGAAGCGAGTCGGCTTCCGCAGGAACGTGTATCCGGACCGAAACCCACTGCCATCCGGCCGGATCTTCATCGGCTTTCTGGTGACGCGACCCAGACGCCAGAGCAGTTTGCCTCGGGCTTTTCCATGCCTCCCCCGCAAGCTTGCTGCCGCCCTGAAACGCAGTCAGATGCACTCCAAACACATGGCCCTTTTCCGGGACCACAGACGCCGCATTAAACCATGCTCCCAGTTCCACCATCAACGCGCCCCGCCCCTCCCGAACCCGCACCGGCCTCAAATCCACCACCTGCCAGAGCTGGGAAACCCCCTGCACCTCGCCGGGCGGCGAGTTCTGGTTGTCTGCCCTCAGAAAGCGCACCATGGATTTCGCCCCCCTGGGAGGAACCACCCCCTGATCTTCCGGCACCACCTCGGCAAAGTCGCCGCCCCAAATTCCGTACGTGGAAGGCACGCCGCCCGTCCCAAGATCTGCAGGCTTTTCGAAGCCCTCGTTCCCCAGCGCGATCCGGATGGCAGGCGGATCTTTGAGGAGCAACCCTTTGGCAAAAAGGAGGGACCCTGAGAATCCCACGAGCATCCCGCCAACGGCAATCGCTGCGGCCACCGGCCATGAGCGGCTTCTGAATGCGCGTGCACCTCCAGGAGAAATCGGGGCAGCCTCTCGCCACGCCTCGCGCGCGGCCTTGACCCCGGCCCAGTCTCGCAGCCCGTTTTCAAGACTCGCCATGCTCCTGAGGTGACGCCGTGCGCCGGGATTGCGCTGAAGTTGTTCCTCGAGTTTTTCAAGGGCAGCCTGGTCGATCCGGCCGTCCAAAAACTGGGCAATCAGCACTTTCCACTCTGTTTTCTGGCTCATAATCCCGCCTCCTGCTGTTGGCGCTGCTCGATGCACTCCAAGAGGATCAAGCGCAACCGCTGGACCAACTTGTAAAAGGCGGCCTCGCTTTTTCCATTCTTCCCGGCGACCTCTCGGATCCGTGCCCCGGGTTCGTACACCGCAGCCAGCCATTCCCGCTGCCGTTCCCCCAGTTTCTCCAAGCACCCCTCCAAGGCATGCCGCTCGGTCTCCAACCGTTCCGCCTCCTCCACCCCCTCATCCAGCACCGTCTCCCAGACGGACTCCTGAAAAACCAAGCGGTCCCCGAAAACTGCGCGCCTCACTTTCAACGCCTCAAAGCGCCCGATGGTCAGGAGCCACGCCCCAAAATCTGTCCCGTCTACAAACCCCGGGAATTTTTTCCATGCGACGATTGAAGTTTCCTGGGCGGCTTCCTCCACGTCTTCCCAGCGGTGCAGGAAAGACCTCAGAAAAGCTTTCAAGCGCCCTTCGTGCGCGGACAAAAGACGCACAAACCGTTCATAGGAATCCGGACTGGGGGGTGTCATCATGGGGCTACCGCGCGGTTTTGGTTTTCTGGACAAAATTTCGGGGCTTTTTTTTCCGAGCAGTTTCAAGGCCATTCGCAGGCCCGGATTGGATACCCTACATTCCAGAGCCTTTCCGGCCTTGAAGAGGGGGCTCCGGGGGCGCGCATGCCCCAGAGCACAGGGCATGCGGGCCCCCCTTTTTTTGCTGACCTTCTGCGCTGCCCCACCACCGTCCGAACCCAAATCCGCGCCGCCGCCCCCGCTCGCTGCCCCGGTTCAGGAAACCGGGTTTACCACGCAGGGAGCATCCCGGCCCGCCCCATCAGATTCCCTGCCCCAGATCTCCCGGACCCGCGCCGCGGCTGCCTGCCGCCGGATCAGGGCCGATCTAGCCCCGAAACCTACCACGGCAATCCATTGCCGGCTCCGGGCGAACCTTTGAATTTGCTCTGCCCGCGCCTGCTCACTCCCGTTCCTCTCCCCAGCAATCGCGCGCACGTCCGCCTCAAACAGAAGATGGAACCCCCGCTGCCGGATTCCCTCCGCCACGGCCATCTCCAAATCCAACGCCGGATGTTTTGTCTTCATGCCACGCAGCCCTTTCATCACAGTTCCGAACGGCAATTCGCCCAACGCTTACCCGGCTGGAACTGGCTCCAGTTCACAATGCGCCCGGCCCTGCTCGAGGCCGACCCAGTCCGCGGCGAAGTGCACCATGGTTTCAGCATCCGGAAAGTTGAGTTTGTCCTTGATGTGCGCACGGTGCGTTTCAACCGTTTTCACACTGATTTCCAAAGCCTCCGCGACCTGCCGCGTACTGCGTCCCCGCCCCAGCATCCTGAGAATCTCCAACTCCCGGGCAGAAAGCCGTTTGAGCACCGATTCCCCGCGCCACTCCCCGGCCAGCGCTTGAAAAATGAGCATTCCACGGTGGCGCGGGCTGAAATGGACGCCGCCCCGGTACACGGCCCGGATCGCCTCCGTGACAAAGCCGGACGCCTCGTGCTTGATGACATAGGCGCGCGCTCCTGCTTGGAGGGCTGCCAGCGCGTAATGGGATCCATCGTGCATGGACAGTGCGACCACGCCCAAACCGGGTTTCGCCTCCTTGAGCTGCGCAATGAGCTGCACACCCGACATGCCCGGCAGAATCAAATCGCTGACCACCACGTCCACACCGTCGCCCACCTGCTTCAACGCCTCTTCACCGGAGGCGGAAACCCCGGCCAGCTCCATGTCCGGCTCTGACGACAAAAGCCGGGTCAAACCGTGTCGATAGACCGGATGATCCTCCACCAAATGAATCCGAATTTTTCCCGCCACCGAACTGTTCGGGGAATCCGAGCTTGGTTTGCCTGCGCCGATTTCAGGGGTTTTCATAAGGCCACAACCCTCCCCCGCAGCCAGCACCCCCTGTCGATCCCGGAACGCGCCCGGCCGACCTGAAATCCGCATCGGGAAACGCGTCCGTCGCGGTTCAACCGCCGGAGCCGAGGCTTTCCAAAAGCCTGCGCTCCACCCGGCGCAGCTGTCCCGTGTCAATCTCGCGCAGGAGGGCCCGGGCATCCTCCAGCCTGCCGTTGGCTGCCAGAACCGCACAGTAGACGCACCGCTGGCTGGCCGGGACCTGGTTCCACGGGATGTTCAATCCGGAATACACCTTTAAGGCCGCCCCGGGATCGCCAGACTTCAAGAGCCCGAGCGCCAGCGTGGTTCGATGCGGGAGGCTGGCCGGATCTGCAGCAACCAGTTTTCGGGCGGATTCCGTCGACCCGGCCACGGACTCCCCGAGGAGAAGGTTGAAGTAGGCGGCATCGTTTTCAACGGCAAGATCTGCAGGCCATCTTTCCCTCATGGCTCGAAGCAGTGCGGCCACTGCAGGGGCGTCGTCCCGGCGTTCAACGATCCGCAAAAGCGCTTCAAATGCCGGTCTTGCAGTGGTGGCGTTGCTGGTCAGGTTGCGGTAAGCGACCTCAGCCTGATCGGCGCGTCCGAGCCGTTCGGCGTATCCTGCCACATACCATGCCTGGTCCGTGGACACCGCTGCGGCCAGATGCGCTCGGCGCCAATGAACGTCTGCCACGCCGTCCTCGCCCCGTTCCATGGCGCTTCTTGCCAGAAACAGTTCCCGGTAGACCTCGTCCAAAGGGGCGTCTTTCCCAGCCAACACCGCGGATACCTCATCCCACCGCTTCAGGGCAGCCAAAGCGTCCAGATGGACCAGAAGAAGGTCTTTGCGCCGGGCGGCCTCAGACATGGGAACCGCCTCCAAAGCCCGTCCGTACTCCTTCCGGTTGTTGAACCACACCCCTAGCGCACGCCGGTCTTCAGGGCTTCCGGTGCTCGCTCTTTTTAAAGCCGCCTCCTTCAGCTCATCAGCCCTCTGAGGATGAGCCTTCAACCGGATATCCAAAGCCAAAAGCTTCTGCGCGCTTGAGGCGAGCGGATGCACCGCAACCAACTCCGCGAGCCGCTCCGCCCGTTCTTCTCCAAGGCCGTCCCTGCGGCTCAACGCCAAAAGCGCGTCCAAGCCCGCCCGACCTTTATCGGCAGCCACTCCGCACACCAAATCCATGCCCCGGTTTTGACCCGCGGGTTCCGGCACGTCCCAGAGCAGCAACCCGAGCAGAAGCCGACCCTCTGGGTTCTCGGGATCCAAACCCACAGCGCGTTCCGCGTGCCGCAGAGCGTCCGCCCGATTCCCCAAGTTGAAGGAAGCCTGGGCCGCCAACCGCTCCAGATGCGCGTCCTCAGACCCCGCCTTGAGAAGTTCGCGAATTTCTTGGTCTGCGGCTCCCGCAAGGCCCGCCCGGAGCAAATCCTCGGCCATGCGTTTGCGGTCCCCCGGTTCCATTGCACGGGATTCGGCCAGTTTCTTCCAAAACCCGAGTGCCGACTGGTGGCGCCGGGAGGCCCCCTCGATTCTCGCTACGGCGCGCATCGAAGCGGGCTCATCGGGTTTGAGTTGATAAGCTGCCCGCGCCTTTTCAAAAGCGACATCCAGCCGCCCCTGAGAAATCAGCGCCTCAACTTCGAGCCCGAGCCGCCTCGCACGCCAGGCTTTGGACTCCCGGTACACCGGTTTGGCTGAGACGAGAACCCCGATTATCCCCCCCAACACCAGAACCCAAACCGCCACGCGTCTCCACGGAACCCCTTTCCGGGGCGGCAACGCGGTCATTTCAGTGGGGTCCACACCCGGAATCCTCCCACAGTTCCGCTCCACCGTGCAAGCGCCCCAAGTCCCCTCCCTGGCACTCCGGAGCGCAACTTCCCAGCGGTTTTCGGGTTTACTCCCCGGACCACCCCGATCCACCATCCCCCGTTTCCACACCGCCCCGCGTGAACCTTGCTCTCTATTCCCTGCGCCGCCCGGTCACGGTGCTCGTGCTGCTGGCCGCACTTTTGCTCTGCAGCGTGTTTGCCCTGAAACGGATGCACCGGGACATTTTCCCGCCCTTGGGCGTGCCAACCATCTACGTAGCCCAGCCGTACGGGGGAATGGATCCGGCACAGATGGAAGGCTACCTCACCTACTACTACGAGTACCATTTCCTCTACATCACCGGCATCGAACACGTGGAGTCCAAGTCCATCCAGGGCGCCTCCCTGATGAAGCTCCAGTTCCATCCCGGCACGGACATGTCAGCCGCCCTCTCCGAAACGGTCGCTTACGTCAACCGGGCACGGGCGTTCATGCCGCCAGGCACTCCAGGCCCTTTTGTCACCCGCTTTGATGCCGGCTCCGTCCCGGTCGGCCACCTCGTGTTCTCGACGGACAACCCCCAACGCACGGTGGCCCAGATGCAGGACGCGGCCCTCAACCAAGTCCGCCCCCTGTTTGCAACGCTTCCCGGGGTCTCGGCTCCCCCGCCTTTTGGCGGATCGGCCCGGACGATTGTAGTGAACCTCAACCCCGACCGGATCCGGGCCCTCGGGATCCCTCCAGACGAGGTGGTTTCCGCCATCGCACAGTCCAACTTGGTCAGTCCCTCGGGCAATGTCCGGATCGGGGACAGCTATCCGCTGGTTCCCGTCAACGCGATTCCGCGCAACATCAAGGACCTGGAATCCGTCCCTCTGCGTTCCACCTCGCAGGCCACCGTGTTTGTGCGGGACGTTGCCAGCGTGGACGACCAGGCCGACTTGGTCACCAGTTACGCGCTGGTGAACGGGAAACGCACCGTCTACATCCCGGTCACCAAGCGGGCGGATGCCTCCACCTTGGCCGTGGTGGATCTGGTGAAAGCCAACCTCCCCAAGTTTAAGGCGGCGGTTCCCGAGGACGTCCTGGTGACCTTCGAATTCGACCAGTCGCCTGTGGTTCTCCGGGCGTTGCATGAACTCTTCCGGGAAGGCCTTCTGGGCTCGCTGCTCACCGGCATCGCAATCCTCCTTTTCCTCCGGGACCTGCGGTCGGCTTTGGTGGTGGTGATCAACATCCCCGTGGCACTCCTCTCCGCCACCCTCGCACTTTGGCTCTGCGACCAGAGTCTGAACCTCATGACCCTGGGTGGGCTGGCTCTGGCCGTTGGCATTCTGGTGGATGAAGCCACGGTCACTGTCGAAAACTTGCACGCCCATCTGGAACGCGGCGCCCCCCTAGCACGGGCAGCCCTGAATGCAGCCGTAGAAACCGCAGGCCCGCGTCTCCTGGCGCTCCTGTGCGTGCTGGCCGCATTTATCCCCGCACTGTTCATGACGGGCCCTGCCCGGGCCCTGTTTTCTCCTCTGGCAATGGCAGTCGCCTTCGCCATGGGTTTTTCATATCTTCTTTCATCCACGCTCGTGCCCGTCCTCTGCGTCTGGATGTTGAAACCCCACCCGGCGGGATCGAATAACCCAGCCGGGTTCCAAACCCTCTACACCCCACTGCTCCGCGCCTGCGTTGCCATGCGCGGGCTGCTGGTGCCCGCATCCCTGGCCGGGTGCGTTCTGCTGACCAGCATTTTCGGACGCTGGCTGGGAACAGAAATCTTTCCGGAATCGGATTCGGGGCAGTTGGCACTCCGGCTGCGGGCACCGGCGGGCACCCACATTGACCGAACCGAACAGATGGCGCTCCGGGCGCTGGAAATCATCCGTCGGGAAGCCGGCGAGGCGCGGATTGCGCTCACCATGGGTCTGGTGGGCGTGCATGCCCCGAACTATCCGGTCAACCTCATCCACCTCTGGAACGGCGGTCCCGAGGAAGCATGGCTGGCCGTGCAACTCAAACCCGGCACCCCATCCGTCCCGGTGCTCCGGGAGAAACTGCGGGCCGCACTGGCGGCTGAACTTCCCGGAACCCGGCTTTCGTTTGAGCCGAATGACATTGTTTCAAAGGTCATGAGCTTCGGTTCAAACACGCCCATTGAAGTGGCTGTGGCAGGCCCCGACCTTGCTGCCAGCCGGGAGCATGCTGCAAAGATCGAGGCGGAACTGCGCAAGATCCCGGGACTCCGGGACGTTCAACCCGTGCAGACCCTCGACTTTCCCACGCTCAACGTGGAGGTAAACCGGGAACGGGCCGGTCTGCTCGGAGTGAAAACCGCCGATGTCACCCGCTCTCTGGTGGCTGCAACCACGTCCAGCCGGTTCACCCTGCCCAACTACTGGGCCGATCCAAAAACCGGTGTCAGTTACAACCTCCAGATCCAAATCCCACAGTCCAAGACGTCTTCCGCGGAGGATCTCCGCAACCTGCCCGTTGCAAACCGCGAATCCAACCCGGTGCTCCTCCGCAACGTGGCCACGGTCTCCCAGGGAACCGCCGTCGGCCAGTACGAACGGTACAACATGGCTCGCGTGGTGAGCATCACCGCAAACCTGCACCGCATCGATCTCGGATCCGCAGCGCACCTGGTCCAGAAGGCGATCGACGCGGCCGGGGCGCCGCCTGCAAAAACTTCGGTGACTCTCCGGGGCCAGTTTCCGCCGCTCCAAGAACTGCTGACCGGGTTTAAGACCGGGCTTGGCGTCGCAGTGGTCGCGATTTTCCTGCTTCTGACCGCCGCGTTCCAGTCCGTGCGCCTTGCATTGGCCGCGCTGTGCTCGCTCCCACCGGTCCTTCTCGGAGTCGCCACAGCCCTTCTTCTGACCGGCACATCGCTGAACATTCAATCCGCGATTGGAACAATCATGGCCGCGGGGGTCGCGGTGGCGAATGCGATCCTGCTGACCACCTTTGCACAGCGCTCGCTTCAGAACGGGGCAAGCCCAGTGGAAGCCGCCCTCGTGGGAGCCACCAGCCGGCTTCGGCCCATTCTGATGACCAGCGTTGCCATGATTGCCGGGATGCTGCCCATGGCTGTGGGCTGGGGTGAGGGCGGCTCCCAAGCGGCGCCCCTGGGCAGGGCGGTGGTGGGCGGCCTCCTCGCTGCCACAGGAGCCACGCTGCTTTTAGTCCCGGCCGCATTCGCCCTCCTGGCCAAGCCCGGTCCCGCCTCCCTCTCCCCTGACGACCCTCGAAGCCCCCATTTCACCCCCAGCACTTCCGCCTGAAATGAACCGTACCGCCCTTCTTCTCATCTCAGCCGCCTTCGGCCTTTCCGCTTCTGCCGCGGATCCCGTGCCGGTAAAAACCAGCACGCTCCAGCGCGGGGATGTCCTCAGGTATGTGAGCATTCCGGGAACACTCCGAGCAAACCAGCAAACGACTCTGTACGCGAAGGTGGCCGGTTACGTGCACACCCTCTCCGCCGACACGGGGGACCGGGTTAAGGCCGGCCAGTTGCTGGCTGAACTGGAGGTGCCCGAACTGGTGGCCGATCAACGCAAGTTTGAAGCCGACGCCAAGGTGGCCGACCTTGAACTCCAACGCCTCACTGAGGCGCGCCGGAAAGCGCCGGACCTTGTCCTGCCGCAAGCCCTCGACAAAGCCCGCGCCAACGCAGAAATGGCCCAAGCCTCGCTTGAGAGGACGCGCACCCTGCTCCGTTTTGCAAGAATCACCGCCCCTTACGACGGGATTGTGACGGCGCGGTACGTGGACGCCGGCGCTTTCGTTCCCGCGGCCGGCACGGGCAGCACGCCGCGCACCGCCGCCGTGTTCACGGTCACCGATGCCTCCACGCTTCGCGCCACGGCCCAAGTCCCGGAGCTGGACGCGGTTTTTGTCCAGCCCGGACAGCCGGTAAAAATCCAAGTCGAGGCGCTGGCTGGCAAGCCGCTCGAGGCCGCGGTTTCCCGGGCTTCCTACGGGATCGACGAGGCCACGCGCACCATGCAGGTCGAAGCCGATCTGGCCAACGCCGAACTCGGACTGCGGCCCGGCTTGTATGCGACTCTCCGGATCGGCGTGGAACGCCACGCCAACACGCTCCGCATCCCGGCCCACTGCGTGGCCATGGAAAAAACCAACGCGTTTGTGTTCAGGCTGGATGCCGGCAAACTCCGGAAGACCCCCGTCACTCTGGGGTTCCAAGATGGCACCCATGCCGAGGTGCTTTCCGGAGCGCAGGAGGGAGAAACCGTTGCCGTGGTCGGAAAAGCCACATTTACGGACGGCCAACCGGTTACCCCACTGCCCAGTGAGGCTACACAAACCCGATGAACCCCATGCGTCTCTCGCTCCGTCTTTCTCTTCCGGCAACCCGGTGGATCGCAGCTCTGGTGTTTGCGGGCGCTGGGGGATCTTTTACGGCCCGGGCGGCTTCGGTTCCCACGCAGGAAATTGATCTGGCCACTGCGCTGCAACTCGCCGGTGCGCGCAGCCTGGACCTTCAAATGGCCAAGAAACGGGTGGCCGAGGCGTATGCCCAGAAGAGCGCGGCGTACCTGCAATTTGCCCCGACGCTGTTTGCCGGCGCCTCCTACCGCAGACACGACAACCTCATTCAAAACATCGAGGGCCAGATCATCGAAGCCGACCGGGTGGCATGGTCCTACGGGCCCTCTCTCAGCTTGCAGGTGGACACCGGAGACGCCCTGTTCAAAACGCTCGCTGCAAAACAACAGGCGCGGGCCGCCGTTTTTGCCGAGGAATCGCAGCGTCAGGAAAGCCTGCTTCTTGCAGCAACCGCCTTTTTTGACCTGCTGCATGCCAAGGCTGCCGCAACGGTGTCCGGGGCCGCCATGCAGATTTCCGCCGACTACCTCCGGCAGGTTGAGACCGCCGTTGCAGCGGGAATCGCGTTCCGTGGTGAAGAACTCCGGGTAAAGGTTCAGCATGAACGGGACCAACTTGCCCTGAGGCAGTCCCAGGAGGCTGCGCAGATTGCTTCTGCCCGTCTGGTCCAGATTCTGCACCTTCAACCCGGAACCCTTCTCGACTCCAAGTCCCCCCTGCTTCCCATCGACTTTGTTTCCAAGGATCAGCCTCTTGAAAAGCTGCTGTCCGAGGCAGGCGCACGCAGGCCGGAAGCCCGGCTGAGTGCTGCCCAGATTGCAGCCGCGCAACACGCCCGGTCCGGCGCACTCTACGGCCCCCTCCTGCCCACCGTCTCAGGTCTCGCCTCGATCGGCGTGCTCGGTGGCAACATCCAAGGCGAACGCTCGCGCTCCGGGGAATCGGCCGATTACCAGATTGGCGTGGGCTGGCGAATCGGACCCGGCGGCCTCTTTGACCCCTCCAGAACCCAAGCCGCAAATGCCCGACTCGCGCTCTCAGAACTCTCCGCAGAAAAAGTCCGGGACGAAATTGGCAGGCAGGTGATGGAAGGCTGGGCACGGACCCGGAGCCTCTCGGACCAGATTCAGATTGCGCACCGGGCAGTGGAAGCGGCCCGTCAGACCCTCGAACTCACCAGGGACCGCCGGGAGTTCGCCGTGGGCAACGTTCTGGAGGTGATTGTTTCCGCTCAGGAACTGAGCCGGGCACGGCTGGAATGGATCCGGCTTGTCGCCGACCACAACAAGGCCCAGTTCCTTTTGAACCGGGCCGTGGGCGGAACACCTCCGGAGGCGCCGTCCACCGCGGCAGCCGCCGCGAAGAAAACGTCCAAATAACCACCGTTGAATCCCCCTCAAAAGGGGGGTTTCCGGCACTGCAACCGAGTCCTAGAATCGACCGGACGAAAACCCGCGATTCCGGGCTTTCCTCATCGATATCACCCCGCCCCTGAGCACCCCATTGTTTCATGAAAAAACTCCTGTTTCCCCTCCTCCTCGCCACCGCACTCCCTCTCTGGGCCGATCCCAGCTACGAGTTCGTCCCGAACTTCATCACCCCTCCTGAAGGGATGGAAACTATCGGAAATGGCCATGGCGAAATTGCGGTGGATTCAGCCGGCAACGTTTATGTGAGTGTCGAAGGGCAGAAAGGCGGGATCCAAGTCTACGGACCGAACGGCAAATATCTCCGGCATCTGGCGGACCTGCCGAGTTCCATCCACGGTTTTGTGATCCGCAAGCATGCGGACGGTGAATTCCTGTACGCCGCCGTCCTGGGACAGGAAAAGGTGCTGAAGGTAAAGCTCGATGGCACCGTGGTCATGGAGATTAAGAAGGATGCGTTCCCCGCCGAAAAGTCGCAGCGGATCACCGTGGAAACCAAGGACGGCCACAAACTCACCGGGATCAAGGGTGAGGAAACTGCCACTGAACTGACCGTGGTCCTGCCCGATGGGAAGAAGCAGTCCGTTGCCAAGGACCAGATCGCCAAGAAACAGGAGAGCGGCCTCAAACTCACCAACTGCGATGTGGCACCCAACGGCGACATTTATGTGGTCGACGGATACGGCCAGAGCTGGATCTTCGTCTTCGACAAGACCGGCAAGTTCAAGAAGGTGTTCGGAGGACCGGTGGAACCTTATAAACTGGCAAACACCCACAAAATTTTCGTCGACACCCGTTTCGAGCCGGCCCGGCTGTTTCTTTGCGACCGCGGGAACAACCGCATTCTCCATCTCTCCCTCGAAGGCGAACCCTTGGGCGTGATCGCGGACAAAGACCTCAAGCGCCCCAGCTCAGCATCGTTCCATGGGGACCTGGTCTGCATCGCGGAGATCGCGGGACGCGTCTCTGTTTTCGACAAGGCAGGAAAAATGGTGGCAGCGCTCGGAGTCAACGAGACTGCAGGCCAGACCAACACCCCGAAGGTTGCCCCTGCGGACTGGCGCCAGGGAGTGGTCACCTCCCCGCACGGGATCACCTTCGACAATCAGGGAAACATTCTTGAAACCGAGTGGAACCAGTTCGGCCGGGTGCTGCGCTGGAACCGCAAGTAAATCGAATGCCTGCTTGGCCCCGCCTCCCAACGCTCGTTTGCGCTGCACTCGTGGCGGCTGGCCCGGCCTTCGCTCACACCGGTGAGTTCATCCTCGCAAAGGCCGCCCCCCTTGCCGGGGGCGGTCTTCTGCTCGAGGTCACCGCAGATTATGGAAACAACCCGCTCTTCTCCACCGAGGAAGAAGCCCGGGAAGCCATCCGCAACTGCCTCCAGATCGAGTCCAAGGGAAACTGGATTCCGCTCGAAACCGTGTCCCCGTTTGCATTTGAGAAACGCTCCAAACCGGACCCTGACTGTCCACTCCCCAAAACTGGATCCGAACCGGAAGAGACACACTGGCTCCTGACTGGCCGCTGGCAGGGCAGACTCGAATCCGAACGCGCGCTCTTTTCCGCGCCCAAACACTCCCCGCACAGCGTGATTCTTTGGACCGCTCCAGAGCCAGAAAAACCGACACGTTGGGCCATGCTGCTCGGAGGCGACCAAGCCCCGCCGATCGCGCTCTTAGGACCGTCCCGTGCGGTGCGCGCCCTCCCGGCATTTGCCGGAGCCGGATGCGTGCTGCTGGCGTTGGCCGGCGGGTTGCGCCGCCTCTACCCGGTCCGTTCCAAATAACAAAAAACTGTTCCCGACTCCTATGCGCATTGTTTTGCCCCTTTTATTCGCAAGCCTCGCCCCGGGCCTCCGCGCCGCGGCACCCCAGAAAATCCAGTACAACCGGGATGTGCGCCCGATTCTTTCCGACAAATGCTTTGGGTGTCACGGGATGGACTCGAAAAACCGCAAGGGCGATCGCCGTTTGGATACGCTGGAAGACGCCATGGCGGAAAAGGAAGGTGTCCGTGCGATTGTCCCGGGTGATTTGGAAAAAAGCGACGCATGGACCCGGATCCTGAGCGAGGACAAGGAGGAGGTCATGCCGCCCCCGAAGTTCAAAAAAACGCTTTCCAAAGAGGAGAAAGACATTCTCCGACGCTGGATCGAGCAGGGAGCAGAATACCAGAAACACTGGGCGTTTGAGGCGCCCGGCCGCACAGTGCCGCCCGAGGGCCCGGCGTTTGCGGGGTCCAAGAATCCGATCGACCGCTTTGTGGGAGCCAAACTGGCCGAAACCGGGCTTTCCCATGCGCCTGAGGCGGACCGGAGAACTCTGGCGCGCCGGTTGGCCCTGGATATGACCGGCCTACCGCCTTCCCCTGCAGACGTGGATGCCTTCGAAAAGGACGCTTCTCCGGACGCCTACGAAAAACTCGTGGACCGGCTTCTGGAAAGTCCGCGCTGGGGAGAACACCGGGCCCGCTACTGGCTGGATGCCGCTCGGTACGCCGACACGCACGGCCTGCATTTTGACAATTACCGCGAAATGTGGCCGTACCGGGACTGGGTGATTGGCGCATTCAACCGGAACCTTCCGTTCAACCAGTTCACCGTGGAACAGATCGCCGGCGACCTGCTCCCGTCCCCCACCCGCGACCAACTTTTGGCCACCGGGTTTCACCGGTGCAACGCCACCACCAACGAGGGCGGCACCATCGACGAGGAAGTCGCCGCCAACTATGCCAACGACCGGGTCACCACCACGGCCTGGGTCTGGCTCGGGTTGACCGCCAACTGCGCGGCCTGCCACGACCACAAGTTTGACCCGGTCAGCACCAAGGATTTTTATTCCATGGCGGCCTTTTTCCGGAACACCACCCAAGCTCCAAAAGACGGCAACATCCGGGATACAAAGCCCGTCCTCTATCTGCCCGGTCCGGAGGACGAACCCCGTTTCAATTCGCTCAACGGAGAGTTGCCCGGATTCCGGTCCGCCCTCCAGACACGCCGTGCTGCAGCCGGCAAAGAGTTCGAACCGTGGCTGGCGACAGCGACCAGCGGACAACTCGAGCCGACGTCGAAAGGCCTGCTTCTGCATCTCCCCTTGAATGAGGGCGCGGGAGCCACTGTTCATGGCGCGAGGCGGGCCCAGGCGTTTCAAGCCGATTTCACTGCGCCGCCCGAATGGAAGCCCGGCGGGCAGTTGGGTTCAGCCCCCGTTTTTACCGCTCAGTCGACCCTCGCACTTCCCGAATTGGGCGATTTCGACCTGAATCAACCCTTCTCCATCAGCACCTGGTTCTACCTTCCCAAATCCCTCTCCCGGACAGTGCTGCTCTCCAAACTGGCGCCAGGCGCGGACAAATCAGGCTGGGAGGTGACGGTCGAAAACCTGAAACTTTCTGTGCGCCTTACCGGGACTGGCGGCTCGTTCCAAACGGAATCCAAACCGCGTTCCGTCCGTCAGGACGCATGGCAGCATGTGACCATCACTTACGACGGATCTGCCAAACCCTCTGGGCTCCACGTTTTTCTTGGTAGCAGGCCCCAGGAGCTCAAGGTGGTTTCGGATTCCCTCCCAAAATCCATCCGGACCCCTGCCCCGCTGCGACTCGGTCACCGAGAAGGACAGGCCCCTGCCGCAGGCGCGCTGCTCCAAGACCTACGGGTTTACGAACGCGAGATCTCCTCGGGTGAAGCCCGCTGGATTCAGGATGCGCGCCGACTCAAACTGGCCGCCGAGACGCCCACAGAGAAGCGTTCCGCGGCACACAAGGCGACGATCCTCGAGTTTTACCTCGACACCGTGGATCCCGAGATCACCCGGATCACCGCACAGATCGAGGACGCGGAGGAAGAACTGACAGCCATCCGCCAGCGCTCCACGGTGTCACACATCCAGGAGGAGAAAAACGGACCGGCGATGGCCAACATCCTCATGCGGGGCGCCTACGACAAACCCGGCGAACAGGTCGAAGCCAACACCTTCGCCGCGCTTCACCCGTTCCCGGCAGGCGCTCCAAAAAACCGCCTCGGACTTGCGCAATGGCTGGTTTCGCCCGAAAACCCGCTCACACCGCGGGTGACGGTGAACCGGTTCTGGCAGGAGGTATTCGGCACCGGCATTGTCCGGACCTCCGAGGACCTCGGCACCCAAGGCGAACCGCCCTCCCACCCCGAACTCCTGGACTGGTTGTCCCTCGAATTCCGGGACTCCGGATGGGACGTTAAAAAGCTGTTTCGTCTCATGGTGACCTCTGCCGTGTACCGCCAGAGCGCGGCGGCCACCCCGGAGCAACTGGAAAAGGATCCGCAGAACCGGCTCCTCTCGCACGGGCCAAGGTTCCGGATGGATGCGGAGATGATCCGGGACTATGCGTTGGCGACCAGCGGCCTGCTCTCCGGCAAACTGGGCGGCCCGAGCGTCAAACCCTACCAACCTGAGGGCGTCTGGGAGGCGGTGGCCATGCCGGAAAGCAACACCAAAAAATACCAGCGGGACGCCGGGGATGCCCTGTACCGCCGCAGCCTGTACACGTTCTGGAAACGGTCCGCGCCTCCTGCCTCCCTCGACATTCTGAATGCACCCAGCCGCGAGAACTGCACGGTGCGCCGCGAGCGGACCAACACACCGCTCCAGGCCTTGGTGACCCTCAACGATCCCCAGTTCGTCGAAGCCGCCCGGCATCTGGCCCAGCGGGCGCTTTTTGAGCACTCGGAAAATCCGGGGGCGGCTCTGGGATGGATGGCGCGTCAAGCCCTGCAGCGCGACCTTGATCCGAGCGAGGCCGAGATAGTGCTCCGGACGTTCCAGAGCCTCCAGAACCAGTTTGCACAAGCTCCGGAATCCGCGGCGGGATTCCTTGGGGTGGGCGAGTCCAAACCGGACGACCGAATCCGGATTGAGGATTTTGCGGCATTGACGCTGGTGGCCAACCAACTCCTGAACCTCGACGAAGCCCTCTGCAAGTAAACCCATGAACTGCAACTCCCATCTCTTCCGGCATCTGCCAGAAACGGTCCGTCAGGCCATCACCCGCAGACAATTTTTCGGTCACGGCAGGAACGTGCTCGGTGCGGCGGCACTGGGCTCGCTTCTGAACGGTCCCCGCCCGGCCATGGCCTCTGCGGGGCATCCCCTGGCGGGACTCCCCCATTTCCCGGCCAAGGCCAAGAATGTGATCTATCTGCACATGGTCGGAGGCCCCTCCCAGATGGATCTCTACGACTACAAGCCTGCCATGCAGGAGATGTACGACAAAGATCTCCCGGAAAGCATCCGCAACGGACAACGCCTCACGGGGATGACCGCCGGCCAGGCACGGTTTCCGGTGGCGCCGTCCAAGTACAAGTTTGCGCAGCACGGCCAGAGCGGGATGTGGGTGACCGAGATGCTGCCCCAGACTGCGAAATGCGTGGACCACATGGCGTTCATCCGCTCCATGCACACCGAGGCGATCAACCACGAACCGGCCATCACTGAGATGCAGACCGGCAACCAAAACAGCGGCCGGCCCTGCCTCGGTTCCTGGATCAGCTACGGACTGGGATCCCTGAACGACAACCTTCCCACCTTCGTGGTGTTGGTCGCCACCCCCAGCAATCAGGAACAGATCCAAGCCATCTCTGCCCGACTCTGGTCCAGCGGCTACCTGCCCGGCGAACATGCCGGGGTCAGTTTCCGCAGCCAGGGCGACCCGATTCTGTTCATCAATAACCCGCCCGGCATCGATGACCGGATGCGCCGCACCCAGTTGGATGGCATCCAAGCCCTCAACAAAGCCAAGTACGATGCCCTCCGCAACCCGGATACCCACACCCGGATCCAGCAGTACGAAATGGCTTTCCGGATGCAGTCCGCCGTTCCCGACCTCACCAACGTGGGGGCCGAACCGGAATCCACTTACCAACTCTACGGCGAGGAAGCCCGCAAACCCGGTTCGTTTGCCTATACCGCCCTCCTCGCCCGGCGGTTGGTCGAACGCGGCGTGCGTTTTGTCCAAATATACCACAACAACTGGGACCATCACAGCAACCTGGGTGGCCGCATGCCCTCCCAGTGCAAAGACGTCGATCAGGCTACTTACGGCCTCATCAACGACCTCAAACAACGCGGACTCCTGGACGAAACCCTCATCATCTGGGGCGGCGAGTTCGGGCGCACCATCTACTCCCAAGGCGGACTCACCCGCGAAAACTACGGGCGCGATCATCACCCACGGTGTTTCACCATGTGGATGGCCGGCGGCGGCGTCAAGGCGGGCACCATCTACGGTGAGACCGATGATTTCTCCTACAACATCGTCAAGGATCCCGTGCACGTCCGCGATTTCCACGCCACGGTCCTGCACCTGCTCGGAATCGACCACGAACGATTCTCGGTGAAGCTCCAAGGTCTGGATTTCAAGCTCACAGGAGTCGAACCGGCTTCCGTGGTCAAGGCGCTGGTTAGCTAGTCTCATCCCCACGCTTCATCTCCGTCTGGCGCTTTGGGCCGGATCTGGCAGGATTCCGCCATGTCCACCACCTCCGTGCTTCTCGCCGACGACCATGTTGTGGTCCGCAAGGGGTTTCGCATGCTGCTCGACGGCCATGCCGACCTCCAGGTCGTCGGCGAGGCGGGCAACGGCCGCGAAGCCGTAGACGAAGCGGCCCGGCTCCAGCCCGACGTCTGTGTCATGGACGTCACCATGCCCGAACTCAATGGGATTGAGGCCACACGCAGGCTCCTCAAGGCTTCCCCCAAAACCCGGGTACTCGCCCTTTCCATGCACAAAGACTCGGTTTACGTCCGAGAAATCCTGAGGGCAGGCGCCAAGGGCTATCTGCTCAAGGACTGCGACCCCCGCGATTTCCTCAAAGCCGTGCGATCAGTGGCTCTGGGCAAGGGGTTCCTCAGCCCGGAAGTCTCGGATGCTGTCCTTGAGGATTACCGCAAACACGTCACCAACCCGATCGACCTGCTGTCCACCCGGGAACGGGAAGTCCTTCAGTTGATTGCCGAAAGCAAAACCAACAAAGAAATCGCCACCGCGCTCAACCTGAGCGTGTACACCGTTGAAGCGCACCGGGGCCGGATCATGGAGAAGCTTAACCTTCACAGCATCGGCGAACTGGTCCGGTTTGCCGTTCGCAACGGGCTGATTGATTGATGCCACTCCGCCGCTTTTTTTCCGCCACCATTTCGCCGAGGACAGTCTTGCGGGCCCTTGCTGCGGGGTTTGGCATCGTGCTGGTGCTCATGGGTGCCGCCAGCGGCGTGGCCCTGCAACAGGCGGCAATCGTGCGCAAAAGCGCAGAAGGCTTGGTGCGCGAACAACTTCTGATGGCTCGCCTTCTCAACGAGGTGCAACTTGAGGAGAAGGCCCTCACCGAAGCGCTACACCGCGTGGCCAGGTCTCCCTCCCAACTCGACCGCGCAGAGCTTCTGGCCGACCTCGCCCATGCCGATTCCGCCTTGGAACGCTTGGCTACTGAAACCGCGCACACCCATGAAGCGCTGACCTGGGCCGAACTGCAACGCTGTGCGGCCAGCTTCACCCAGGAGGTGCGCCGGGTGCTCCGCGGAAGCCAGAAGGCCGCGCGCGAAGAAATCGACGGTCTTTTTGTCCTGCACGACCGGGTGGTCCAGCTCTCCCGGCAACTCCTGGACGACACCACCGAACACCTGCGTGCCGCCGAGGCCCTGATCGAGTCCGAATCCCGGACACTTTCTTCAGAACTCGGGCTCCTTCTGGGCTCAAGTTTTCTGATTGCCGGCGCCTGCGCCGCGGGCACCCTCGCCTATGCCCGTCAGAGCATCCGCCAGATTGAATCCCAGTCCGATGAACTCGACCGGGTTTCATGGCACATGCTCCAGACTCAGGAAACTGTGGCCCGCAGGTTTTCACATGAACTCCACGACGAACTTGGGCAGTCCCTGGCCGCCGTCAAAGCCAATCTGACCATCCCTTCCCAATCCAGAGACCGCGCACAGCACCAGGCGGACTGCGTCCGCCTGGTCGATTCCGCCATCGAAAATGTCCGCTCCCTGTCCCAACTCCTGCGGCCCGTCATCCTGGACGACTTTGGCCTCGAAGCGGGTCTGCGCTGGCTCTGCGACGGATTCGGCCAACGCACCCGGATCGAGGTGAACTTCGCATCCACCGTCCCGGACCGCTTGCACATGGACACCGAGACTCATCTTTTCCGGATTGCCCAGGAAGCCCTCACCAATGTTGCCCGCCATTCCAAGGCTTCTTCCGTCAATATCACGCTCCACCGGGTGGGAGAGGACCTCCAACTGGTCCTTGAAGACAACGGCCGGGGCCTGCCCAGCGATCCCGCAGCCAGGCGGGCCAGCGTCGGATTGGTCGGGATGCGCGCCCGGGCCCGGGAATGCGGCGGCCGGCTCCTGTTGGAACCCGTCACGCCCACTGGACTCCGGGTGGCGGTGACTGTCCCCGCACGACCGCCAGAGGAACCGCCCCCGGAAGGCGCACCCTGAATCTTCGCGGAACCCGCAGGTGCAGCCGGAAAACAGCTAAGAAACCCGACTCCCAACCGGTTCCCCCTGAGCGGAGGCCATTCTCCGCCGCCGCTCATCCCCTATGAAAATCCCGTTTCTTAAAGTCCTCCCTGTGTTTTTTGCATTTCAATGCTTTGCCGCTGAAGACGGCTTTGTCCCGCTCTTCAATGGAAAAGATCTCTCTGGATGGGAACAGCACAGTGGCAAAGCCGAGTACCGGGTGGAAGAGGGTGCAATCGTCGGAAAGACCGTGGCCAACACCGGCAACTCGTTTCTCTGCACCAAGGAGTCCTATGGCGACTTTGTCCTCGAGTTCGAGTTCAAGGTCGCCCCGGACATGAACTCCGGTGTCCAGTTCCGGAGCGAGTTTTTTGACAAGGACACAGAACTGTCGGTAGACGGAAAAACCCGGAAAATCCCCGCGGACCGTGTGCACGGGTACCAGTACGAGATTGATCCCTCTCCCCGCTCCTACACCGGGGGGATCTATGACGAAGCCCGGCGGGGCTGGCTTTTTGACCTGAAGGAAAACGAGCCGGCACGAAAGGCATTCAAACAGGGCGACTGGAACCTGGCCCGGATCGAATGCAAGGGCGCCCACATCCAGACCTTCATCAACGGGGTTAAAGCCGCGGATGTCACCGATTCAATGACCCTCAAGGGCATCATCGGACTGCAGGTCCATGGGATCGGCAAAAAAGCGCCCGGCGATGAAATCCGGTGGCGCAACATCCGGATCCGGAAGGGTTAACCCCCCCGTACGGGGGGACGGAGGGAAAATCCCTAACATTGAACGCCGACGCGGGTTGGCCTGCTGATGTCTCCCCAGCGTTTCTCCTTCGCACTGCTGCTCGGCACTGCCACCGCCGGTTTCGCACAACCCGGCGCCCCAACCGACGTCAAAATCCATTTCTCCCGGCAGGTGGCGCCGATCATTTCCTCCAAGTGCTACCACTGCCATGGGCAGGATGAGCATTCCCGCAAAGCAGAACTCCGTCTGGACATCCGGGACGAAGCGCTCCGGGAGAGAGACGGTTCCCGCGCGATCGTTCCGGGCAAACCCGAGCAGAGCGACCTGATCGCCCGCGTTCTTTCCAAGGACCGGGACGAGGTCATGCCCCCGCCCAAGGAGGGCCACGCCGTAACGCCCGAGGAAGCCGACATCCTGAGGAAATGGATCGCGCAGGGAGCCGAGTACGAAGGCCACTGGGCATTCCGGAAGCCTTCCCTCCCCGCAATCCCGGTCCTTGAGAAGGAGGAAAAGGCCAGAAACCCCGTCGATCATTTCATCGCTGCGGGGCTGCGCGAATCCGGACTGCGCCAGTCCCCGGAAACCGACCGCTACTCCCTGCTGCGCCGGCTGAGCCTGGATCTGGTGGGTTTGCCACCAACCCCCGCCGAACTGGCCGCATTCGAGTCAGACACCTCCCCACAGGCCTACGAAAACGCCGTGGACCGGCTTCTGGACTCCCCTCATTTTGGCGAAAAATGGGCCCGCCACTGGCTGGATATCGCCCGGTATGCAGATTCCTCGGGCTACGGATCCGACATGCTGCGATTGAACATCTGGCCGTACCGGGAATGGGTGATCAATGCGTTCAATGCGAACGTTCCGTTTGACCAGTTTTCAACCGACCAGATCGCGGGAGACCTCCTCCCGGGCGCCACCCCCGAGCAGCGTCTGGCCACCGCGTTCCACCGGAACACCATGACCCAGAACGAGGGGGGCACCAGCGATGAAGAATACCGCGTCGCCGCCGTCAAAGACCGCGTGGCCACCACCATGCAGGCTTGGATGGGACTCACAGCAGGATGCGCCCAGTGCCATTCCCACAAGTTCGATCCCATTTCGCAGCGCGAGTACTACCAACTCTTCGCCATTTTCAACCAGACCGAAGACGCCGACCGTGCCGACGAAAGCCCGCTCCTCCCCTTCCCCACCCGGCACGAGGAGGAACGCCGCAAATCCCTTCAAGCCCAGATCCGCGCCACGGAAGCCGAGTCCCGCAGCGACAGCCCGGAATTCGAGGCCGAATTCGGGCCGTGGTTGAAGACCGTGTCCAAACCCACCCCGTGGACCCCGCTCCCCTTGCTCTCCGGCGCGTCCACAAACGGCAGTTTCGTTGCCGACCCCGATGGCACGCTTCACCAGACGGGCAACCCCTCGGCTGCTGAATCCTACGTGCTTAAGTTCCGCAACCCCGGCACCCCCATCACTGCGGTCCGTGTCGAGGTGCTGCCAGGAGATTCCCCTTCAGGCGAGTTCGCGCTGACAGCCATTCAGTTCGCCCAACCAGTGCTTGAAAACAAACCGGCCTCGGCCCGCTACGTCCGGATCGAGCACCGGCCCAAAGAACTCCTGCAGATTGCCGAGTTGGAAGTCTTTTCCGGAGGCCAGAATGTGGCCTTGAAGGGCAAGGCCACGCAATCAACCACCCATTCGACCGCCAAGGCATCCAAAGCCATTGACGGGAACACCGAAGGCGCCTTTGCCAAGGGCTCTGTGAGCCACACGGCCGACAATGACCCCACCCCCTGGTGGGAGGTGGATCTCGGAAAGGAGTTCCCGGTCGACAAAATCGTGTTTTGGAACCGGACAGAAGCCGCACAACGGATCGTAGGCGCCACGCTCGTGCTGCTCGACAACCGCAAGCAACCGGTCTTTGAGCAGTCCATCGAAGCCCCGCCGACGCCCAGCGCCGAGTGGCAGCCTGTCGCTGGAAAAATCCACCTGGTGACACGCGCCACCGCCAGCCAGAGCCTTCCGGGTTCGGCACCCGGCGACGCCACCGACCGGAACTCGAAATCCGCATGGAGGATCCCCTCCAGCCAATCCGCCGCCGCCGTTTTCCAGTTCCACACCCCAGTCCAGGACCCTGAAATTCAGGTGACCCTCCGGATGCACGACTCGAAAAACGCTGCCCCACAGAGGTTCAAGGTGAGCGCCACCGGGCGGACCGGAGAAATCTGGGAACTCCCCGCTGCGACGCTAGCCACGATCCAAAGTCCGGACCGGTCACCGGAACAAAACCGGGAACTCCGCGATTTTTACCGTCCCCACTCCAAAGCATTCGCCAATATTTCAAAGAAACTGGCCGACCTGAAGGCGGACCTCGCCAAGGTAAAGCCGGTGGAAGTGCCGGTGATGCGTGAAAAGCCCGGCATGAGAAAATCGCATTTGCTGGTCAAAGGAAACTATCTGACCCCTGGCGAAGAGGTGCCTGCCGGGCTGCCAGCCAGTTTTCACCCGGCCCCTCCAGAGCCTTCCGGAGCCGCAGATCGCCTGGCCCTTGCACGCTGGATTTTCTCCCATGAAAACCCGCTGACGGCCCGCGTCGCAGCCAACCGGTTTTGGGCGCAGATTTTCGGCACGGGCCTTGTTGAGACGGAGGAAGACTTTGGCACTCAGGGCACCTGGCCTTCCCATCCGGAACTCTTGGACTGGCTGGCCATTCAGTTCCAGTCCGGCCGCGACCAAGGCGGTCTGGCATGGGACATGAAGCGGTTTATCCGGCTCCTGGTGACCTCCCATACCTACCGTCAGCAGGCAAGACCCACCGCTGAATCCGGCCAGAAAGACCCCCGCAACCGGCTGCTCTCGCATTTTACTCGGCGCCGTCTGGATGCGGAGGGGATCCGCGACCAGGCCCTGGCGATCTCCGGCCTGCTCAGCCCGAAAATCGGAGGCCCCTCGGTGTATCCGCCCCAGCCCCAGGGACTCTGGACCATCGCATTTCGGGGCTCGGAAAACTATCCCACCAGCACCGGGGAAGACCGGTGGCGGAGAAGCCTGTACACCATCTGGCGCAGGATCTCCCCCAACCCGACCATGCTCACCTTTGACGCCCCCACCCGGGAGGGCTGCACCCTGCGCCGGGTTCCCACCAACACCCCGTTGCAGGCTTTTGTCACGCTCAATGACCCGGTCTACTTTGAGGCCGCCCAAGCCCTCGGCCGCAGGCTTCTCTCCGTTGGAAAACCCGTGGACGAAACTCTCCGGGACGGACTTCGTCTGGTCCTGCAACGCCCCCCCTCCCAGACCCAACTCCGCGCCCTGCGCGACCTGTACGACTCTGAACTTGCCACCTATTCGGCCGACCCCGAAGCCGCCCGGCGGCTGGCATCCAGCAAGGAACTCCCCCTCCCCGACACCATGGATCCCGCCCGGGCAGCCGCATGGACCGTGGTCGGCAACGTCCTGTTGAACCTGGACGGCGTCCTGATGAAACCCTAATTCCGCCATGAACAACGAACGCCACGCCCGCCTTCATTCCGCAACCCGGCGCCAGTTCCTCCACAAATCGGGCCGGTTCAGCCTCGGCGCCATCGCGCTGGAGAGCCTGCTGCGCAAGGGTCAGGCCGCGCTGCCTTCCAGCCCGATGCAACCCAAGGCGCCGCCCAAGCCCGCCAAAGCCAAGGCGGTGATTTATCTCTCCATGAGCGGGGCGCCTCCCTCGCTGGATCTGTTTGACTACAAACCCGAGCTAAACCGGCTCAACATGAAACCCTGTCCGGACTCCTTCCTGCAGGGCGAAAAGTTTGCGTTCATCAAAGGCACGCCGAACCTGCTTGGCACGCCACACGCCTTCACCCAGCATGGTCAGGGCGGCACATGGATGAGCAGCTTGCTCCCGCACACCCAGAAGGTCGCTGACCACCTCTGCGTCATCCGCTCCATGAGCACCGACCAGTTCAACCACGCCCCGGCCGAACTGCTCATGTACACCGGCAACATGCGGAGCGGGGCCGCCTCCATGGGCTCCTGGATCACCTACGGTCTGGGCTCTGAAAACCAGGATCTTCCCGGCTTTGTTGCCCTTCTGAGCGGCGGCAGCGATCCCACCGGCGGCAAGGCCTGCTGGGGAAGCGGCTTCCTGCCCGGCGCGTATCAGGGCGTCCAGTGCCGCTCCGTTGGCGATCCCATCCTCTTTGTCAGCAACCCCGACGGTATGAGCCGCGAAACCCGGCGCAAAACCCTCGATGCCCTCCAGACCATCAACCAGGAGGAAGCCCGGCTTTTTGGAGACCCCGAAACTGTTACCCGGATTGCCCAGTACGAACTGGCGTTCCGCATGCAGGCCAGTGTCCCCGAGGCCTTTGACATTAGCCGCGAACCCGAGTCGGTCCGAAACCTGTACGGCGCGGAGCCGGGAAAAGGCAGTTTTGCGAACAACTGCCTTCTGGCCCGCAGACTGGTGGAGAAAGGGGTCCGATTTGTCCAAGTGTTCGACTGGGGCTGGGACATGCACGGCACCGGAGAGGGCAACGACCTTCTCAAGGGCCTTCCCCGCAAAACCGCTGAAACCGAGCGGGCATGGTCCGCGCTGATTCAGGACCTCCACCAACGCGGGATGCTCGATGACGTGCTCGTGGTCTGGGGAGGCGAGTTCGGCAGGACCCCCATGAACGAGGCCCGGGGCGGATCCACGTTCCTCGGACGAGACCATCATCCCCACGCTTTCACCATGTGGATGGCCGGAGCGGGCGTGAAGGCCGGTCTAAACTTCGGCGCCACGGACGACATCGGCTATCATGCCGTTGAAAACAAGGTCGGTGTCCGGGATCTTCAGGCCACCATCCTGCATCTGCTCGGCTTGGATCCCTACAAGCTCGACTACAAGTTCCAGGGCCTCAACAACCGCCTGATCGGCCCCAGCAACGAAGGCAGGGTCATCTCCCAAATTCTCGCCTGAGTCAGGGCCATCTGCCCAACCTCAGTTCGGGCGCCTCAGATCGTAGCAGACCAGCCAGTCCTCGCTCCGCAGAAACAACCGGCCCTCGGAAAGAACCGGCCCCGCCCAGCACGGATACCGCATCCGCGGCACCTGCCAGCGGCTGGATTCCACCACCCCGGCCGGTTCCGGGCGGAACACGCCCAGCAATCCTGCCTCACCGAGGGCAATCAGCTTGCCATCCGCCAGAATCACCGACCCACGCCCATAAACGTCCGGCGGCTTCTCGCCTTCCGCGAGTTTGGAGTGTCCCGCGTTGGGCCAGCCCTCGGGGCGGTCCCACTTCAACTCGCCAGTCTCCCAATTCACGCACCGGAACCGGGCGTCCGGCTCGTTCCGGCCGCTGAACCCGTACAGATGTCCCCCGGCCAGAACGGGGCGGGCCCAATGCATCTCGAGTTGGAGCCCGGCCCAGGCGTCGTCGTATCCCCGGCAGTCGGGCCGGACCCGTAAAGCGACTGAACCCGACCGGTAATACGCCGAGGAAAGAAGAACCTGATCGCCCTGCACCACGGGCGTCATTGCATTCACAGACGCATCCTGCCGGGCACGGAACCAGCGCGAAAAAAGATGGGTGCCCGTTTTTGGATCCAACGCCACGAGGCCTTGGCGCATCACACAGAAAACAATCCGGCGCCCGTGCATGGTGGCAACCACCGGGGTGCAGTAGCTGGCCTGCTTTTCAAACGCGGGGTCCGCACGGTTCCATGCGACGCGCCGTTCCCCAGGCCAGCCCAGCATGGGAAGCCCCGTCCATGTTTTCTCGCCGCCGTTGGCCCAGACCGTCTTTCCCGTCGCCGCGTCCACCGCGACCACCGCCGAATCCGGCTGTCCACCCAGCGCAATGAGCAACAGACCGTCCTCGAGCACCGGCGAACTGCCCACGCCGAAAAACGCTTCCGGAACGTCAAATTCACGGTGGGTGTCCTTTCTCCACACCAGACGACCGCTCCCCAGATCCAGACAGAGCAAGACTCCTTCGGCGCCAAACGTATAACAGCGGTCCGCCGTCAGCAGCGGACTGCACCGGGGACCGTTGTTGTATCCGAAGGGATCCATGTACCGGCTGGAGTACCGGTGTTCCCACACCGGACCAGCGTCCTCCGCCCGCAGAGCGCGGACGACCTCTTCGTCACCCACCCTTTCATGCAGAACCAGCAAACCGCCGCGGATCGAGGGTGCGCTGTAACCTGTACCCACGCGTTTTTCCCAGACCAAGGCGGGCCCGGAAGGTCCCAGAATTTCGGTGAGGCCGGTCTCGGGGGAGGTGTTGTCCCGATTGGGACCAAGAAACTCGGGCCAATCCGCCCCAAACATGGACGCGGCAAAACCGCACAACGCGTAGACGAACCAGTTCCGATTCACCCTGAAATCCTGTCTTTGGGGCGCTGGGAAAGCAAGCCGCAGCCCCCTCTGCCCCCTTGTAATACCCCGCGGGCCATGCCAGTCTTTCCGCCCTTTACCCCAATGAAGCAGCGTATCCACTCCGCAGAGGCACCTCCCGCCGTCGGCCCTTACTCACAGGCCATTGCCGCGGGCCCCTTCGTGTTCTGCTCCGGCCAGATCCCGCTGCACCCGGATGGCAGCTCGTGGGGTACGGCCGATGTCGCTGCCCAGACCCGGCAGGTCTTGCTCAACCTGACCGCCGTCCTCAAGTCCGCCGGACTCACCCTCGCGGATGTGGTCAAGACCACGGTTTTTCTTACCGACCTCGGCGACTTTGCCGCAATGAACGGCGTGTACTCGGAGTTTTTTTCCGAACCCCACCCTGCGAGGTCCACCCTCCAAGTCTCAGCCCTTCCGAGGGGCGCAAATGTTGAAATCGAAGCCGTTGCCTTCAAGTCTCAGAACTCTTAACCGCATCCCGAACGTGAACCAGGATATCCTCGCTCTTTTCCGCCAGACCAAAGCCCTTCTCGACGGCCACTTTGTTCTCCGATCCGGCCTCCACAGCCGCCAGTTTTTCCAATGCGCACTGCTTCTGCAGCACACGGATGTCGCATCCAAGGTCTGCGGGCTGCTCGCAGACAAACTCCGGCAGATCCCGGCCACCCGCGTCATTTCCCCCGCACTGGGCGGATTGATCGTCGGCCATGAAGTCGCGCGGTCGCTCCAGATGCCCCACATTTTCGCCGAAAAAGATGATGCCGGGCGGCTCGTCCTGCGGCGTGGGTTCGAAATCGCGCCCGGGGACCAGTTCATTGTGGTGGAGGACGTGGTGACCCGCGGCGGACGGGTTCAGGAGACCCTCGAAATCGTCCGGAGCCGTGGCGCGGGTGTGGCCGCAGTGGCCTGCCTGGTGGACCGCAGTGGAGGCCAGCACCCCGACTTTGGCGCGCCCTTCATTTCGCTGACTCAACTGGAGGTGGAAACGTTTCCGCCAGACCAGATCCCGCCTGACCTCGCTGCAATTCCTGCCATCAAACCCGGCAGCAAATAATCTCCCGCCCCCCCGCACCCCGCGCACCATATCGGCCAAAACACGGCCCCATTTTCCAACCTCTGTAAACGCTCCCATGATTGACTGGATCATCAAAAAGGTTATCGGCTCCAAAAACACGCGC
Organism: uncultured Spartobacteria bacterium; assembly: GCA_903901425.1. Lineage (GTDB taxonomy): Bacteria > Verrucomicrobiota > Verrucomicrobiia > Chthoniobacterales > Chthoniobacteraceae > CAIURC01. Next base: position 14,145 of record CAIURC010000071.1, on the reverse strand, counting down.
ATGGTCAAACGGCTGGGCCCGATCGTGGACCGGATCAATGCGCTGGAAGTCGAGTTCCAGAGTCTCTCCACGGACCAACTCCGGGCCAAAACCACGGCATGGAAGGCCGAGTTGTCCAAACTTTCCGAGGCGGAAGCCGAGGTGCGCCTCAATCAAATCCTGCCCGAGGCGTTTGCCGCCGTGAAAAACGCCGCGCGGCGCCTGACGGAGAGCAAGCACTCGTTCAATGTCTGCGACCAGCCGGTCACATGGAACATGGTGCATTTTGACGTCCAGCTCATTGGCGGGATCTGTCTCCACCGGGGAATGATCGCGGAAATGGCCACAGGCGAGGGCAAAACCCTGGTGGCAACCCTGCCCCTGTATCTCAACGCACTGACCGGAAGAGGCGCCCATCTGGTCACCACCAACGACTATCTGGCCCGGCGCGACGCAGAGTGGATGAGCCAGATCTACGGGATGCTGGGCCTGACCACTGGCATCATCCAGCACGACCAGACGCCCGAGGAACGCCGCCAACAGTACGCCTGCGACATCACCTACGGGATGAACTCGGAGTTCGGGTTCGATTACCTGCGGGACAACGGCATGGCGTCCTCCAAGGAACAGCAGGTGCAGCGCGGTTACCATTTCGCGATTGTCGACGAGGTGGACTCCATCCTCATCGACGAGGCCCGCACCCCGCTCATCATCAGCGGTCCTGCCACGGTCTCCACCCACCAGTACGACAAGTTCAAGCCCCTGGTGGATGACCTCGTCCGCAAACAAAACATGCTCTGCAACCGCCTAGTGAGCGAGGCCGAGGAACTCTGGAAACAGGGCCGACTCGAGGAGTTCGGCACCATGCTTTACAAGGTGAAACTCGGCCAACCCCGCAACAAGGGTCTGCTCCGCGCCCAGGAGGACGCCGAAAAACGCCGGGTCATCGACAAGGCCGATCTCTCCTTCCACACCGAGGCCCGTAAAGAGGAACTCTTCGCGCTCAAGGAAGAACTCTATTTCGTCATCGACGAACGCGCCCACGAAGCGGATCTGACTGAAAAAGGACGCAGCTTCATGAATCCTGAGGACCCGGATGCGTTCGTCCTTCCGGACCTGCTGTCCCAGTTTGCGGAAATTGACAACAACCGGTCCCTGACGGACGCCCAAAAGGCCGAGGAGAAAGCCAAGCGCCAGGCCTACATGGACCATCAGTCCGAGCGCATCCACAACATCGCCCAGTTGCTCCGGGCCTACTGTCTCTTTGAGCGGGACGTCCAGTACGTGGTTGAGGAAGGCAAGGTCATGATCGTTGACGAGTTCACGGGCCGCAAAATGACCGGCCGCCGCTGGAGCGACGGTCTCCACCAAGCCGTCGAGGCCAAGGAAGGCGTCACCATCGACCGCGAAACCCAGACCCTGGCCACGATCACCATTCAGAATTATTTCCGCCTGTACTACAAACTGGCGGGGATGACCGGCACGGCGGAAACCGAGGCCAACGAGTTCAACGACATCTACAGTCTGGAGGTTGCGGTCATTCCAACCAACCGGCCCGTCAGCCGCACGGACATCAACGATTTCATCTACAAAACCCGGCGCGAAAAGTTCAATGCCGTGGTGCGCGAAATCGCGACCGCCCATGCAAAGGGACAACCCGTCCTTGTTGGCACCGTGAGCGTCGAATCCTCGGAGGTCCTCAGCCGGATGCTCAAACGGGAAAAGATCCCGCACGCCGTTCTCAACGCCAAGTACCACATGCAGGAGGCCGAGATTGTGGCACGCGCCGGTCAACTGGGTGCGGTCACGATTTCCACCAACATGGCAGGCCGCGGCACCGACATCAAGCTGGCGCCTGGCGTGGCGGAACTGGGCGGACTCTACGTGATCGGCACAGAGCGCCACGAATCGCGCCGGATCGACCGCCAGTTGCGGGGCCGCTGCGCGCGGCAGGGCGATCCCGGGCTTTCCCGCTTTTATGTGAGCTTTGAAGACGACCTGATGCGCAACTTTGGCGCGGCGGATCGGATGACGAAAATGATGGAGCGTTTTGGGCTTGAGGAGGGCCAGGAGCTTGAGCACCCGTGGCTGAACAAGTCCGTGGAAACCGCCCAAAAGCGCGTTGAGCAGCGGAACTACTTGGTGCGCAAACGGACCCTCGAGTTCGACGACGTGATGAACAAGCAGCGCGAGGTCGTCTACGGATTCCGGAACGACGCCATCAACTCCGAGGACCCGCGGCCGCTGATCTACGAGACTCTGGAATCGACGCTTCCGGACCGCGTGATCTCCTATCTGCCACCGGACGACGAACCCAATCCGCAGGCACTCTTGAACTGGGTGAACACCACCTTCCCCTTGGGACTCACCATGGAGGAGGCTGGTTTCGACCGCAAATCGGCCGATGAGGTCACGGCGTACCTGATCGATAAGGTCAAAAAAAGCTACGAACTCAAGTGCCGCCATGAGGACACCGAGGCTGTCCGGCATCTGGAACGCTACATCATCCTCAACGCGATTGACCGGCTCTGGCAGGAACACCTCTACGCCATGGATTCCCTGCGAGAGGCCGTCTATCTCCGCGCCTACGGCCAGAAAGATCCCCTGGTCGAGTACAAGACCGAGGCCTACGAGATGTTCACCGAGTTGATGGGCAACATCAAAAACGAGATCCTCCACAACCTGTTCCGGTCGACTTCCAACCTGATGGCATTCGAGGAATTCCTGTCTAACCTCCCCACCTCGCTCGTCAGCCCGGACGAGTCCTCGATCAGCGGAAGCGAACCGGAAACCTCAGGCCCCGGGATTGCCCAAGAATCCAACCAGGAAGCGGCACCACTTCCCGCCCAGGGCGAGGCGCCCCCGATCGGGAGAAACGACCCCTGCCCCTGCGGCAGCGGCCGGAAGTTCAAGTCCTGCTGCGGCGCATTGGCCTGAACCAGAAACACGCCCCAGAGCACTCTCAGGAAAGACAGGCCAGACGCCGCGCACGGCCTCGCCTTTAGTACACCAGCAGGGAGGCGCAAGTCACCTTGTGGTGTTCCATGGCCGCAAATTCCGCCCGGATTTTGCTCCTGACTTTTTTGTACTCGCCCTCGTCTGAGACGGAATCCAGGACCTGCGACTTCATGCCAGCCGCGGCGATAAACCGGAGGTGATCGTCCAACCGCCACCGGAAAAGGTCGCCTGGATTCAAAAAGGTGTTCCAAACAAAGCTGGAGAAGGTGAGGAAGTGGTAGGGGTACTTGAAAAAGTGATCCCTGTAATCGATCCGATGCAGCATGACGCCGCCCGGAAGAAGTGCGCGACGCATCTGCTCGAAAAACAGGCCCGGGTCGGCCACGTGCTCCAACACGGAATTGGAGAGCACGATGTCATAGTGAGCCTCAGCGGGCTCCTGGATCCTCCGCATGCGCGCCTGAGAAGACGGAGAGATCCCAAACCGCTGGATCCCCTCGGCTGTGCCTTCGGGATCATGCTCGACGTAGGGATCACAAACATCCACCTCGCAGTCCAAATGCTCAGCTAGGAGCAACCCCACCGTGTCCGTCACCCCAGCCCCCACCTCAAGGAGGCGCACCCTGCGCCCCTCAGGAAACGGGGGGGCATGCTTTCGAATCAACCGCACATACTCTCCCACCAAGGCGTCAGCCCCGTCCTGATTGCAATTCACACGGAAATACGGGATCACCCGGCCAAACCGGAGAAGAAACTGGTACGGAACCAGAAATTTTCTCACAACCCGGAGGACGATGTACTCGAGCAGTTCCACGCACCACATGTGCTCCTGTCTCGCCCCGCACCGTTCAGGAGTCAACGCATTTGGGAGCAATCCACGCTCGTCCCCCCAAACTCTCACCGGACCCGTCTCCCGCTCCAGAAAGGGCGTCCAAAAAGGGCGCCGAACTCAGAGGATCCCGCGTGCGCAAAGCCGGGCGAATGCGCTCAGACTGTTGGCGTCACGCACCTCGCCCGATGCCACCATCGCCCGGAGTTCCGCCGCAGTGAAAAACCCGCATTCCGTAATCGCCTCCATCGCATCCGGAGAGGAGCCGCCGGCGGACTTCACCACCGGCCGGGCCAGCAAAAGATGACTGTGTTCGTCGGTGAAACCTGCGCTCGGGAAAAAGTGCCCCAAGCAGACCAGATCGCCTCCGGGCCCCAACTCGAGGCCGCTCTCCTCCCTCAACTCCCGGAGACCTGCGGCACGGATCACATCAGCCCCATGCGCACCCGCTTGATCGATCTGACCCGCCGGAAACTCCCAGAGGCTCGCGCGGACCGGGACTCGCTCCTGACGCACCATCGCAAACCTTCCGTCTTTGGTCAGTGGCACCACCACCACCGCTGCCTTCCGGTACACCACGGTCCATGGGATCGGCTCGGACCGTGTGGGCGTGCGCACCATGACCCGTTCGACCTCCAAATAGGGGGTGCTCAGCAGCGCGTCTCCACCCACACGCTCCCATCCATCCTCCTCCCGGATAAAACCGTGGAACGGCATTCGCTTCAGGCCTCTGAGAGCCTTGTTTCCCAGCGTTCAAGTTGCGCCGCAACATTCCCGGGCGCGGGTGCACCGATGGACTTCCGGGCGGCCATGGACCTCTCCAGATCGAGCACTGAAAGCACGTCGTCGCCAAAAGCCGGGGACAGCCGCTGGTAATCCGCCACGCTGAGTCCGGTGAGTTCGCATCCACGTTCGCCACAGAGCGCCACAGCCCGCCCGACCACTTCGTGGGCGCTCCGGAACGGAACCCCCCGGTTGACCAGTTCATCTGCCAGATCCGTCGCCAACAGATTCGGGTCCGACACCGCACGAGCGCAGGCATCCGAACGGACGGACATTTCCTCCACCATTGCTGCAAAAATTTCGAGCGCTGCCTTCACCGTATCCACCGCGTCGAACACCGGCTCCTTGTCCTCCTGCATGTCCCGGTTGTAAGTCATCGGCAGCCCCTTGAGAGTGGTCAGCAGGGACATCAGGCTACCAATCACGCGCCCTGCCTTTCCGCGCGTCAACTCCGCAACATCCGGATTCTTCTTCTGCGGCATCAGCGAGGACCCCGTTGTGAATGCGTCCCCAATGGTGACAAACTGGAACTCACTCGAGGCCCACAGAATCACATCCTCGCTCAAACGCGAGAGATGCACCGCAACCAGCGCGAGCGCCGAAAGCAGTTCCACGGCGAAATCCCGGTCACTGACAGCGTCCATGCTGTTCTGTGTGACCCCATCAAACCCCAGCAGACCTGCCACCAGTTCCCGGTCCAAAACAATCGTGGAACCCGCAATCGCTCCCGACCCGAGCGGACACACGTTCATCCGGCTCCGGCAGTCCGCAACCCGGCCGGCATCCCGTTCCAGCATTTCCACGTAGGCCAGCAAATGGTGCACGAAATAGACCGGTTGCGCCCGCTGCAGGTGGGTGTAGCCGGGAATCACCGTCTGACCGCTCCGCCGGCCAAACCCAACCAACGCCCGCTGAAGCCCACGCAGGAGCCCAACAATCTGACCGCACTCTTCCCGGAGGTAGAGCCTCAAATCCAGCGCGACCTGGTCGTTCCGGCTCCGAGCCGTGTGCAGCTTTCCGCCGGCCGAACCAATCCGCCGGGTCAGCTCCGACTCGATGTTCATGTGAATGTCCTCGAGTTCCTGCCGGAACGGGAACTTGCCCGCCTCGATCTCTGCCCCGATTTCGCGCAACCCCTGCACAATCGACTCCCGTTCCGCCCCGGTGAGCAGCCCCGCCTTCTCCAACGCAGCCGAATGCGCGATCGACCCCTCGATGTCGTGTCGCCACAGCCGCCAATCAAAACTCACCGATTCACTGTACCGCTGCAGCAGCGCCGCGGTCTCCTCCTTGAAACGCCCTTTCCACATGATTGTTTGTGTCCTTTTTCCGTTAAAATCCTGAGACGCCCACCCGGCCTATCAGCGTCTTCCGCCCCGGTTGTTCCGCGTGCAACTGCCCTTCTCCCGGAGCTCGTCACAGCGCGCCTCAATCCGGATCGTCTTCTTTTCGGCGGTAAACCCAAGCCGTTTACTGATGCAGGTCTCCAGAGTGTCGATGTGCACGTCCTCAAACTCCACGATCTTGTTGCAGTCCACGCAAATGAGATGGTTGTGGTTGGGATGCTCCAGGTAGTTCGGGTCGTAAAACTTGAAGTCCCGCCCAAAATCCATCTCTTTGAGAACACCGCACTCCACCAACAACGGGAGGGTCCGGTAGACCGTGGCGCGCGAAACGGTCGGATCGATCTTCCGGGCCATGACCAGCAAATCCTCGGCGGTGTAATGTTCCGTCGTGCTGAATGCCGCCCCGATGATGGCGTCCCGCTGCGTGGTCCGCCTCAGGCCTTCCTTGGCCAGAAATTCGTAAATCCGTTCGCGCACTGCTGCATCCATCCGATCAAGTATAGGTTTGCTCCCCCCCCTGACAAGCGGGTTGTCGGAAGATCCGGCGCCCTCAAACCGTCCGGCCTCTCGGGCGGCTGGGTGTCCGGCCTCAACCCACCCACGCCGCCGGCCAGTCCAGTTGAGTTGCTCAACCTGCTGATTTACCGGAACGCGTTCACAATGCGCTCTGCTCAATCATTTCCCGGAGCACGCCCAGATGACAGCCCTCGCGCCCCACTGCGCCATGCCCAAGCAGTGTGACACCCAGCCGAAGGCCAATCTCCCGCAACAGCCGAAGCGTAAACTTCTGCCCATGGTTTTTTACCGTGGTGTTCCGCTGGTCAATCTCGCCAACCAGCAACAACTCCTCCCGGTATCTCCGCAGAAATAATCCGGGATCCAACTCCCCTTCCGCCCAGTCTCTCAACAGACCTTCGCTCGGCCCCAGACTGGCCATCCAAACGTCGTATTTCTCATGGTCCCTGCCTCTTCCGCGGTGCCGCTCCACGAGCACGCGGAGCCCGTCTCGTTCCGAATCCACTGGATCCCCCATGGATTTGAGCGCAATCACCGGAAGATTCTCAGGCAAAACCAGAACCATTTCCCGTCCCATTTCCCGTCCCATTTCCCGATCTAGTTTCCGCTCCGCTTCCCTATTCCCAGCCGAATTCGATGGTGTACGATGCATCCTCACCAAACGCACCGTCCACGCCGCAGCGCAACCCCCCACCCCCACAAATAAATTCAGGCGCCCCAGATTCCAGAGGAAGGACGTGGATGAGCTGGGAATCGAACCCAGAACCTAGCGATTAAGAGTCGCTTGCTCTGCCAATTGAGCTACTCATCCGTGTCGGCCCGAGCGGTATTCACCGCGTGAGCGCCTCCGCAGACAAGCCAGCCCGCGAAGGAGGGTTGCCTGTCTAATGGAGTCCACCAGCGGGCTCAAGTTTTTTTTGTCACGATGCCGCACACGGCTTGCCCCCCTTCTGCGGGGAGGGACTCCCGGGGCCGCATTCGGCTGCCCACCGCTTGACGCCTCCCCCTGCCCGTGCAGGATGAGGGCAGCCACCGTTCAGGAATGTCCAATCCTCTTTGTCTTCTCGTTCATGATCCGGTTCTTGCCGGGTGGTACAGCCATGTCCTTAGGCAGACAGGGTTCTCAACCCTCGAGTTGTCTCCGGCCTTGGAATCCATCCGCCTGCCCGACGCCACGCGTCCCGAGGCCGTTCTCATCGACCCCGTCTTCTTCTCGGATCCCATGCGCCCCCTGCTCCTGCCGTTTCTGGAGCAGTGCACAAATCTCAAGATTCCCGTGCATGCCCTTCCAACCCCACTTGAGCCTCTGGCGCGCACCGCGAGAAGTCTCGGTGTCCCAGCCCTCTCCACCCAGAGTCCTGTCCGGGAAGCACTGGCGGTGCTCGTCGATGAAATCCTGCCCGGCCGGGAATTGGCAGGCACCGAGCCTGAGTTTCAAAAACAGGTCTTGGACGGGCTTCACGAATCGCTGACCCGTTTTCAGGCGGCTTTGCGCGGGAGTTCTCATCCATCGGGCCCCGAGTCGGTCCCTGCCGAACAACTCCTCCACGCCCATTCCCTGGCACTTCTGGCCGGCGTGGCCGAACCCGGGGTGATCTTCCGAGTCGCGAAGGCAATCCTCCAGACTGTGTTTGAACGGTTCCAACCGGCACCGGCCCCAGCCTCCATCCACCGAACTTTGGCGCAGGGAGCGGATCTTCTCAGCACGCTGCTGGACCCTGTCCGTACGCACTCTCCGGAGGACCTCCCGCCTGTTTTGGTGGTGGAGGACGACCCGAACACCAGCCAACTGATCTGCGCCGCTCTCGAAATTGTCGAACTCACGGCCATGCCCGCACTCACGGCGGAAAAGGGATTGACTCTGGCAGAGTCGGATTTTTTCGGGTTGGTGCTGCTCGACATCGGCCTGCCCTCGATGAGTGGGCTCGAATTCTGCCGTCAGTTGAGGGCGCTGCCCCTGCACCAACACACCCCGGTGGTTTTTCTGACCGGGTTGACCGATCTCCCGAACCGGGTTCAGTCCAACCTGAGCGGCGGCAACGAGTTTGTGTGCAAACCGTTCAATGTGCACGAGTTAGGATTGAAGGCGTTGCTCTGGAATTTGCGCCGGGCACTCCCGGGGTCCTGAGTTCCTCCCTCCTTCGGTCCGGCTTCGGAACGGCTTTCCAGAGCAGGGACACGCCCTGATAATACCATCATCCCCCTTGCAAGCCGACGTCTCTCGCTTAGTATCGTCGGCGCATGCCCCTTTTCTCCTTCGTCGCTCGCAATGCTCACGGCAAGCTGAGCGAAGGAACCGTGTCCAGTCCTGACCGGTCCTCTGCCATTCAGCAGATCGAACGCTCGTTTGGATTCCCCATCAAAATTGCCCCAGTCCAAGAACCGGCCTCCAGCGGCCTGAAAGCCGGCAGTGCCCCCGACCGGAAACCGGAACCGGCAACTGCGGTGGGCGGTGGGGCGAAGAAACCCGGGGAACCGCCAACTGCTGGTCCGGCACCGAAAAAACCCGCGCCTGCTGCTGGAACTTCAGCGGGAAAAAGCGGTGCGTCGCCTGAGGGTCTTGGGGGGAAGGAAAAGCTGACAACCAACCAGCTTTATTTGTTTACAGAACAACTGGCGCACCTGCTGTCGGCGGGGATGACTTTGGACGAAGCGCTGGGCATCATGGTGCGCCGGTTAAAAGATCCCAAGTTGGCCGGACTTTCCAAGGCGCTGCATCAGGGGTTGGTGGAGGGCCGAAGCCTTTCGCAGGTGATGCGGGAGTTCCCTGCCATCTTCTCGTCTTTGTATGTGAACATGGTGTCGGCAGGCGAAGCCAGCGGCGCCTTGGACGACATCCTCAACCGGTTGGTGAAGCATCTGAGCGATGTGAAAGCGCTCAGGGACCGGGTGCAGCAGGCGATGGTTTACCCGAGTCTTTTGGTGGTGGTGGGCTTCGGCCTGGTGCTGGCCTTCATCAAGGTGATGGTTCCGCAGCTTCTGGGGTTTTTCAAACAGAGCGGCCAGACCCTCCCGGGTCCCGCCATGGTCCTCATCGACGCCAACCGGATTCTCTCGGACTACTGGTGGGCGGCGCTTCTTGGAGGGTTCGGCGCTTACAGCATGTTTAAAATTTTCACGAGGGACCCTGCAGGCCGCCTCGCCTGGGACACGTTCGTGTGGAACCTGCCCGTACTCAGTTCCATCCCGCGACACCGCTACTACACCCAATTTGCTCGAACGCTGGGCACGCTGATGCAGAACGGGGTCACCCTGCTCCGCGCCCTTGAACTGCTTGAGGATATCTCTGGCAACGAACTGGTCCGGCAGCGGATGACTCAGGTCCGCCGGGCGGTAGTGGACGGGGCGGCGGTGTCCGTGGCGCTCACCGAACAGCAACTTTTCCCGGAGCTGTTTGCCGACATGACCGCAGTGGGCGAGCAGTCTGGAAAGTTCGCGGAGACCATGCAGATGATCGCAAATATTTACGAACGCGAACTCGACAAACAGGTCCAAATCACGTCCTCACTGATCCCTCCCGTGGTCATGCTTTTCATTGCCTCAGCCGTCGGCATGGTGGTCTATGCCATCCTCAGTGCCGTGTTTAGTCTTACCGGAAGCCTGCATGGCTGAGCCGTCCCCCGCCCCGCACCCACCGAATTTCACCTCCACTCCACGGCCCTTTCCGATGCACAGTTTTCCCAGCCTGTTTCCTCTTGCACAGACCCGTTTCACCGGTCTGCGCAGGCTGGTTGCCCGTTGCGCGACCCGATTGGCACTGGCCCTTTGCTGGGGAATCGGCTCACCTGCATCGCTCCCGGCTCAGGAACTCCGGCTTCAACCCACGCCGTTCTCCGTGACCCTTGATTTCCAGCGACCACCTTCCAAACCCGCCTACCCCATCTGGCTGGAGTCGGTCGAAAAAACGCAGGTTTCTGATGTTTCTGACTCCCGGAAAACCACACAACGGCTCCGGCTTCGGCGACTGGGCCAGCTGAATGCCGAAATCCAACTCCGCCTGTTTTTCGAGGATCAACCGGGACGCACCCCCGTGGTTTCCGGATTCACCGAAACCGGCCGCCAGCTCTATGTGTCGCCCGCTCTGGGCGCTGGCCTGAGGCTTCCGACCTCCGAGTCGCTGTGCATACCGGTTCTGGAACTGGATTACCTGGAGATCACGGTGCCAGGCGATGGATCCAACCTTCTGGGTGCTTTTGTTTGCACCCTTGCCAAATCCCAGGTCCGCCATGCTCTGGATTTTGAGCCACCCGCTAGGCTGCAGGATCCATTTGCGAACTCTTCCGGAAAACAACCCCTTGAGGACGATGCTTTCCTCTCAGGCAGAGTCCGGGCAACCCTTTCCAATCCTGCCACCCCCTGTGCGCCCGGTGCCCCTGCCCTCTTTGAATTCACCTTGGAACGGGTTCCGGAAATCGCAGTCTTCCGTTTTGAAGTGCTCGGCGCGGACCCCGTCCACACCCCGGAGATGGTTCTCAACGAGCATGCGGCCGGAAATGCGGCACTCCAACTTCCGGACCTTGCCGACCCGGCCTACCTCTCCCGCCGGCAGGCCACTCAGAATCAACCCCGGTTTGAGTACGCGGGCTGGGTTTCCGGGCACTACGCGGTGCCCGGGTCGGCATTGAAAGCCGGTCTGAACCAGCTTTGGATCGCGCTGCCCGAAGGGGCGTTGACCGCAGTGATTCGCGCCCTGACCCTCGATTTGAAATATCCAGCCACACAGTTTCGGAATCCGAACCAACCCTGAATTTTATGCGCTCCCGCTCCAAACACCGCCACGCCGCGTTCACCCTGATGGAAATGATGATGGTTGTTGTCATCATCGTGCTTCTTTTGGGATTCGCCGTGAACAAGATGAAAAACAGTGTCAGTTTTGCCAAGGAAACCAAAGCCCGGGCCGACATCCAGTCCATCAGCTCCATGCTCATGGTGTACGAGTCCGGCGGATCGCTCCCTTCCTCTGAGCAGGGAATCAAGGCGCTGGTGGAAAGACCCCAGTCCGAACCCCGCCCGGCCAACTGGCGAAAACTGATGGACGAAGTCCCCCTCGACCCTTGGGGCAAGGAATACCAGTACATGAGGCCCGGAAAACACAACCCGAGCTCCTATGACCTTTTCTCGGCAGGTGCTGACCTCACCGTTGGCACGGCTGACGACATTGGCAACTGGAAGTGAACCGGCCTTTTCACCCCGCCTCCCACCTCCGCGGGCGGTTGTTCTCTATGCACCATTGCAAGAGTGCGCCTGAGGCGGATGCAGATTTGCAGGCGCCCGCAATTTCCCTGCAAGGTTTCGCTTGCCTCCCCAAGGGTTCCTGTTAATTTCCCGCTCCCGCCGGGAAATCCGGCGCGGATCTGACCGGGGTCTTAGCTCAGTTGGTAGAGCGCCTCAATGGCATTGAGGAGGTCAGGGGTTCGAATCCCCTAGGCTCCACCAGAATTTGGTACTTCCAAATTTTGACCTCCGCCCCAAAAATTGAGGCGGCGACTGCCAGACAGGAGGCACTGATTGCCGCAGGCAGACTCAGGAACACCGGAATTCTCGCCGGAGATCAGGCGGATTCCGCCTACCAGAACACTCTGACTTAAAGGGACCGGTTGGTCCAGGTTCTGCGGACGGACGCCTCCTTGCTCGACACCGCAATGCGTTCCCGCGAGCGCAGGGCGCCCGTACCTGACAGGCCCGCACCCGCTTTTGACTCGAGTTTCGTTCTTCAACTTCTAAAGGCATTGAGAGAGGCAGGGATTCAAATCCCCTAGGCGAACCTCCAGTTTTCCTGTTTGACTTTCAGCACGCAGCCTATAGACAGGCGCCGCGTTTCTAGACCGGGTTCCTAGACCAGAAGATCGCGATTCCGGGTGCCTGCATCTGCGCATTGTTCTGACTTCATCCCTATGATCCGTCCTCTCTCCTGCGTCATTCGTCCGGTGGTTTCCAGCGTGATCGCGCTCTGCACAGCGGCTGCAACGGCCCATTCTGCGGCAGCCGCTGAACTGCTGACCTCCTCCAACATCACCCAGGTGGTTAAGGATGTCCAAGTGGTCAAGCCCAAGGACAAGTCGGCAAAGGCCGCGCGGGTCAACGATCTGTTCGCAGTTCCCGACATCATGCGCACCGGCGCCGATTCCAGAGCTGAGATGGTTGCTCCCGACCAGACGGTCACCCGGGTTGGTGCGAACACCCTCTTCTCCTTTGAACCGGAAAAACGCGAGATCAACCTCCAGCGGGGCTCAATCCTTTTTAACTCCCCCACGGGCAAGGGCGGAGGCAACATCCGCACCGCTGCCGTGACCGCCTCTGTGTTGGGAACCACCCTTCTGGTCGGCACCACCAACAACGGCGGCTTCAAGGTGATGCTCCTTGAGGGCAAAGGCCGGATCCGGACCGCCGCAGGCAAAACGCGGACCCTGACCGCGGGCCAAATGGTGTACGCGCTTCCGGGCGGGGATTTGAGCAACCCCGTGTTTTTCCGACTGAGCCAGCAGGTTGCCACCTCCGCGCTTCTCAGTGGGTTCAAGAAGAGCCTGCCCTCCGCCCCCAAGATCGAAGCCGCCATCGCCAAGCAGGAAGCGCTGATCGCCGCTGGCAAACTCAAGGATACCGGGATGCTGGCCGGGGATGAGGCCGACAAGGCTTATCAGAACGACGTGGTCTCCCGGGAGGCGTTGCTCCAACTTAACCGACCAGAAAACACACCTCTGGCCATCGCGCTCCGCACCAACGCCTCGGTCACTTCCGATCAACTCAATTCCGGCAGACTCTTCACCGGACGCACCTCCGAGTTCGCACCCACGGTGTTCCGCGCGATTGTGGGCGACCAGAACGCTGCGTCGTTGGATCCGGGCAAAATCGCCAGGCTGGATTTTCCGGGCGGTTTCTCCATTCCAGAAGAAGCCACGCTGTTTGCCTCGCAAAATACCGCGTTCGAATTTGGAAACCCGGCGGCTCCCTCCACCCAGAGCTCCTTCGGCAACCGCCCCTTGGTTTTTCTTCCGGTCAACTCGGGTGCATTTGTTTTCCTCTCAAGCAAGGACATCCAGATCAACCGGCAGGTGGAAATCCATCCCGCGGACGCGGACCTGAGTTTCATCGCGGGCGGCAGCATCGTTTTCAAACCAAACGCCAGCCTCACCGTCGACTCCCCCAATGTTTTTGTTGGAGCTTATGGCGATGGTCTCCTCAAGTACCTCCGCTCAGGAAAACTTCCAGACAAAGGAGGCGAACTCCTTCTGGACGGGTCGAGCTCTGTAATTGAAAACTTCTATGAATCCTCGGCAACGAGCACGGGTGGCACCCTTTCCATTTTCGCCCCAGAAATCACGCTCCTCAACGGAGCGCGCTTCTTTTCTTCGGGCGACCTAAACATCACCGCCGGCGGCGATATCCGGGTGCAAGGTTTTGTGGTGAGCCCAGGTGCACCTCCGAGCACGCCGATCATTTACTCCACTTCCTTGCAGGCCAATCAGGCCAATGGAATCCTTAGCGTTCGCACCGGCGGAGTTTTGAGTCTGACGCAGACCGCTCTGATCGCCAACCGCACCGCTCTGGAAGCCCAGACCATCAATCTTTCCGGGGTCAGCTTTCAGCCGAACACCCGGATCGACCTCAAATCAGCCGTGGGTCAGGCCAACTTTGGCTCCAGCAAGCCGGGCCACGTGAACTTCATCAAAAACGTCTTTTACGGCACCAACCCGAACCCGATCACCAACAACTCCACGCTGGTGAGTACCCGGT
>CAIURC010000070.1 GCA_903901425.1 uncultured Spartobacteria bacterium | reverse complement strand
GTCGCCTCCCTCTTCCCAAACGAGGCCTCCGTCCTACGCCTCGTCACCGCCATCCACATCGAAGTCTCAGAAGACTGGGAAACCGGCGGAGTATACCTCCCAATTTAACCACACTCAATACCTCCCTCCTCATACCAGCCCCTCCCTTTTTACAGAAATTATGTTGCGTGGCCTCCCATCGAGTCAGGCATCGTCAAAATCGAGGTGCGCCAGCCTCACGGCGTGCAGCTTGACCTTAAATGGCTGGAGGGATAGACTTTGCCTATGGCAACGAAGAGCTCAGCTCATGTGCTTCCCGAACTCATCTCCAAACTGGCTGTGATGGGTCCTGCGACGCTGGAGGCGGTGCGGAAGTTTGTGCTCGAACTGGAGATCCGTGCTCTCGGTGAGGAGCTCATGGACGATGCCGAGGCGCTGCGTTCCACCGGCCAATTGGAGCCTGAGTTGATTGAGGCCGCCATCCGTGAACATCGGCAGCGTCACCCGTATCGCCCATGATTGTCTGCGTGGACACGAATGTGATGCTGAGCGCGATTGCTCGGCAATCACCCTTCGCTCCACTGTTCAAGGCCATCCTCACCGGACAGATTCATTTGGCCGTCAGTGTGCCGATCCTACTGGAGTATGAAGAGATCGCCGCCGAGCGTGGCAGTGCTGCTTTTGCCTCCAAGCTCATGCTCTGGCTGAGTCTCGTGCTGCAACGTCAGGGCAGTCACCTTGTGAATCCGGCTTTCCAATTTCAGCTCATCCCTTCGGATGCCGATGACAACAAGTTCGCCGATTGCGCGGTCACGGCCAATGCGGACTACGTCATCACCGAAGACGTGCATTTCGCACCACTCGCAAACCAAGGCTACCGGACGCAGCCAATCACACCCATGGACTTCATCCAGCGGCATCTAAATCCCGGACCTTGATATGGTGGACCCCAAAAACTGGGCCAGAGCTTACCGCCAATTCCAAAATCGCCTCATCATTGGCAAAGGACCTTCTTGTTATCATGCGTGGCAAGAAGATCTATGAAAACTGTGACAGGCAGACGCAGTAACACCCCGCTTTGCCGCGAGAGTCTGGGTCGTATCGCCCTTCTCAGCCTCGAAAGTTGCTCTAGCCATCTTCTTATCGAGTTGCGTCCAGAAGCCGAGGAAGTCTGTGAAGTTAACCGGATAACTCCCGCACATCCCACACAGATTCACCCCGCCCCGTTCCCCGATGTGGGCTTTGCTGAGCCAGTGGCCCATTGGGGGGCGTCGTACCCGTAGTACAACAGGCCCGGTTCTTCGTCGTGGCACTTGGTTGAAAACCGGAATGGCTGCGCTCCGACGCCGCGCCGCGGGATCTCCTCCCCAAACGGCCCGTACTCGTGCCGGACCGACACCTCCCCGCTTACCTTCGCCACTCGTTCCCGTCATACACAGGCAACTCCCGACAGGCATCCGCCGGCGCGCCGGGCCTTACCGACGCCACCAACCCGTGGACGCCTCCGGCGCCCCTCTCGGCTCCCGACAGATCCAATACAAACACGGAGCGCCGGTACCCGGACCCGCCTTCCCCGACACCGCAGCCGTCCAACGGGATGGTGCCGTTCTTTCTGATGCCCCGGATCACTTTGTTCCTCCGGTTGTATTCGTACTCCCATGCCTCGCCTGAATCCAAGGGTGCGCGTGCTTCAAGCCGCCGCTCTTTGACTGAGAGGGACTTGCACTGCACAAAATACACCCGAGTTGAAAGGAGCAGACAGGGCATCGTGGGATGCCCCCTGTGACCCAGAAACTCTAGCTTTTGTCTCTCCCAATACTCAGCACCCGCCCATCAGATTGACGAACCTTCACAACAAGAAATTCAGGTGGCATTTTTCTCAAAATAAAAGCGTATATCCAAACATCCCCTTCCACATCATTTTGCTCCACAAGATGGCCCCCCAATTGAGGGGCGGACACAGAAGAAACGCGATACGGCGGCCCAAAAATGGATAGGATCTCTGGAAGCTTCGTGCATTTTTTTGCAGTGTGAACTGAGGCCTCGAATTTACGCTCCCAATAGGCTGAGCAGGAAAACCAAAGGATAATACATACCCCCAGAACCACTCCTGCCGCCACGGCAAGCTTCCTAATCCTAATTGTCTTTCTCATTTGACTTTGGAACATCCGAAACGCTCGTCCTGCCCGGCAGACATAATACCGGACATGCGGCTGTTTTGAGCCGATTTTATTTCGTATAAACAATGAACACTTTGTCTGAATGCCACACCGATACCCTCTAAATTAGCCTCATCTATCCCTGCTTGATTCGCTTCAACACCGGCTGGATCCCGCCTTGTATCCCACGGCAAATCCCCTCCATTCATTTGCGCGATTCACTGTGTTAGCCAACCCATATGCAACAAATTTTGCAGGATACAGGAGTTCACACAGTGCCGGGTCCACCCGTCATTTACGCACGCAGGATATTGAAAGTAAATTCCAAGATGGGTTGATGCGTTATCGGGATGGGGCAACGCAGGCGGGCTAAATCCCACCCGCCCGAGGATGTCCACAAAAAGAGCCGGATTATTCCCCACGAACCCATACAGATTCACCCCGCCGCGTTCTCCGATGGGATCTTTGCTCAGCCAGCGGCCCCAGTGGTGGGCGTAGAACCCGCAGTGCAAGAGGCCCGTTTCCTCGTCGTGGCACTTGGTTGAAAACCGGAACGGCTGCGCTCCCACGCCCCGCCGCGGGATCTCCTCCCCAAACGGCTCGTACCCGTGCGGGCCGACACTTCCCCGCTTTCCGTCCCAACTCGCTCCCGTCAACCACAAGATGTTCCCAAAGGGCACCCGCCGGCGCGCCGGGCCTTACTGACGCCACCCATCCGAGGACTCCGCCCGCGCACGCCTCGCCTCCTGACAGATCCAATCCCCACACGTAGCGCCGGTTCCCGGTCCCGCCATACCCGAAATCATAGCCGTCCAACGGGGTGGCGCCGTTCTTTTTGATGCCCCGGATCACTTCGTTCCTCCGGTTGTATACGCACTCCCATGCCTCGCCTGAATCAAGAGTGCGCGTGGTGCACCGGCCCTGAGCGTCGTATCCCCAGCCAGCATCTGGCCGTTCAGCAATTCAAACAATTGTCCCCCCCCCCCTTAGCGCCACTCCTCCTCGGTCGTCAGTAAGACCTGTTCCTTCTGGAGGCGCAGCATCGTGCCTTGGATTTTGAGCAGAGCTGCGTCGAGTTTCCCCGAGTCAGCGTGAACGCCGGCTTTGGCGGATGCGGACACGCCGGAGCAGGCGTGTCAATTGGGCGATCAGGCGAACAACTCGCTGTGGCTCCCCAAACGAATCAGGCGTAACTCGTCAGCGGTCTGGACGTAAATCAAGAGCAGATCAGGCTTGATGTGGCACTCCCGGCAACCAGCGTATCCCCCTTTGAGGGGATGATCGCGCAGCTTCGCCTCCACCGACCTTCCAGCAGCCAAAAGCTCAACAGTCTGCTCCACGAGACCCACTAGGGAGCGGTCATGGGAACGCTTCTTGTAGTCCCGTTTAAACTGGCTGGTGAGGGTGATCTCGCGCATCAGCTTCCGAGCGAACGCAAGGCACTCGATGCCGACTTGAACCGCCGAGCAGGTCGCTCGTTCAGGGCAGCGGCGGTTTCCGCATTGGGTATCCGCTCAGCATAGCGATCCTCGATTTCTTCGAGAGTCGCATTGCTCAGGTCAAGATGTGCGCGTGTGGTCAACGCGAACGGGATGCCCTTTTGGATGCAGACTTGCCCCAAGAAGAGATTGATCGCGTCACCGACCGAGATCCCCAGTTTAGAAAACACCCGCTCGGCAGCGGTCACCTTGTCGGAATCCACACGGGCGCGGAGTATCGCTGTTTTTGCCATGACACGAAAGTGCCACATCTGTGCATCTCCGTCAAGAAAGCCATGACTTCTATGGTGGCCCCCGAAAACTGGGCCAGACCTTACCGCAAATTCCAAAATCGCCTCATTACTGGCAAAGGACCTTCTTGCTATCACGCGTGGCAAGAAGATCTTTGAAAACTGTGACAGGCAGAATCCGTAAGACCCCGCTTTGCTGCGAGAGTCTGGATCGTATCGCCCTTCTCAGCCTCGAAAGTTGCTCTAGCCATCTTCTTATCGAGTTGCGTCCAGAAGCCGAGGAGGTCTCTGAAGTTAACCGGATCACTCCCGCACATCCCATACAGATTCACCCCGCCCCGTTCCCCGATGGGGTCTTTGCTCAGCCAGCGGCCCCAACGGGGGGGCGTAGTGCCCGTAGTACAACAGGCCCGTTTCCTCGTCGTGGTACTTGGTGGAAAACCGGAACGGTTGAGCTCCCACGCCCCGCCGCGTGATCTCCTCCCCAAACGGCCCGTACTCGTACCGGGCCGACACTTCCCCGGTCTCCGTCACCACACGTTCCACGTTTCCGTTGCCGTCGTACACAGGCAGTTCCCGCCGGG
>CAIURC010000069.1 GCA_903901425.1 uncultured Spartobacteria bacterium | reverse complement strand
GTTCTTTTCCGCCCGAACCCCGGCTTCTTTCTTGGCGTCCCCAAACTCCTCGTAGGTTCCCGGGGAGGCCTTGGCTTGGTCCTCAAATTCTTCCACGATTTCGCCAATGTTGGGATAAAGACCGCGTCGGATGCCGCCCTTGGCCCAGACCCGGACTTCGCTGGAGCCGTTGCCGCCCAACACCGCGCGGTCCTGAAGCAGGGCGACCTTGCAACCCATGCGTGCGGCGGAAATGGCCGATCCCATACCGGCATACCCGCCGCCCACGACCACTAGATCAAACTCGCCCTCGACAGAGGGTTTGGCGGGGAACCCGAGTTTTTCGAGGCGCCATGCGGTGAGGCTGGCATCATTGGGAGGGGGGGCGGAGCCTTCCTTGGCAAAATAGAGGGCATCGCAGCGGCCATTGAAGCCGGAGAGATCGTGTAGGGCGACTTCGAGGGAGTTGGAGGTGGCTTCAAAAGAACCGCCATCCTGCCAGTGCCAGTCGGCGCCTTCGGTCCCGAACGTGGGCGTCAGCGGTTTGCCGTTCACGAGCACCTGAAACTTGCCGGGAGCGCCCTGCGCCTTCCAGCGGGCAACCCAGTCTTTGGTCCTGACCCAGACCCGGTACTTGCCCGGGGCAGGCAACTGGACGGTGGTGGACGCGTCTTTGACCGGGGTCCCGAGGCCGTGAGCCATCAGGTAGGGGGAACCCATGATCGAGACAAACTGGGTGTCCAGCACCCAGCCGCCTGGGTTCTTGAAACTCTCGGTTTCAACAAGGAGGTCGGATGCGCTGAATCCGGTGGAAGCCGTGGCCAGCAGGAGCAGGGTGGAGAAGCGAGGGGTCATGATATGGGGTTCGATGGGAGTTACTTTTGGACAGGTTTGCCGGCATCCAGCCAGCCGTTGAATCCGGCTGCCAGATGATGGATGGATGGAAATTTCAGTGCCTCAAGCGCTGGTAAAACCCGCCGGCTGCGGCCACCGGCGGCGCAATGCACCAAAACCGGGCGCGTCTGGTCGAGTGCCGCGATCTTTTTTGAAAACTCAGGATCCGCAGAACTGATGTTCACGGCACCCGCCAAATGGCCGTCGGCGAACTCCTCCGGGGTGCGGACATCCAAAATGAGCGGTTTTTGTTTGGCAATCAGCTCCGTGGCTTTGTCGGGAGAGACATCCTGGATTCTGGCAGCGGGCGCCTGAGCGAGGAGGGAGGAGGCGAATCCCGCCAGAAGGACGGGAAGCAGGCAGAGGATGAATCGGAGTCGGTGGTGGTGCATGGTGGGATGGTGGGTGGAAAACAACACGGCGGAGGAGGGGGGAGAGTTAAAATGGGGGGTTCTTGGAAGGGGATGTTCCCAGACTGCAGTTTTGACACACAAAAAAATCGCGGTGTCAGAAAAAAGGGGGCAAGACATCAAAAGAATAGGAGCTATGGAGACGACGATGCAACGCGGCGGGCTGTCTGAGACGGAGCTGGTTTTGGCTTCCGTATCCGGGGATTTGGAAGCATTTGGGGAGTTGGTGGTGCGTTATGAGCGGGGGGTGCGCGGGATGCTGGCGGCGCGTTTGGGGTCCATGGACCATGCCGAGGACCTGGCGCAGGAGACATTTTTGGTGGCGCACCGTCGGCTCCGCGAATTCAGGCCGGGAGATCCTCTGGGTCCCTGGTTGCGGACGATTGCGATGAACCTGCTGCGCAATTACCAGAGGAAATTCCGTCCGGAACCGGTCGGTGCCCAGCAGGAACTGGAGGAACTCATTGGAGTTCAGGTGGAACGTTTGTGCGAGGTGGCCCGGGAAGACACTCGCACCGAGGCGCTGCGGGAATGTTTGGGGGAGATGGATCCCGAAGCCCGAGCCTTGGTGGAAGCGCGGTACGGGGAGGGGTTGTCGATCCGGGAACTGACCGAGAGGCATGGGACGCGGCACTCGGCACTCACCATGCGGTTGCACCGGCTCAGGAGCGCGCTTGCGGCGTGCATGAACGGTCGGCTCAAAACCGCCTGAAACTTGGGAGAAACGCATGGAACCGAACGGCCAAAACAGTGAGGAACAGGAGGAACTTCTGGCGCGGGGGGTTGCCGGGGAACTGGGCGCGGCCGATCTGAGCCGGTTGGTGGAACAGTGCCGGCGGGATCCTGAACTGGCGGCGCGTTTGGGTGAACATGTCCTGGTGGAAAGGTTGCTGGGTGTTGCTGCACGGGATCCCGGGGGCGAGATGCTGCGCCGGGAGGTGTTGATGGGGCTTGCAGCAGGAGGCGGGGCGGAGTTCGCCGAGCGCGTCAAGGCGCGGGTCGTGGCCCGGAGACGACAAGGGTTCTGGTTGAAATTGGCGGCCTGTCTTTTGGTCTGTGGCGCGGGCTGGTTCGCGATGCGCAAACCCCAGGGGGCAGAGGTGCTCCGGGTGGAAAGCTGGGCGGCGCTTGAACCCGGCCAGAAGTTTGAACCGGGCCGGAAGATTTCTCTGGAGTCGGGTCTGGTGGAGTTGCGTTTTGGGTGCGGGGCGCAGGTGATTGTGGAGGGGCCTGCGGAACTTTGGGTGCAGAACGGGTGGAGCGCCCGGTTGGAACGAGGGCGGGTGGTGGCGCGGGTGCCTGAAAAGGCTCACGGGTTCACCATCGAAGGGCGGGGCGGTAAACTTGTGGATCTGGGAACGGAGTTCGGCGTCTCCGTCGGGGACAAAGAGGGGATGGAAGTCCATGTCTTGGAGGGCGTTGTGGAGGCCCATCCGAGTGCCGGAGGCGGCAAGGTGCGGCTCGAACGTGACCAGGCGTTGCGGTTGTCCGATGCGCCTCTGCGCCTCGCGTCCAACCGGGGCGCGTTTGTGCGCACTCTGCCGCCGGTCCCGGAGAACCAGACCGGGTATGTGCATTGGGATTTTGAGGGCACCGAGTCCGTGATTCCCGACCGTGGCCGGGACTTGGCAGGGACGGATGGGATCCGGGACTTGGAGTTGGTGCGGGTCACGGCTGCGCTGGGGTTGCCTGTCAGAGTGGCGGGACGTTTTGGCCAGGGCGTGGAGTTCACGGGGGAAGGCAGTTATGCCCGCAGCGATTTTCCAGGAATTGGCGGGTCTGATGCGCGGACGGTGGCCTTCTGGGTGAAAGTGCCTGCCGATTTTGATGTCGGGCACGGCTACGGCGTGATCGGGTGGGGGAGCCATGCGGAGCCGGGATCGGCCTGGCAGATTTCAATCAATCCTGCGGAGGCGGAGGGGCCGATTGGCCGTTTGCGGGTGGGGGTGAACCGGGCGCCGGTGGTGGGCACCACCGATTTGCGGGATGGCAACTGGCACCACTGTGCCGTGGTGCTCTACGGGGGACCGGGCGCGGATATTTCCACGCATGTCCTGCTCTACGTCGACGGCAGGCTCGAGCCCGCCGCACGAAAAGCGGTGATGGAGGTGAACACAGACCTTCAGGGACCCAATCGGGGAGTCTGGCTCGGACGGAACATCTCCGGAGCGGTGAAGGGGTTCCGGGGCGGGGTGGACGAGGTGTACGTGTTCGGATGTGCCTTGGACCATGTGCAGGTCGACCGGTTGTTCCGGGAGAACCGGGTGGATGGGAAACCGGCGGGCAAAGGGCGCTGAAGGTTTGTTGTGCTGAGCAGCGGGCGGGTGGTGGTTAGCTTCGGAACCAACTGCACCGCTGGCGGACGTCCAACCGGAGTACTTAGCCTTCCGATTTGCGGGTCACGCTGAACCGGTGGGGCTTGAGCACGCGCTGCTCTCGGATTTGGAGGAGCAATTTCTCGAGTTCCTCGAGTTTGCCGGCTGTCTGGCCGGGCACGGTCTTGAGATAACGCTCCGCCATGGCGCGGCCGTAGTTATCAGGTGGAAGTTTCGCAATCGCCTCTCGCAGGCAGTGTTCCACGGCAGCATCGTCTTGGATGTCCACCTTTGCAGGTTCAAGGAAACTGCCCCGGACATGGGCGACGAGTCGGAAAAACGAACCCTCCAACCCACGAACGGCCTCCAGCGATTTTGCAAGAGCCAGCGCTTGGGTGTATTGCGGAGTCTTTGGATTTTCAGACAGGTTGACGCCCTCGGCAAGTTCCTCGGCCCCGTACTCGCCAATCCACTGCTCATCAATCCGGACTTGGTAGCGCCCCGACTCAAGTCCGGTGACATGCAGCGTCTCGCGGTTGAGCTCGCGCTGAAACGGGATCAGTTCCGGTCCGCCTGCCAACTGGATCTGGGCCGCCGCTTTCTCCGCGATGCCCCAGAATGCCTGCGTTCCACTTTCCTGCGGCAAAACAAAGGGCAGAGCGTTCTCACGGCAGAGAAACTCGACTCCCTGCGCGCTGGTCCGAACCGCTTCCACTGTGCAGTGGATCAGAGGACCGGGTTTGCCGGTCTTGGCATCGACCTGGATCCGGGAAACTTCGGGAGCCACATTCTGAGCTTTGAGAATGGCCATGGCCATCACCAGATGCCCGGCGGGCCCGGGATGGACCCGGTCTTTGCCCACGATACTGGCTGCGGGGTCCACGGCCTGAAGGCGTTGGTTCACCGGGTTGAGCGCGGCGCCCATGTCGACAAAACCCGCGCCGCGTTTTTTGGCGATTTCCGCGATCCGCGCGGTCCACCGGGCCATGGCCACGTTGGAACGCTCGATCTTGGTTTCGACCTGAAGCGTATCGTCGTAGGGCGAAGGGCCGATCAGAGTCAGTGTGACATTCGCTTTGGTCAGAGCGTCGAGCAGCGTGTTGTAGTTCGTTTCCACGGATTTCATTCGCTCTTGAATAGCTTGCTCCAGCGCTTCTGGGGTTCCGCTGATGCCCAGATGCAACCGGCTCATGTCGTTCATCCCAAACGAAACCGTGGCTGCGGTGGGACGATGGACCAAGATATCCCATGCCAGCCGGTTTACGGCGTCTCCGGCGCTTCCCCCGGATTTGCCGGCGTTAAAAAATGCGATTTCCCGGTCGGGATACCGGGTGGCATAGAAAATCTTGAGGTAGGTGGAATAGACACCGCCCGCGGTAATGCTGTCGCCGATAAAGCAGACGCGGGAATCGGATTGGAACTGCGGCGCGGTGGATTCCCCGGCGTGGAGAGGGGCGGCGACAGCAACAACAGCCAGACAAAGACTCCAGAAGGTGCGGGGGACTGGGGGGATACGCATGGGATGGGAGGGCAAGGTTCGATGATGAGATGGTCCTGCATCATCCGCCAGTGCAGGGAAAGGTGCAGACGCAGGGGTGTCCCTCAAATCGTGAGATTTGGTGGCACACGCACTCGGAGACGGTGGTCATTTTTTGGATGCCTTACAACCTTTTGACTCGATCCGCGTTTTTGCCAGCGGCGCTTGACGAGGCGATGGGGTCAGCCGGAGCCAAGGACGGAGCGGAGAGCGACAAGGCGGCTGCTAACCACAGCAGATCCTCAGCATGCCGAATCGGCTGGAAGAGTCGTTCGGAGCCCGAAAAACGACACGCAGGTAAATCGAGAGCGGCCGTGTGAAAACGGCGCGGGTTGGTGGGCGGAGGGAGCGAGCGTGGCGACTTCGGACCGATCTTGAGACTTCTTGAGGGCCCAGTTTAAGGGTGCTACTTTACTGCGCGTATGGGGACCTCTTCACCGTATTCCAGGTGGCACAGGCATATGGGCTCCGCGTTTCTGGCAGTTTTTTTGGGAGGGTTTTGGCAAGGGGTGATGGGGCAGGTGCCGCTGGCAAAGTCGCAGGGGGGGGCACAAACCCTGAGGCAGGCTGCGGATCGGCATGGGCTTGGGGTTGGGTTCTTCATCTCGCACTACTGGTTTCTGCGGGAGGGGGATCCGAAGTGCCGTGCGACGGTCGGGCCATACACGGATTTGCTGAACCGGGTGGCGGCGCGCGAGTTTAACGTGGTGGCGATGCCGGTTTTCATGTCGAGCATTACTTTAAAGCCGAACCACTACGACTGGTTTTATCCCGACTACACCATGAAGTACGCGCAGAAGGCGGGTATGGCGGTTCAGGGAACACCGCTGGTTTATGCGATGCCAGCGACCTTGCCCGAATGGGTCAAGCAGTTGGAGGTAAAGCAGGCATGGGAGCCGCTGCGGGTCGCAATGAAGAACCAGGTCGCCTCGGTGGTTGGGCATTACCTCGGAAAAGTGCGTTCCTGGATTGTGGTGAACGAGGCGGTGGATTACGAGGCCACAACCAACGGGTGGGGGTTGACCCGCAACCTTTGGCAGAAGGCATTTGCGCAGAATGGGAAGCCGGAGGCGGCGTATATCGAAGAGGCTTTCACCACAGCCCGAAATGCTGACCGCGGGGCGGTCCTGATCTACAATGACTTTGCGAACTCAGAAATAAATGGAAAGTCAGACTTCATCTACAGCCTGCTCAAAGGGCTCAAGTCACGGAAGGTGCCGGTGGACGCGGTGGGATTCCAGATGCACTTGAGCAAGGAGGGGGCGGATGGCTGGTGGGTGCCAGGGACAATTAATGTGGAGAGTTTGAAGGCGAATATGCAGCGGTTTGCCGACTTGGGTCTCGATATCTACATCACGGAACTAGACATGAAACTGGAGGATGCTTCGCCCGCCTCGTTGCGGCGTCAGGCGGAGGTGTATGCAAAGATTCTCCAGGCGTGCCGGACTCAACCGCGTTTCAAAGGGGTTCTCCAGTGGGGGTTGTACGACAAGTACACTTGGCTGAACGATCTCCCCTCGGAGACCGTGAAACCACTGCACCCCCTGATGTTTGACACCGCGGGCCAGCCGAAGCCTGCGTATTATTCGGTGCTCGAAGCCCTCTCAAGATGAGGGAAATCATCTTTTTGGATTTTTTCAAAATCACCGCCCCCCCAGCCAGCGCGGAGCTCTTTGCCACGCAGTGCGCACAGACAGCAACGGCGGATGAGATCTGGTCGATCCGACCCGGCCGGCCAAGTCCTTGGAGCCGATTTTTTGCAGTGGATTGAAGCAATCCCGGTCAGGGGCTTCGCTCCTTGGGTCGACTTGGTTCTTCGGGCAGTTTCAGGTAAAGAGTTCGAGCACCGGTCTGCCTTTGTCTGCGACGGTGAAGGGGCTCCCGGAGGGAAGATGTTCGATGTGCGCGATGTCCAGGCCTATCGATTCGGCCACGGTGGCGACGTGGTCGGCCATGGGCGCCGGGCTCCGGGCAACGCGTTTCGTGGTGAGGGGGACTCCCCGTGCACTGTTCCCGCATTGATATCCTCAAAGCCCCTGAACGCGAGGGCGTACCCTGTCCCTGAGTTTCTGAAAGGAGGCTCTACAGCGTTCCCCATGGGTGCAGGTTTCTGCGTGTGAGTAGCACAGCACTCAGAGTGAGTTCCGGGGGGCTTGGCGTTCCCTCCGATGGCCTGCAGCCTCTTCCAATGCAATCTGTGGCGGCGCCACAAATGGAGGGCCCCCTCGCGGGTTTCACCCGAAAGGGGGAATGAAAAAACGTCGGGAGCCATTAAGGTTTGAAATCGCGACACAGATCCTGCGCCCCCCTTAAAACATCGAACAGGTCTGCGGTATTCAAAAATGCTGCAGTCTGCAAGTGGGGGGGGGCACCTCCCAATGAAACTCGTTTCCCGCCGCAGACGGAAACCGTCAAGAGCGGCGGGCAGCCAACCCAGAACCAAACCTCCCATGAACCTAAATCCCACCGGGGCGACAGGCATCGCCAAGACGCCTGCCCCACGCATTCTGAAACACCTGGCCTGCTGCCTCATGCTCACACGGCTGACTGGGCCGCTATGGCTGGAAGCGGCGCCCGCCGTCGCTGCACCACCAGTGGCTCGTGCAGCCTCCCTGAAAACGGTGACCGTCAGGTCACAGGCCGACCTCACCCAGGCCTTGGGCGGAGTCAAGGCCGGCACCGTTTCCGAGATTCAATTCGGGGCCGGTCAATACGAGCTGGATCTTAAAGCGGATGACCATAACCATTCCAGCCGGAGCACGGTGAATCGGCTGCGCTTGACGATTGCACCAGGGGTGAAAAGCACGGATCTTAAGTTTACGAAGGTGCAGCTCACGAAAGTGAACTATGTTTCTGTGGAATGCCTGCCGCTCAAGGACGTCGGTATCAAAGTAGAGGGGGGCCGCGATGTCCGCATTTTCCGAAATGTGCTCACGGGCGGTGCCGGCAGTGTTGTCGTCGAGAACGCGAGTGGCGTGAGGGTGGAAGAGAACCAGGTGGGCACCACCCAGAAAGGGCCCGACAAAAATGGGATCCGGCTGACCTCCTGCAGAGAGTCGTCGGTGATTGGGAACGTGGTGAGGAACGCTGTGAGTCGGGGCTCCGGCGAATGCATCACGGTAAAAGCCTCTGAGAACATCGAGGTGGCATTCAACGAGGTCTGCGACCGGGAAAATGTCGCAGTGAATAAGGGCGGTGAGGGGATTGGCGTGAGTGGCTCCCGGTTTATCGCGGTGCACGACAACGTGGTGCACGGTCTTCAGGTGTTGCCTGTAAAGGTCCTGCCTCCCATCTCGCCAGGCGTGAAGACCGATCCGGCAATTGGAAGGGCGGGGATTTATATCGACTCGTACGAGGGCATCAACCAGGAGATAACCGTCTACAACAACGTTGTCTTTGGATGTGGTGCCGGCATCGTGGTTTCCAACGAACTCATGAATCTCGTCGATTCCATCACCGTCCATTCCAATCTGGTGGTGGGTGTGGAAAAGACGCAGTTTGCTCTCGCCGAGTTCAACAAGGAAAAGAACGGGCGCGCGCCAGCAAGGAATGTTCAATTTCTGAACAACACCGCTGTCCGAACCCGGCAGGATACCCCAAGCTGGACGACTGCGGTCTCGGTGGACGTTTGCGCCCGGAGCGGGGCGGGCGATTTCTCCACAAAAGAGGGGATACGGGTCCACAACAACCGCGGCTATGATCTCCCGGCGAAATCCGGGGGTCAATGGAGCCGTTGCGTTTCACTGACGGACCCGAGGCTGACCTTCGAAGGGCTGGCCAAGGACAATTTGTATCCGAAGGGCGCGCAGGCGGAGGATGTGTTGACTGAGGCCGAAAAAAACGTGGCTCAGCGCTCTTTGAATGACAGTGCATGGGTCAAAGCCCGCAACATGGCGGCGGAGAATGAGAGGGTGGCGACGGACAACGTGAGACGCGTCGATGTGGGCCGGCTGGAGGTGCTGGTCAGTAGGACGAATCCCGACAGGTCCAAGACTCCCTACCAGAGGGCTCGCCAGTACCTCGCGGAAGTGGGTGTGCCTGTCGCGGAGCCATATGCGCCGGCCGGCGTCCTTCCAAACAGCCCCACGCGGATCGCTCCGACTCCCGTTCTCACAAGCCGGAATCCCGCAACCATATTTTCCCACGACCCGCGGAACCCGACAGAAATTCGATTCCAGGTGACCCGCGAACTCATGGACGCTCTCACCCGTGGCACCCGGATTTGGAAGGCGTCCCTCAAAGTGCCCAATCTTTCTGAAGGAGCGGTAAATCCCGATGATAGCTGGTATTATGTCCGGGGTAAAAAATCGGACGGGAGTTTGACAAATAGTCTGTTCGGCTGGCTTCCGAGGAACGGCTGGCCGGAGCAGAATTGTTCGGATTTGGGGCCGGTTCTGACCGAGGTGCTGCTTTCCGGGGAGGTGCTC
Source organism: uncultured Spartobacteria bacterium (assembly GCA_903901425.1). Classification (GTDB taxonomy): domain Bacteria; phylum Verrucomicrobiota; class Verrucomicrobiia; order Chthoniobacterales; family Chthoniobacteraceae; genus CAIURC01. The sequence goes on along the minus strand of CAIURC010000069.1, from coordinate 38,031 downwards.
CCGGAGCAGGTGACGCTTTCGTTCACGCCGGTGGTGGCTCCCCGCCTCGGAAGAATGCAGCCTGTGAAGCCACAGGCAGGCGACTGGCAACTCTCCTTGGAGCTCGTGGAAAGCAGTGTTTCCTGTCCGGCCTGGCCCCGGATGCCGGCTCCCGTGGCGCCGAAGCGGCAGCTGAGACTGGAGTGGGTGGACCAGGTTGCGGTTGAATACGGTGCGGCAGACGCAACCGCACAGCCCTGCTCAAAGGTTCCCCCGGTGGCTGGTGCGTGGACCTACCAGCGGATTGCGCGCGCTGGCCAGAATTACCTCGTCTGTACGTTCACCCCGTCTGATGCGAGTTACGCTGCAGTAAGTCGTGAGATCCGGTTGACCACAACGCCCAAACCGGTCAAAATAAAGGTGGTCTCCCGGGAGATGACCTACGGGGATGCGTTGCCCCAATTTGTGTGTGAAGACGATGGCGCCGTCGAAAGTGACCGTACTGCCTTGCGGGCAGCGTTCCGGGTGGGAATTCGCGCAGCAGCGGATGGGAAGGCCGTGGCAATCAACGCGCCCCTCCCTGCCGGTCGGTTCCAGTTGATGGTGCAGCCACTGGATTCCGCTTCACTTGGTGAAGCGCAGCGCGCAGTTTTGGAAAGATACAAAGTCACTCCAGTGGATGGAGTGTTGACTGTGCGGCCGGCTCTCGCGGAATGGTATGTAGACACAGCCGCCCGGTTTGTCGGCGAGGAAAACCCCGGGTTCACCGGGCGTTGGTTCGGGCTCCGCAATGGAGACAGCGCCGGGCTTCCTCGGGCGGAGGTCGCGATGCAGACGGATGCCGGCCCTGCAAGCGCGGCGGGCACTTACCAGATCAATGCCACGGGCGCAGCGGCTCTCGGGAACTATGTGTTCAAGTATCATCCCGGACAGATGAAGGTCTTTCCGATTGTCGCTGAGGGCAGCTATGTCGGGTTGATCGAGCGTGGCGCTTTAAATGCTCAGATGGGACACCGGGTGATCCTTCAGGTCACCTCCACGGGCGCTTACTCGCTCCAGTTGCGTTCCGCGGCAAGTCTCTTCAACTCAAAGGCGGGAAGGCTCTTCGCCAGCCCCTCTGGCACCAGTGTGCTCCAGGCAGATCTGCGCCAGACTGCAATAGGGGCTCCGTCACCGGTCTTTTCCGGGTTTCTGGATCTGCAGCTCGATTCTAAAGGGAAAATGGTGGGGCGTCTGGTGTCACCGGATGGAGCGGAAACCCTTGCAGTAAGCGGGTGGCGCTGCACGACCGCAGCCGGTGAAGCTCAGTTTCAGGTGGGATTGGCCGATGGAAGCGGGTCCGCTGAGGCATGGACGCTTCAGAAAAATGGGGCTGACGCAACGGGTCGTCAGAGCACGCTCAAGGGTTCGCTGGCGGGCGGGCTCGGCTTTCTCCACTATGTCTACGGTGCAGGAGCTGCCGGGGAACTTCTCGTATACACGCCCATGAACCGAACAAACGGCACGGTGGGTTCGATGATGGGGGTCCTGAAGCGGGATCCGGTGACGGGCAGGATGGCGGGCCAGGCAGATCTGCTCATCCCTGCACAGAAAGGCCAGCCCGAGGACCGACGCATCCTCGGCGTCCGATAAAATCGGCCCCGGCGCACGGGGCAGCCGGATCCAAAGCAGTGGATCCGTGAGAGAAACCAGGATTGCACCGTGGCTCGAATGGGCCCGGTGCAATCGGTCTTTTTTAAATCAGGGCTGCGAAGCTTTGCTGGAAACGGGGCAAGCCAGGGGAAAGTGCAGGCCAAAGCTGGCTTGTCGTGCAACCATGGAGAGCCGAAGTTTGTGTGTGTGCTGGGCGGTTGTATTCCTAGAGCCATTTGGCCAAGGCACTCCCGAGTTCATCCATCGTTTCGTGGGCCCATCGCGCCACTGCCTTGTGCGTTCCTGACCGCCAAAGCCGTACGATCAAGATGGTCTGCTGGCCTCCTAGTTCTCCGGTCCCCGGCCGCTCGCAAAAACTCTAGACGCCGACTCCACCGTTTTTGATTGGGTGACTTGCACTGGATGCCGGTGGTTCTCGGCGGCGATCTGTCGGACGGTCGCCGCCCCCTTGAGCTCATCATTCTTTCTAGGTGTTGCCGAGCCAGTGGCCTCCGGCCCGATGAAAAATCTGCGTTTTTCGTGCGGCCAAACAACGACCCAGCGCCGATGAATATTTAGCCAGAAGTAAATAACCCGCGGAACCAAATTGCGAATTCCATATTATGAAAAGCCTGATTCTTGCCGGTCTCACTGCCGCACCTTTGTTTTCGTTCTCCGCCTGCACCACCGTTGTCGAAAAGCGTGAGCCTTCGTTCCATAGGAACACGACAACAACCAGCGAAAGCACCTTCCGCCGGTCGATGCGGAACGGTCGTTATCCAAGCAGGAACGGCATCGAGACGCGCACGTAGCGTACTTATTGAGATCCTCGATGGCCCTCGTGCAGCGTATCCGCGGCGGCTTCCTCCCTTGCGGGATCAAGCGCCTCAATAGACTCCGGGAATTCCTTCCATGAAACGCATCTGTTCGCTGGTGGTGCTTCTGCTCTTTTTTGCCATTGCCTCCCGGGCAGAGGACAATCTGTCCGTGGAATTCTTCTACGAAAGTCTCGCCCCCTATGGCGACTGGGTGGAGCTCGATCATTATGGTTATTGCTGGCAACCGAGGGAGGTGGACTGGGACTGGCGGCCCTACAGCGATGGGCGCTGGATCTATACCGATGCCGGGTGGACCTGGGATTCCGAGGCACCTTATTCCTGGGCGGTCTATCATTACGGGCGCTGGGCACGCGTTCACCCCATCGGCTGGGTCTGGGTGCCGGGTGGAGAATGGGGCCCGGCTTGGGTCGCTTGGCGTCGTAGCTCGCGTCATGTCGGCTGGGCGCCGCTGCCGCCCGAGGCCGAGTTTCTTCGCGCGTCTGGATTTGATGGCCACGTCGATGCGCAATACGATATTGGTCCCGGAAACTATAACTTTGTGGACGTGCGTAATTTTGGCGCGTCGCGCTTGCGGAATTACCTCCGGCCGCAGCACGAAAACCTCACCATCATCCAACAAACCATCAACATCACCCGGGTGACCTATGTGCATGACGTGGTCTACAATGCCGGGCCAAGCTATGAGGCGACCTCCCGTCAAAGTGCTGCGCCGATCCGGCGCCTGAAGCTGGATCGGCGCAAGCGGCTCGAGGGCGGTGGGCTCGAAGGCGGGCGGCCGGGGCCCGGGCAATTGAGCTCCCAAGTCGAGGGTAACTCGCTCCGGGTGGTTGCCGTGCCGTTCGAGACCAGAACCAAAGCCGTCCCGAAAAAACTCGGGCCGAAGACTGCGGCGATTGAGATCGATCATGGATGGAAAAACGATGGGCCGCCCGCCGAGGTGGCCAAGGTGCGCCACAAGATCAAGGGCGAGTCGGCCGGAACGCGAGCCGTTGTGCCGCCAATTGGCACAACAAAACCTGAGCGGGATCCCGCCGCGCGCTCCCGTTCTGAGGTGCAACAAAAGCCAATGGATTCCCAGCGCTCCGCGCCGCTGCGGCCGCCCCCGCAAAAACCTCCGACCCATTCCGGGCGGTTGGTGAAGCCCGAACCGTTGCCGTCCAACAAGACAGAGGCAATACCGCTGCCTTTGAAGAAAAAAAACGATGGCCGACCACAGCCCGAGCCGGCACAAATTCCGGATCTAGCGCGGGAACATGTGCGGCAGCCGATCGCCCCCGTTCCGGAAGCGAAAAGCAACCGGCCACCGCTGTCAGCCGCGCCCAAAGCCGCAGCCCCCAAAGCCGTGGCCCCCAAAGCTGTGGCCCCCAAAGCCGTGGCCCCCAAAGCCGTGGCCCCCAAAGCCGTGGCCCCCAAAGCCGTGGCCCCCAAAGCGGTGGCCCCCAAAGCGGTGGCCCCCAAAGCGGTGGCCCCCAAAGCGGTGGCCCCCAAAGCGGTGGCGCGCTCCCTGGGGGATCGTCAGGCCCGTCCTAGGCCGGTGAAGCCGGTGGAGGGGCCGGACACGACACAGGTGAAGCGCAAACCAAAAGCGCCGCAGCCACCCATGCGGTCCGAATCAAAGCCCGCACCTCCGGTCAAGCCGACGCAGGGCGTGCCGGCATCGGATCGGAAAGCCAAAGACAAGGAAGAAAAGAAGATAGGCCACTGAAAGCGATTCAACCCAAATAACGGCACTTCACGGATCATTGTGGATGAATCCAGTGTTGCATCATGGGGGGGAGATCAAGGCCTGCTGGGAAGTTCAGTTTTGCCTTCCTGGGTGTAGGTAGGGTGACATTACCGGCGGATTTTTCGGCAGAAGCCGGGTTTTAGGATTTTCATGATTTTTCTTAGCGGCGAATGGCTTGGTGGCTGTTAACCACCCGATCTGAATGAACCGGTGAGCCGAATTTCCAGTGTTTTGCTCTGGTAAATCGCTGTTTTTGGGCACGGCCCTCCAGCTTGCACTCTCTCAGCAGCCTCGCCTCCACCCACGGGTTGTGCGCCAGCACAGCCCACGGCGCCTGAATCTGTCGCCTCTTGAGACCCTTGAGGGGTGTTCCACCAAGGAATACTTTCTTGATCATTCCCCCACGGCTCTGGGACCGCCCCCGGCTTTGGATTGCTCCGCCAAAGGTCGAGTCCTTCATGCAGTCGCCAAGGTTGCGCCGGTCCGTCAAAAAGATCCCCGCCGGTCTGATCCTGCATCAATTCGTTGTCGATGATGAACCCATCGGCGTATTCCGCGAGGAAGAGGCTGTTGCCGAATTCCGCGTCGGCACCTGCCTTGCCCCAAAAGCTATGAAATTGCTTTTTCAGCCGGTGTGCTGGGAATCTGTGGGGAGCGTACCGGGGAGTGAGAGGGTATGATACCGTCTTTGAGGAGGCCATAGACTGCCCGGTTTGCCTGTGGCAACCGGAGGGTCGAACAGTCTAGGGTGAGTCCATCGTGCCGTGGTGCTCAATGGAAGGCCATGCACGGATGTTTCCGGAGCGGTGAAGGGCGGCAGAGAGGGGGGGAGTGCACGTGTTTGGGTGTGCGCTGGACCATGTGCAGTTGGATCGTCTTTTCACGGAGAACCGGGTTGAGAGAAAACCGGCGGGAAGACGGCGCTGAAGATCCAAATCCCGGTGAGGGGCTGCGCTCCCGGTTTCGGCTGAGTTCTTCGGGCGGCGCTAGGCAAAGAGCTCAAGCACGGGTTTACCTTTGTCTGCAACCGTGAACGGACGTCCAGAGGGGGAATGTTCGGTGTGTGCGATGTCCAACCCCATCGCATGGGCCACGGTGGCGTTGAAATCGGCCATCGTCACCGGGTTCCGGGCAACGCGTTCCCCGGTCGGATCGGATTCCCCGTACACCGTTCCCGACTTGATTCCGGCGCCTGCAAGCCACCAGGTGAAAACGCCGGGATGATGTCCGCGGCCCGCAGTGGCTGGGTTGATTTTTGGGGTGCGTCCAAACTCGGTGATCATCATGACCAGAGTGCTGTCGAGCAGGCCTCGTTGGCCAAGATCCGCCAGAAGCGCAGCCATGGCTTGATCGGTGCTGGGGGTCATTTTCTTCATCGATTCGATCTGGTCGTTGTGGGTGTCCCAGTTGTTCTGGTCTTCCACCTCCACAAAACGGACACCTGACTCGACCAGGCGCCGCGCAAGCAGGCACCCCTTTCCAAAGATGCTGCTTCCGTAGGCTTCCCGCGTGGCTTCCGATTCCTGGCCGATGTCAAACGCCTTGAGGTCTTCGCTTTTCATCAGGGCGGCAGCCTCTTCGCGCATTTTGAGGTACGCAGCCGCATCGCGGTGCCGGGTTTGAGCAAGGAAACGGTTACCCAAAGCCTGCGCAATCTGGGAACGGCGCTCAAACTCGTCCGCGGCAAGGCCGGCGGGAAGTGAGGAATCCTGAAGGCCGTTTCCGGGGTTGGAGACGGGCAGCGGGGCAAAATGCGATTCCAGATAACCGCAGCCTGGATGCTGGGGGCTTCCGTTGATGAGGATGTTTCCGGGCAGCAGGCGGTTGTGGGAGCCGAGTTGTTTGACCGCCCACGAAGAAAGGCCCGGATGCCGGAGGGTCGGCGTCATGAAATAACTGGTGTGTGCGGTGTAGGCACCCAGTTCATGGATGCCGAGTGTGGAGGTCATCGAACGCACCAAAGTGACCCGGTGCATTTGTGCTGCCATGCGCGGAAACCATTCCGAGATTTGAATCCCGTCGGCGGAGGTCGCGATGGCTTTGACACCGGCCATTTCGGGTGTGCCGGGTTTGGGGTCGAAGGTGTCGACATGGGAGAGTCCACCGCGAAGATAAAGGCAGATCACGCTGCGAGCCTTTCCCGAAGACTGGGTTCCTGCCTGGAGCGTCTGGGGAGCCAGAGTCACTCCAAGGAATGCGCTGGAGAACCGTTCCAGAAATTGGCGACGGCTGAGGTCGGAAATTCGGTGTTTCATACGGGTCAGTACTGGAAGAGGAATTCAGGGGAGTTGAGCAGTGCCCACACCAGAGCTTGTGCGGAGGTTTGCGCGTTCATGGCGGGGGCCGATACAACACCGAATTCCTCCGGTGTCGCCGAACGGATCAGCACGGCTTCGAAGATCTTCTCGAAGAGAGCCGGGCCTTTGAGGGAACTCAGTTGCCTGTTCAGGAAGGAGTCCGGTGCAAGAATACTCGAGGTGAGTTTGCCGTTCATCAGAGCCAGAGCATGGGTGATCTGCGGGTCCCGATTGAATGCGTCGATTTCACGCCGGTCGGATTGTCCGAATAGGCGCAGGAAATGGCTGGGTGGAAGCGGCAGCGGTGTCTCGGAGGCCCGGACCCAGTCGCTGGGCAGGCGCAGCCAGCGCGGGTCGGTTTCTTCCGCATGGTACGCGGGGCCCATCGAGAGGGTTTTTAGACGGGGGGAGAAAAATGCGGCGTTTTCCCGGGCATGGTCAGCTTTCAGGGATTTGAGCCGGGCTGGGTCCGGGCCGGCGGATTTGAGCTCATCTTCCTGCTCACGGAGGCGCAGTTTGAACTGCCGATCGCGTTCCCGGTAGTCCTTCTCGTCTCTGGCCCTCTGGAGAAGTTCATCGGCCGTCATGGTGGTCAGGTTCCGGAGGCGGTCCGGGTCGAGCATGGTGCCGTCATTCCGACGGAGCGATGCGCGCTCGTCGAGATCTGGGACAAGGAAGGAGAGGAGGGAGTCCCAGATTTGTTCTGCGGAAAGACGGCGGAGGAGCGGGCCCCGAAGTTCGAGGGAAGTGCCGGGATCCTGAGGTTCGCGGACGGACTGGCTTTGGTAGAGGCGCGTCCTGAGAAGCCCAGCCAGAAGTGCCCGTTCATCGTAGCGGAAGGAGGTCATGGCGTCCGAGATGCACTGGAGCAACTCGGAGTGGGCGCCGTCCGGGAGCGCGGAAAGGCTGTCGACCGGTTCCACCAGACCCGCGCCGAATACGAACCGCCACAGACGGTTCGCGATATTTTTGGAGAACCTCGGGTTCCTCGGTGAGGTCATCCACTGTGCAAACGCCTCGCGCGGTTTTTCGGCGGAAACGGGATCGCCGAAAAAGGTTTGTGGTTGTGCTGGGCGGCCGCGCAGCGATTTCTCTGCGGTGCCGGGAAAAAGCAGGGGGGTGTCGGTGTCTGCGGTGATGCGTTTGAGGAAAGAAATCGTGCGGCTGACACTCTGCCGCAGGGCGGAATCGGCATGGACCGCATCCATCTTTTCCTTGAGTTCAGGCCACTGGCGGACGTTTTTTTCCGAGTACCCGGTGGAACTGGCAAGGTTGGTGACACCCGCGGTAAAGGCGGTCATCTGAAAGAAGTCCTTCTGGGTGACGGGCTGCAGGGGATGATCATGGCACTGGGCGCATTCCATCCGTGTGCCGAGGAAAATCCGGGACAGGTTGGACATGTGATCGAGTGGCATGCCCAGGTCGCGGATGAAGAATCCGACGGCGCCAGTGTCCCAGAGGTAACCCTTTGCCGTGAGCAACTGCCGCACAAACTCGTCGTACGGCATCCGGGAGCGGACAGCATTTTTCACCCATTCGTCATAAAGCCACCCGGGTTGACCTTGGATCCCGAGGGAAATCAGACGGAGTTGGTCGGCTTTCCAGTTGAAGAAATGACTCGTGAAACCCGCGCTGTTGAGGAGTTGGTCGATCAGGATTCCCCGGCGGTCAGGCGCTTTGTTTTCGAGAAAGCGGGTCCGTTCTTCCAGGGTGGGAATCCGGCCGGCCACATCGAGGTAAATCCGGCGCACAAAGGCCTCATCCGAGATCGGCGGGTTCAGTGCGGTTCCGTTTTTCTGGTGGTGGTTTTCCACAAACCGGTCGACCCGTTCGGCAAACGCTTGGGGTGTCTCAGAGTGCAGTTGGGGTTCCCGGACGGTGCCCCGGTGCTCGAAGCGCTTCCATGTGCCGAACTGTGCGCCCGCAGCAATCCATCTTCTGAGAACGTCCCTTTCTTTGTCGTTCAAGGGCTGTGCCCCTCCTTTGAGCGGGGGCATGACGTCTTTGTCTGTTACATTCAGACTCACGCGGGCAAAGAGCTCGCTGTCCTCCGGATGGCCTGGCTCCAGAACGTCTCCGGTACGGATCCCATGGACGGAGTCGAGGCGGAGCCCAGCCTTGGCCTGTTTCTCGCTGTGGCAACTCCAGCAGTGGTTGTAGAGAATCGGGATCACTTCACGCTCGAAATCCGGGGCGGATGCTGCAGGTGCGGTGGATGTGAGCAGGCAGATCCAGAGAATGCAGAGGAGATGGCGCATGGAGGGGGGGCTCAGCGGTGGATCGCTCAGCGGAGGGGGATTTTGGGGGACTGCGCGAGAATCAGCCGGATGCCGTCCACAAACTGGGCGCCAAACGCGTCCCTTTGGGCGCCTGGCTGGAGGTTGTGGTCGCTCATTCCCACTTGGAGCAGAAGGTACTCGGTTTCCGGGGGAAGCCGCAGTTCGTTGTCCGCCGATTGCCAGGTGGCCGGATCGCCGTCCAACTGGACCCGGGTACAACTCGAATCCGCCAGCATGCGTTTGCGGATGCTCGCTTGGAACGACCCCGATTTCCGGTCCTCCACCAAAGCGGCGTCCAACGCATAGAGCTTTAATGTGCAGATGTACGGGCCCTGTCCGTTGGGGGCCAAGCCGTTGAAGAGCGCCGAGAACCGGACCACGGCTTCGCCGCCGGTGAGTTCTTTCCGGTATGGGCGGAGGTCCACCAGCCGGAACGAGTCGCAACTGAAGCTTTCCGGAATGTGGCGGCCCTCATGATCCGCCCGGACCAGACGCAGCATGTGCGTCCCATCCGCCGGCCGGAGCGCTGGCTGCGGACCCACAACCTCGACAAAGTCTCCCCCCCAGTAGCCGGTATCCAGCGGCTGGATCCCATCGGTTTTGGGCTGGACGCCGGACTCGAAGTTTTCCGAGAACACCTCGATCCGGGGTTTTAGGGAGGGCACGACAAAGCCAAAAACGAGGGAGGCGCTGACGAGGCCCATGACCAGGCCGGCTGCAGCGGCTGCAAACGGATGCCAGCGGGACCGCCACATTCTGAATGTGGGAGCCGGTCTGGGATCGCCGGAGGCGTTTTCCGCGCCCAGTTGGCTCTTGAAATGGGAATGAATCAAGGCATGGGTACCGGCCTCTTCCCAGAAATGCTGCCTGTCTTTTGCAGAATGCTGGAGCCGGTGCTCAAGCTCCAGGCGTTCTTCCTCGGTCAACGTGCCGTTGAGATGTCCTTGGATGAGTCGGTCAAGATGCTCGTCGTTCATGGGACAGATGGGGTGATTTTGCTCTGGATGCATTCCCGGAGCATCTTGCGGGAACGGCTCAAGGCGACGCTGACGGCTCCTGCGCTCCAGCCCAGACGGGCCGCGATCTCCCGGGGTTTGTGCTCTTCACCATAGAAAAGATCCATGATCTTCCGGGCCTGCGGGGCGAGCTGGGCAAGGCATGCTGGAAGAACGGACAGACGGCGGTCCTCAAACAGGTCAGCCGGTGCGCATTCCGCAAGCGCTTCAAGGGTGGCATCGGAAAACCGGTCGGCTTTTCGTCGGTAGGCGGTCTGTGCCTTCATGACCTGAAACTTGGCGATCCGGAAAGCCCAAGCCGTGAAACTGGTCGTCAGGTCAAACTCAGACGCCTTTCGCTGGACCACGAGGAAAGTTTCCTGAAGCACGTCCTCGGCCGAAGCAAAGTCGGGCAGGAGGGCTAGAATAAACCCCTTGATCTGTGACTGGTGGCTCACAAAGAGCTGGAGGACTTTCTGCTCGTGCGATGGGTTCGACATTCACGGGCAGTATACCTCGCCCCTCCAGAATCTTAGCTGCACCACGCTGGTTTTTTTGAGCTTTTTTCGGGAAACCTGTGACGCGCTCCCAATCTGCGGTATTTAAACGCGACCCCCATGAATCCACAGGACAAGGAATTTGTCTTTGAACTGACTGCCTGCCAGAGCCGGCTTTACGGGTATCTGGTGACTCTTCTTGGCAGCGTCCATGACGCACGGGACGTGCTCCAGGAAACCAATCTCGTGCTCTGGCAGAAAATTCAGGAGTTCCGCCCGGGCACAGACTTTGGCGCCTGGGCCCGCCGGTGCGCTTATTTCCAGGCCCGGGCGTTTTTACGGGACCGGAAACGGGACCGGCATGTTTTTGATGAGGAACTTTTGGCGATTTTGGCGGACGAGGAGGCGGAGCAGGGGGAACGGGAGGCTTCCGAGGAGCGGGAACTGGCGCTTCGGGATTGTCTGAGCCGGTTGCCGGCCAAACAGGCTGATCTGATCCGGGACCGCTACATGGAGGGAAGTTCGATTACGGAGATGTGCGACCGATTCGGAAAAAAGGAGAGCGCATTGAAAATGACGCTGATGCGGATCCGGGAAACTTTGTTGGGTTGCATGGAATCCAAACTGCGGGAGGTGACACCGGGATGAAGGAGGAACCGAGGGAACCGGCGCGGTGCCGGGAGTTGTTGGGAGATCTCTTCGACGGAACGTTGAGTGCGGATGGGAGACGGGATCTGAACGAGTTGCTCAAGACCGATCCCGGTGCGAGGAGGTACTACCGGGAACAGGCCCGGCTGCATGCGGATCTGGATCTGGCTTACGCCGGAGGCGGCATTCCGCTGGGGATGCCACCTGCCCGTGAGACGGAGGGAAGCTGGGCCCGTGCCCAGGCGACAGGGTTCGGACAAGGGGCAGTCTGGAAACTGGCGGCATCTGTGGCTGTTTTGCTGGGATTGTTTTTTGCGTTCGCAATCCGTGACCGGGATTCCGTTGCGACTCTGGTCTCGAGCGAAGACGCCGCGTGGGAGAGCGAGTTGCCCACCGCATTGAACTCGCGTTTGAAACCAGGTTCGTTGGAGCTCAAGCAGGGGATGGCCACGGTCCGGTTTGATTCCGGGGCGGCCGTGACTTTGGAGGCACCGGCCCGATTGGAGATTCTGAGTCCCATGCGGGGGCGGTTGGCGCGGGGCGCGGCAATCGTGGAGGCACCGGGATCGGCAGCGGGTTTTGTCATGGAGACTCCCAGCAGTTACGCGGTGGATCACGGGACAAAATTTGCCATCGAGGTGTCCGCCACCGGTCAGGAATCCGGCTTTGAAGTGTTGTCCGGCGAGATCTCGGTGCATCATCCAGGATCCAAGCAGGAGCAGCGTCTTCGCAAGAACGAAGCCGCAACGGCCACCGAACGCGGCATTGTCCGGACGGAAAGCCCTTTCACGGGCCAGTACACGCGGGCCACGGTTCCGGCGTTGCGGATCGGAACCGGGGGCCGGACCCAGTCTATCATCCGGAGTGGGAGTCCGACGGCGCTCAATCCCGCTTATCTGCTTTTGAAAAGCACCGTCGAGCCGGAGAACCCATCCGAGAGGCGGGCGTTCCTGTCGTTTGATCTGTCGTCCGTCCGCGCAGACGCCTTCGCGGCGGCGCGCCTGGTGTTTTCGATGGTGCCCACGGGACACGGTTTGGCGGTGCATTTGCCTTCTGAGATCCGGTTTCAGGTGTACGGGATCCCGGATGCCCAGACGCCGGAGTGGGGGCGGGCATGGAAATGGGAGGATTGTCCGGCAGTTTCGGACGGGCAGTTGCTGGGGACGGTGACGGTGCCGCGGACCCAGCAAAAGGGGAAAGTCACAATCGGGGGAGACGCACTCCTCGAGTTTTTGAAAAAGAACCAGGGCGGCCCTGTGCTTTTCATGGTGGTGCGGGAAACCAAGGCGCTTTCCAGCGGAAGCCTGGTGCACGCGTTTGCCACCGATTTTCATCCAGATGCGTCTGGACCGGCACTCGAGTTTTTTTTGTCGCCCGAAATCCTGTGAGTACTGGCCTTGAAGCGCCGATTTTTTGCGGTCGGTATGACGCGATGTGACGTTTTGCAGAGAAACGGTATTGAGCCCCAGACAACGCGCAGAGCGTGTCTGAATCCCCCAGTGAAATAAAATCCCCATGAACCCCCGGAATCCATTCCCTCACGCCCCAAGCATTGGACGTCGACAGTTTTTGCGAGGCGCACTTGCAGCACTCGCGTTGCCGCCGCTGGAAACCTGGAGCGCCGCTTCCGCACCGACCGGAGCCAGAAACTTCGTGGCCGTTGGCACTTTCTTGGGCTGGCATCAGAACGCGTTTTTCCCGAAGCAGACCGGAGCCGGGTACGCGATGCCCGAGACTCTTTCGCCGCTGGAACCGCACCGGGATGCGTTCACGGTGTTTTCCGGGTTGGACCACCGGGCGGCCAACGGGCACGCGGCATGGAGCAATTACCTGAGCGGCGTGACGCCCAACTCCTATTCCCTCGACCAACGGATCGCGGATGAACTCGGCCAGAACTCGCGGTTTCCCTCAATCGAACTGACGGCCGGTTCCGGCGAGTTGCCGCATCCGATGAGCTTCACCCGGCGCGGCGTGGGGCTTCCGATGATCCAGAGGCCGAGTGTGTTGTACCGGCGGTTGTTTGTGTCGAAGTCGGACATGGCCCGGACTGACTACCTGCTCCGGAGCGGCCGGAGCGGCTTGGACCTGCTCAAGGACGATGCAAAACGGCTGCAGGCGGCGGTTTCCAACCGGGACAAGGACCGGTTGGAGGAGTATTTCGAGTCGTTTCGGGCGGTGGAGAAACGGATGGAACGCCAGTTGAACGCGCTCCATGAGCCGCTCCCGGAGACGGAGTACCAGTTGCCCACGTACGACCCGATCACGCCCAATCTCCAGATTGAGGCGGAAACGATCCTGTACCATTTGATGGCGCTGGCTCTTGAAACCGAATCCACACGGGTGCTGACGCTCCAGCTTGACGGTCTGGGGCAGGTATTTTCACTCGATGGCAGGACGCTGGGAGCGGGTTACCACGGGCTTTCCCATCATGGAAACGATCCCCGCATGATCCGGGACTTGGTCACGATTGAAACCGCCCACATCCATTGTTTTGCGGGCTTTTTGCAGGCGCTCAAGGAAAAGAAAAGCGTGCGTGGAAAAACGCTGTTGGAGGAGACAGTGGTCCTGCTGGGGACAGGGACCGGGGACGCGAGCCGCCACAGCAACGCGAACCTGCCCACCCTCGTGGCCGGGGGCGGATTCCAGCATGGCAGGCACATTGCCATCGATCCCAAGCAGCCGGATGCGCCGTTGCTCGGGGACCTCTACGTGACCGTCATGCAGCGGCTCGGGATGGAGGTGGACAAGTTCTCCAACGCTTCGCGCAACCTGAACCAGATTTTCTCATGAACCGCCCTTTTTGTTCTGCCTGGGCGGGTTTGGCTTTCGTCTCCCTCGGAGCTTTGGAAGCCGCTGACACACAACCGGTCCCGGAGCCGATCCGAGGAATGCTCGCCCGGCACTGCCTAGACTGCCATGATGCCTCCGAGAAAAAGGGGGACGTCAATCTGGATCACGAAACGGTCGATTGGGCGGACCCGGCGCAACGGGATGTTTGGATCCGCGCCTTTGATGCGGTGGAACGCGGACTGATGCCGCCGCCCAAAAAGCCGCAGCCGTCTGATTCCGAGCGCGGGGCCGCGTTGGCGTACTGGGAGCAGGCGTTGTTGAAGCACGTCAAGATTGGGGGTTCCGCGCCGAGGCGGCTCAACCAGAGGGAGTATCTCTCCACGGTCCGGTCCCTGTTTGAATGGCCCGGCTTTGTACTGCCCGTGGGGTTTCCCGGGGACGGCGAGAGTCACGGGTTCGATACGGTGAGTGATGGGCTCCCGATTTCTCCGGCCCATTTCGAGGCGTACAGAAGCGTGGCTCTGGAGATTGCAGATGAACTGTTTCCTCCCAAAAAGCAGGGGGCACAATCGCAGCGCTGGGAGGCGGGGCCTCGGGACATGGTGCTGAGTTTTTCGGCGGCATCGGTGTGGGAAGACGCTTTAAGGCTTGTTTCCAAGAGTGCCACGGCTTTCAGGAGCTGCACTTGGCCGAGCCGGATTGAGGTGAAAGATTCCGGTGTGTACCGGATTACCGTGGATGCCTCGCAGTTCAACACCCCGGCAGGGCGCCCGTTTTCAGTACCGATGCTGCTCGAGGTCCGGGCCCGGGATTTGACGGCATCGGACCGGACGAATGTGAACACGTTCCGTCTTTTGAAGACGATCGAGGTGCGTTCAGACGCCCCGGAGCATACGGTGTTTGAGGCGGAACTCTACGAGGGGCAAACGGTGTTATTCCGCTGGGCAAACGCGGAGATGAACCACGATGCGCCGGAGCTTGCTGACGTCTATCGGCGCTGGTTTGAGGAGGACAAACGGTTCCTCGCAGCCTGGCAGAAGGCGATTTTCCCCACGGGCACGCTGCGTCCCGAGTTGACCCGTTTGCGCGGCCTTAACGGATGGGAAGTGGTGCGCAAACACTGGGAAAACCCGGGGCTCGATTTGAGCCAGGCCACCATGGAGGCCGAGCCCACCCAGAAGATCCTTGAACTCGCCAATTCGTTGAGCGGCACCACGTCTTTTGCTGATGCGCTCTGCCATTTCTATCATGAGCGCGGTCCGGCCATGGAGGTGCATCGTCTTTCGCTTGAAGGGCCACTGCGGCCTGCGGAGAGTCCGAGGGACAGCCTGCGTGCGAAACTGCGTCAGCATTGGGTGGGCGAGCGGCAGGCGGGGGAGTCCATGGAGGCTGCTGTGAACGGGATCCTGCGCCGGGTGTTGCCGCGCGCGTTCCGTCGGCCCGTGTCTGCGGAGACCATCCGGGATTACCAGGGGCTTGTGGAACGGCATCTGGAAGCCGGTCATTCCTTTGAGGAAGCCATGCACTTGCTGGTGCGCAACGTGCTGGTGTCGCCCCGGTTCCTGTACCACGGCGTGGAAGAGGGCTCCGAACATCTATTGGCCAACCGGTTGGCATATTTCCTTACCCAAAGCCCGCCGGACGAACGCTTGAGCGGACTGGCGGCGGAAGGGCGTTTGTTGAAACGCGGCGAACTGCAGAAGGAAGCAGTGCGGTTGATGCCAAAAAGCCATCACGCGGCCTTTGTGCAGAGCTTTGTGGGCCAATGGTTGGACACGCAGCGTCTGGCAACCATCATGCCCGATCCGCGGTTCAAGTTTGAGGACGACAAAATCGCCACGGCCCGGAAAGAGACGGAGATGTTTTTCACCGAGATGCTGGTCCGCAACCTGCCGATGACAGATTTCATCGACCCGGATTTCACCTTCTCAACGCCCGAATTCCTGCGGGCTGTCTACGGGATTCAAGCGCCGACTGGCGGGGGGAGCAGGCCGGACAAGGCGATGACGCGGATCCCGATGGAGCGCGGTGGACGTTTCGGCGGACTGCTCGGGCAGTCGGCGATCCTCATGGCCACCGCCAACGGCGTGGACACACAGCCTGTGATCCGCGGGGTTTGGGTGCTGGAAAACATTCTGGGAACGCCGCCGCCGCCGCCGCCAAAAAATGTTCCTGCACTGACTCCGGACACGCGTGGGAGCAAGTCGCCCCGGGAGTTACTGGCGGCGCATACCAAAGATGCGGCGTGTGCGGTATGCCATCAGCGGATCGATCCGCTCGGACTGGCTTTGGAAAACTACGACCCGGTGGGCCACTGGCGGGAGCAATGGCCCGGAGCCGGCCTTGCAATTGATCCGGGCTGCGTGCTTCCAGACGGAACAGTGATCCGTGGTCCCGTGGATCTCAAGGCGTGGTTGGTGGCCCACATCGACCAGTTTTCCCAGTGCGTCGCGGAGAAACTCCTCACCTACGGCACGGGCCGGCCGCTAAACTTTGCCGAGAAACGCGAGGTTCGCGATTTGGTGAAGCGCAACCACGAAGCCGGCAACGGTTTCAGAGACCTTCTCCTGGCGCTGGTGGAAAGCGAAACATTCAGGACCCCCTGAAAGCGCTCTTGCGGGGGGGGGGCGATGGGATGGACTGGATGGACGCCGGGGGCTACGGGCGGGGAGCGGCCCCGGTGGGGGGCTCCCATCTTACCGGTGCAAGGCTGAGGCCGGGGTTGGGGTGTTCGGCGCTGGAAATCCACCAGTCGCCTTCCTCATCCTGAAAGAGTTCCGGGGCGTGTCCTTCCAGTTCGGCGATGGGAGCGCGGTCTCGGAAATTGAGGGGATCCTTCGAGAAATAAACGAAGCTCCGGCTCTGATAGGTGCTTCCCACAGCGCTCAACTTCGCGTCCCAGCGGCACCAGACGAGGTAAAACCCTCCGTGCAGAGGGAGCAGGGTGGGGGACTCCGGCCCTCCGGTCTCGCCCGGGGCGAGAGAGAACACGGTGGAGGGTTGGCTCCAGTGCAGGAGGTCTGAGGAGGTGCGCATCAGGATGCTCTGACGCGTGGTGTAGCACATGTAGAACTTCCCATCGTGCTGAGACACCGATGGATCCCGGGCGCTTCCTTCCTGCCGGAAAACTTCCCCCTGCGGCTGCCAGGTTTTCAGGTCCTGAGAAACTGCAAGTCGGATCGGACTGTAGCCGTAGAACATCCAATAGCGGTCCGCATGCCGGAGGATGGAGGGCGAATGGATTTCACGAATCTCGCCCGGTCGCTCCGCTGGGGGAAGAACTTTGGGTTCATCCGTCCACTGGCCCGGGAGACAATGCTGTTTGAGGGCGCCGGAGGGCGCGGCCGCATGAAACAAAAGCCACTCCGCCTCATGGGGGTTGGGTTCACCGTGCGGAACGGCAGGATGCGTGATTCCGAACGCATGCCAGCGGCCGTCCGGGCCTTTGAGGATGGCGTGGTCGTTCACCTGCCACTTGGGATAACTCTGTCCCGCCTTGAACCGGGTCGAGTCTGGGCCCGGAAAAACATCGGCAGCCGGTTGGTAGACATGGACCCAACCGCCCACGATTTTTGGAATCAGGGGTGCGACATCCGGGGCGGTGTTTGGTTGCTGGGCAGAGACGGAACCGCTGGCCAGTAGAGCGGCGACGACGATCGGGAGAGCGTGGCGGGGCATGGTGAGGTGATCTGTCGTGAAGAGTGCAGGGGAAGGAGCTGCGAGCGAAATGGCGAAGAGCGTACCGGTCCCCGGCTCACCAGGTATTGGATGAAAACGGCGGTCTTTGGTTTGGGAACGACAGGGGCTAGATTGGGAGACATCTTGTTTTCATGGCTGGACAGAGGTCAAGGGAAGCATGGCAAACCGGACCTTTTGGAAAATCCCGACGACCCGATCCTTTGCCATGAAGATCTCAGGAAAGTCCAGTTTTCGCCGAGGCACAGGCTGCTTGGAATTTTCACGATGACATCCCCGGCTTTCTCACTTGCGCGCTTTTCGAATCGCTTCGATCGACTCGTGGATGTTCGTTTTCCACACCCCTTGCAGCTTTTGGGGTTCGGCACGGTTCAAGGTCTTTAGTGCCTCCTCAAACTGACCTCGCCGAGTTTGGATGCGGGCGATGCCTTGCAGGGCCGAATACTCGTCGGCGCCGCCGAGACGGGTTTTTCCTGCGAGAATTGCCTCGTAGGCTTCATGGGCTCTCGCATCGTCTCTCAGGTTCGTTTCGCGATTTTGGGCGAGCGCCAGCAGCGTGGCCTCGCGTGTGCGGGGATCTCCAATCCATTCCAAAGCAGCGCTGAGATCGGACTCAGCTCGGGGGCCGTTTTTAACGATGGAATAAGCGCGTCCGCGATGCTGCAAACCATCCCCACGCTTCCAAAAAGGCCATGTGGCGAAATCCTCGGTCTGGAACCTTTTCACGACCTCGGCTGCATTAGCGTTGGCGAGCAGGTTTTGCATCTGCGCGGTTTTCCGAACGGATTCGACGGGGATCCGGTCAATGAAGGCTCCTTTCTTGTCGTACAACGCGGCCTGCTCAAACGCGGCGGCTCTTTGAAAATCGGTGGCCGGACCCTCGGCAAGGGCGAGAAAAGGCGCCGATTTGCGTTCCTGCATCGCAGCCTGAAAGCCCAACGCGAAATCGGTGACGCTCGGATCTGCCTCAAAAGGATGCGAGCGGCCGTTATAAAAACGCGCGAACTTCATCGGTTCGTGGAAGCCCTCGGCTCCGGTGGGAGAGAATGCGGTCTGCTCACGGCCATCCTTGCGGAGGCGCTGGCGGCAGACGTTGATGTGCCAGGGTAGGCTTTGCGTGGGCTTGCGGCCGATCAGTTGATGCAGCGGATCGTTTTCATCCTCCGTCACGGGCAGGCTGATCTCAAGGGTCCAGTGATCCTCGGCGATGCGCGTGGCGACCAACGCCTTCGAATCCCATGTGGACCGTTGGTCGCGGGACGCACCGCGGTCCAGATCGGTGATATGACCCGCCGGACTGACGGCGATCTGATAATACGAATGTGTCTCCGTTGCGATCTCCAGCTCAACGGCATCGCCCTGCCAGATGGATTGGTCGTCATCGCGGGTTGAAGCGCTCACGGGTGTTTCGCCGCGTCGCTCCTCACAGCGGATTGCAAAGACGAGGTTGTTGCCCTGCCAGCCAGCTTTAAAGGAGGTGCCAAAGGTGGGTGTGCGACCGGTTTGCAGTTCGCGGAGTTTGCCCGTGGCGGCCGGGGGGCAGTTTTGCCAGTAGTCGTCATCGAGTCTCCCATCGACAACCACACCTTTTGCATCGCCCACGAGACGCAGTGTGGGGACCGGTCCGCGTTTTTGGCCAAGCTGCACGGATTTCATGCGAAGGCCTTTGAGGAACTCATCGATCAAGGCGATGCGTTTTCCAAAAACACTCGCTGGGTCGGCCATGACCTTGGCTCGTTCGAAAAGGGCCAGTGCTTCGTCGGCTTTCGATTTGTCCTCGTCCATTGATGCCCAGTGGGCTTCGCAGTAATCGAAGAAGGCCAGCATCTCGTGTTCTGCAGGACCGTAGAAAAGCCGGCAATATTCGCGCAACATGTCCCCGGCATTCGTGTCCGTACCGCCCCAGTACGCACGGGCGGTAAAGTAAACGGGGAAGTGATTGAATCCGATGCCAACCGTGTCGAAGTCCGGCTTCACGGTGAGCCAGATGTCCTCGCCCTCGGATTGCCCCTTTGTGGCATTGACCGTGTCCACCAGGGCATGTGCCGCATAGCCTGGCAAGTACCAGCCGCGATCAGTGAAGGGATAGTTTTCGAAAATGAGCAGGGGCAGTGTGGTCTTTTGCTGCCAGGCTCGACGCAGGGCTTCAGGTGCCGCTTCACCTTCGCTTTTTGCGCCGGCTTTGTTGATGGGGCGGCGCCCGCCGACGATGCAAACCTGCACGTTTGGTTCCAGGTGGCTGATCTTCAACGGCGGCAGCGTGTAGGCACCGTAGGCGCAGTTCAGCACTTTGGCGTTGGGATGCGTCTTCGCCAACTCCTTCGCCACCCGATTGACAAAGTCCCAGACGTAATCGCTCAGCAGACCGCGGTCGTTGCGTTCCGGTGAATCCTTGCCTTTGCACTTTTCGCATTTGCAGATGGCCGTGTAACCATCCGGCGGCATGATGGAAACGGTTTCAAACGGATACGTGTCGAGCTGCGCCCGCGCCCAGCGCAGGGTTTCGTGGAAGAGTTCTTCGTTCGAGTAACAGAGCTGGCATTTCGAGTCGCCAGAACGGAAGTCAGGCTTGCCGCCGTAGAGGGCGAACCATCCAGGATGCTTTGCGAACACCGCATCGCGGTTTGTCATGGTCGCCATGCCGTGCGCGATTTGCAGACGCTCGTCATTGCGCATGCCGAGACGCATCGTCCACAGGGCGGTTTCCGGTCCGACGACTCCGAACCGGAAATTGAACTGGCGCAGCCGGAAGTCCGGTCGAACGGTCTCATCGAGCTGTGGCAGTTCGATTGTTTTCAAGGAGGGAAGCACCTCGCCCAGTGCGCCCGGCAGATACCAGCGGGCACCGAGCCGGTACAGGAATCCGGACACGGCATTAAAACTGCCGCGTTCGTCCAGGCCCCAGACTTCGAGGGGGGCCGCTTCAAGGGGAAGTTTGACCCGGTTTTTATACAAGCCGGGCATGGGCAATCCATACGGTGCGCCGACAATTTTTTCCCATTCCGCTTGGGCTCGCGGGATGTCGCTGTTGTTTCGTGCGAACGGCCCTACGGGCTCGAACTCGCTGTCCTCGCCGATGAGTGCGAGCCAGTCCGCGCCGCTGGCGATGCGATACGCGCCATGTTTGAGGCCCTCCGGACTCACCGGGCAGGATTCGCTGGCCCCAATGAACACTTTCACTGCCGTGCCGGATGGGCGTTTCACGATGGGGAGCCGTGCACCGCTGATCTTCTCGATCTGCTGCCGAAACTCATGCGCAGCGACTTGCTGCATGCGGGTGGGGTTTCCCGCGATAACGATTTCCGCGCGCGGTTGCTGGTTCTCGACGAGAAAGGGCTGCGCGTTCAGCACCGAGACCCCAAGGAACAAAGCCAAGAGTGTTTTCATGGTGGGAGAACCTGTTGTGTCCAAGTGAAGCCGTACGTTCACCGCCGGGGCCCTGCCCGGCGCATGGTGCCGATAGCGCGCGGCAAGACGGGTCTTTGGCCGGAGCATTACCATTTCGGGAGAACCGCAGTTGCCCACACGTTTGGCGTGTCTGTAAAAAGGGTTCATGCGGGATTCCTGCGAGGACAACGCTTTTTTGACCGGGTCACGGTGAACGTTTGGAGAGCGGTTGAAGCCGGGGGAGAGACCGGCCGGTTGGGCAGAGTATGGACCCTCCGGGAGAGCGGTTAAAGGCAAGATCTGGCTATCGTGCATTGCGAGTCCTTGCGATTCAAATCAGTGAGCCGGGTGTCAAAAGCCCTTGGACTTCCTGCGTTTTGGGGCAGGCGGGGGAGGCGAATCTTGGGGGGATGCCCACTTGGGGTGGGCATCCAAAGCGAAGTACATTGCTATTTTCCGATGGAGTTTGGAGGGTCGGTGTGTGTTTTTCTTGTACTGATGATTGTTTATGAGTCAGACGTAACCGGGTTTCGGCAGGATGTGCTCGGGAACCGGATTGAAGAACAGATCCGGGCCCGGTACGAGGCTGCGGTTGGTAGGAGCGTCGCAATGAACGAAGTCCGCTCATGGCAGAATTCCTTGGTTCACATGGACCGCGTCCTTGCGGATCAGGCTGTTCCCGGGGATGTCGGTGTGGCGGTTGAGTTTTTCATACCGGGCAGCGCAAAGAGGATCGACTTTGTGCTGACCGGGCTGAGCCCGGAAAACGAGAAGACGGTGGTGCTGGTGGAACTCAAACAGTGGGAGTCGGTTGCCAAGACGGAGAAAGACGCGATTGTGGAGACGGTGTTAGGAGGCGGCCCGCGCGAGACCAGTCATCCCTCGTACCAGGCATGGTCCTACGCATCGCTGCTTAAGGATTTCAATCAGGCAGTTCAGGAAATCCCGATCCGCATCCAGCCCTGCGCCTATCTGCATAACTGCGAAAGCGATTCAGTAATCCGCCATCCTTTTTACCGGGAACATTTGGATCGCGCCCCTGTTTTTCTCAGAGACGATGCTGTTCGACTTCGGGAGTTCATCCAGAAATACATCCGCCACGGAGACCGAAAGAAGGTGATGTACGAGGTGCTGCACGGGGCGGTTCGGCCTTCGAAGAACCTCGCGGACAGCCTGTTGTCGCTGCTGCGCGGAAAACCCGAGTTCACGTTGATCGACGACCAGAAACTTGTTTTTGAGACTGCACGGATCCTTGCGCAGAAGGCGCTGAGCGGACGGCGGCAGGTTTTGTTGGTCGAGGGTGGGCCCGGAACCGGCAAGAGCGTGGTGGCGATCAACCTTCTGGTGCGGTTCATCGAGGCGCGGTTGAATGCCCGTTACATTACCAAGAATCAGGCGCCGAGAGCCGTTTACGAAGCCCGACTCAAGGGTGAATTTACGATAAACGAGATCAGCAACCTGTTTAGTGGTCCAGATACATTGCACTCTGCCAAAGCCAAGACGTTTGATGCGTTGATTCTCGATGAGGCCCACCGGCTCCGGGCGAAGTCCGGGATGTTCGCAAATCTAGGTGAGAATCAAATTGCCGAGGCAATCCGGGCATCGCGGTTCACTGTGTTTTTTGTGGACGACGCACAACAGGTGACGCTGAAGGACATCGGTACCGTGGGCGAGATCCGGCGTTTGGCCAAAGCCGAGGGGGCTGAATTGACTGAGGCCCGGCTCGAGTCGCAGTTCCGGTGCAACGGCTCGGATGGATTTCTGGGCTGGGTGGACCACACGCTCGGGATCCGGTCCACGGCGAATTCCACTTTGGAGGGTGTGGAGTACGACTTCCGGGTGTGCGAGGATCCCGTTGAACTTCGCGAATTGATAGAGGAGCGCAACCGGGTGGCAAACAAGGCCCGGATGGTGGCGGGTTACTGCTGGGATTGGAAAAGCAAAAAAAAGCGCGGGGCCATGGACATTGAGATCGGAGGTTTTTCCGCACAGTGGAATCTTACTCAGGACGGAATGACATGGATTCTGCGTCCGGATTCAGTCCGGCAGGTCGGGTGCATCCATACCTGTCAGGGGCTGGAGGTGGATTACATCGGCGTGATAATAGGGAACGATTTCGTAGTTCGGGATGGCCGTTGGCAGGCTCTTCCTCAGAACCGTTCAAGGCAGGACCGATCTGTACACGGAGCCAAAAAGTTGATGGAAAAGGATCCTGAGGCTGGCGCGCAACGTCTTGCAGAGATCATTCGCAACACATACCGGACCCTGATGACCCGGGGTTCGCGAGGATGTTACGTTTATTCCGTGGATCCGGAAACCCGGGCCCATCTTCGGAAGGCGATGGGGACTCCAGCCAAATCTGTGGCGATCGATTCTGCAACGAGTGCGCCGTTTAAACTGCTGTCTGAGGAAGAGGCCATGTCTGTGCCCGAGAAAGTCCGGTATTTTTCGGATCCGAGCGCAGTCGCGGCCGAGTTTCTAGATGGCCGTCCGGGACCGGTTCAATGGGCGGAGCTTCCCGAGGCTTTCCGGTGCCGGGTCGAATATTTTGTGGTTTGGGTGGAACCGTTTGGCACATCGAGGGAGAGTGGCAGTGGATGGTGTTTGTTTTCCCGGGTGTGTGCGGATGCACGAAGGCCGGTGTTGGTACGGCATCGGAGCGGGTTTGGGGATGTGTATGCTGTGGAGCAGAGCACCAATCTGGCCCGGGTGGCGGAAGCGGCAGACGATCGGAAGGTGCTGGGAGAGTTGATTGCAGTGCTTCGATGAATGACACGCAGTTTTCTGTGGCCGGAAGCGTTCTGGCAGAGTGGCAGGCGCGTTCCGATGCGACACGGGCGTGGACCGTGGAGTCGGCGAGGGTGTTGCTGAGGTCGCGCGGAAGGGTGGCGGCGGCCATGGGGTGGTGGAAAAGTGGGGAGGATTACGGCAGGCGGTATTTCTGGAGCCGGCTGTTGGGTTTGTCGGGGAGGGTGCGGACGATTTTGCCCGACCGGATGAGGCGACGAATTAGACGATTTACGGCGCCCGAGATGCGCCTGTGGCCGATACTTTTGGCGATCTCAGCACGACTCAGAGGTCCTTTTGAGAGAGCTCTCAACAAGTCGGATGCCGGCCCCGACTCTAGCTGTGACTCTAGCCGCGACTCTGGCTGCGACCTCTGGCTGCGACTCTGGCCTGGGCTTTTGCTGCACCACTTCCAAGGCAGCCGGATGCACGGGCAGCCGGACCATTACGGCCGCAGGGTTCCAGCCCTTGTTTAATTCGAGCCGCTCCCATTCCACGGTGTTTCCGTGGAGGAGTTCTGGGAGTGAAAGCGGCAGGGGCATGGGAGGAATCTGGTAGCTTCAGACCGCAACGGGGCCGTCTTTGAGCGTTTTGAGCACGTTCGATTTTGCTTTGGAGCGCTAGACGAGAGGTGGGTTTATCGACGGAGCGTTTTCGATACCACGCGATCCGGCATCGAACAAAGGATGAAAGGCGTGCGCTTCGGGCTTTTGGACGGCCCCTCCGAATCAAAGGATTTGATCAGTGACGAGGCGGTAGACCTGCGAGGCGTGTAAACTCCTGAGCGTCAATGGGTTTGAGGCGGACGGATTTCCCCTCAGGATCCAACGTGGCGGCCAGGTAGCGGTCACCGGACCGGGCACCCTGCCGGTTGCCGGTCGCGCTGGTTTTGTGGGCATCGAGGTGCAATGGCGTGCCTTCGACGACGTAGGCGGTCTGGCCGTAAATATACGGGATATAGAATGCCCGCTGGTAGACCACGCCGTCCACAAGGCCGACGGCACCCGGGGAGGCTTCGATGGTGCGGTCGATGGCTTCCTTGAGGTTGGGAATTTTGGTGGGGAAAAGGATGATGATGTGGGCGACGTCCTCACCCCGGACCCGGGTGGCGCCGCGGCGGGCCCGGCTCAGTTGGGTGAAATCGATGTTCTTGGTCGAAATGACGGTGAAATCGGTCAGGCGCGTGGTGCAACCGGACAGGACCGTGATTCCGGCCAAGGCAAGCAATCGGAGGGACCGGGCAACGGTGGGTTTAGAGGTGGCGATGGATCGGGATGGTTCGGGCCGTGTGTTCGTCATGGTGCGGAAGTAAACACCATGGGGTAGGACATCTGCGGGGGGTGACCCAAGTTTTTTTGTGAAACCAGCGGCGAAAGGCCGATGGCATTGGGTGTGGGGCCGGCGAAATGGGATTATGAGAGGTCAAGAGGGCGATTTCTCACGGAAGAGCCGAAATTTGGGGGTTTGCCGGTGAGCGATCGGGGCTTAGGGTGGTCCGCCTATGGCGGCACTTGGTCAGCGCAACCTCTTAGCAGTGGTTCGGGAAGCACCACCCGGGCTTTACCTCGATGGCGGCAACCTTGGGGAAATCCTGCTGCCCAACCGTTACATCACCCAGGGGGTTGGTCCTGGCGATCAACTGGATGTCTTTGTTTATCTGGATTCAGAGGATCGCTTGGTGGCTACAACCGAGCAGCCCTATGTAAAAGTGGGCGGCTTTGCTTTGCTCCAGGTGGTGAGCCTGAAGCCCGGCGTCGGGGCATTCTTGGACTGGGGCTTGAGCAAGGATTTGCTTCTGCCGATGCGAGAACAGGTCCGGCGGGTGCGGAACGGAGAATGGGTGGTGGCTGCGGTGGCAATTGATCCGCGAAGCGGCCGGATTTATGCCAGTACGCGGTTGGATCGACATCTGGACCGCACGCCGGCCAGTTACAAGGTTGGGCAGGCGGTGGATTTGCTGGTTGCCGAGCAGACTCGGCTCGGGTTCAAGGCGATCATCGAGGGGGCCCACTGGGGGTTGCTTTATCAAGGCGAGATGGCCTCTCCGCTGGCGATCGGTCAGCGGCTTCAGGGCTTTATCCGGACGATTCGTCTAGATGGGAAAATTGATCTCAGTTTGGACCAGTCGGGCTATCAGCGGGTCGCTCCCCTGACCGACGAAATCCTGGATGCGCTCAAGGCCAACGCCGGACGCTTGGAGTTCAACGATCAGAGTTCTCCGGAAGCCATCCGGGAAACCTTCGGAGTCAGCAAGAAGGCCTTCAAACAGGCGGTGGGTGCGCTCTTGCGACAACGCCAGATTCGCTTTGAAGGCGACGGCATTGAATTGCTCGTCCGCGAGTCCATCCGCGATTGATCAAAGAGGCGGGTTCGATCCCGGGACAGACGGGCTTGCCCGGGGCGGGCGGGCGCTCTAAAGAGGGCGCATGAGGATTGCCCTTTTTCTGGCCGTGATTGCGTGTTCTGCGGGAGCCGCTTCTCCGTTCAAGGACGAGGACCCCGCTGGTCAGGCCCCAGGACGTTGGCTGTGCGGGACCATCGGCGTGGGAAACACCGTGGCGCTCCGCGGCCTGGCTGTGCGGTTGGGCGGTCGGGGTACTGAACCTGGGGCCGGGATCGCGTACGATTTGGATCTGGGTCGGGTGGCAGGGTTTTGGACGGGCAAATTTGTGAGTCCGGTGAATTTGATGTCACGCGGCGAATACCCAACGGCGCTCGGCGAAGTGGTATTCGCCACCGCGGAAAAACCGGGCTGGAACGCGGGAGGCGGTGTTTGGGCGGACCCGCGTCCGGAACCGTTTGGGCCGTTGCCGGCCGCCGATCTGCGCTGCAAAGGGTTTCATGTGTACGAGGGATCGACGTTGGTGCAGTGGGATGTGGCAGGGCGGACGGTCTGGGAACAGCCGGAGTTGGGGGGGGCTGAGGCGTTGGTTCGTCGGTTCCGGTTCGCGGCAGCGGGGAAAGAAACGCGGGTGGGGGTGTGTCCTTCCGAAGGCGCGGCAGGATCCGGTCGGACGTTGGAGGTGGTGATGGGCGGGGCGGATTCCGGGGTATGCCGGTTGGAGCGGGAGGCTGCGGAATGGGTGCTCAAGGTTCCCGCCTCGGAAAAGACGTTGGAAGTGGAGGTGCGCATTGGCAAATCAGAGGGCAGCGTTTCAGGCACACCCTTTGAACGGATGCTTGCTGGAGGAAAACCGCACTGGGCCGAGACGGTCGAAACGGCCGGGGAAGTTTCCACGGATCAAAACGCGGCCTATGTGGTGGACACGGTGCGGTTACCGGAGGCCAACCCGTGGAATTCGCCGATGTATGTTGGGGGACACGACTTTTTTGCCGATGGCCGCCTGGCGTTTTGCACGTTTCACGGGGATGTCTGGGTTGGGGAAGGGATCGATGCCGGGCTGCGGTCCGTGAAATGGCGGCGGTTTGCTGCGGGCTTGTATCATCCCCTCGGGGTACGCGTGGTGGATGGCTTGGTGTACGTGGCGGGGCGCGACGGGATCACCCGGTTGCGCGACGTGAACGGGGACGGCGAGGCGGACGTTTATGAGGCGTTCAACCATGACGTCAAAATCACTCCCAACTTCCACGAGTACCTTTTCGATCTGCAAACCGATCCCGCCGGGAATTTTTACTTCGCCAAGGCTGGGCCCGTCCGGAAAGGGGGACGCGGTTTTGAACAGATCATGGCGGATCACGGCACCCTGATCCGGGTGAGCAAGGACGGGAGCCGGATGGAGACCGTGGCCACCGGGTTCCGTGCCCCAAACGGGATTGGCTGCGGGCCTTCGGGGGAGTTGAGCGGGGGCGACAACGAAGGAACCTGGACTCCCACCTGCCGGCTCAACTGGATCCGGCCCGGTGGTTTTTACGGGGTGGTGGATTTGGCGCACCGGCCGGAGCCGCCGAAGACCTACGATCCGCCGTTGTGCTGGCTACCCAAACGCGTGGACAACTCCAGTGGCGGCCAGGTCTGGTCGGATCCGGAACGGTGGGGACCGTGGAGCGGCCGTTTGCTGCATCTCAGTTACGGGACCTGCTCGCTCTTTGGGGTGCTGAAGGAAGAGGTGAACGGGGTGGTGCAGGGAGGCGTGGTGCGGTTTCCCCTCAAATTTCAGAGTGGGATCATGCGGGGGCGCGTGAACCCTTTGGATGGACAGTTGTATGTGTCCGGGCTCCGGGGGTGGCAGACCACAGCGCTCAAGAACGGCTGTATCCAGAGGGTGCGTTACACGGGCAAACCGCTGTGGATGCCGGTGGAGATGAAGACCCACGCGGATGGAGTCGAGCTGCGGTTTGACCAGGATCTGGACACGAAGTCGGCGGCGGATCCTGAGAACTACCGGGTGTCGGTTTGGAATTATGTGTGGTCAGCGGCCTACGGGTCGCCGGAGGTTTCGACGCTGGGAGGAGGGAAAGCCGGAGAGGCAGGGGAACGCGAGTACACGAAGGAAGAGTTGGCCAAGGCCGAACACGACGTGCTGGAGGTCAAAAGGGCGACGGTTTCCACGGACGAACGCTCGGTGTTTTTGGAGATCCAGGGGTTCAAGCCGGTAATGCAGCTGAGCCTGGAATACGGGCTGGAAAGTGCCTCGGGAAAAGAGATCCGCGGCGAGGTGGTGGGCTCGGTGCACCGACTGGGAGAAGCTTTCCGGTGAAGGGGGGAGGGAGTGGGATGGACTGGATGGACGGTATGGACGGTATGGACGCTGGCTGCGCGGCGGCTAGGGCTCTGCGGCGGGAGTGATGAGGGTTCCTTCGGCGAGGGAGTCTGGTGGAGAAACGACCACGGCGTCAGCCGGGGCGACGCCGGAGAGCAGTTCGATCCAGGTGCCGAAGTCGCGCCCCAGCGTGACGGGGCGGAACACCGCGAGACCCTGCGCGTCGCGGAGGACCACCTGGGGGCCTTCGGAGCGGAAAACCAGGCAGTTGGCGGGGAGCGCCATTGGGGTGTCGGTCGCGGTTTCCTGAAGCCGGACCCGGGCGTAGCTTCCGGCGAGGAGTTTCCCCTCTGGATTCTCCGTCTCAAGTTCGATGAGCAGCGTGCGCGAGGCAGGGTCCATGGCACCCGCAGTCCGGGCGACTTTGGCCGGAATCGCTTGGCCCGGCAGTTCGGAAACGAGTACCTCGGCGTTCTGGCCCGGAGCCACGGACCGGGCCAGGTTTTGCGGGACCCGGACATAGATCCGGACATGGCTGGTTTCCGCGAGTCGGAACAGGGGTTGATCGGTGCCGGCTGCGACGAGTTGCCCGATGTCGAGCCTGCGCTCGACGATGGTGCCGGCAAACGGGGCGGTGATCCGGGCGAACCGTTGGACTTCCTCCAATCGCTGGAGGCCGGAGAGCGCGGCTTCCAAGGCAGCCTTTTTCAGTTGGGCGTCCCCCGCTTTTTCCTCGGCTTCCTGCTGGCTGACCGTCCGGGATTTGAGCATCTCGGCCCAGCGCCGGGTGGTGGCTTCGGCGAGTTGAAGGGCAGCCCTGGCCTGAGCAACCTCGGCCTTGGCCTGCGCGATCTGGCGGTCGAGGTCCGGGGTGTCGAGTTCGGCGAGGAGTTGGCCAGGTTCGACGCGGGAGCCGAGGTCCACATGCCATTTCCGGACATACCCGCTGACGCGCGCGTAGATTGCCGCTTCCGAGGCGGGCCGGATTTCGCCCGAAAGCGTGATGGGCGGTGCGGCCGGTGGAGGGGCGGGATGGACGAGGCGAACCCGGGTCAGGGAGAGTTCGGCGGTTTGAGAGGCGACGCGCTGGGTGCGTGTCCACCGGGGAATGAGGCCGATGCAGAGAGCGGCAACGACGGCGGTGCCGGCGATCCAGAGGGGGCGTCCGAGTGCTGCAGGGGGGACGGATGGGATCGGATGGGTGGTGGGTGAGGCGTGAGGTGTTTCCACGGGTCTAAAAAGAGGAGGCAGGGAGCGCGGCGGCGGGCAGGGGGTCTGAACTGGAGGGCGCGGCGGAGTTTCTGTGCAGCAACCGGAAAACGCAGGGCACAAACAACAGCGTGGCCAAGGTGGCGAAAAAGAGGCCACCCAGAACGGCCCGGGCCAGGGGCGCGTTCTGTTCGCCACCTTCGCCGAGCCCGAGGCTCATGGGCAACATCCCGAGCATCATGGCGAGGGCGGTCATCAAGACGGCGCGGAGCCGGGTGTTGCCGGCTTCGAGTGCTGCTTCCAGAGGGCTGAGGCCTTGGGCGAGGCGTTCCCGGGCGAAGCTGACGACCAGCACGGAATTGGCGGTGGCCACACCCAGCGACATGATGGTGCCCATGAGGGCAGGAACGCTGATTGGGGTGAGGCACACAAACAGGGCCCAGATGCAGCCGGCAAGCGCCGCGGGCAATGCGCTGATGATGATGAACGGATCGAGCCAGCTCTGGAAGTTGACCACGAGCAGGAGATAGACGAGTGCCAGCGCACCGACGAGGCCCCAGCCCAAGCCGCGGAAACTTTGGCGCATGGTTTCGGCTTGGCCGCGGACCACCATAAAGCTGCCCCGGGGCATGTCCCGGCGCGCTTCTTCCACGAGAGGCAGGACGGCCCGGGTCAGGCTGCCCAAGTCGCGGCCGCCTGGGGCGGCAAACACGTCGATCACCGGGAGCACATTGTGGTGGGAAACCACGGCCGGGCCTTGGGTCCGGCGGAAGGAGGCGACGTTGGCCAAAAGCTGGTCGGCGGTCTTGGCTGCCGGTTTTTCCCCAGGCAAAACTTGTTCCGGCGCGGCACTGACCGGAATGGACTCCAGAGCAGAGAGGGAATCGAGCGTGTGTTCCGGGGCGCGGACATTCAGCGCGTATTGGATGCCGATCTGCGGGTTGAGCCAGAACTGGGGCTGGATCTGGCCGCTGCCGGAAAGGGAAAGGAGGACGGAACTGGCAACGTCCTTTTCGCTCAGGCCGATTTCGGAGGCGCGTTCCCGGTCCACCTGGAGCTCGAGCCGGGGCAGGTCGGCCGGTTGCTGGACCCGGACATCAACGGCTCCCGGGATTTTGCGGATTTTTTCGGCAAGCCGCGCAGCAACGGCGCGGTTGCCGGTTTGGTTGCGGCCGTAGATCTGGACGTCCAAGGGAGCCGGGAGCCCGAAGTTAAGCGTCTGGCTGACGATGTCCGCGGGAAGGAAATAGAAAGTGGTTTCGGGAAACCGACGGTGCAATTCGAGCCGGAGGTTGTGGATATGAGAATCGGTGGGAGCGTGTCCGTGGTTGAGCGAGATGAGGATGTCGGCGTCCCCGGTGCCGATGAGACCGCTGTTGGAGTAGCTCAGGCTGATGCCGGAATTGGGGATGCCGATGTTGTCCAGGATCCCGCCCAGTTCCTCCTTGGGAATGGTCTGCCGGATCGCGTCTTCCACCGAATCCACCAGACGGACCGTTTCCTCGATCCGGGTGCCGGACCGTGCCCGGAGATGAAGCCGGATCTGGCCGGCATCGACAGAGGGAAAGAAATCTTCGCCAAGGAGCGGAATGAGCAGAAGCGATGCGCCGCAGAACCCGAGGAGAACGAGGACGGTGCGTCCGGGCCGGGCAAGGCAGGCGCCAAGAAGGCTGCGGTACTGTCGGCGGAGGGATTCAAATCCGGTCTCAAACCGGCACTGGATCCGGGAGAAAACGCCTTGGGGCCGGTCCGGGACCTCTTTTTTGCCGTGCGGATCGACGTTCCGGTAGAACCACATGACGAGTGTCGGGATGAGAGTCCGGGAGAGGAGGTAGCTGGCCAGCATGGCGAACACCACGGCTTCGGCCAGCGGCACAAACAGGTGCCGTGCAACGCCCTCCAGGAGGAACATCGGCACAAACACGATGCAGATGCAGAGGGTGGAAACAAGGGCCGGCAGGGCGATCTCTTGGGCGCCGGCCAGAATCGCCTTTTCCAAAGGGAGCCCGGAATCCATCTGGCGGTGGACGTTCTCGATTTCGACAGTGGCATCGTCGACGAGGATTCCGACGGCGAGAGCAAGGCCGCCGAGGGTCATGAGGTTGATGGTTTCGCCGAGCGCACTGAGAACCGCGAGGGAACAGAGGACAGAGAGCGGGATGGAGAGGGCGATGATCAGGGTGCTGCGCCAGGAGCCCAGGAAGAGGAGGATCATCAGTGCGGTGAGCGCCGCAGCGATGACCGCTTCCTTGAGCACGCCCGAGATGGCGGCCCGGACAAACAGGGACTGGTCGGCGAAGGTCC
Organism: uncultured Spartobacteria bacterium; assembly: GCA_903901425.1. Taxonomy (GTDB): domain Bacteria; phylum Verrucomicrobiota; class Verrucomicrobiia; order Chthoniobacterales; family Chthoniobacteraceae; genus CAIURC01. The sequence continues at coordinate 6,305 of CAIURC010000069.1, read as the reverse complement.
GGACCTCGAGTTCCGGCGTGAGCCCGGCCAGGATTCTGGGCATCTCGGTTTTGACGGAACGCACCACGTCGAGGGTGGAAGCCATCCCGCTTTTCATGATGGTGAGCAGGGAGCCGCGACGGCCGTCCTGGCGGACCACGTTTTGTTGCGGGAGGTAGCCGTCCCGGACATGGGCGACCTCGCCGAGGGTGAGGGTGGCGCCTTGGGTGCGCCGGATGGGGAGTTGGTTGAGGTCGTCGAGCAGTTTGGGGCTCCCGTTCAGTTCCACAGCGTACTCGGTGCCGCCAATCTTGGCGGTGCCCCCCGGGAGGATGAGGTTTTGGTTGCCGATGGCATCGACCACGTCCTGAGGCCTGAGGTGGTGGGCTTTGAGGGCGTTGAGGTCGAGGTCGACGGAAACCACCCGGGTTTTCCCGCCATAGGGCCACGGGATCTGGGCACCTTGGATGGTGGACAGTCCGATCCGGACCTGGTTCTGGCCTAGGTCGTAAAGTTCCTGCTCAGACAGGGTCGGGCTGCTGAGGCTGTACTGGAGGATGGGAACGGTGGATGCGTTGTACCGGATGACGAGGGGCGGCGTCTGGCCCGGGGGCATTTGGCGAAGGATGGTCTGGGCGACCGCGGTGATCTGGGAGACCCCGGCATCGACCGAGGCGCCTTCCCGGAGGAAGACTTTGATGATGCCCACGCCGGCGTAGGAATTGGACTCGATGTGCTCGATGTCGTTGACCGTGGCGCTCAGGGACCTTTCGTGGCTGTACAGGATCCGCTGTTCGATTTCCTGGGCATTGAGACCGGAGTATTGCCAGATGACCGAGATCACCGGGATATCGATGGACGGAAAGATGTCGGTGGGCGTTCTGAGCAGGATGAACGGGCTGAGCAGAATGAGCACGAGGGCGGCCACCACGAAGGTGTATGGGCGTCGGAGAGCGAGGCGTACGATCCACATGGGCCTCAGGTCTTGGGACGTCCCCGGGAAGGGGCGGCAACTGGTGGTGCAGGGTTCAAGGGAATGTGAGGTTAGCGGGTGACTGGGTGACAGTGCGAGGATTTCAACCTGCAACCGATGTCAGAGTCGGCAATTGCAGAAGGTTTTGACGGCTTTTCAAGCGGATGGGTTTCTGGGTAGTTTCTGGGTTTTACTTGCCGCCAGTGTTCCCCATGAAATTCCCCCGCGTCCTCTCCTGCTTAGGCCTTTTCTTTTTGTACCCGTATGTTGGTTCCGGAGTGGAACCGGTTTCTGGCGGGGAATGGCCGCAGTTTCGGGGGCCGCGCGGAGACGGAGTGGCGGAATCGAAGAATCTTCCGGTGGAGTTTGGGGAGGGGAACGGGGTGCGTTGGAAAACGGCGTTGGAAGGCAAGGCGTGGTCTTCGCCGGTGGTGTGGGGAAGCCAGGTCTGGCTGACCAACGCGACGGCGGACGGGCACAAGTTGTCGGTGGTGCGTCTGAACCGGGAAACCGGAGCGGTGGAACTACAAAAAGTGCTGTTTGAGGTCGAGAATCCCCAGTTTTGTCACGAATTCAACTCGTACGCCTCGCCGACACCCATTCTTGAGGATGGGCGTTTGTACGCCTCCTTTGGATCGCCCGGCACGGCCTGTTTGGACACAAAAACCGGGACGGTGCTTTGGGAGCGGCGGGATTTGGAGTGCAACCATTTCCGGGGAGCGGGTTCGTCGCCGGTGATCCATGGCAACCTGCTTTTGATGAACTTTGACGGGAGCGACTTCCAGTACGTGGTGGCTCTCGACAAACAGACCGGAAAGACCGTGTGGAAGACGGCGCGGTCCTGCGATTACAGGGATTTGAATGCCGAGGGCAAACCGACTGGGGAAGGGGATTTCCGCAAGGCATTTGGGACGCCGCAGGTGGCGGTGGTCCAAGGGGTGGAGATGGTGCTCAGTGCGGGGGCCAAGGCGCACTATGCGTACGAGCTGGCGACGGGCCGGGAACTCTGGCGGTACGAGCACGGCAACCACAGCACCAGTGCCCGGCCGTTGGTCCATGGGGAACTGGGGTTGTTCACCAGCGGCTACGGGAAAAGCCAGTTGCACGCCGTGAAACTGACCAGCCGCGGGCTTTTGGACGACTCCGCCCTGACCTACCGGGTCCAGAAGGGGATCCCGATCAAACCCTCGCTTCTGCTCGTGGACGGGCTGATTTATCTGGTGGAAGACGGCGGGTTTGCGGCCTGTCTGGATGCGGCGGATGGGAAGGTGATCTGGCGTCAGCGGGTGGAGGGTGCGTACTCGGCATCGCCCGTGTATGCCGGGGGCAGGATTTATCTTTGCGGCGAAAAGGGGGTGGTGACCGTGCTCAAGGCGGGACGGGAGTTTGAGAAACTGGCCGAGAACCGGTTTGAGGATGGATTTCTGGCGAGTCCGGCGGTGGCGGGCGACGCGCTTTTTCTGCGTTCGCGGAGCCACGTGTACCGTGTGGACGGGGGGAAATAGAGGGCGGTTGCTCCGGAGCGGGTGATGTTTTCCGGGAGCGGCGGTTGCATTTGATGCGCCACCGCTGTTATTACGGGTGTGTCAACGGAAAGGTCTTATGCTTCTTGAACTCAAACTTCGCAAAGTTGGGAATTCCGTGGGCGTTGTGTTGCCCAAAGAGGCTCTGAGTTATTTGAAAGTGGGCGAAGGGGATGTTCTTTGCGCGACCGAGTCGGCAGAAGGCAGCCTGCGTCTGAGCCCAGCCAAGTCCGATTTTAGTCGGCAGATGCAGGTGGCGCAGGACGTGGTTGCGCGGTATCGGAACGCGCTCAGAGAACTTGCCAAGTGACGCAACCAGAATGGGTTTTGCGTGAAACAGTCCTTGCTCTGCATGAGCAACTGCTGGCCGAGTTTGGCGGCCCGGATGGATTGCGGGATGAAGGAGCGCTGGACTCCGCGTTGGGGCGGCCCATGAATCTGAGCGCATATGGCCGCCCAACCCTTGGCGATCTTGCGGCGGCGTACGCATTCGGGTTGGTAAAGAACCATCCGTTTGTGGATGGCAACAAGCGGATCGGCTTTGCGGTGAGTGCGCTTTTTCTGGAACTCAACGGTCGGGTTTTGGTGGCGACGGAAGTGGAGGCGGTGATTCAGACATTGGGTCTTGCCGCTGGGGAAATCGGGGAAAAGGAATATGGAATTTGGTTGGAGTTAAATTCCAAGGAAGCGTGACCAAACAAACGCCAAAGCGACTCAAAGCGGGGTGTTCAGTGGCTGACTGACCTTGAAACATCCCAACCCGACGCTACGGGTTCCACTTTGCGGGTTCCACTTTGGGTGAGCGCTGGTGGATTGGGCAACGGAGTTTGGAGTTCCCGGGAATATTAAAAAAGGAGAGGACTGCTCTGAAGGTGGTGTTGCCCTGATTCGGCGGCCCGATGCAGCGGGAGCCGTTGTGATCAGTTTGGTGTGGAGCTAGTCCGCCAGAGGTTTGATGTAGATGTTTTTGAAGGCCAGCGGGGTGCCATGGTGCTGGAATCCAATCGGACCGCTCTGGTGTTTGTTCCACGGCACCGCAAATGCATCCACGGTTTTTTCCCCGTTGAGGAGAACGGTCACGAGTCCTTTCTCGACCCGGATCTCGTAGTGGTTCCATTCCCCGGCGGGCTTGGCGGCGCGTTGCAGCGGGGGAAGGTGGGGGTAGAGTCCGCCCGAGGTGCCGTTCCAGACGGTGCGCGGGGGTTTGTCGGCATCATTGATTTCCACCTGGGTGCCGCCGCCCCGCAGAAACACGCCGCTGTTGCCGTTTTCCGGTACTTTCCAATCCACAAGGAGGACGAAATTGGAGAACGGGTCGGAGTGGTAAAGATGGGTGCCTTTTCCGTCGTAGAGCAGTTCACCGTTCTGGGCGGTCCAGTGGGAGGCGGGTTGCTGGTTTTCTTTCCAGCCAGCGAGGTCCGAGCCGTTGAACAGGGCGCGGAATCCTTCCGGGGGTTGGTTGTCAGCGCCGAAAAGCGGGAGGCAGGAAAACAGCAGAGCGAGCGGGGAAACAAATCGCATAGGGGGGGCGTGTGGGTTTTGGGTGTTAACCATCTCCTGCCGGCTTTGTTAGGGAGTCGGTGATGCGGCATCCCAAATTGGAGCTTGAGAAGCGGCGGAGAAGGTTGCGGGATGTTGGGCCAAATGGAGGGGAATCAAACAGTGCCGGTGACGGGTCAAAAAAGGCTGCCGCGGATCGCCATCACGATGGGCGACCCGGCCGGGGTGGGGCCGGAGCTTTGTTTGCGGGTGCTGGAGGACCCAGGGGTTCGGGCGGTGTGCATCCCGCTGGTGCTCGGAGACGCCGCTGTGCTCAGGGCGTGTTCCGAACAGACCGGGCTGCCGTTCCAGAGTCCGGTTTTTGGCGGAGCGGTGGATCCAGACCGGTGGTGGGACGGAAACGCGCCCGGGGTCTGGGATTTGGGCGCGGTCCGGATGTCGGACTTTGTGCCGGGGCGGATCAATGCGGCGACGGGGCGTGCGGCGTTTGCGTACGTGGAGCGGTCCATTGAGTTGGCGGTGGCGCGGCGGGTGGACGGGGTGACGACGTGTCCTTTGAACAAGGAGGCGCTGCATCTGGCCGGGATCCGGTTTCCTGGACACACGGAGATTTACGCGGAGCGAACGGGATCGGTTCGGACGTGCATGATGCAGTATTCAGAGGAGATCACCTGCACGTTTGTCACGGTGCATGTGGGGTACGCCGAGGTGCCCGGTCTATTGACCCGGGAACGGGTGTTGGAGGTGATCGAGTTGACGGCGGAGGGGGTGGGTCGGATCCGGGGGCGGAAACCGCGGATGGTGGTATGCGGGTTGAATCCGCACGCGGGGGAGCATGGGTTGTTTGGGGAACGGGAGGAGGAACGGATTTTGGAGCCGGCGATGGAGGAGGCGCGGCGGCGTGGGCACTGGGTGGAGGGGCCGGTGCCGCCGGACACGGCGTTTCTGCCGTGGAAACGGCGGGAAACCGACGCGTATGTGTGCATGTACCATGACCAGGGGCACATTCCGTTGAAAGCGCTGGCGTTTGATTCGGCGGTGAACACGACCTTGGGGCTGCCGATCATCCGGACGAGCGTGGATCACGGGACGGCGCTGGACATTGCCTGGCAGGGCAAGGCCCGGGTGGACAGCCTGGTGAGCGCGCTGGGGTTGGCTGCGCGTCTGGTCCCGGAATGAGGGTGGGGCCGGAACGGGAGGGGTTGCTTTCAGGGCTGTGGGCGGCCTAGGGTTGGGGCGTTATGTCCTGTACCAAAATCGACCCTGCCCTGCACCAGGAGCGCAAGCCGGAATGGATCAAGGTGCGTCTGCCGTCGAATCCCGTCTTTTTTTCGACGAAGGCGTTGATCTCGGATTTGCGTCTTCACACGGTGTGCGAGGAGGCGCAGTGCCCGAACCGCTGGGAGTGCTGGAGCCAGGGGACGGCCACATTCATGATTGCCGGGGAACGGTGCACACGGGCCTGCGGGTTCTGCGCGGTGACGACCGCCAAGCCGTTTCCTTTGGAGGAAGACGAGCCGGACCGGGTGGCGCAGGCGGTGAGCCGGATGCGCCTCAAGCACGTGGTGGTGACTGCGGTGGCCCGGGACGATTTGAAAGACGGCGGGGCGCGGCACTTTGCGCGGACGATCGAGGCAATCCGCGCGGTGGACCCGGAGATTGTGATTGAGGTGCTGACGCCGGATTTCCATGCACGCGAGGAGTGTCTGCAGGTGGTGGCGGAGGCGAGGCCGCAGATTTTTAACCACAACATTGAGACCGTGGAACGGTTGACTCCGATGGTGCGTTCCCGGGCCAAGTACCGGGTATCGCTCCAAGTGCTCAAACGGATGAAAGAGATTGCGCCGAAGGTGGTCACCAAGAGCGGGATGATGCTGGGTTTGGGTGAGACGGAGCCGGAAATTTTCCAGGCGATGGACGATCTGCGGGAAGCCGGTGTGCAGGTGCTGACCTTGGGTCAGTATTTGCGGCCTTCAAAACAGCATCTGCCGGTGGTGGCCTATGTGCACCCGGACACGTTCAAGATGTACGGGGACGTGGCGTACCAGAAGGGGTTCGAGCACGTGTCTTCCGGGCCGTTGGTTCGGAGTTCCTATCATGCTGCTGATTATCATCCCGTGCCGCGATGAGTCGGGAGACGGGTGGGTTGGTGGCGTTGATTCCCGCGTACCAGGAGGAACGGAGGATCGGCGAGGTGGTGAGGCGGGCTCTGGGGCAACTGGGCCGCGTGCTCGTCGTGGATGACGGGTCCACCGACGGGACAGCCCCAGCAGCGGCCCAGGCGGGTGCAGTCGTGCTGCGGCATGAGGCGAACCGGGGAAAAGGCGAGG
>CAIURC010000068.1 GCA_903901425.1 uncultured Spartobacteria bacterium | reverse complement strand
GTCGCTGGCCAGACCCGGTTTCCCGTGCTCAACACCGCGGCGGGTGCCGTGGGAGGTGGCGGCGTTGAACTTTCTTGGACCCGCACCGGTGTCATGGTGCCCCCGATTCAGCAGGTCTCGCGGGTCTTCAAGCTCCTTTTTGTCGATGATCCCGCCGACCGGACCGCCGTGAACCGCCTCGATTACGAACAACAAGGCTCCATTCTTGATGCCATCCAGGGCCAGGCGAAAACCTTGAATCACCAAATCTCAAGCCGGGACCGTGAAAAGTTGGACCAGTATTTCACCGCTATCCGCGAGGTCGAAAAATCCATTTCGCAGGAAAAGAGCTGGCTCTCCCGGCCCCGCCCCCGCGTGGAAGCAAAGGAACCGAAGGACGGCACCGTAAGCCAGCAGTTGCCCATCCTTTTCGATCTGGTAGCGCTAGCCCTGCAGACAGACTCCACGAGGGTTGCCACCATCGAGGTCCCGGGTTCCTTCGACACCTCGGCTATGGGAATTGAAGAAAAGGGTTACCACGGCTACTCGCACCACGGGAAAGATCCGGTGCTCATGGAAGGGATGCGAAAGGTGGAAGCCTACCAGATGCTCCATCTGGCCAAGTTCCTCACCAAACTCCAGGAGTTTGGCGTGCTGGACACCACACAGGTCCTCTTCGGCAGCGGCATGGGCGATGGCAGCGCCCACACCAACTCGAGTTTGCCGATCCTGCTCGCCGGGGGCGGCTACAAACACCGCACCCACGTGAAGATGCCGGAGGAAAAGGAGAAGCGAGTACCTCTGTGCGACCTCTACCTGTCCATAGCGCAGCGGTTTGGCATGGAGACCCACTCCTTCGGAAAAAGCAAAAGCACCTTCTCTGCATTGGCATGAGCCCCTCAAACCTCCGCCTCCTGACACTCGCCAGCCTACTGGCTGTTCCAATGCACCGCAGCCTCGCTGCCGAGTCGCGTCCAAGGCCTGCCGCTGTCATCGAGGTCCCGGGCAAACCCTCTGGTCTCAACGAAAAAGTGCGCGCCTTCCTCTCGGACCGGTGCATGGACTGCCACGATGCGGACACCCGCAAAGGAGACGTCTCTCTCGAAGCACTCGAGCACGCGGTCAACGACGCCACGGCCGCGGACTGGCTCCGCGCCCTCCAACAAATTGAGCGGGGCACCATGCCTCCCTCCAACAAGGACCAACCCACTGAAACGGAACGCGAGGCCGTCGCTTTGGCTCTCGAAAACGCCCTCGTAGAACATGCCCAGAGCAAACCTGTCCGGACGTCGGCCATGTTGCGGCGGCTCAACCGGACGGAATACCGCCGCACGCTCGAAGACCTTTTGCACCTCGATCTCAGCCGGCGCGACCCCACCCAAGATTTTCCCGACGACAATCGGTCCCACGGGTTTGCCTCCAACGGTGAAAAGCTGGTCACGTCCAACTTTCTCCTCCGGCAATACCTCGCAGCGGCCAAAGACGTGGTCAGCCGAGCGATCCACTTTGAGGCACAGCCCGAGACCCGCACCTGGTCGCTCTCGCCGCCGTTTGAAAGGACTTCCGGCGGGCTGCGCCACTCCGAAAAGGAATGGTACGCAAAACGCCTGCGCCAACCGCAGCCTTACCAGACACTCGAGCAACGGGAGGCCACCATTCCGCTCGAAGACCTTCGCGAGGGGGTGCCGGTGTCGGGCTGGTATTCGATCCGAATCCTGGCCGAGGCCAAGTTCCGCTACGCCGACATGGACTCCAAAAAAATGTTCGGCGGGACCGCACTATTGGATCCGAGCCAACCAAACCGACTGGCCTTGACCGTGGGATCTCTCGTCGGCATCGATCCAGCAAACAAAGATGCCATTCGGGATCAACTGATTGGAAGATTCGGGACAGTCTCCGGGCAAGACGGACGGGCTCTTGCCACTTGGGATGTCCCAGACGATGCGCCGACCTGGCTCGACTGTCGTCTCTGGCTGAAGGCAGGGCAGTTCCCCAGACTTTCGTTCCCGAACGGGCCGACGGACAGCAATAATCGCATCAGCAGTTTCATCAAAGAGAACAAATACACCCTGCTCGATAAGAAACAGCTCGCCGCCTATGAAGAGGCCAACATGGGGGGAGACGGTGGGCACCTCCTCTTCTTCGAGACACCGCGCATCTGCGTTCACAAAGTCGACGTGCAAGGCCCTATCAACGCACAGTGGCCTCCTGTCAGCCACCGCGCCATTTTTGGCGACGCTCCCTACTCGCCGCAGGCCGCACCCGAGGTGCTGCGCCAGTTCGCGCAGAAAGCGTGGCGCCGTCCGGTCACTGGGGCGGATCTCGAGCCCATCGTGCAGCTCGTGCGTACCGCGGAAAAGTCTGCCGAATCAACAGGCACCCCTCCCGTAGAAGCCTCTCAGTCAGCCATCGAGCAGGGGATTAAGGCCGTCCTCTGCGCCCCCCAATTCCTCTATCGTCAGGAACGCGCAGACCGCCTGGATGGCTATGAAATTGCCTCCAAACTCTCGTATTTTCTGTGGTCCTCGATGCCCGACGAAAAGCTGCTGGCCCGCGCCGCGGCAGGGGAAATTGGGCGCCCCGAGACAAGGCGGGAAGAAGCGCTTCGGATGCTGGCGGATCCTCGCGCCGACACTTTCGTAAGCGAGTTTCTCGATGGCTGGCTGGCCATGCGCAAACTCGGCTCCATGGCGCCAGTGTTCCCTGTTTACTTCGATGACGGCCTTGAGCCGGCGATGCGCAAGGAAACACGCCTCTTTTTCAAACGGCTCCTCCAGACGAACGGGCCAATCGCTGATCTCCTCGATTCCGACTACACCTTCGTGAACTGGGCTCTGGCCAAACACTACAAGATCGACTGGCAAGCGGCCGCCGCCCAGATCGGTCAACCCGTGGAAGGTTTGTCCCCCAAAGACCTCCAACCCACGGCCGCCGGCTCAGCGCCTTCGCTGGATTTCGTCCCGGTCAAGCTCACCGACAGACGCCGGGGCGGACTCCTCGGTCAGGCTAGTATTCTCACGCTCACTGCGAATGGAGTGGATACCTCCCCTGTCATCCGCGGAGCCTGGGTTCTGGAAACTCTTCTCGGCACTCCTCCCCCCCGCCTCCACCCAATGTGCCGGTCGTCGAGCCCGATATTCGAGGCACCACCACGATCCGGGATCGGCTGCAGAAACATCGTGATAACCCCGCATGCCTTAGCTGCCATCGCCAGATCGATCCGCCCGGATTCGCCTTGGAGACTTTTGACGCCATTGGCCGCTGGCGCGGGCACTATCCTGCCACGGGCGATAAACCACTTCCTGTGGATTCGAGCGGGGAGTTCGGGGGCGCAAAGTTCAAGGATGTGGTTGGCTTCAAAGAAGCGCTCCTCAATAGACAGCCGTTGTTTGCTCGGAGCCTCGTGGAAAAAATGCTCTTCCACGCGCTTGGCCGCGAACTGACTCCAGCCGATCGCCCCGCCATCCGACGCATCCTCGAACAAGTGGCGGCCGGCGGCTATCGGCTCCGGGACATCGTGCTATTCTGCTGCGAAAGCGAGCTACTGGTTCAGAAGTAAGGATCCCATTCCATGAACGCTCCTCAATTCCCTTCTCGCCCCTTTTGGGCGGCGACCTTTCTCCTCGGCGCCACGCTTCTAGCTGCTCCCGCACCCGTGCAGGATTCCACCACACGGACTTCCCTCACGGTGGAGGAGGCCCGTGGGTTCCTCGAAAAGAAACCCACGACAGTCCATCAATTCGACGGAGCATTCCTCTCATTCGATGCGCTCACCACGCTCCCGCCGGAAGTAGCCGAGGTGCTGGTGGGCATTGAGGGAGCCCTCTCCTTAAACGCCCTCACGGAGCTTTCCCCGGAGACAGCAGCCACCCTCGCGAAGCACCCCCCAGCGAAGGGTTTCGGTTATGCGGACATCCGGCTCAACGGCTTGAAATCCATCTCCAGCGCAGCCGCCGAGGCGTTGGCGGCGCATCAAGGCAAGGTGCTCCTCCATTCGCTGGAGCGCCTCGATTCGGTGCCGCTCGCACAGAAACTCGCCCGCCAATGGGGCGAGCTGCGCCTCGGACTCAAGGAATTGTCCCCGGAGATCGCCGCTGAGCTCGCGAAACACCGGGGCACTGCCGAGGACAAAACACGGCCCGGTGTCATCTTCCGCCGCCAGGACGGCGCAGCCTCCGTCATGCGAATCGACAACATCGCGTCGCTCTCGCCCGAGACTGCGGAAGCCCTTGCCGCCCACGAAGGCGTGCTCGTGCTCAACGACCTCACCTCACTCCCTCCCGCCGTGGCCGCCTCGCTCGCCAAACGAGTCGGCAACCGCAATGCGGTGCGCTCCAATGGGTCAAGTCTCACGGCTAAACGAACCGGCACCCTCGTGCTCAACGGGCTGGAAACCCTCTCCACCGAATCCGCCGCCGCGCTCGCCGCTTTCAGTGGCGAACTCGTGCTCAAGGCCATCACCGAGCTGCCTCCCGACACAGCCGCAGCCCTGGCCAAACACAAAGGCCGCCTGCACCTGACCGGCCTCACCAAACTCAGCCCCGAGACCCACACCGCCCTCCAAACCCACGCAAACCTGCGCCTGCCACGCCCGCTCCCGCTGAGCGCCGAGAATTAGTTTCAGTTTTATCGGATTCACCACAACGCAGACAAAACAAAACAGAGAAAGAGAAAAATCAATGACCATGAGTGTCTCATCCCTATCTACTCTGTTCATGTCCGCCATCTGCGCACTGGGCTTCACGCTTCACGCCGCTGACTCTACGCCCGACCGCGCCACCTTTTTCGACGTCCCCAGTTTCACGGAACTGTCGCCGACGATCGAAGTTGTTTCGGAGAAAACAGAGGACGGCGTCAAGGTGACAGAAATGTATTTTGCCGGGGCGCCGTTTGGGGGGCAGCCAACAAAGATCTACGGCTTCTACTGCCGTCCGGAGAAGGACGGAAAGTACCCGGGAGTTTTGGAGATTCATGGCGCGGGGCTTGGAAAACTCGGACCCGAGGCGGGGATCGATTACGCCAAAGGCGAGAAGGTGGACGATGACGACAGAGTCCTCGGCTGGTTCGAATACCGGACGCGGGTACCGCGCACCGGTTGGTACGAGCTGCTCGTTCCGGGCGGAAACAGCATCGAATATTTCGTCAATGACGCGTATGTCGTCGACATCGAGGGTGACAAGGTCGGCTCCTTCTGGCTCGAGCAGGAGACTATTCACTCGATCCGACTGCAAAAGCTCAACGAGTCCGGTATGCCCCCCGTAGTTGGCTTTATGCTCAAGGCGGTGTCGCCGGACCATATGGCGGGGCAGCTCCGCGTCACCGTTGCCGACAAGCGGACGATCCTGCGCAAGGGCGAATCGCTACGTCTCCTGGTCGAGACCGCCTCGCCGCGTGCACCATTTCAATTGGGTGTGACGGTCATGACGGGAAGGACCACTATCCTGCAACGTACGGTGACGACCCCCAACTATCCCGGCGTTAATCACACGGAGATTGACCTTCCGTGCGACAAGGAGGGGGCGTTCACCGTCACGTTCAGTTTGAATGGCAAGCCGCTCGAGAAGAGGGACATCCGTCCCGTCGAATTCAAGGTGAGCGATACCGGCGACCTGCGATTCAGCCAAGACAAATGAATAATGAAGCAAAAGGAATTGGTGGATGACATGAGGTTGTTAAGCCACTCCGGGATCCTTTGTCCCCGCGTATCCCCGAGTTCTCGGGGGCGTAATCAGTTCGCCGCCTTCGCCATCGTGAACTAGGTTGCTCCCAAAGTCGGCCACACGCGCTCCACCTTTACGAAATTTCTCCCGGGCATCACGCACAATGCTGCTTCTGCCCCTCACCCAATACGTACGAAAAAAAGAAACTTCATTTCCCCTATCACAATTTTTATGTCTTCGCCCACAACTTTCCGAAAGTCACTCTGTTCCAGCCCCGTAAACCCTTCGCAGAACGTTCGCTTGGAACGCCTTTGGGGCTTTGCCGCTGCGGTACTCGTTGCTGGATTGAGCTGCTGGCCCGCCGCGGCCGCAGAACCGGCACCGGTCGGCGGCTGGACTGAGACCTTCGACTCGGGGTCTTGGGTCGAACGGTGGGTTCCGTATGGTCGGCTCTCTGACGGGACATGGGCTCAGGGCGCGGAAGGGCATTGGCCGCATTCCCCAAGAAAGGTCTATGCCCGAATCGAGTGGTGGCAGATTGAGAACGGCGCACTTCGCGGAACCAACTTTCCCGACGAACAGCATCCAGCAGGCCTCTCGCGGCGGGAACGCCTGTCTCCTCAATTCCAACAGACAGGCATTCGGCTTCGCTGCCGACTCAAGGTCAGTGAAACCTCAACGGTTCAAGTCAAAATTGGAGGTCAATCGCCGGGCATCCTTCCCAACGAGTCAACCGACCGCCATGAAGCCGTCGTGGATGTGAAAGCGGGCGGGATCCGGTTCTGGAACGGGAACCGGTACCTCGTTTCCGAAGAAGCGCCCGCGAATGAAGGCGAAAAACCCAAGAGAAATTTCAAAAACAACGTGCTCGAGAAAAAGTCGGACATCCCCCTGACACCACACGAGTGGCACGATCTGGTGTATGCCTTGAAAGGCCAGAATGTCCGTGTGACTGTCGATGGAACCGAGGTTTTGAGCTACCAACTGCCGCACATTCACCCACTCCAAGGAATGGGCTTTGAGGTGAACGGCGACAAGAAATCGATCGGCATGGCCTGGATAAAGGAAGTCGCCGCCGAACCCTTGCCCTGACGTTTTCTCATTTTCCGGGGCGACTTTTTCGCTCCGGCAAGGACGCATAACGTGCCGCGGCAATGCAGCCCCGACCGCCATCCGTACGCAAAAAGGAAATTCAGTTTTAGCCCATAACCATAGACCCGTTTGGAATCCGATATCATGTCCCTCCCCGTCCTCTTCTCTTTTTAACGATCACCGCAACCGTATTTGCAGCCGACTTAAAAACCTCTCCTGCTCTATCTACGGCCCCACCTGCGCCCACAGGCAACTGGACGACGAAGCAGATTACCCGAAACTTTTGGGCCGAAGGCGCCTGCGTCGCCGACGTAAACAAAGACGGCAAAATGGATATCCTCAGCGGACCTTTCTGGCATGAGGGACCAGAGTTCACCATCCGCCATACTATCTACGGCGTTTTGGGGGTCAGGTGCAAATCTTGACACAAAGAGTCGGTTTCTGAGGATTATGGAATGGCGCGGAGCATTCGGATGGAATTTCACTGTGCATTTTACCAGTTGAGGGGGCGAGCCAACCGGCTTGGAACGGTTTTTCGCGATAAGGAGGCGCATCGGATTTTTTTGACGCCTTCCGAGGCAAGCCCCCCTAACTACCCGGCGCCCCTCCCCGTTCCGACCGTTTCCGGCCCCGCGGGCGCAAACGCAATTTCCTAGCAAGAATAGCCTCGGATGAGGGTGCGTTGTTCGCGAGGGAGACGGCCGAGGCAGTCGGCAAGGTGGGTTTGCCTGGCATGCAGGTTGAGGACGATCTGACTGGCCCACGGATTGAAGGGCCGGGAAGGGGCGTAGCGCTCGATGGAATTCCTCGTCTTTCATCCCCATCTCCATGCCTTTGCTGCCGATGGACTCTTCAACGAACAAGGCCGTTTCCATTCCATGCCCGGCGAACCTCTGGCCCCCGTCATCGAACTCTTCCGCCACCGCTTCCTCCACGCTCTGCGCGCCGCCAAACTGGTCAGCGCACAAAAAGTCACAGAACTCCTCTCCTGGAAACACAGCGGTTTTCACATCGACGGCGGTGAAAAACCCGTCGCACCCGGAGATAC
>CAIURC010000067.1 GCA_903901425.1 uncultured Spartobacteria bacterium | reverse complement strand
TCCCCGCCGCATGCCACGCGATGCATCAATGGAGAACCGTTGGGTTTCACGGCCGAACTCGTCGGATGGAGTTAAAAACCACTCACTGACCTCCACTTTGCGATTCTTCAAATCGTAAACAAACGATTCCCCATAGGGCGTGCCGTCCCCATTACCGCGGAAGTCGTAGGCCCTGTACGCCCACCATTGAATTTGGTTGCAAAGGGCCTGAATGTCTTCGTTTTCCTCGAGTTCGCCTCGCCCATCGAAAGCAACGACATTGACGACCTCCTGATCGTCCCCGCCCCGAAAAGCCACCGACACCTTTTTCACTCCAAGCGCTCTCGCGGCATCGTACAGCTCCTTCGGAAAATCTTTTGGTGTCATCATGATTTAAGCCATCTTAACACCGCAGCCCTGCTCGATGACACCGAACCCCTCGGAACCGATCCAGTTCTCTTCCCGCACATAAAACCACTCACGCATCTCCACGGTCTGATTTTTCAAATCGTAAAGAAACGACTCCCCATATGGGATGCCCTCTCCAGCGCCGCTGAAGTAGTAGGCCCTGTACGCCCACTCTTCGAATTTCACGCAAAGATCGCCAGCCTCGTCGCCGGCATCCAAGATCTGCCCGCCGTGCCCGTGGAGCAAGCTGACGCACACACTACCCTCGTCACTTCCTCCTTCAAAATTCATTAAAACCTTCGCAGCCCCAATTTCGACCGCCTTTTCATACAAATCCCTCGGAAGATTCTTCGGTGTCATCATAGTTTTTTCGTCCGTTAAAATCCACGCCGCGCACCGCGGGATTCCTCCTGAACCCTGAAAGTGGTGGGCTGGGATTGCCGCGTGCCGCTGTCGTAGACGCCCATTTCCTGCTCTGCGAACACCACTGTTTTCTGCGCCAGATCGAAAGAATATGCCTGCACGCCCTCAAATCCACGCCCCTCCAAGTCCCTGCCGTAGCCGGCTTTCTCAGCCCACTCTTCCACTTCTGCCCTGAAACTTTCCCTGTCCGCGCACTTCTCTTGGAGGCGGGGAACGAACCCCACACTCAGAACCTCCTCATCGTCAGAAGCAACAACCCTGATGCGGATCGTGGTGATACCCAGCTCTAGAGCTTTGTCGTAAACCGCTTTCGGAATCTCTCTCATAAGAAAAGGCGCTTCAGGGCGTGGCAGTTGCAAGTTGGTCTTCGCTCACCACGAGCGGCATCTCAACGGACCGCTTCCCAACCCTCAGCATCCAGGGCTTTGGATTTGCAGCGAGGACGCTCAGGTAGTCCTGGGGCGTGGGAATAAAACCGCAGTCTTCGACAACGTGTTGTTCAGCCAAAATTTTGGTCGGGATCGCTTGGCCGGAGCTGTTTCGGATGCTGTGCCCGAACCGCTCGATGGCCCATTGGATCCCCGCTGAGTGATGTCTCAACGCCCGATGAGTCCAGTCGCCCGTGTACTGTTTGGTTTCATCAAACCAGTCGTGCAACTCGATGTAATCCTCAGGAATCCCCCCCCATTTCGCCACGGAAGACTGCGCGTGCTTATATGGTGTCACGGCGCCCTTTCTAGCAGGAACCCCTTTTAAAAACAGGTTTTTCTTTGGTTGCGTTGCCAACCAAAGAAAACAAATACATCAGGATTTGGATCGCCTTTTTCTCAGATCACCGCACTGAAAATTACGGCGTCGGCACTGTAATCCCCACCGTCCCCACCGCCGCCGGGGCCGTGGATCCGCGCGGCGGCAGGAACACAAACCCGCCCCCAGCGCGCTGGGTCTTCTGCAACACCACGCCCGCCACCGCCTGCGTCCTGTTGCTCACTGGATGCGTGAAGGATCCCGTAAACCCGCCGTCCGCTGTCGAAAACAGCAACTTCAAACCGGCAGCTCCTGGCGTTCCCGTCACTTTGAACGCGTTTGCCGGTGACAACTGCCCCTCGTCCGTTGTTTCGGCTGTCAGGCCGCCGCCCCCGATCGCCACGCGCAACCCCACAAAATCCGGCACCGTGTCCACTGTGAGGGCCGTGACGGGTAACTCCGATCCGAACACCGTGTAGGGATTCGCGGGCACCGGCACCGTCCGCGTCGGCTTGGTGACAGGCACATATTTAGAACCCACCAGGTCCACCGTGATCCCGTCCTCCCACCCCGCTTCAAACGGTGCGGGCAGACCCGCTGGCCTCACCCAGCGCATCCGGGCTCCTGTCAGATCCGTCTCCGGCTGGGAATCGTCAAACACCGGTGTCCCAGCCAAGAAACCGCGCCCCGAATAGAGCGGCGCATACACCGGCAACGCGCCCTCAGGCGACAACCGGTTGCTGTAACTCAAGACCGTTCCGTCAGCAAGACGCCCCGTCATGCTCACCACGCCGGTTGGGGCAACCGTCCACCGCGCAAAGCCGCTCGACTGCGGGAACTGGGTGCGCTCCAGGCCGTTGTTGGTTTCAACTCCCTCATCCACCCGCGGTTCGAACAAGGCCGTGTACCGCCCGTTCTCGGACGCCGGGTCCAGAATCGCCACCGGCACCCGCTGCATCCCCGCCGGCAACACGCGCGCTGCACTATACACGAACTTCTCCGCCGACACCGTGCCATACGTGGCATCCCCCGAAGTCAGTTCTCCCACGATGCGCGGAAGTTCCTCGGTCTCCTGGGCCCGCAACGACAGGCTCCCCAGCACCACCCGAGATGCGCCACGGCCTTTGGCTACCTCCAGCGAATCCGACTTCGAGTCAAACCACGCCACACCGTCCCGGCGCAACACCCCTTTGAACGACACCGCCGTCCCGCCCGTGGTCAGTTTCCCGGTAAACGATCCCGTGGCCGATACCGTCGCCGTCAGGAGCCCTTCCCCGCGCGTCTGGACGAACTGCCCGGGCTCGTCCAACGACGCCTCATCCGTGGCCGCCTCAAGTCGGCCATCGAATGTCCCCGCGAGCGCAGGCCTCGCGTAGAGGAACGTGAACTGCCGGGTCAACATCGCCGAAGCGTTCCCGCGCCCGTCGAATGCCTGAACCTTGACCGTGTTGAGCCCCTGTTCCGGGACCAGCGTGGTCATCCAGCCAAACGTGTTTCCGTTCGGAGACAGCATCAGCATCGCCTCCTGCGGATCCTCGGTGTTCAGAGTCACTTCCACCCGGGTCACGCCACTCGCGTCTGTGGCTGTTCCCTTGAACAACACGCTCTCGCCCGTCACCGTGGAGCGGTTTGCCGGAGACTCCAGCACCAGCACCGGGGCCGCAGTATCCGAGGCGGTGAATGTCACCGTGCAGGCTGATACCCGGCCCACTTGGGCACCGCCCGTCACTGCCTGGAGTCTCAGGAGAAGGGTTTCACCGCCACTCGCAATTTCCGCGGTTTCCTTCAGCAGCACGTTGAACGTCTTGGGTCCCATCTCGTCGTCTGCCCAGTTCAACGTCACCGGGCTGGCCGGGAGACTGAAGTCGGTAGTTCCGCTGGCCGTGCCCCCGACGACCGACACCTGGACACTGACCGCCCCGTTCCCGCCCAGTTCCCGGTTGACCGTAATCGGCACCAGCGTCTCGCCGGTTCCAGCCTTCACCGCAGCATAGGTGGCCGCGTTAAAGTTCAACGCTCCGGGCTGTGTGGCCGCTCGGACCACTAGGGTCGTGGAAGTCGTGCCACCCGCCATTGCACCGCCGGAAAGATTCTGAAGCCGGAACTGGATCGTTTTCCCAGCAGCCGGCACCGAAGCGGATGCATTGAACACGACCGGGAACGTTTTGTCGGCGGTGTCACCGTCTGCCCATTCCAGCCGGACGGGGTTTGCGACACTGAAATCTCCGGCACGCGCCGTTCCACCCGATACCACCACCTCAGCCGCCACGGCACCTGTGCTGCCTTGGACACGGCGCACAGGAATGTTCACCGTCAGATCCCCGGACTCGGGCTTTACCCGCTCCAGCGCGGCAATCCCGAAACTCAGGAAGCCCGGGTTGCGCGGAGCAAGCGCAATCGTAGCCGTGCCGATCTCGCCCACATAAGCCCCCACCGGGTTCTGGAGGGTGAGCCGGAGGGATTCGCCTCCCTCGGCAATCGTTCGCCCGGCGCGGAAAATCACAGGGAACGTCCTGTCCGAGGTGTCCCCGGCTGCCCAGTTGAGCACCGTGGGCGAGACCGGAAGCGAGTAGTCGCCAGGTTGCAGGGTGTCCGAGGAAGGTGTCACCACGACTGACACCGCGTTCTGCGGATCCACCGAACTTCGCCGGATAGTGACGGGTAAAACAACTTCCCCGGGACCTTTGAAGCAGGGGTATGAGGCACTTGAGTAAACCACACTAGCCGTGTCAGATACAGTCACAGTAAACGTCCCGGTACTTTGGTTGTTCGCTGCATCGGTGGCCGTCACCGTTACCGTCGTTGCACCCAACGCAAACACCGTCCCGCTCGCCTGGCTGTACGTGATCGTTGGGGTCGCCGTCACCGCGTCCGTTGCAGTTGCTGCAGGATACGTCACAGTCGCTCCCGCGGCGCTCGTGGCTGAAACCGTCACGTTGGACGGTAGCGTCAACACAGGTGCAGTATCCACAACCGTCACCGTAAATGTCCCGGCACTCGTGTTCCCCGCTGCATCCCGCGCCGTTACCGTTACCGTCGTCGTTCCCAGCGGGAAAACCGTCCCACTCGCCTGCGAGTACGTGATCACTGGAGTCGCGCTCACCGCATCCGTGGCAGTCGCAGCCGCGTAACTCGCCGTCGCGCCGCCCGCGCCGGTGGCTTCCGCCGTCACGTTCGAGGGCAGCGTCAGCCCCGGGGCCGTTGTGTCGGACACCGTCACCGTAAACGTCCCGGTGCTGGTGTTTCCCACGCTGTCGGTCGCCGTCACCGTCACCGTTGTGGTCCCCAGCGGGAACGTGCTGCCGCTCGCGGGGCTATAGGTGACCGTCGGCGTCCCCACGTTATCCGTCGCGCTCGCGCCGCCAAACGTCACGCTCGCTCCGCTCGCAGACGTTGCGCT
This sequence comes from uncultured Spartobacteria bacterium, assembly GCA_903901425.1. GTDB lineage: Bacteria > Verrucomicrobiota > Verrucomicrobiia > Chthoniobacterales > Chthoniobacteraceae > CAIURC01. Next base: position 888 of record CAIURC010000067.1, on the reverse strand, counting down.
GGCACTCACGCTCTCCGGAACCCCGCTCAACACCGGCGCCGTGGTGTCCACCACGCCGCCGCTGGACTCCGTACCGTTTCCTGCACCCGAGGACAGCCCTCGGGCCAGACGAAAACCGTAGTCGTAGCCGGCGAAGGACGGGGTGCTGCTGAGGCGCCGCGCGCACCGCGCGATGTCCGCGTTGTTGATCCAGCGGCCACCCCGCAAAACACGGAGCGAGCCGGTCGATGAACCCCGTGGATCGTTCCCTCCAGCGTAGGTCCCATACCAGTCCCAACACCACTGATAAACATTCCCGGCCATGTCAGAAAGCCCATACCCGTTCGCCGCAAAACTCCCCACTGGACTCGTATACGGCGTACTGCCATTCGCATACGTCCAGTGATTCCCACGAGTCGGACTCACGTCGTAGCTGTCAGACGAGTAGCTGTGGTAGTTCGCTTGGCTGTGCGTAATCGTGTCGCCCCACGGAAACCGTTTCCCGCTCAGCCCCCCACGCGCTGCCACCTCCCACTCCGCCTCCGTCGGCAACCGGTACCCGTTCGCGCTCCAGTCGCACGTCACACTGTTGCTGCGTCCCGTCCGATAAACCGCCCCGCTAACCCGGTAACACGGAGTCAACCCCTCCTTCTCACTCGCCGCGTTCGCCCACTTCACCACGTCATACCAACTGACCGTCTGCACCGGATGATCGCTCGCCTTCCCGGCTCCAGCAGCCAGATCCGTGTAGCCGTTGCTCCCCCCCCACGTCCGAACCGCATCCCACTGCGCCTTCGTCGTGGCGTTCACAGACATATAATACCCGCTCAAGGTCACACTCGTCACAGGCGCGTCGGTAATATCCGCGTCCTCTGACATCGCATTCCCGATCTGGTACGTCCCGGAGGG
>CAIURC010000066.1 GCA_903901425.1 uncultured Spartobacteria bacterium | reverse complement strand
GTTTCGCGTGACCCGGCCAAAAAAGCAATTTCCTTGCAATTAAGCGCACCTCTTCGAGACCAGCGATGGTCAGACCTCCCTCGGGGTCGTCCGCAGCCATACCGCCGAAGGCCTCCTCATCGTCGATATTTCCGGCCAGGAGAAGACCCTCCTCCACGCACAGATCGTCTCCGACACCGTCCTCACCGAAAGCCTCATGCCCATGGGGCTCGACGCCACGCTTTCCCGGCCAGAGCTCGCCGATCTGATTGCATGGCTCCGCTCACTTCACTAATCCACCCCTACCCCCACCCCTAACCCTCTCACAAACCCATGACCCCCACCCTGTACATCCGTTTAGCCGCGATGGTCTTCCTCCACTGCTTCGTGTGGAGCTGTTGGTATAACCCCCTATCGGTCTACCTGCTGAAGTTGAACTTCACGGGTGGCCAGATCGGCCTCGCCTATGGCACCACCGCCATCGGCGCGCTCATCCCGCCTTTCCTCATCGGCGTCATCGCCGACCGCTACGTACCAGCCCAACGGCTGCTCGGCGTGCTGCACCTGCTCGGCGCGGGCCTGCTCTGGTGGATCTCCCAGCAGACCAGCTTCAGCATCTTCTACCCGTCGCTCATCGTCTACACGCTCACCTACATGGCCGGCCACGGACTCATCAACACCATCACCCTGACCCACGCCCCGAATCCCGCCAAGTGGTTCCCGATCGTCATGGCCGCCGCCTCCGCCGGCTGGATCGCCGCCGCCAACGTGATTAACTACTGGGGTAAAATTGCCGGCCCAATCGCCAATGGCATCAACAGCATAACCAGCGTATTTAACTACGTCGCCATCAAGGAAGTGCCGCAAGCTACCGCCACCCTCGCCGACAACAACGGCATGTTCACCCTCGCCTGCGGTGTCGCCGTCGCCATCGCGCTCTATTCCTTCACCCTCCCGAACACCCCGCCCAAGGGCGACGCCGGCCCGGTCTCGGCCAGCAGACCCCCTCTCTCCTCCGGCCCTAATCCGCTCTCCAACCGTTTCCCGTGACCCGGCCAAAAAAGCAAATGCCTAGCAATAACAGCCGCTAAGTGAAATGATGGCTGCGTATTACTATCGTTTTTCGTTGAGGAATCCCATGGATGGTTATGCTCGCGATGTTTCCGCGTTGGTCGCTAAGCGGCCAGGAAAACCGGTGCACTCGAGTTTGGAAAGTTTGGCAGCCTGCCCGCTTGTGTGATGTTTATCACTTTTTACCCACCATCTTTCTAATCGCATTAATCAATAGCGAAAAATTCGAATCCTAAGTTCGTGTCCGAAGAGCCTCTGATACGCCTGTCCAGTTGTTATCAATGTTTTGTAAACAACTCGGTAGCGGGCTTGAGTCGCGTTGTGGTTTGACTGCTCATCCGAATGGACAACCTCCTATCGATTGTGCATGGTGGCGCACAAAAGGCGCTTCCGCAATGGGGTTTATGATCCTGTAGCTCGCATTTAAATATAGTGCTTCTTAGTTATATGAACGATTTCTTCGACGGCATCCATCAAGAGGTGATGCAAAAGTGCAACTCGCAAGATCCTTTAGTTCAGGAGGAAGCGTTTACAGAGTGGGCTTTAGAGATGCTCTCCGAAGACACGATTGTTGCCTGGGATCCGTGTTATCATCGTGCTGATAGCCGCGGGAGGGAAAGGGCATCTGGAATAAACGCGTGGGCTCTTTCGGCCGATGGTACCCGTCTGGATCTTTTTATTTCTTCATATAGTGCTGAAATTCAGGAGTTTTTAAAGCAGGATGTTGAACGTTATTTTGCTTTGGCCACAGGGTTCTACCTGCGGGCGAAGAAAGGGTTTCACGTCGAAGGTTTGACTGCGGACAATGTAGCTTTCGAGCCTATGCGTTCCGTGCACGAAGCTCGGGATACGATAACTAAGCTGCGAATTTTCTTTCTGACTAATGGGGTCGTAAAATCGAGAAATCTGGATCTTGAGAACCTCGACGGGCTGATTGATCACGAAATATGGGATCTGCAAAAAATAGCGGATCACAAGCCGTCCAAAAAAGAAGTTGTAAAGCTTGATTTCGAGAACGAGTACGGCGGCCCCATCCCTTGTGTCTACGTTTCTGACTCCATGGGTGAGTACAGGACATTCTTAGCGTTTTTTCGAGCTGAAGTGCTCGTCCGTATTTACGAAAAATACGCACACAGGCTACTTGAGCAAAATGTCCGTGTCTTTCTCCAAGCTACAGGTTCTGTAAATAAAGGCCTACAGAAGACATTGTCAGAAGAGCCCAGTCGGTTTCTTGCCTATAACAACGGTCTGTGCTGCACAGCTGCGGCTGTAACCGTGAACGACGATGGTACCGGACTCGCTTATTTGCGTACTATTACCGACTTTCAAATAGTTAACGGTGGGCAAACTACTTCGTCCCTAGCTTTTTTTAACAGAAAGGGAAATTCAGAAAATCTAAAGAAAGTAAGAGTTCAGGTTAAGATTACGGTCATTGAAGATCCTGAAAAGGTCGATGAAATGGTACCTCTTGTCTCTCGATACGCCAACAGTCAAAACAAGGTGTCAGGAGCTGACTTTTCAGCAAACGGTCCATTTCACCGTGAGCTCCAGAAAATTTCCATGGAGGTTCCCGCGCCTGCTCAAGGTGGGATTTTAAGGCCTACGATTTGGTATTACGAAAGAGCGAAGGGCGCCTATGCAGACGAAAAAGAAAAGAATGCCAAAAAGACAGGTACCGGGAAGACCAGCAAGCACAAGAGTGACTGGGAGGTTCGGCATCCGAGGCGCCAAAAACTGACAAAGACTGACGTCGCCAAGGTCGAGCACTGTTGGGCCGGAAATCCCCATTTCACATGCCTTGGGTCGGACAAGAGTTTTAAGAAGCTGGCAGAGCAGTTTGAAATAAGGGAGCCGATCGTTGATTCGGCTTATTTTAAAAATCTAGTCTCCAAGGCGATACTTTGGAACTCGATAGAAGACCAATTTGATTCGCTAAAGTTAGTGGGAGTCCGGTCTCAAGTTGTCGCGTTCACAATGGCATTTTTGTCAATCAAGTCAGACAGACGAATAAACCTTGATTGGATCTGGCAGAATCAACGCTGCCAGCCGGTCTTGCTCGAATTTATGCTTACGTTATGTAAGCGCTTTCATCCTATAATAAATACGAATGAAGGCGTTCCTGGATGTCCAGGGAACGGGGCACAATTGGCAAAAACTGAGAGGTATTGGAAGAAATTCTTGGAATTTACCATGAACGAAGCCCTCCCTGTTGAATGGCCTTCAGAGTGGGCGCCAGTTCCGTATAATATAAATTATAAGACTGAGGACGCCCTTGCATCAGAATGGGAACGAATAAGGTATATGTTTGTTCAGGACCCGAGAGCTATGGGGGCATTGGCAACCGCGTTTCAGAGACCATGGATTGAAAAAAGGAAGAATGAACCTGTACGGGGTTGGGCAGAAAAGAGCTGGATTGAAATAGAGCGGCTCAATGGATTTGGTGCCCAAGGAAGAAAAAAGTTAGTGGAGCTGTTTTCCGCTGCTGCCGGACAAGTGAATGTGTGAATTTGTTGTTCATTACAGTGCATACAGTAATTTTCGGATTCGTGGTGTATCGCCTTTCTGTATTTTAGGTGTCGTAATGTTGCGCTGATATGCATTTTGTAAGGAGGGTGTTACAGCCGGGATTTGGTATTCATTATGGATCCAATGTCCTTCAGTGCTTGATGGACGACTCTTCTCCCGGAATCGATTTGCTGGTTCGGGAGGCCGTACAAAATAGTTTGGATGCAGCGGTCGATGGCGCGGCTTCGGTTCGGGTTGAATTTAATTATTCAGAGCTGCGCGTGGGCGCTCTAGACGGAATTTTGGATGCCAAAACGGTTGAGTCCTTAATTCGGTTACACGGAGATACGAAAACAGCCCTGTGTATTAGGGATATTGGAAGCGTCGGGCTTTCAGGGCCGAACTCTTTCGCCGGCTCCCGCTGCGAAGATTACGGCAATTTCTTAAAACTTTGTTTTTCCGTAGGATTGAAGCAAAGCAAGGAGGGTTCAGGCGGATCCTGGGGATTTGGAAAGAGCATCTTTTACCGGCTGAGCCACGCTCCGGTGTTATACTATTCTCGATTCCTTCAAGACGGAGACTTTAGAGAGCGTCTTATCTTTTGCTTGATTGAGGATCAGGATAATCGGGCCCAATGTGTTGTAGACGCAGGTGCCGGATTGGCTTGGTGGGGGGATTACGATCAAGACACTAATTCCATTATTCCGTGTGAGGTACCCGAGCGAATTTACGCCGTGCTTGAGAAGCTAGAACTACCTCGATACTTGGGGGACGAGACTGGTACATTGATCTTTCTGCCGTGTTTAAGGGAAGGGCAGGTTCCCAAGTCCCCAAGTGAATCAGGCAATTCCGAGGACCCGGAATGGATTTCTTTAAAATACACTGAACTAGAACAGTACAAGCGATATACATCGATCGCTATTCAGCGCTGGTATTCTCCTCGTCTTTGCGGTGGAGGTTATGTTGCCGGACCTATGTTGCAGGCTTCCGTAAATGGCCTGGAGGTTGGCTCAGAAAATGATCCACTGCTCCCATTTTTTTCCTTAATTCAAAAGCTCTATGCTTTTGCGGTACGAAATGAAGCCGACGAAACAGATCTAAAAGGGAAAGCCAGGCTGATTCCCCTGCAGTTGAGGAGTACCTTTGCGGATGGCGATACGTCCCCAGGTGTGTTCGCTGTAGTACGGCTGCCACACGGACATTCGCTCCTTAACGGCTTTGGCCAGGATTATCCAGATCACGAGGTTCAGGCTTTTAACTTCAAAAATTTGGAGGAGTCGCGAAAACGCCCCATGATCGCAATGGTTCGAAAACCAGGGATGATTGTCGCGTATCGTAATTCTGGAGAATGGGTTGATGATATTGCGCCTGATCCGCAGGGGTGTCATTTAGTAGGGATTTTTGTTCTTAGAAGTGATGCTCGTATGTCGCCCGATTATCCGGACACTTTACTCGAAGAGTACATTCGACATAGAGAACCACCTTCGCATAATGACTGGGTGGATGGCCGAGGTTGCAATGGTAGAACCTTAAATCTATTAATGCGGTTAAAGGTGTCGATAGCGAAAGGTGTGAATCGCGCTTATTATTCAAAGGCTATTGTTCCTACTGATAAGAGCGGATTTATGCTTGGAGATATCATTGCTGATAGATACTTCCCAGCCGGTTTCTCCCCCCTTTCTAAGAGAGAAACAGTTCCCAGAATAAAATGGTATTGTCCGGAACATCCGGGTATTCGAAAAGTTCTCCCAGGGTTTTGTTTGACCTGCGGATCGATTTTGGAGCAGCAACGCGTCAAGAACCAAGGTGGCTCTGGGGGGCCTAAAATTACGATTGTAGGGCAACGTTTTCCGGCGCCCGGCATAATTGTTGTGGAAACCGAACTGTCTGGAGGAAGTGCGCGATCAGTAATACTCGAAGTTATGGTCGCTTCAGATGGCGCTGCTGTCTCCCGCAAAGCGTGGGAGGAGGGAATTGGCACTAGTTTCCCAATCGAGTTATCCGAACTGTATCTTCATGATTACAAGTGCCTTGAGAAGGCTGAGTCAAATGGCGATCGGGGTGATGGGTGGGCGTCTTTAGCTCCCTCCGATTCTGTTCCTTACATCTCTCCGGTTCTTGTTACCGTTTCGCGTGAATGTGGAACCGCTCACTTTGAGTTTAAAACCCCAAACATCTTGATTAGAGCTTCTATAACAATGGAGCGTCGAGATTCAGGAGTTCGGCCGGTACTGGCGATTCGGGAGGCGGGTGTTTTGGAGGGGCTCTAAAGAAATGGGTTTCGTTAGCATATTACCTTATATCGTCGTTGGAGAGACATCCGATGCCGATTACGGATTCACGATCGGAAGGCTTAAGTTTTTTTCTGCTACTCGTGAATTAGACGCAACGCCGAAGGATGGTCGATATATCCTTAATGATTTTAATCCATCGGCTGATCCGCTTGATGTTGAACTGACTTTTTCGTTTCGACGGTCGCACGAGTTTTTTTCGGGAGATCGCGCTATTGGGGGACGCGAAGCTATCCTGGGGATCGCGCTCTTTTGGGAGTCGCGAACTTCTGCCCGAAGGGGAACGGGTTCGCCTGTTGTTTTTATGCAGGACTCCAAAATGAACGCTCGCTGTATCGCCGTCCATTTTGAGAGCGGAACACTTTTGGGCGACGTAATACTTCGTCCAAAAGTATTTTTAGTCAAACCGAGTTCGGAGACAGATCCTCGGTTTGCCCAGATCCCCGGCAGTGTTTTTGGGGCGTTTGGGGGGGGGATTTTAGTATCCGTTGACCGATCGGCGGGGTCATTCCCGATTTCAGAGTTTCGTGATCCAGCACCCTCGGCCCCACTTTGGACGCTCCATATGGACTGGAGTGACCCGCTTTTAGATCCTTTTACAAAGGATCACTTTGAAATTCGCATTAACGCTGCCCATAGGAATTACGACGCCGTACGCATGGTTCCTAATGAAACTCAAAAGCCAGCGATCCCAGTTGCGCTGAAGGAGATTTTAACCACATCGCTTTTTGCCCTGTTTACCAAATTAAAGGCCTCTCCTGATTCCTGGGGAGGCATCGTTCACGGAGATGGAATCCCGGGAAGCATTGGGGATCTTGCGTGGACTTACTTAAATGAGGGAGGCTGGAATACCCGCTCTATCCCAGAGCTTTTGGCAGATATCCGGAGGGAGTTTGATATTTAGCTCTGCTATGGAGATTGGAAAACTAGACCGCCGGACGTGTTTGGAGATTTGGGGAGATGGAAATTGTCTTCCGCCCATTGACACAGGGCTGCTGTCCCCCGACGAAGTGATCATCAGGCTGAAGTGCAAAGATGCATTTGCCAGTTATGCTGAGTTGTCGGCCTATAAACTCGATGCCTCGGTCGCTTTGAGTCTATATTACGAGATACTGTCGTTCGAAGGAGGGTTCTCCCTGCGTTCCGCAGCCGATGACGCGGTTTGGCGGCGGTTATCCGTGCAGGTTTTGCCCGACTATGTGGCGGTTCGATGGGGTGCTTCCGCCGATGGGGTGCTTCCGGGAGATCATTATTGGATGAAACCTCAGCGGGTCTGGCTCAAATGCTTGTGGTGGTATTGTCACCTGTCGCGTCAAGGGACTAGGGAGGAAACAAAGAAGGTGCTCGAATTCGGCAGTACTGATGCCATCCAGGCAGTAGTGGAACGGCCCGGCGATGGCGGATTCCGTGTGGAGTTATGCCGCGAAATCATGAAGCGTCTCACCCATGCGGGTTTTTCCGTTGAGATGCTCAAGCGGGTGATGAAGTTAAACACGACGAGGGTCTGTCTTGTCGAACCAGCTTTTTTTTCAGGAGGTATCCCAGGGTATGTGGATTCGCTAATCGGGGGTTTGAGTCATGCTTAATTCTCCCCACACCCTGCCGTCCTTAGTGGATTTGTTTTGTGGGTGTGGTGGTTTGTCGTGGGGCTTTAAGGAAGTCGGATTTCCTCTTCTTGGTTGCGTTGATTTAAGCGCTGCCGCCATTGCCAGTATCAAGGCGAACATGGCGTCGCCCGCGGACCGTATGGCGACTATCATGGCAGCCAATATCTGTGATCTCGACCCTGCGGATTTTATGCCTAAATCTGATTCTGGCTGCATCGTAATCGGAGGTCCTCCATGTCAGGCTTATTCAAGGATCGGCAGGGGCAAACTACGCTCTCTTGGTGAGCACAGAGCCCATCTTAAAGATGCGCGAGGAAAGCTTTATGAGGAATTTATTCTATTTGCCACGGCACTCGATGCGCGGGCAATTGTGATGGAAAATGTCTTGGATTCCATATCTTATGGTGGCGAAAATATACCCGATTTGATCTGTGGCGATCTGGAACAAATGGGGTACATCGCCGGCTGGAGTGTTTTGAACGCCGCTGATTTTGGAGTTCCCCAGGTAAGGGAGCGCGTGATTCTCATCGCTATTAAAGACGGAGAGGGTTTCCGTCCCGAATGGCCCGTACCCACTCATTATCAGCCGCCGGATCTGCGGTCTTTTCCGGGGCTTAATTTCACGGAGGTAAAGGCAAGGTCTAGTTACTTCTTTCCGAGCCATCAGGCTCTCGAGAAAGATTCAAAACCTTGGGTGACGGTGGGGGATGCACTATCTGATCTCCCTCAGTTGCGAGGAGGAGCGCGGGAGCGTTATGTCCAACATAAGGTAAACCAGGAACTGCCTTATCGTTCTGAGGAGCCGGCAAATGAGTTCCAATCTTTGATGCGAAGCCGCACAAAAGAATGGGGAGCAACGACAGGACACGTTTACCGCAACACCCCGCGAGACTGGCCTATTTTTGAACGCATGGCTCCGGGAAATAACTTTCTGGACGCTGCGCGGATAGCAGACGGCCTCATGGAAGAAGCGTGCTCCAGACTCGGAATTTTTCCGGACAAATCTCCGGAGGCGTACAAGAAGCTTAAGCAGCAAATCGTCCCCCCCTACGACCGGGGGCAATTTGATGATAAGTGGAAGCGCTTGGATCCCCGCCGTCCGTCCCATACAGTCGTTGCACACCTTGGGGTAGATACGTACAGCCATATCCATCCATTTGAACCGCGCGGGATTTCCATAAGAGAGGCCGCGCGGCTGCAGTCGTTCCCCGATGATTATCTTTTTTGGGGGAGTATGGGGGATTCTTACAAACAAATCGGCAACGCGGTTCCCCCGCTTCTGTCGCACGCAATAGCCAAGGTTCTTTATAAGGAGTTTTCCATGCGGGACCACGCCGTTCAACTTTCTGGATCCCATCCGGTATAATATTCACAAACGCCCAGTGTTTCCCCAAAGCTAACGCTCATTATATGCCAATTACTTCTGATCAAATCAACGCCAGCCCAAACGTAAACCAGCTGAAGAACGCACTTGCCAAGGCTATTCACGGGTTAACGGAGAACCGATTGGCGGGTGAATTGATCGATACGTTAGATCAATTCCAAGATGAGGACTTCAACGACTATGCCGGCCAATTTCGGAGAGCATTGGAAGATGCTTTCAATCTGAGTCGTCCGGATGCCTTGGGTGAAGCGCGACGGCTGATTTTGGAGCGCCTTCGGGCCAGCATGGAAGCAACGCCATGTATTATGGCCGAGGAGGGCCGGCCCAAGTGGTTTGACCCAAACTTGGGAGTTGTCGATGCGAACCAAGCTTTGGGCCCCCAGCGTTGGTGGACCGAGTATAAACGCAAGTTAGGGCAAAAGGTTTCACCGTCTGCACTGGCTAAGATCGAGAAAGACTGTCTCGAAATTGTTAACGGCGCATTAAACCGGCCTGATGAAAACAATCTTCTCCGCAAGAGTCTAGTGGTCGGAAGAGTTCAGTCTGGAAAGACCGCGAGTATGGCCGGTGTAATCGCCATGGCGGCCGACGCCGGATACAACCTTTTTATAGTTCTCTCGGGCACGAAGGAGAACTTACGGAGGCAAACCAATGCTCGGCTTTTGAAAGACCTAAACTGCGAAGGTGCAGGGCTGGTCCTAAAGACGTTAACCAATGCCGAGGCGCCAGGTTGGACATTCGGAGCTGCAGGAACATTTGAGCATTGGTTTTCACAGAATCTCAATGGCTCTGGAACACGAGCATTGGGCGTAGTCCTTAAAAATGGATCCAGACTGCGTAACCTGGCTGATGCTCTGGCTACGTTTCCACCAGTAAGACATCCCTTGGTTCGCTGTTTGGTAATAGACGACGAAGCAGATGAAGCGTCTGTGAATGGTGGATTTGACCCTGATGTTGCAGCTGAAGATCAGGATCCAACTGTGATCAATGGTGCCATCAGGCGGATTGTGCATCAATCCCTGCCCACTCGCGTAGCTTATCTTGCGTATACGGCTACTCCATTTGCAAATGTGTTACAGGAGCCGCCGAACGATAATGTTCCGAATTTATACCCTGAAAGCTTCATCCATCATTTACATCAGCCTTCTGATTATATCGGTTTCAAGCAAATTCACGGTGATCCCGAAATGGATGGTGATGGCTTGAATGTTATATCCGAAATAGCTGAGGCGGATGCTCAGGGGATGAGGCGTGGAAATTTAAACGTAGCTCCAGATAGCTTAAAGGAAGCCTTGGCTTGGTTTATCGCTGCAAGCGCCGAGAGAATTTATCGAAGTAACGAAAGGAATGAAGTTTGGCCACACTGTTCCATGTTGGTTCATGGTGCCCCGAAGCAAGCCGCGCATCACCAAGATGCAGCAATGCTCAATGAGATGATAGAAACATGGAAGAGCAATTCCGATATTGCTTTTGATGTTTTAAACAGCGATGCAATTTCGGATGTCGCTAAGATGGTCTCCGGGACGGAGCTGATTTCCATATTACCAGAGTATTCCGATTTGGTTCACCTAAATCTCAGAAACGGGCCTCGCGGATTTGCTGAGATGAGAAATGTTATAATAGAGGTGTTAGATCGTTTGGAGGTTGTGGTAGATAATGCGGCTACGCCATTAGAGCAAAGATTGGCGGCGTTTAATAATCCTCAGCATAATGGTGATTCTAAGTTTCAGGTTATCTGCGGTGGAAACACTCTGTCCCGCGGGTTAACTATTGAAGGGCTACTTTGCAGCTACTTTTACCGACGCGCTGGAAATATGGATGCATTAATGCAAATGGGACGCTGGTGTGGGTATCGCCATGGCTACGAAGATCTGTGTCGGATTTGGACTACCCAAGGCCTGCGAGACACCCTCGCTGAGGCAGTCCAAGTGGAAAGTCAGCTTGAATCGCAAATTGCATGGATGCGACAGGCAAACAGGACTCCTGGTGATTACGGTATTAGACTTCGGAGAAATCCCGGTGGTATTGTTTTAACAAGCAGGATGATGGCGGCTGAGAATGTAACAGTTGATTACACAGGCGAGTGCCCGCAAACAATTTTATTTGAAAATGATCTTCAGGTAATTCAATCGAATTGGACCGCAGGGATCACATTAATTAATAGTCTTCCGGTGCAGAATGGACTTGTTTGGCAGGACGTAGGAGCGGGTTTTATCTTGAAGTTCTTAAGTGATTATACTGCGCATCCCGATTCTGCGGTTTTTGAGGGGCCATGGATTAAGAAATTTATTTCTCAAAGATTGCAAGGCATCACATTCAATGTCGCGGTAGTGCAAGGGGGCGGCTCCAAAATTCAATTTGGTAACATTGAGTTAGGAAGCGTAATACGTTCCCGGATTGGGGAGGAAGGAGAAGCTCCAGCCCACTTAAATATTAAAACCCTCCGCGGCCCCTCGGATATGTTGATCGATGTGGATGCTTCATTACCTTTATTCGGAAGCGTCAGTGACAAAATTAGGTATAGGATGGAGAATGAATTGCCGCCGCTGCTATTACTTTATCCAATAGATAAGGATTCGCAGCCGAGGAATAATGCGAAGGGAAGGGTGCCGCTTCAAGCGCTAGGGCATCTTCTTGGAGTTTCATTCATTTTCGGAGGCGACCGTGCTGCGAACAACGGTGTTGAAGTTCACATGCCAGTTGCACCACCCGAGGAGGAGGATGCGGAGTAGACCTCGCTACGTTGTAAAACCTAATACTGATTATGAACGGAACTGATCTGGCAAAGACGCTTCGTGCCGCTTGGTTTAATCTCGAGCCTCCGGTTGATGGCAGCATTTTGAAGCGCCCGATTTCGAATGGTATTTATGTTGTACGGCAAGGTGACCGATTTGGGGTTCTACTACCCGCCGACGCAAATCAGGGGGGGAAAGTACAACGCGGTTCTCTCAGGCTGGAAGCGTTACGGTTGACGGATTTGGGGAATGTACTGATGATTTCCTCTGCCAATAGTGCCCACGAAAGGGCGTTAAGTTGGCTGGTTGCGGAGATTGTCGAGGTCGCGGAGCTTGGTCACCACTGGAGTTTTGACGTTGTCAAAGCGTACATTAAGGAATGGGCTGATCTTTTGAGGGGAACCCGTTCCGGAGAGGCTACCGGTCTGGCTGGTGAAATCTTGGTAATGCGGCATCTCGTATCAATTCACGGGCCTGATGCGTGGAAGTGGTGGCAGGGTATTCACGGCTCGGTTAACGATGTGATGTTTGATCGCGATGACGTTGGTTTGGGTAGCGCTTGGGAGGTGAAGACCACAGTGGCGAGGGCAGGCTGGAAAGTCACCGTCAACGGGATCCATCAGGTATCAGTGGATGCGGAACTTTCCTTTGTCTGTGTCCGTCTAGAATCAGTAAAGAGTGGCGGATTTACCCTCGCGGATCTTCTGAAGGATGTTCCAAACGACGTGCTGCCCGCGAACTTGATAGAGGACCTGAAGGCTTCCGGTGAATACGATGGCGAACAATGGAAGTTTATTGAAGCGGCTCGTTTTACGGTCGACGAAAGCTTTCCCAGAATTGGACCTGATAGCTTTAAGAATGATTCACCGCCTGAGCGTATTCTAGGGATCTCATACACCGTGGATCTGGGTGGCATTCCTTGCACGCAAATGGAAATACAAATCCCTAAATAGACCTATGCTGCACCAATATCTCTCAGCGGGCGGGGCCAACATGACTTCTGCGTCGCTTGCGCTGCGCGTTCTATCTCCTCCTGAACACATGACATTATTGGATGTCACCGTTAGGGAATTGATCCAGAACTCCATCGATGCGAAGAACGGTAATCAGGCGGTTTCTGTATCGTTTGAATGGATTAAGGCTTCAGAGGAGCAACGAACCGGCTGGCGTGTTGCGCTCGGAGGAAATATTAACGAGAGTCTTGGGGCATGGCTTTTTAATCAGTTGGGCGATGATTGGCAGCTTTTGCGGATAAAAGATACTGGTACCGTAGGGTTAAGCGGGGATGTTTCGCCGGTGGGAGCTGCCGTAGAAGACAATCGGTTTAACCGAATCGCCTTTCAATTTGGTGTTCCAAACGGAAACACCCAAGCCGGTGGTTCCTGGGGACTCGGCGGGAAAACGATCGTCTTCCGCCTTGAGCCGGAAGCTGGGTTGGTTGCGTATTTCTCTAAACCAGCCGGCGAAGAACCGCGGTTGATTATATGCCACTGTTTTGATCATCACGAGCTCCAAACGCCCTTTGCCCAAGCCTGTCGTCTCGGTTTTGCATGGTGGGGTGGAGCTTGTGAAAACGGTATGGCGCAGGGACTCGTTGGAGACGAGGCGGTTCGCCATGCCCGTAAGCTGGGCTTCGATATTCCTAATCAGATCCGGGATTTACCAATTGGGACACAAATCATGGTACCAATCCGGACGAAACGGATTCGGGAGCTCATAGCCGAAAGACTAGGTGGCGACGGGGAAGAGTTCGTTGCAGAAATTCAAGTGGGGGAAGATTTACTGAGGCGCAATGCTGCCACTGAAGTAATGTCTGCTGTACAGCGCTGGTATTGGCCTCGTCTTGTTGGTAGGGTCGTGGGCACCCGTAGCGTCGTAGATCTTCAGGTGACTGTGGGGAACTGGGACGATGGAGAGGGGATTTTGCGGTTAAGCTCTCCTGATTTCGGTAACCCACTGTACTTTTTACTCAGCGAGCTTTACATCAAAACCTTTGGCGGATTGCAGTCAGAAGTCATCCAGCCGGAGAAGTACGGCCAACCTTTACTCGGTAGACTCGCGAAAACTGTAACGGCCGACCAAGATGTGTTGCGTGCATTTGCACATGAGAGCTGTGCGTTGGGCCAGGACGTGCAGATCAATAATTGGTTAGTGGCTCATGTCAGAGATGCCGGAATGGTCGTCTCTTATAGTCTGATGCCGAGCATGGCTGCCGCGAGCGGGGGTAGGCGGCGCGTACAAGGAAATCAGGAGGGGAGTCTTCACCTGGCGGTAGCCCGAGTGGATGGCATAAACTCTGTCGAATGTGCACCTGCGGGGGATATGAGGGGAACTCGAAGCCTGGAGGAAATCTTCCGGATGGCCGAGGATCCTACTCACTCAAACTGGTCGGAAAAGCCCCTCCGAGAAAGGCAGGGTCAAATCGGCACGTGGCCGAAAAGCCACCTTTCCGTCTTCCACAGAAAGATTTGTGAGCTGTTAACTCCTACGGATCTGGTTATTCCGCCGGAACCACCCGATTCTGGGAGATCCCTCTCGCGACTTTCCCAGAGTTTGGGAGCCGCGCTTTTACCGGAAGGTTTTGGCGAAGGACCCGGCGGCTTAAAAGGTGGAGGTGGCAGTGGGACATCTGGTTCAGGAGGCGTTGTTGGTTCAATCAAGGTGCGCCTGACAGCGTGTGACCGTGACGGGGATTCGATCCGCCTAACTGCTGACGCGAAGGGACTAAAGCCGTTGGATTCAGTCTTTGTGGATTTTGTCGTACTTGGCGAAAGAGGCCCCATTACAAGGACACAATGGGAGACTGATTCCACTGAGGCGTATCCTCTTGAGCTTACGGGGTGTGCGACTGTGCCGAATGCTCCTGCCGGTTCTATAGAACTGAAGGGGCAGCAGGTTTTCATTAGTGCGAATGGCCAGTTCACTATTGAAGCCAGGCTAAACCATGGAGACTGGTTTGTGGACGCGATCATTAACCGAACCGAAAGGAGAGATGCATGAGTGTTGCAACCTACAAACGGCTTGCCGAAGAGCAGGTAACGGGATGGAAAATTGAAGTTGAGGCCGTTGATGGCTCGAGCCGGACGCTAATCCACACAGTGAATTCCGCCGGCCGGTCTTATCCTGGGAACACTCCGACAGGTTGGCAGCGATGGCAGCCACACGTCATCAAACTTATCGTACCCATTGATGCAGGGACGTTGGATTTCGCCACTGCATCCGGTGGTATGCGAGTCCTGCTACTTGTTGTCTCAACAGGGATCCGTTTTTGGATGTCCTCGGATATCCTTAGTCAGACTGGGGATGTTATTCTCCAGGTCTCCCTACCCGAGGATTCGATTGGAGAGAGCTTGACCATTGTGCCGTCGTTTCGTTCGGCGGGAACCAATGGCCGCTATTCTGCGCTCGATCTGTGGGCTCCTGGAAAAATGGTCGTCGATTTCGTTGGCCAGCAGTCATGGTTTCCCGTCGAGTCCCGTAAATTTACAAGAAAGGGCCAGTTTATAAACGTGGAGTTTCCGGACCCCTCCGAGTGCTCTCTTGATGACGAAGAGAGTCCTTTACTTCGACCGTTGAGTGAAAGTGTGAGAATTCAGGTCGATATGGAAGGCGAGGAGTGGCTCCGTCTTGAGAAAAGTCTTAACGAGTCACCTCCTTCAGATGCGTCCCATCATGCACTCACGAGAATCTTCGCTTTTGTCGTGGCGGCGCTTCGGTGCTGGGAGGCAGATCTGGATGAAAAAGTACTGGAGAGACTTGTTGGAAGTGAACCGGCGCTAAAGTTGGACAGCTTCGGGTGGTTTGTCCGCTCGCTTCATCACCGGCTTGATCCAAGTGGACTGTACAGAGACGAGAATGCCGTCTTTTGGCTGCAATTGGTCAGCGGGCTGATCGCCCCAACAAGAATGGAGGGTAATAATAGATGATCACGTATCCATCACTCACTGATTCGGACGCACGTAAAACGGTAACCCGATGGATGGCCGCAAAAACTAACTTAGGGGAGACGTGGGTCCTCGGACCCGGACTTTTCAATCAATGTTCCTGGCCTGTAATCCAAAGAAACCGGGTGTCGCTGGAAGCTGTGTGTGGAATGAGGGCAACACTCGCGGGTGTCTTGCCCTCCAACCTTTCGGACAGGCCGGAAGCCACTGATTTGCTTGTTGCAAAGTGTCTCTGGAATTTTTTTGTGGGAGACGGGCAGTTGTCACTCTCTCAAGCTTCGGACGGCGGATTTTGGCGCTGGATGTCGGTGAGGATCCTTCCCGATCTAATTTACAAGAGGTTTGGTAATGAATTCAGTTTGCCTCGCTTTTTAAATGTTGGTTCAAGCAAACGTTGCTGGCCGCAACGTCTCTACTGGTTGGCTTGGATGTGTGCTGACGAAACAGGACAATTGAAGGAGGACCTGCTATCCGTGCTAGCGAAAACGGATATCCAGTCAGGTATGCTAGAAAGGACTGGCAGCGGGTATGACCGCGAAATGTATCAGAACATCCTCTCCGTTGTGGGGCGGCAAGAACCAGGTAAAAGAGCAATGGTTACGCGAGGGATGATGAAAAGGCTGACCGCGATTAGGGGAACACGGGAAACCTGTAGTTTGACTCCCGACGAAAAGCTGAAGCTTTCCGAAGAGCTGCTTGAGTGGGCGTCAAAATATTACAGAGCTGAATAACCGGCGGTGCGAGCGGTTGTGATCAGCCTCGGGCCTGAGCCAAGCCCAGTGTTGAGTTGAGCTTCGCCACCAACACAGACCTGTCCCTCTTTCGCAGTTCGTGCTCCCAGACACGAACTACGGTCCATCCCTTCCCAGTCAACGTTCTGGTCACCAGAGTGTCCCTTTCCGTATTTTTACCAATTTTTGCCAACCAAAACTCCGTGTTGGTTTTGGGCATGGAGAGGTGGCACGGGGAAACAGACCCCCTCTCTCCTCTGGCCCCAATCCGCTCTCCAACCGTTTCCCGTGACCCGGCCGAAAAAGCAAATGCCTAGCAATAATCGGTAGGGAAGCGGTGCAGTATTCGTGCGCCAACATCGAAAGAAAGACGACCGCAGTTGGTTTGAGGTCTTCGTAGTGTGCAAGAAATACCTCGTTCGCCATTGCAACGTCCATGTCCGTTATGTCGTCTTTGATAGAGCCTCCATCAATCGCTGGGCGTAAGAAGAAATTGTAGAACGCCATGTGGCCTGCAACGAGCCTGTAGTCTGGGTAGCCCGGCCCACATTCGTTGATCTCCCAGAATGGGTTGCTGTAGATTGAGTGTGTTTTGGATGGGAAGCTGTTTGCGGTGGCATCCTCCAAAAGCTTTGCAGTGTGGATGAAAGAAATGTCGTATTCCGAGAGTGTTGCACTGCTCCCCGAATACCATGCCTCCGAAGTGGCACGTTGAGGTAACTCGTCGTCAAAATAATGACTCTCGCCCACGAGCAGGATTGATGGAGTGCCGTCTCGGTGAAAGCTCTTGCCGACGTAAGGGCGCATCATCGGGTATCGTTCGTAGAAGCTCATTTGAGAATTGGCGTTCGGTGCTGCATACGCTAATGAGGCTCAATCGCGGGCCTGCTCAAAGACTCCGATTGCATTCCGGAAACTAGATGAATGGTGAAATGCGTTCGAATAGTGCATTCATTGAATCGACGGACGTCTCAGCAATATCTGGCCAATCAGACGGTTTTGCGTTGGCCCCTCCAGATACATTGATATAAATGGAACGCGTATCACCGTTTTTGGCTCCGTTACCTTTGATGTTCCCGCCAAAGTCGTGATCGTCGATGTTTAGCGCTGTTCGAATTTTATCGTATGTCGAAATTGAGGGTTTCGGGAAAAAGACGTCCACCCGGACCCCATTTTTTTGGATGTGATATTGCCAGGACACGCCTCCGATACTTTGGCACACTATCCTGTAGGGGGCATAGTCACCGAGGCTCAAAGTGTCACCCGGAAGCAAGAATCCTTCCTCGACCGCCTTCTCATGCGCCGAAATGATCGCCATCCCGAGTCGATATTCTCCACTGTTGGCACCGAGGGAATTGCAGGCGTTCGCCATAGGATTTGGGTTGTTGAGTGCCGGAGCTACACTGGAGGAGCCCGAGAATTGGTGTATCACATGCGTTCGCCAGGCCCCTCTGGGCTTGTCGAAAATTGCACATTCAACTTGTTCACCGGACCACGTTGACCACAGGTCGCTCCCGAGTTTTTCTAATGCCGCGCAATAGGATTCGTAATTCTCGCCCTTGGTATTGGCGGCCGGCAAACCGAACAAGGAGAGAGAAACGGGAGGGGCATCAAAAAGAAGTTGCACGCTTTTCGCAGTCCATTGATCCAGAATGTATGCATCATTGTTAGGACGGAAAAAGTAGAGAAGCTTAGTGAAGAACGAGATTCCAAGCCCGTTGATTTGCCTCGCCGCATCTTTTGCCATATCAAAATCCTGAGCCCGAGTCAGTTTACTTTCTCTCAGATGCTTGAGCAGCTTCACCAACTCCTCCTTAGACTCTCCCTCAATCGAAGAACGAAAATGTGAATATCGCTGCCCACCCCAAGACATGGCTACTGCGTAAGCCGCCAAAACGTCGGTTGATGGCTCCCGACAAACATTTCCAACACTTTCACGCGTTTGCTGTGCAAGGCAATCGAGCTTACAGCCCAAAGTGGCAGTCAATTCGCTGCTGAGTTCGCTGAGCATACGTTTTGGGTTCCGACCGACAGCGCCCTGTGTGGGTGGTTTCGTGAATAGTTTGGTCAGAAGTTCGCGGTGGTCAGATGGTGTGGGCATTTGCAAGAAACTAACTGAAGTTCAGTTCGCGGCGCGACAAAACAAAAGCCCGTCCCCAGCTAAAAGAAAAGTGCCCCGCATCAAGCGAAGCACTTTCTTTCTCAATTCAACCCCACAGCGACATCCAGAAGCCCGTGGAGAGCCTCTGTGCGCTTCGGTAACTCCGCCAGATTTCCATCTTTGAGAGCTTCCGTGAATGAGTTGAACAGCGACCATACGTTGCGCGGCTCGAAGGCATCATGACGTGGCTCCCGCCATTCATGAAGAATCGCAGGAATCAGCCGGTTGGAGCACACATTCACGTCGGTTGCCCGAATGATGAAGTCATGCGCTTCTGTGTCGGTGATTTCCGCCGTTTTGTATGCCTCAATGCGTTGGTCTTGATGATGCCATTTTGCCATCAGCAGACCGATTGCCCGCTCCGTTAATTGTGGCAGATCCCGATTGATGAACCTCGTGTGCTTCCGGGCGAATTTGACTTCTCCGCTGAAACTGAGGTTGTCGCACACGAAGACACTTGCGCCAGCAACGATGCCAGCCGGGAATGTTTTGTCGTGTGAGTTTCTGAGGCCGAGAACCCAGCAGTAATCATCGCTGTTCTTTTGCCCGTGAACTTCCATCAGGCCGAAGTAGCGCATTCCATCATGACTCAAGCTGTGGGCTGTAGTCCCGATGGTGAGGCGCGTTGTGGCGAGTGTCCTTTGCACTGTTTGAATGAGCTGGTGATGAGGGATGGGCTGCCACGACTCCGTTGCTGCTGGAGTCGTGACGCGTGAAACCTCGTTCAAATCGGCAGCTTGTGCGCCGCAGTGAAGAATGAGATTTGGTGGTTTCCGTTTGGGTTTTGATACGTCGAATAATCCGACCATGATGTTTCCTTTCTTTGGTTGTGTCCGTCAGGACGTTGGTTCGATGAATCGACCGGGGAAGAGCTCATTGATGGCGTCTTCCACTTGGTCGATAGTGATTTCGTGAGCGATGTGGTCGAGGACGACGGCACATTCTGACTCACTAATTGCCAGTCGCAGTTGCTCTGCATGTCCGGCGATTTGTTGAACACTCGCCACAGTCAGAAGTTCATTTTGAAAATGCGCTTCCAGCCGCGTTAGTGCTTCATGTGGTGCATCAATGCCGAGAGCTTCGACAATTCGTTTGAGCACCACGGTATTTCTTGTGGGCATTGGTGCCTCCTTTCTTTGCGGGACATCAGATTTGCTCGATGCGGCTGATTTCGGGAACTGCTTCGCTTTTCGCGTCAACGTTACCAGTGCTCAGCCAACACCAGTCGCCACATGCGTTTGTCCATCAGACCCCCTCTCTCCTCTGGCCCCAATCCGCTCTCCAACCGTTTCCCGTGACCCGGCCGAAAAAGCAAATGCCTAGCAATCGTCATCCTCAAGGCGGAGGTGACCCAGAAGGGGAGCAACCCGCGCTTTGTGGTGACCAACATGGAGGGGGAGGCGCAGTCCATTTACGACAAGATTTACTGCGCGCGCGGAGAGATGTAAAACCGGCTCAAGGAGCAGCAGCTGGGGCTTTTTAGCGACCGGACTTCAGCGCACCGATGGTGGGCCAACCAGTTCCGGGTGTTGCTTTCGGGGGCGACCTACGTGCTCATGGAGACGATGCGGCGGGTGGCGTTGGAGGGAACGCAATTGGCGCGGGCGCAGGTAGGAACGATCCGGCTCAAGCTCCTCAAAATCGGGGCGGTGATCGTGCGCAGCACGCGGAGGATCCGGGTGATGTTGAGCAGCGCGTTTCCGTATCAGGAGCTGTTTGAGCAGGTGGAGTTGGCGCTTCGGACTTGAATGACAAAAAGGCACTGCCCCGGTGCTGTTGAAGCGGATGGGGGGTGGGGGAAGTGCGCCTCGGAGGCGACACTTGGCGTTCTTATCCCCCAGAAAACGCGCCAAGCCCCTCCCTCAGCGCCAAAAATCGCTCCTCAAACCCCGTCAGACCGCGCAAACAAAAAACGCTGAAATATTGGGGTTAGTTGCGCAGCGGCACCCAGTCGCCAAGTCGCGGCGGTTTGTGGTGATCCGGGAACGCGTTCGCAAGAGCAAGGAGGTGGTTGGGCGGAAGCTTGGGATGTGCCCGGGTACACCTTCTGAAGCCTGAGGTGGACCTCCAAAAGCACATCCTCCTCATCGAGAGCATTTTGAAATGGATAATCGCCGCTTCGCCCAAGTTGGACCCGACCCCGCCCAATCCGGCTTCGTTCCACGCGATTTGAAGCCGTTTTTCAGCCCCCACTTTCGTTTCGGGTTCAATCAATTTACGGGCTCGCAAGGCCGCTTAGGCCTCGCGATGCGTTTCCTTTTCCGGGGGGAGGATCCTCCTGCCGGTCTCAGCAGATGATCAGGTAGATCAGGTAGATGGGGGGGGCTCCCGAAAACGGAGTGGGTACGACGGTGGGTGCACAAGGATGGAGAAGCGTGAAAATACCGCAGAGGACCGGAGTCCTGCCTGAAAAGCGTGTATGCCCCCCCTACAGAGCGCTCCCGCCCCGTCCTCCACTGGCCTATCGCGTCATGAAACCAGCCCAAGATCAAACTGCCCTGCGTAATCCCAACAACCCCCCCCCAACTTCCCGGTGCTGACATCGCACCCCGTCCCCGGATTCCATGACGTCCGCGATCCATCATCCACGCCGGCCGCGCGCATCTCCTCTCTGGCAGATCGTCCACCACGCATGGGACGCCTTCCTTGCCTCCTACGAAACGGACCACCACCCCACCATGGGGCCGCTCCGCCAGGATGCCGTCCACACCGTCCGCGCATTTCTCCGCTGTGGTGACCTCGCCGCAGGGTTCACCCGCTTCCAGTGCCCAGATTGCGGCCACGAAAAGCTCCTCGCATTCACCTGCAAATCCCGCCACTTCTGCCCCGCCTGCCATCAACGCCGGGTCCGCCAAACCGGCGCATGGATCGCCGCTTCCGTCTGCCACGAAACTCCCCACCGCCAGTTTGTCTTCACCTTCCCAAAAATTCTCCGCGGCATCTTCCGCAAACGCAGACACCTCCTCCATATCCTCTTCCAAACCGCCACAGAGTGCCTACGCGATGCCTTCCGCACACGCCTCGGCCTCCCCAATGGCCGAATCGCCGCTGCCGCTGCCGTCCACACCTTCGGCGATTACCTCGTCTTTCATCCCCACCTCCATGTCTTTGCCGCCGACGGACTCTTCGACGAACAAGGCCGTTTCCATTCCATGCCCGGCGAATCTCTGGCCCCCGTCACCGAACTCTTCCGCCACCGCTTCCTCCACGCTCTGCGCGCCGCCAAACTGGTCAGCGCACAAAAAGTCACAGAACTCCTCTCCTGGAAACACAGCGGTTTTCACATCGACGGCGGTGAAAAACCCGTCGCACCCGGAGATAC
>CAIURC010000065.1 GCA_903901425.1 uncultured Spartobacteria bacterium | reverse complement strand
TCATTCCCTCCAAATCGATCCGGGTGCCACACCTGCACCAAATCACGGTACGCCCTTCTCACTGCTCCAAAGTCCGCTCCAGCCTCCAATTCCATCTCCCTCAGCCACTCAAGCATTTCTCCTCTGACTTTCTCTCCCGCTCCCGCTCCATCTTTGCCTCGCGGCTCCTCAGCATCAGGCGCTTTGCCCTCTTCCCTTTTCTCATCCCTCTTCCCCCTTCGCACCAACCACCACACAAATCCCACCACCAATCCCTTCACCGGCGCAAGAATCAACCCTGCTCCAATCGCCCTCGCCATCCCTTCGCCTCCATTACTCAAAAAACCCAGCACCGCTCCCACGCAGTACAAAACCCACGTCACCCTCCACCAGTACCAAAAAAACGTCCGCCTCATTCCTCCTCCACTCCAACAAGCATCGGCTCAATCCACACAAGCCTCCTCAACTTACGACTCGCTCCATGCACCTGGTTCCGCCAGTGCCCTCGCATCCAGTAGGTGAGTGTGCTGCGGCCTGCTCCCTTTGGGCAATCGCTGCGGCGAGTGCCTCCGCCTGTTTGACCACGGTTTGGATGGCCTGTTCCTGGAGGTCGGGGGGATAGCCAGTCTCCCGCAGAATCCGTTTTACCGCCCTTCTCATGTCTTTTCGGCGTTGGCTGATCCGCCACCAGTCCACGCCTCCGTTTTCGCGGACTGCCGTGACCAGTTTTTGCGCGATGATCCGCAGCTTTTCGTTGCCCATAACCTCCATGGCACTCGCATTGTCAGCCAGCGCCTCGTAGAGGGCTACTTCTTCAGCGGTCAGACCGTCTTCCGGTTCCTCGCGCAGGTCTCGAGCAATTCGGATCAGCTCCTCAATCACCTGCAAGGCGTCCACGACCCGGTTGTGGTAGTTGGCCATGGCCGAGGCCAGCCGTTCGCTGAACTGCCGGTGGCGTACCAGATTGGTCCGAGTTCGTTGTTTGATTTCACCTGAGAGCAGCTTTTTGAGCGCTTCGATGGCGAGGTTCTTTTGCGGAATCCCCTCCATCTCGTGCAAAAACTCGTCGCTCAAAATCGAGATGTCCGGGCTTTGGATGCCCGCCGCAGCCAGCAGATCGACAATTTCCGTGGAAGCCACGGCCTGGTTCACCAAGTGCTTGATGGCGGCGTCCAGATCGGCTCCGCGCCTCTCGCCTTCCTCGCCGGCATCCATCTTGCGGATGGCAACGCGCACGGCAGTGAAAAACGCGAACTCGTCTGTTACCTCACGCCCCGCCTCGGTCCCCGAGGTCAGTTTGAACGCTTTTTCAAACGTGGCCACGGCATCCATGAACCGTTTGCGGCCGGCTTTGACCGATTCCTCGGTATTGCCTTCGAGCTTCAATACATGATCCACCGCGGCGGCAACCGTCCGTAAGCGGTCCTTGGGAGCTCCGGTGAGGGCGGGCCGATAGTCAAAGCCATGGAACATGGCCTGCAAGACCTCCAACGCCTGCCGGAGGGCGTTGATGGCTTCGCGGGTGTCGATGCCCGTATTGCCGCGGTCTTTGTCGGAATAAAAGGTAAGCGCTTTTTTTAGGTCGGTGGCGATCCCGATGGTGTCCACGACCAGTCCGGCGGGTTTGTTTTTGAAGATGCGGTTCACCCGGGCAATGGCCTGCATGAGGTTGTGGCCCTGCATGGGTTTGTCCACGTAGAGGGTGTGCATCGAGGGCGAATCAAACCCGGTCAGCCACATGTCCCGCACGATCACCAGCTGAAAAGGGTCGGCTGCGTCGCGAAAGCGGCGGGCCAGCAAATCCAGACCGGCTTTGCCCCGGATATGCGGCTGATAGGGGGCGGGATCCGAGGCAGACCCGGTCATCACCACCTTGAGCCGGCCCTCTTGATCGTTAGCGGCGGCCCAGTCCGGACGCAGCCGCGTGATGCGGTCGTACATTTCCACGCAGATCCGCCGGCTCATGCACACCAACATGCCCTTGCCCAGCATGGCGGTCTGGCGCTGTTCAAAGTGGTCCACCACCAACTGGGCCAAATCCTCCAGCCGGGTGTCCGATCCGGCCAGCGTCTCCAACGTGGACCATTTGCCGCCCAGCTCCGCTTTCTCCGAATCTTCGAGGCCCTCGGTGACTTCCTCAAAGACCGTGTCAATGGCGGCAGAGGTTTCTTCGTCCAGTTTCAGCCGGACGATCTTGCCTTCGTAATAGATCGGGACGGTGGCGCCGTCCTCCACGGCCTGGGTGATGTCGTAGATGTCGATGTAGTCGCCAAAGACGTCCTTGGTGTTTTTGTCCACCAGTTCAATCGGGGTGCCGGTGAACCCGACAAAGGTCGCATTGGGCAGTCCCTGGCGCACATAGAAGGCGAAGCCGTAGCTTTTCTTGCCGCTGTCGGTGTCGATCTTGGCCCCGAAGCCGTACTGGCTCCGATGGGCTTCATCCACGAAAACGATCACGTTTTTGCGGGCGGTAAGCACCGGAAACGCGCCGTCTTCGGAACGGAACTTCTGAATGGTGGCAAACACGATGCCGCCCACCTGCCGGTCGAGGCGTTTGCGGAGGTCCTGGACGCTGTCTACCTGTTCGGGTTCCTGCCCGAAAAGCTCCATGCACCGGGAAAAGGTGTCAAAGAGCTGGTGATCCAGATCGTTCCGGTCGGTGAGAATGAGAATGGTGGGGTTGCCCAGCTCGGGTTCCTTGGTGAGGACGCCTGCCAGAAAGGCCATGAGCAGGCTCTTGCCGCTGCCCTGGGTGTGCCAAACCACGCCTGCCTTGCCATCGGTGCGGACGGCGGACTTGATCTTTGAGAGGCCTTTGCGGGCGGCGTGGAACTGGTGGTAGCCCGCAGCCTTTTTGACGACATTGCGTCCGTCGTTTTCAAAGACCAGAAAGGCGCGGAGCATTTCGGTGAGAATCTCCGGACGCAACAACCCGCGCAGAAGGGTGTCCACGGCGAGTGCACTCCGGGAATCCACGAGGTTTTCGCCGTCCTCGGTGCGCCACGTCATGAACCGGTCAAAGTCGGCAGAAAGGGTGCCGAAACGGGCTGCAAAGCCGTCGGAGATGACACAGAGCAGGTTGGTGTAGAAGAGGGCGGGAATCTCGGTCTTGTAGGTCTGGATTTGGTGGAACGCGGACCGGACGTCGGCCTGTGTGGATTCTGGGGCCTTGAGTTCGATGACAACCACCGGGAGGCCGTTGAGGAACAGAACGATGTCGGGGCGGCGCGAGGAAGTACCCACGACGGAGAACTGGTTGACGGCGAGCCAGTCGTTCTCGGTGTTGGACCAGTCTACGAGACGAAGCCGGTCGTGAAAAGTTTCGCCGTTGAGCGGGTAGGCGACGGGGACGCCATCCACAAGGAGGCGGTGGACCCTGCGGTTTTCCTGGATGAGCTCGGGCAGGGAATTGTCCCGGAGGGTGTAGAGGACTGACTGGAGGGCGTCGTCGGGTGCGCTGGGGTTCAGCCGGCGCAGGGCGGCAAGGAACCGGGCTTCGAGGAGGGTGCCGTGGTAGCTGGAGCGTTCGGGGCTGGTTTCGGGATCAAGGGTCGAGCCGTGGAGGGAGGCGTGTCCGAGGTCACGCAGGACGTCTAGTGCGTGGTCTTCGAGATCGGACTCGGAAAGGCGGGCCATGGGAAAGTCAGGAAGGCAGCGGTTCCAGATCGCCCACGCGCAGCTCCCCGCTCAGGAGCTTGGGTAACAGCGTGTCCCGTAGGGCGGCCAGCGCGCGAGATTGGTCTCGGTTGCGATTAGCCTGCTCAAAAAGTAACGAGCAGGTTTGATGAAATGTGTTTAAGACGATTGGCTTATCAGGGAGCGCGATTTCTATGGCTCCGATGATTTCTGGGCGAACAGCTGGATACGCACCGCCATCAGCCATATGTCCTAGGTGGTCTGACACATCTGGCAGTGTTAGGGCAACGTGGAGAAATGACCACGGGACCATAGTCGGAGTGAACACCGCGAATCCCGTGGATGCTACCCGGTTTTCCGGTGGATTTAGAGAGAGGAAATAAGCGCCTCTGTCAGGACGAACAGTCGAAAGAACGGTGTCGCCATGGCGCAAGCGGCGGCGGGCGCGGCTTGGTTCATCTCCTCGAAGGTAAGTGGAGATGGTTCCAATGTTGCCGGAATGCACTTCGGAAATTTCGATGTATTCAAGCGTTTCGAAGTTGTCACTCTTACCAAGAGTCCAGTTGTTTATTGCAGAAACATCTTGGATTGTCCCAACCCTCCACCCTTTCGGGATCATCCCGAGTTCGCTGTCCTCGAACTCTGCGGGGAAGAGCGCGGCGGTATCGGCGTCCATTCCTTCGGGCTGGCGGCCTTCGCTTTTGGCGCGGACGGGGGCGAAATCCACGAACCAGCTTTGGAAGAGCGCCCGGGCCATCGCCTCCAGCGTCGCGTTCATGCGCCGGTTCACCTCGATCTTGTCGTCCAACGCCCCAAGCACAGACGCGATGGCTTTTTGCTCGGGGAGCGGAGGGAGCGGAAAAAGCAATCGTTCCAATGTTTCAATGTTGATGTTATCCTGAACACTTCCGGTAGCTTGATGTTGAATTTCGCTCCGCATGAAGCGGAACATGTATTCAATAAACTGAACGTCGGCGTTGTTCGGATCAGCAATAAAACCAACTACACTATCTGGGAAGCATGCTGGAAACGTGAGAATTCCAGTTTCCGCTATGTTCGCTGCGATTGTTATGCACATCGTTCCCGCAGGCCACAACCGACTCTGAGCAAGGCCAGCTTCTGAGTAAGTCTGTGTGTGCGAGGTGATTCTCCCATTAGATGCTTTTACGTCGCCAGTTTGAATGAAAGGATATGGACCGCCGTAAAGATGCTCAGCGTAGCGCGGCCGATGCCGAGAACGCCCTCGGTTTACTTCACCGAGTTCACGCAAGTTCACTAATCGCCAGCCAGCTGGGCACTCAGCTTCCATAACCCAGCCCCCTCAGGTTTGCTTGGATCGCCTGTTCCAATTTGGCCGACTCGGCGAACTGGGCGTTCAGCTCCGTCACGAGCCGCTTCATCTTGTCCGCGAATGGTTCGCCCTCGTCTTCGACGTCCTCCGCTCCCACATAGCGCCCCGGCGTGAGTACATACCCGTGCGCCGCGATCTCCGTCTTGGTCGCCGACTTGCAAAAGCCCGGCACATCCTCGTATCCCTTGCCCTCACGCCATGCGTGGTAGGTGTCGGCCAGCTTGCGGATGTCTTCCTGCGCGAACTCCCTCTGGGTGCGTGAAATCATGCTGCCCAGCTTGCGGGCGTCCAGAAAGAGTATCTCGCCCTTACGGTTGCGCAGGGTGCGGCTCTTGGTCGCGCCCCCGCCCCGGTTCTTGGCCAGAATCCACAGGCACACCGGAATCTGGGTCCCAAAGAACAACTGACCGGGTAGGGACACCATGCAGTCCACGGCGTCGCCCTCGATCATGTCTTTGCGGATGTCGCCTTCACCGCTCTGGTTGGAGGCCATTGAGCCGTTTGCAAGCACGACACCTGCGCAGCCCTCGGGGGACAGGTGGGCGAAGATGTGCTGAAGCCACGCGAAATTGGCGTTCCCCACGGGCGGGACACCGAACTTCCAGCGGGCGTCGCTCCGGAGCAGTTCGCCCGACCAATCGCTGATGTTGAAGGGCGGGTTGGCGAGGATGTAGTCGAAGCGGCGGTCGGGAAAGGCGTCCTTCAACAATGTGCCCTCGGCGTTCCAGCGCAGTTCGCCCGCGATGCTGCGGATGGCGAGGTTCATCTGGGCCAACCGGAAAGTCTCGGGATTGCGTTCCTGCCCGTAGATGGCGATGTCGCCGATGCGTCCCGCATGCGCCCGGAGGAACTTCTCGGACATGATATAAAACCCGCCCGTCCCGCAGCAGGGATCGTAGACGGTGCCGCGCAGGGGCTCGATCATCTCCACCAGGGTCGAAACCACGCAACGGGGCGTATACTGTTCGCCTCCGGTTCTGCCCTGCATCGCGGAGAACTCGCCCAGGAAGAACTCGTAGACCCGTCCGAGCAGATCAAAGTCGTCCTGTTTGCCCTGGAGATTGAGGTTGGTGAAGGTGTCCAGCAGGGAGCCCAGCATGGTGGAGCTGAAGTACTGGCTGCCGTAGATTTTGGGCAGGATGCCCTTCAAATCCTCGTTGGAGGCTTCCAAGGCGCGCATGGCATCGTCGATCCGCTTGCCGATGTCGGGCGAGCGTGCAGCGGCTGAAAGTGCGGACCAGCGGGATTCCGGGGGTACCCAGAACTGGTATTCATCGGCGTCCTCGGGATCGGCGTGCGGCTCGTTTTGGAGGTCCGCGTGACGGGTTTCGAAGGTGGCAGACAGGTAGCGCAAAAAGACTAGTCCGAGGGCCACGTGCATGTAATCGGAAGGCGGGACGGACCCACGCATGCCATTGGCGGCTTCCCAGAGCTGGGCTTCGAGGGATTTGGCTGGGGCTTCTTTTTTGGGGGCGGCGGCTTTACGGGGCATGGATGGATGTGTGATACGGTCCGGTGCTTGAACGCGTGCTCCCTGATATAACGAGGGGGACAACCTGCTCCAAGCGGTTTCCCCACTCTGGAGTATTCCTCCGGCCGACCTCCAGCCCCATTGAAGCCTGCATTGAGTGGCGGTTTCGCCATCTTCATCGGCGGCCTTTCCACGGTCTTCGGACCGTGGCCACATTGAAGGTGCCCAAGGGAG
>CAIURC010000064.1 GCA_903901425.1 uncultured Spartobacteria bacterium | reverse complement strand
TGAGTCTGACGCAGACCGCTCTGGTCGCCAGCAGAACCGCTCTGGAGGCCCAGACCATCAACCTCTCCGGAGTCAATTTCCAGTCCGGCACCCGGATCGACCTGAAATCGGGTGTGGGTCAGGCCAACTTTGGCAGCAGCAAGCCGGGCCACGTCAACTTCATCAAAAACGTCTTTTACGGCACCAACCCGAACCCGATCACCAACAACTCCACGCTGGTGAGTACCCGGTCAGGCAACAACGGCATCTACGTTTCCAAGAAGTAACCTTTGAACTTTCCACCACTCATGCGCCTCTCCTCTCTCCTTCTTCTGCTCGGCTCGGCCTCTGCTGCCCTCGCGGCAACCCCCTCTCCACAGGCGGCGGTGGAATCCAAACTGAACCTCTCACAGTCCGTCGGCGCCCAGCGCAAAGCCCAGTCCTACGGGAACTACCCCAAAGTCGAAGGGGAAAACCTCGGCGAACTTTACCCGGGCGAGAACCGGGACTTGGGCGACCAGTTCATCATGATGCCCGTGGCGCCACGCACCTACTTTGAGGCGGGTGCAGATTCTCAATTTTACTTCACCACCAACGCGTTGCTGGAGGAGAAGGGGAAGAGTCAGTCGAACATCCTGCTTTCCACAGCGTTTTTCAACATCGCCCCGCCGGCTTGGGACTTGGGTTCGGGCAAACTCTCCCTGCGCGCGGGCTACCGGGAACAGATGTACAACTACAGCTTGGACAGCACCCAGAGCGGACTGAACGACCTCGATTTCTTGGTCGGCACCGTCACCTTGAATGCCCGGTACGCTTTCGGGGACGGTTGGACTGCCTCGTTGGGTACTGATTACAACCGGTATCTGAGCGCTGAGAACGACCTGACGGAGTTCTATGTGGAAGTGCTTCCCCAGTGGGGAATTGAGAAGTCTTTCAGCTTCGACGACCGCAATTCACTGACTCTGGCGTACTTCGGGGCGTGGCACCTCACGCACACCGACCCCCTGCCCTCGCCCAACATCAACGACCGGACGGACTCCATCTTTCTGGTCACCACCACCCACCAACTCTGTGAAAACGTGGTGTTCCAGCCCTACTACCGCTACCAGCATTCGCATTACTGGAAAAACCGGGACCGGAACGATTCCTACAACACGTTTGGTGTCGCCCT
The DNA here is from genome assembly GCA_903901425.1 of uncultured Spartobacteria bacterium. GTDB lineage: Bacteria > Verrucomicrobiota > Verrucomicrobiia > Chthoniobacterales > Chthoniobacteraceae > CAIURC01. Next base: position 25,189 of record CAIURC010000064.1, on the reverse strand, counting down.
CACCTACCTGTTCAACGACTGGTCCAGTGTCCGCGTGTTCACCAGCTACGAGTGCCGGGATACCAACGACAAAGACATTCCCGACTATAACAAGTGGGATACCGGGGCCGGTCTCTCGATCGCCGTTAAGTTCTAGCCACTGCCTTCATGCTCCACTCTCGCACAACCGTTGCCGCTCTCGCGGTCCTCTCGGTGGCCTCCGCCAGCACCCACGGCGCTGACCAACTGACCTCATCCCAGATCACGCAGGTGGTCCGCGAGGTCAGCGTCATCGACGCCAAGGCCAAGACCCAGAAACCTGCCGCGATTGCCGCAGAGTTCCGCGTTCCGGACATCCTCAGGACGGGGGCGGAATCCCGGGCGGAAATGATCGCCCCGGACCGCACAGTGACCCGGGTAGGAGCAAACACCCTCTTTTCGTTTGAGCCCCAGGGACGCCAGATCAACCTGGAGAAGGGGTCTCTCCTGTTTCACTCCCCCACAGGCAAGGGCGGCGGCAGCGTGCGCACCGCTTCGGTGACCGCTTCCGTCATGGGCACCACGCTCATGGTGGGCACCACGGAGAACGGCGGTTTCAAGGTCATGCTTTTGGAGGGGACAGGTCGGGTCCGGACCGCCAACGGTGCCGTGCGCACCCTCCAAGCCGGACAACTGGTCTACGCCCTACCGGGCGGCTCACTTAGCCCGGTCATGGCCTTCCGGCTGAGCCAAGTGGTCAAATCCTCACAACTCGTGAGCGGGTTTGCAAAACCCCTCGCTTCGCTGCCCAAAATCGAGGCAGCAATCCTCAGGCAGGAAACGCAGGTTCAGAGAGGCAGGTTGCAGGACACAGGCGTCGTGGCGGGCAACAGCCCCGGAACTGGTTTCCGGGTGGACGTGGTCTCGAGGGAGGCCCAGATCCAACCAGCCCGCGCCGATGGATCTCCCCTGCTGCGCGCCCTCAACTCCGATGCCGTCCTTGGCCCTTTGACCCAGGACAGGCTGTTCACAGGGGAATTTTCGAATTTTCTCCCGGAGATCCTGAAAAGCCTGGAGGGAACGCTTCTCCCCGGTGCTGCACCGGGTTCGAGCCTGATTCCGGGCACCGATTTTGGGCTCCCCTCCTCGAGCACCCTGTTTGCGGCCCGCAATCTAGTGATCGAACGCCCCTTTATTCCTCTCACCGGAGGTGGAACGGTCTTGCTCGCATCGGACTCGATTTTTATGCCGGGCGAGACCGTGATTGCTTCACCGTCCGGACCGGTGGCATTGGTTGCGAACCGTGAACTGCGCTTTGCGCCCGGGGCACGCCTGAGCTTTGATTCGCCAGACGCTTATGTGGGGATGTTTGGGGGAGCGCTGGCACGTTCGTTTCGTTCCTCGGCATTTGAACTGGGCCAGGGGCAACTGGTCCTCCGCGGACCGGAGTCGGGCATCACCAACGATTTCAACAAAGAGTCCCTTGATATGCAGGCTGGGATGGGCGGCAGGCTCAATGTGTACGCCCCCAACATCCTGCTCCAAGAAGGAGCGTTCATGGCAGCTACGGGCGAACTCAGCGTGCAGGCAGGACGGGATGTGGTTGTGGACGGGATCTCCTTGGGCGGCGGCAGAGGCACTGGGTCGCCAGGTTTGGATTTTGGCCCACGGTTTTCGCAGGGCCTTTATTCCTCGGAACTTCTGGACGTTCGCGCCGGTGGCAACCTGCTTCTTTCGACAACCACGGTGGAATCTGATCGGATAACACTCAGAGCCGACAACGACCTGCGTGCAAACTCGGCAGACGTTTCTGTGCTTCTCGAACCGGGGAACAGTGAATCTCAGTTTGGAACCAAACCTGACAGCCGGGCCATGCTTTCCGCTGGAAACCTGCTCAGCCTCCAGTCCGTGAATTTCAGAGGGATCTCGGACATCTCGCTCCAAGCCAGAACTCTGGTTCTCAGCGATGTCAACTTCCCTTCGGGCAGCAAGGTGAATTTGCGTTCAGAGAACGGGACGCTTGCAGCAGATCCGAATACGAACAAACCCGTTCGTCCGGGATTCGTGAACTTTGTTCGGGACGTGAGGTATGGCGGGCTTGTGATGGGCGGGGCCAGCCCGATTCCGAGCGCCGTGAAATTTTCCAAGCGCTGAAGGCTCCCAAAAAAGGCCGTCGCTCACTGGAGCTTGGCCATTTTAAAGAGGTTCATCGAAACCACCACCCGCCTGCCCGGCGTGGCAGGCACTTGATGGTTGAGGATCCCGGGGAAAAGCACGAGCAACCCGTTCTCGGGCTGGATCTGGTAGCCGTTGTCGAAAACGATCGGGGCGCACCCGGGCTCCACCTCCAAATACAGGGCGCAGCTCAGTTCCGCCGGGAAATGGTTGTGAAGCCGCGTGTGATCTGCCTTCTCGTAGATCATTCCCCAGCAGTCCTTCACAAAATAATCCATCCCCAAGGCAGGCAGATCTGCAGACAAAAACACCTTGGTCACGTGCAGCGCCACCGTCCTGACAATTTCGCAGATGGGTGAAAACTTTTCCGTGCGCCGGTTGCTGTCCCACGGGCTCACGTAAACCGACTGCACATTGGAGGAAATGGGGGTGGGGTCGATTGCCCGGAGATCGTCAATCGCCTCCCGGGCCAACCGCAGCGCATCCGGATACGCGGCAAGATTGCAGGTAAACACCGGCATCATCACCGGAAAAAGCTGCTGCGCCACCACCAGAGGATCTTGGGGATTCATCCTTATCCTTTAAAGACGGGCTCCGGATCTTTTCAAGTCCTCCCCGTGCACTTTTCCACCCCGTTCGGACAAACACTGGGTTGTCCTCACCCTTTTGTGTCGGAAAGGGGGCTTGCAGTCGCCGCCGGGCCGGACCAGCGTCATGGTGTGAAGCGTTTCCCCCTGATAATCCTAGCCGCCCTGATTGTGGGAGGCGGATGGTGGTTTTTTGTCCGCGAAAAATCCAGTGCCCCCCGGTACCTCACCGCGACACCCGCACGCGGGGATATTACCCAGACCGTGACCGCCACGGGCCAGTTGAACGCAGTGTTGAACGTCCAAGTGGGCAGCCAGATTTCCGGGAACATCCAGAAGCTGTTTGCGGATTTCAACTCGGAGGTAAAATCCGGCCAGGTGGTGGCGCAACTGGATCCGGCGACCTACCAGGCAGCGGTCCACCAAGCTGAGGGCGAACTGCACTTTGCCAAGGCGGCCCTCGAACTGGCTCAGCTCAACGCCAAGCGTCAGGAACAGCTGGCGAGCAGAAAAGTGAGCGCCCCTCTGGATCTGGACACTGCACTGGCCGCACTTCACCAGGCTGAAGCAAGCGTCAAAATCCGGGAAGCGCAACTGGAGCGGGCTCGAGTGGACTTGGACCGCTGCACCATCTACGCCCCCATTGACGGCCTGGTGATCTCCAGAAGCGTGGACGTGGGACAGACCGTGGCGGCCAGTCTTCAAGCCCCCATTCTGTTCACCATCGCCAACGACCTGCGCAAGATGCAGATCGATGCCAACGTGGCCGAGGCCGACGTGGGCAGCGTCCAGGTCGGTCAGACCGTCGAGTTCACCGTCGATGCATTCCCCTACCGGACCTTTCAGGGAAAAGTCGCCCAGGTGCGCAACGCCCCGCTCAATGTCCAGAACGTGGTCAGCTACGACGCCGTCATCTCAGTCGACAACTCCGAGCTTAAACTCAAGCCCGGTATGACGGCCAATGTCTCCGTCCTCGTTGCGCAACGCTCCAACACCCTCAAGATTCCCAACAGTGCGCTCCGGTTCCGACCGGGTGGCGACCGGGCCCAAGGCGGAAAACCCGGCCAGAAACGTTCCGGGGAACGGCCCGCTCAGGGACAGCGCACCGTGCATCTTCTCAAGGACGGCCAACCCGCGCCGGTTCCGGTCCGGGCAGGAATCACCGACGGTGTTTCCACCGAGATCCTTGAGGGCCTCACAGAAAAGGACGGCGTCATCACCGGGATTGCCCAACCGCCGCCCTCCACCGCCGGGGCGCAGGGCGCTTCAAGTCCATTCGGCGGCGGCATGCGCCGGTACTGAGTTCACTCCCGTGCTTCCCGTCATTGAACTTCAGGCTCTGGAAAAAACGTACCGCTCTGGCGATGTCGAGGTGCGGGCGGTGCGCGGCGTCTCCCTGCGAATTGAGCGGGGAGAGTTTGTGGCGATCATGGGTTCCAGCGGCTCTGGGAAATCCTCGATGATGAACATCCTGGGCTGCTTGGACCGCCCCACGGCCGGGACCTACCTTCTAGACGGGGTGGATGTGTCGCAACTGGACAGGGACCGCTTGGCGGACATCCGGAACGAAAAAATCGGCTTTGTGTTTCAGGGGTTCAACCTTCTGGCGCGGACATCGGCACTTGAGAATGTCGAACTTCCGATGTTGTACGGGAGCCAGCGACTGGCGGCTCCGGAGGTGCGCCGGCGGGCGCTGGAGGCGCTCGAGATGGTGGGGCTTGGGGGCAGAGCGGACCATTACCCCAACCAGCTTTCAGGCGGCCAGCAGCAGCGGGTGGCCATTGCGCGCGCCCTGTGCAACCGCCCCTCCCTGATCCTGGCCGATGAACCCACGGGGAACCTCGACACCCAGACCAGCATCGAGATCATGGGCATTTTTCAAAACCTGAACTCGGCGGGCATTACCTTGGTGATGGTGACCCATGAACTCGACATCGCCCGGTACTGCAAACGCAACTTGATCATGCGCGATGGCCGGATCCTCAGCGATCAACCCGTTGCCGCCCCCCTGTGCGCTCGGGTCGAATCCGAGAAACTTGCCGCAGCCCAAGCCGGGGTCCTCGAAGGATGAACTGGAGCGCCACATTCAAGATCGCGCTGCGCGCCCTGCGCCGGAACTCCCTGCGCACAGGCCTGACCATGCTCGGAATCATCATCGGGGTGGGCGCCGTGGTCGCCATGGTCGCCATTGGGGCGGGAGCCAAAAGCCAGGTCGAAGCCCAGATCGCGAGCCTCGGCGAAAACGTCATCCTGATCTTCTCCGGCAGCACCACCTCCAGCGGGATCCGGACCGGCTTGGGCAGCGCGGGCACCCTCAAAATTGAGGACGCCGAAGCGATTGCCCGCGAAGTGCCCGGGGTGGCGCTGGTCAGCCCCGAAGTCCGCATTGCCCAACAGGTGGCCGCCGGCAACCAGAACTGGATGACCCAAATTTTGGGTGAATCCCCCGACTATTTCACCATCCGCCAGTGGCCGATCGTCGCCGGAACCGCCTTCACGGAACAGGACGTCCGCGGCGCCACAAAAGTCGCCGTGATTGGCCAGACACTCGCCCGCCAAATCTTTGCGGAGGAGGACCCCATCGGGCAGGTGATCCGGATCAAACAGGTGCCCTTCACCATCGTCGGGCTTCTGGCCCCAAAAGGCCTTTCCGTCATGGGAACCGATCAGGACGACGTGGTGATCATGCCTTATACTAGCGCCATGAAACGCGTCACCGGTCAGACCATGCTCCGCGGAATCAGCATCCAGACCACCGACAAAAACTCTCTCCGCCCGGCTCAGGAACAAATCGTGGCATTGCTCCGGCAAAAACACCGGATTCTCGCGGCCAAAGACGATGATTTCACGGTGCGCAGCCAGGAAGAAATCGCCGAGGCTGCCATGGCCACCTCGCGGGTAATGACGGTGTTGCTGGGATCCATCGCCGGCGTCTCCCTCTTGGTGGGCGGGATCGGCATCATGAACATCATGCTGGTGAGCGTGACGGAACGCACCCGCGAGATCGGGATTCGAATGGCCGTCGGAGCCCATGGCCGGGACATCCTCCGGCAATTCCTCATCGAGGCGATCACTCTGAGTTCGCTGGGGGGGATCATCGGAATTGCGCTGGGCGCACTCGCCTCAAAACTTCTGGCCCACTTCAACAGCTGGCCCACCATCCTCTCCCCGCTGTCCATGTGCGCCGCCTTCGGGTTCAGCGCCGCCGTTGGGATTTTTTTCGGATATTATCCGGCTCGGAAAGCCGCGGCACTGGACCCCATCACGGCCCTGCGCTATGAGTAGAGAGTGGGTACCCTGCGGCTCCGAGAACGCTCGTTTTCGAATGGACAACGGCACCCCGGAGCAAATAGGAAATGTTTCATGAAAAAGAAGGCAAAAGCGAAGATTGAAACCAAATACACGGCCTTCCGGTGTCCTGTCGACCTGCTGGCCCAGATGAAAACCAAAGCCAAGAGCCAGCGCAGGTCGATGAGCAACTACCTGATCTGCCTGATTGACCGCGACATTGTGGAAAACCGCTGAGGCCCCAGCGTCAACGGCGTCCCGCCCCCTCCTGCCCCCCAAAAAAACTGTTTTCTTTTCGGACACCGATTCCGGTGAACCGACACTCCATCCGTGTCTCGAGCGCTCCTTGGCATCACGCCCTGTGTCCTCTCCGCTGCGGCACTCCTTTTTCTTGAGCCATCCCGTGCGCCCGCTGCGCAGCCGGCAGGAATTCATTCACCTGGCCATCCGTACTTCAGCACATTGGCCCGGGACCCGTTTTCTGAGTGGCTCGGATCTGGAAACACAGCCCGAAGCGAGTCCCTTCCTTCCCACGAACTGGACCGACTCCGGATCGTCCTAAAGGCACTTCAGATTCCTGAATCCTCTCAGATGCTGGTTTTTTCTGCCACCAGCTTCCAAACCCCTCTGATTTCGGCCCGGAACCCGAGGGCCATCTACTTCAACGAGGACACCTACATCGGATTTGTACCGGGTGGGAAACTGGAGGTGCTCTCGGTGGACCCGGAACTTGGCCCGATTTTTCACTTGGTCCACGCGGCACCCGGTTCGGCACTGTTCCGCTCTGAACGTTCCACGCGCTGCATCAACTGTCACGCCCCCGAGGAAAAGGGAGGGTTCCCTTGGCTGGTTGTCGAATCCATGGTCCCGGGACTCTCCGGTGGCGGCGAGAAATCCTTCCGGACTGATCTGAGCGGCCATGCTATTCCGCTCTCCGAGAGAATGGGCGGATGGCATGTCACGGGGGCCGGGTTCACCCACCGCGGCAACCTGCTCATGGAGACCAAAGCCGGCATCACCCGTGAAATCCCCATCTCCCCGGGCCAGCTTTTCTCGTGGGAAAAGTATCCGGTGGAAACCAGCGACGCCTTGGCTCACCTCCTCCACGAACATCAGTTGGGGTTCATCAACCGCTGTGTGGAAGCCCGCTACCGCATGGACGCATGTAACGGCGCTGACCGTCAAAAGGAGCTCAACACGCAGTCCACCCTCCTCCTCAAGTACGCGCTTTTTGCGGATGAAGCCCGCTTGCCCGTTGGCTCCGTCAGGCCGAATCCAGAATTCCGTCAGGCTTTTCTGGAACGGCGGGTTCCAAGTTCAAAAGGGCTTTCCCTGCGGGATCTGGACCTGTCCACCCGCCTGTTCAAATACCGCTGCAGTTACATGATTTACTCCAAAGCCTTCACAGGTCTTCCGCCGGATCTGAAAGCCGAGTTTTTTGATCAACTCCGCTCCGTCCTTCTCTCCGGGGACCCGGGGTATTCCCACCTGCCTGGGCCGGAGCGCCGCGCAATCCTCGAAATTCTTGTTGAAACAATTCCGGGCCTGCCGCCCGGATGGCGCGACCGGAAAATGCGCTGAGTCTGAGACTCGGCTCAGGGCGCGGCCCCGTCCTTGACGCACCGAAAGCCAATGTTGGCCATGGGGGTGTCCGGCGCGGTTTTCATCCGGGCACTGGGCCGGTAACCGCGGCAGTACATGTCGCTGCTCAGGAACGCCCCCCCGCGCAAAACCCGCTTTTCGACACCAGGTTCGCCCGGGTCTTCCGAGCGATCCGGTCCCGACGGATTTTCCCGGTCGGACCGCCCGTAATAGTCGCCGGCATACCAATCGGCGCACCATTCCCACACGTTGCCAGCCATGTCGAAGAGACCGTACCCGTTCGGGGGAAAACTCCCTGCGGGGGAGGTGCCCGGAAAACCATCCTCACCAGCGTTTTCGACGGGAAACATCCCCTGCCACAGGTTGGCCATCCAGCGTCCCTCAGGCAGCTTTTCGCTGCCCCAGACGTAGGGAGAGTGGGTGAGTCCCCCGCGGGCCGCGTACTCCCACTCGGCCTCGGTGGGAAGGCGTTTTCCGGCCCACTGCGCGTAAGCGACCGCATCTTCCCAGGCCACCTGCACCACCGGATGCTTGTCCCTTCCGTTCAAATCCGAGTCCGGCCCCTCCGGATGCCGCCAGTTTGCGCCCGAGGTGTACCTCCACCACTGGGTCTGGTCGCTCAGGTTTTCCACCCGGGCTGGAGGCGCAAAGGTGATCGCTCCGGGCTGCAAACGCTCCGCCGGGACCTCCGGAAAATCCGCGCCGATGACGGGCCGTTCCGCAAGAGTCACGTACCCGGTCGCCTCCACAAACCGCAGGAACTCCTCGTTGGTGACCTCCGTGCGATCCATCCAGAAACCCGGCAGTTTCACGTCGTGAATGGGGCGTTCATCGGCGTTGCCGTCATTGGCCCCCATGGTGAACTTGCCGCCTGGAATCCACACCATCTCCACAGAGGACCGACGGCGTTCTGCCAGAGCAGCGTCCCTCTGGCGCCGGACCCTCTGGGCCTCCTTGGCGACCCAGAAAATGGCAAGCAGCACCAACCCGGAAATCAGACCCACGACCACCACTGCGGATCGGGTGGCCGGCGGCATTCCGGTCCACAGGCTCCCCAGAGCGGCCAAAGGACCTCCTGGCGGTGGCTTGACACCCCTGTTGGCTGCACCCCGTTTCTGGTCAGATATCTCTGGTGTCTCTTCCACAGGACCCACATTCCGCGACTCTCGCCCCAATTTCCAGCACGCGCTTTGTCAACCGCAATACCGACGCACCCGGGCCCGCCAGCCTTCCAACCAGCGTTCCTCCCCGCGCTCGGGCGGCGCATTCCGGACCCGACGTTCCAAAACCAGCACCGCAGACTCCACAAACCCGCGGACCGGATCCCCATCCTCCTCCATGCCCTCCAACACCTGCAGCAACCCCCAACCGGTTCCCCGGTAACGCTCGGTCTGCAAAACTCCCTCCCCCTTGAAATTGACGTAATCGATCAACGCAAATGTCCCTGCCGCACTTTCGTTCAACCGCCCGAAATTCCGCTCCACCCTGCGGCGGACTTTGGAATCCGAGGCGCCCAGCATTTTGGGCAAAGCCGCCCGCATACGATCCGCCAAAAATGCGCTCTGCAACCCCACGGTTTTTTCCAGGAGCGACCGGAGTTCCTCCATGCGTTGCCCCGCATCCTCCCGCAGAAACTCTTCCCGGGTTGCCCATGGACACCCGGGCGCACTGAGAACCCAGCGCGGCACCGGAACGCCGCGCCCGGCCAGGTATTCGACCAAGCGCGGGAAACTTTCCTCGTACCGGCCCCGACGCCCCTGCGGATACCAGATAAAATGCCCGATTCCCAAAGAGGCAAACTCCTCCCCGGCGTTCCACGAGGCCAAGCCTTTGCGGGTGCCAGCGCATTCGTTCTGCCAGACCTTTCGCCCCACCCGTTCCAGCTCCTGCGGAGCGAGTCCGGCGAACGCAGTGGATGCCCACATCAAAAACAGCAGTCTCTTCATCCCCTCTCCTTCTACAGCAGGCCCGGTCTCGGGTCCAACCCCACGCCCGCTTTTTCAATGACTTCCTGCCTTCATCTCCCCTAGCCTCCGGGAATGCAGAAATCCGACGGAATGAACTACGCGCCCGAAGGCAAACCCGCCCCTGTGGTGGCCCCGGGGGAATTCGTTTTTGCCGCGGTGGCGCTCGATCACGGGCACATCAACGGCCAGTGCCAGGGACTTACGGAGGCCGGTGGCGAGTTGCGCTACGTCTACGACCCCGACCCGGCCAAGGTGGAAGCCTTTTGCAAGCGCTTTCCCACGGCAAAACCCATGCCCAGCGTCGACGCCGTGCTGGAGCGCCAGGATGTCCGACTCGTGGCGGCAGCCGCTGTCCCCAGCGAACGCGGACCGCTCGGTCTCCGCGTGATGGACGCAGGGAAGGACTATTTCACCGACAAAACTCCGTTCACCACGCTCCAGCAGCTGGCGGATGCGCGGGCAAAGGTGGCTGAGACAGGCCGGAAATACATGGTCTACTACAGCGAACGCCTGCACGTGGAATGTGCAGTCCGAGCCGGCCAGTTGATCGAGCAGGGAGCAATCGGCCGCGTCGTGCAGGTGCTGGGGCTTGGCCCCCACCGCAGTTCCCCGGCCACGCGCCCAGACTGGTTCTGGTCCCAAGAAAAGACCGGGGGCATTCTCTGCGACATCGGCTCCCACCAGTTCGAACAGTTCCTGCACTACACGGGGGCATCCGGTGCCCGCGTCCTCAACGCCCAGGTGGCCAACTACCACCACAAGGATCACCCGGAATTCGAAGACTGGGGGGAAGCCAACCTCATCGCCGACAACGGGGCCACCAACTACATCCGGGTCGACTGGCTCAACCCAAAAGGGCTGAGAACTTGGGGCGACGGGCGCACCTTCATCTTGGGCACGGGCGGCTACATCGAGCTGCGCAAATACCTCGATCTGGCCCGGGACGCCGAAGGCGACCAGCTTTACCTCGTGGACGACTCGGGCGAACACCACATCCGCTGCCATGGGGAGGTCGGGTTTCCGTACTTCGGAGCCCTCATCCTCGACTGCCTCCACCGCACAGAAAATGCAATGACGCAAGAGCATGCTTTTCGAGCGGCAGAACTTTGTCTACAAGCACAGGCAATGGCGCGCAGGATCGAGTGATCCCTGCACGCCTCAAACCCAAAAACAAACCACAAAACACCATGAAATCCATCATCGCCGTCGTCGCCATGGCCGTCCTCGCCCTCAACGTCACCGCCTGCAGCTCCGCTGCGAAGAAGAACTGCACGCACTGCTCCAAGGGCGGCAAATAAGCCATCCGCGGCTTTAATGCCGCACCGCATCCGCGCCCTGGCTGTTCCGGGGCGCAAACCCAACGGAGTGATCACCCGTGATGGGATTTGAGGTGCCAAAACGATTCAAAGCCCGTCCGCTCGCGCGGCCGGGCTCTTTGTTTTGCAAACGGAAGAGCGAGCGTTGCCCGCAGCTCAATTGCCGGCAGGCAACGCAGGAGTCTTTTCCTGAGGCGGAGGCAAAGGCGCTTTCTCCGGGGGAAGCACAACCGGGGCAGCTTTTGCAGGGGGTTCAACCCGGTTTTCCCGGGAGACCGGCAAAGGCAGGCGAGGCCCGATTCCGAGTTCTTCCTTGAGCATTTGCCTATGTATCTCCCGGTACGACTTCAAACTCTGCGGAGTCTTTTCCCGGAGCGGAACCAGACGCTCACTACGCTCCGCCAAAGCAACCTCGAACATGTTCAACTCCCGTTTCGAGGCAAAATCCCGGTCGGACGCCCACAAATCATCCGCGGACCTTCCGGCGTCCCGGTGACGGATCTCAACGCGCCACTTGTAGCCGTCTTTGTAGCTGCCGCTCTGGCTCGAAACCACAAAGTCCAAGGTATCCCCGAGTTCCACAGCCACCTTCTCCAACGAAATCACCGCATCCCCACCGGGATCCAGTCCCGTCTCGGTCAGCACACCGTGCCGGCTTGAAACGACTCTCACGGTAATCGGTTCCCCATCATTTTCCTCGTGCGAAATGTTTCCAGACACAGACACCACTCCCTCCACATGGCTTGTCCAGCGCCTGACAGGTCCGTTGAGGGCATCCTTTCCAGGAATCCCGCCCAGTTTGTTGATCTCTAGGAAACCGTAGTCGGGGGAAGGATACCCGCCACTAGGCTGCCAGCACCCGGATTTTCGCTCGGAGGTGTAGACCTTAAGCCTCGCAAAATTCATCCGGCCCATCTCCGGATCCCACCCACCCACACCGTACTCCCAAGTGAGCGCAGCATGCGCACGGTTCAACAGGCTGGACAACGCCAACGATGGAGGCCCTGACACCGCAGTATCCCGGTCCGGATTCCGGGGCGGTCGGAACTCGAAATAACGCTGTTCATCCTCCCGGCGCTGTTCCCGCAGACCACCGAGCAGTTCTTTGTAAATCTCTCGCACCGGAGAACCCGTGGACTCCTTCTCCAGAAGCCGCTTGGTCAGATCCAAGTTCACCTGCGCATCCACAAAATCAGGCCGCAGCTTCAAACAAAGGGCGAATGCCTGAACTGCCTCCTCCCACCGCAGCAACACCTGAAGAATCTGTCCGCGCAACAGGTGGTAATTCGGATCGTTCTTCACCATGTTCGCCGCAAATTCGGCCTTCTCGTACGCCGTTTCGAACCTGTGTTCCTCCATGAGGTTTCTCGCTTCCTCGCAGTAGGTGGGCGCTGTCCCCTCCAGTTGCTCGAGCCACTTCCGAGCCCGACTTTCACTGTTCCTGGCGCGCTCTGCATTTTCCTTGGCCAGTTCCTCATTTCGCCGGGCGTCGCGCGCATTCTTGTTCGCGAGTTCGACTTGTTTGCGGAGCGTGTAGATGAAGGACAGAACAAGGACATTGAACACCACAAACCCGACAATGAAGAGCCCTGTGGCTGCCTTGTGCCGTTCCAAGAAAAGCCGGATCTGTTTGACCAAACTTGCACGTTCCGCCTTGGTCGGGAATCCCCCCTGCCACGCAGAAACATCCTCCTGCATCTCCTCCACAGACTGGTAGCGGTCCTCCGCGTTCAGTTCCATGGCCTTCATCACCACCGCGGACAACCCCGGCGGGATCCGCCCTCCGGGACAATGCGAAAGCTGCTGCTGACCGTCCCCTGCGGGACGGCGCCCCCCCGAGTTGTTAAATGTCACGGGAGCAGGCGGCGGACCCGCCAGAATTTTTTCCAGAACCTCTTCCACGGTCTCCCCAGAAACTGGCGGACGCAGGGTGAGGATCGCGTATAGGATGCCTCCGAGCACAAAAAGATCGGAACGCGCGTCAATCTGGTCCAAATCTCCCCGGGCCTGTTCTGGAGAAACGTAGGGCGGTGTGCCGACCACCAGTCCGTGCATGGTCTGAAAGCCCCGTCCATCCCCGAGCGACGCTGGCGGGGCCGGGAGGGCAGCTCCACCCTCCTTGGAGCGCGCCGAGGAACTCAGGTGCTTGGCCAGCCCCCAGTCCATCACCAGCACTTCCCCGTACGCGCCCAGCATCACATTCTCGGGCTTCAAATCCCGGTGCACCACCCCCTTGGAATGGGCAAAAGCCACCGCATCACAAATCTTCTGGAACACGGTGATCAAGGCCGTCAGAGGATACTTGGCCTGCATCTGCGCATGACCGTTGCGCAAACCACGCAAAACCTCCTCCAACGTGATACCCTTCACGTATTTCATCGCGTAAAAGGTCTCGCCGTGTTCGTCCACACCCAGCTCGTACACCGGCACGATGTTCGGGTGCTCCAGTTGCCCCGTTAACTGCGCCTCATCAATGAACCGCAGCACGCTTTCCCGCGAGAACTGGGAACCGGTCTTCATCACCTTCATGGCGACGGTCCGCCGGATCCGCATGTCCCGCGCCTGCATGACTGTCCCCATCCCGCCCCGGCCAATGGTGGTGATCACCCGGTACTTTTTCCCCACCAACATCTGACGCACCGGCTCCAACCCGAGATCTGCGTCCCACATGGCCTCGGCCAACTGGCGGGAGGCCGACTCCCTCAACCCGATCCTGAGCCGGGCTGAACCGATCTGGACCTCCTGGTCGGGCCGGACCCGGGTGGGGATCTGCACCTGGACACCGTCAATGAAAACCCCGTTGCTGCTTCCTGCATCCTCAATCAGCAGGTCAAACCCGCTCAGCGTCAGCCGAGCATGGTGCCGCGAAACCTCATCCGCGTTGATCACAATGTGGCAGGTGGAGTCCCGCCCCAAAATGTATTCGCCCTGCTCAATGGCAAACTTGTCCCGGAGCTGTTGGTTCACATAAACCAACACCTGTCCCAGAATGGGCTCAGGAGGCGGCGTCTGGGTCGACAAACCGCTTCCCATCCCCTCAGAGTCTGCCTGCTCGGAATTCATCTCCATCAGGTCTCAATCCAGGAGCGCATTCACACCCCTCCCCATTGAAACCCTCCGAACCCGCTTTTGTTTGGCGCTAAATTCGCGCCCCGGTAACACTCGGAGCGGGGTGCCGGCATCCAGATCACAAACCGGGAATACCTGGAAGGGCCGGAGCCGCAGCGTCTCCCGCTGGAACCAAACCCGGAATACCTGGCAACCCGGCATCTCCCCCAGGAGCGGCAGCTCCGCCCGGAGCGCCCACTGCATCCCCGCCCGCACGCCCCTTTTCCAGCGTGGGCAGCTCCGGCGCCTTCTCCTTGGGCGGCACGAACCTGTTGGGCCGGTAGGAGTACGTGTCGCTGTAAATGTTTTTACAACCACACAGCAAAAGGCTCACAAGCCCAAGGCCGGCGGCTACGATCGTTCGGGTGGATTCAGCCATGGCACACTCTCTCATAGAGACCGGGGGGAGCGTCAATCCCGCGCCCCAAATTCATTCCTCATTTTGTGGTGGGCATGTAGCGGTAAAACACCTCCAGCATCAGGATGCACAGTGCGGAACGGTAGACCTTGCCCGTCATGTTCTCCCCCGTCTGAGGCCCATGCGCCTTGCCTCCAGGAGCCGGCCATGAACCGTCTGCGGTCTGGGCTGATGCCACCTCGTCTTGGAACAACCGATTCCACTTTGTCCATGCGCTTCCTCCGTACATCAAACATGCCTGCGTGTTGTAATACCAGGCATACAAATCCGCAGTTTCCCCCTTGTACTTCACCGGATGCCGTTCATCCGTCTCCTTCAGCAGGAACTCGATCCCGTTCTTTACCACTTTGTCCCGGTCCTGCTTCCAGAAGTAGGTGCAGAGCACTCCCACACCAGTGAGGCTGTAACGGTCTTCCGCTTTCCGATAGCCAAACCCACCCTTGGGTCCTTGGACCCTCTTCAGATTCACCATCGCCTTGTCCAACGCCTCGTCCACCCCGGGAATCTTCAACTCCGTCAAATGGGCCGCTTTCAGGGCTTGAATCTGCCAACCGGCGACCGAAGTGTCGCTGTCCGGCCCCTTCGCATAATCGTACTGCCAACCCCCGTCCGGAGCCTGGCCGTCCACGATGTACTGGATGGCCTGCTTCAAAAGCGGGATGAACCGCTCGTCTTTGGTCATCGTGAAATACTCCCCGATCGCGTATGCCACAATCGCGTGCTGGTAGACCCCACCCTGGCCAAAAGCCGTGTTGGTCATCATTAACTTCCCCTGACTCTTGGTCCCGTTCTCCAGAACCCAGTCCAACCCCTTTTTCACCGTGGGACCAAACTCCGGCGACTCCGGTGTCTCTCCATGCCCCAGAAAACAGAGGATCGCCAACCCTGTCATGGAAGGACGGTAGCCTCCGTCTCCCCAGGATCCGTCGGCAGCCTGCGCTTGTTTGAGCCAGCGCAACCCCTGCATGACGGCTTTCTCGCTCTTCTCCTTCCCGCCCATCTTCATCGCCGCCATGCTCCGGGCCGTCCCACCAGCGCGCCCAGCCATCGACGATGGCAGCCCCTTGCTCAACCCGGATCCCAGATTCGTCGGCATCGCCGCCCCTACCATCTTGGCGTCCCCAATCGCCTTCACCGCCACTGGCACTGGTGCCGCAGACATCGTAAAATTCGTCGCCATGCTCGTCGTGCTGGTAATTGCCGAGACCGATGGAGCTGAAATCTGCGGTTGGTCCGGTGTCGCCGCCTGTTGCGTGGCCTGACTCAAATCCGGGGGTTGTTCCTGCGGAGCCTGCGCCACCGCGTCCCCGTTCACCACCCCACCTGATGCCTCAAAATCCGGGGGCTCCACCGCCTGCTTGAACAGCACCACGCTCCCCCCCACCACCACCAGCACCACGTGCAGCAAAAGCGAAATCGTCAAAAACCGGGAGGCCGCAAGTTTTTCCTGCAGCCAAACACTGAACGGCACCTTCTTTTTCTGTTCGGGGTCGGTTTCCATAAGACACGGAGGGGAGAATCATGGCGCTGGCACGGGTGTCGAGGGTCCGCAAAACAAACAGCACCGGACGATACGAACCATTTCTTCCATAGAGTGCCGAGCCGAGTCAACCATCCGGTACGGCCCCGCACGCCCAACCACCTACTTCGTCGTCGGCATGTAGCGGTAAAAAACCTCCAGCATCAGGACGCAGAGCGTCGTCCGATACACTTTTCCGTCCATCGAGTCCTGCTCCGCAGGCCCATGCTCCTTACCTCCGTGAACAGGCCAGTATCCCTCCGAGGTCTGGGCGGATGAAATTTCATCCTGAAACAAACGGTTCCACTTGGTCCATGCACTTCCCCCGTACATCAAACACGCCTGTGTGTTGTAGTACCAAGCGTAGAGGTTCGCCTTGTCGCCCTTGTATTTTACCGGGTAGTGGTCGTCGGTCTCTTTGAGAAGAAACTCGATTCCGTTCTTGACCACCTTGTCCCGGTCCTGCTTCCAGAAGTAGGTGCAGAGCACGCCTACGCCCGTCAGACTGTAGGAATCTGCCGGTTTGCGGTAGCCGAAGCCGCCTTTGGGGCCCTGCACCCGCTTGAGGTTCACCATCGCCTTGTCCAGCGCCTCGTCCACCCCGGGAATCTTCAACTCCGTCAAATGGGCCGCTTTCAGCGCCTGAATCTGCCAGCCACTCACCGAGGTGTCACTATCCGGCCCCTTGGCATAGTCGTACTGCCAACCGCCGTCGGGAGCCTGCCCGTCCACAATGTACTGAATGGCCTGCTTCAAAAGCGGGATGTACCGCTCGTCCTTGGTCATCGTATAGTACTCCCCAATCGCGTAAGCCACGATCGCGTGCTGATAGGAACCGGGAGCGCCAAACGCACCGTTGTTCATCATGAGTTTCCCCTGACTCTTGGTCCCGTTCTCCAAAACCCAGTCCAGCGCCTTCTTCACCGTGGGGCCAAACTCCGGCGATTCCGGAGTTTCGCCATGGCCCAAAAAACAGAGGATCGCCAAGCCCGTCATGGACGGCTTGTACCCGCCCCCCCAGGAACCATCGGCAGACTGCACCTGCTTGAGCCAGCGCAACCCCTGCATGACGGCTTTTTCGCTCTTCTCCTTCCCGCCCATCTTCATTGCCGCCATGCTCCGCGCCGTCCCGCCGGCCCGCCCCGCCATCGACGACGGCAAACCCTTGCTCAAGCCGGATCCCAGATTCGTCGGCATCGCCGCCCCCACCATTTTGGCCTCCCCTATCGCCTTCACCGCCACTGGCACCGGTGCCGCGGACATCGTAAAATTTGTCGCCATGCTGGTCGTGCTCGTGATGGCCGACACGGACGGAGCCGAAATCTGAGGCTGGTCCGGCGTTGCCGCCTGCTGCGTGGGCTGACTCAAATCTGGGGGCTGCTCCTGCGGCGCCTGCGCCACCGCATCCCCATTGACCACCCCTCCCGCTGCCTCAAAATCCGGGGGTTCCACCGCCTGCTTGAAGAGCACCACGCTCCCACCGACCACCACCAGCACCACGTGCAGCAGCAGCGAGATCGTCAAAAAACGCGAGGCCGCAAGTTTCTCCTGCAGCCACACACTGAAAGGCACCTTCTTTTTCTGTTCGGGTTCGGTTTCCATAATACGAGCTCCACAACGGTCTTGGTAATGGCTCGACGACGCCGGGTTGGTCTCGTTCCAGCCCGTGTTTGTGAACTCCACTCCATTCCGTACACGAAACAGCCCCGGGAATTCTTAGAATTTTTTCCAAAAATCCGACCCAGCCTCAGATTCCCGCCTGGAACCGGACCAAAATCTCCAAAACATGCTCGGCCGATTCCGCCTGCTGCAATTCCATCTCACGGCCAGGACTCCTCAGAAACCGGGTCAAAAGCCCCACCACCGCAAGATAATCGGCATTCATGGCCGGAGGCAGTCCGATGCAGAAAATGTAACGCACGGGAACCGGGCATCCCTCAAAGCGAACTCCCTCCACAAAACGCCCCATCCCCATGACCATGCCGGATACCGCATCTGTTCTGACGTGGGGAATACAGACCGCGAATTCGCACCCGCGCAGAGCGGCACAAGGGGCTTTTTCGCCCACCGAAAGACCGGATGCCAGTTTTTCCCAGGAGATCACATGGGGGTTCGTCCGGAGCAATCCGACCACAGCCGTCACGGCCGCTTCCGGAGAAACCGGTCCAGCGCCTTCAAGAAGAATCCTGTCCCTGGAGAGCAAGCTTGAAATGGCGATCATAGGGCTGTCCCACTCAGTTTGAGTTTCTCACGGAGCATCGCAAAAAAACTGATTTCGCTCGGCATCACAAGCCCAAGCCGTTCCTCTGATCGGGTCAACCGGACGCGCTGCCCTGGTTCAAGCCGGGCCGATTTCTGGCCGTCAACGGTCAGAAACAACGCCTCCGAAGCCCGCGCTGAACCCACTTCAATCACGGCTCCATCGGGGACAATCATGGGACGCATGGTCAAGACGTGCGGGCAAATCGGGGTGATCACATGAACCCCGCTTTCGGGCATTAAAACCGGGCCCCCTGCGCTCAGTGAATAGGCCGTGGAACCCGTTGGCGTCGCCACAATGAGTCCATCGGCGCTATACTCAGAAAGCGGTTCTCCGTTCACCGACACCTCCACATGCACCAACCGCGAAACCTCGCCCCGGCTCAAAACCGCGTCATTGAGCCCACGCCAAACCTTTCCTTCCCCCAATCCCCCCACCACCTCCACCTTCAAAAGTGTCCGCCAACTCACACAGACCCCGCCGCCGACAATCTGATCCACCATCCCGGACCATTCCGCCGCAGAAAAGGCCGTCAGAAATCCCAGAGCCCCCAAATTCAGCCCGCACACTCGGGGCAAATCCCGCCCCATGCCCCTCACCGCCTGCAGCAGGGTCCCATCCCCCCCCACCACCAGAACCAAACCCGTTTCCCGACCCATTTCAGAAATCTCCACCCCCTCGCCCCCCTCGCCCCCCAGCAACCGGCACGTCTCGGACTCCAAAACCACCTCCCAGCCCGCCTCCGAAAACCGCCTCCGGATGCACTCCACCATCCCCGCAGCCCCCACCTTGGAAATGTTTGCCACCAACCCTACCCTTTTCTCAAACATGCAAGAAACTCCCGGTTGCCGTGCCCTCCCAAAATCGGCGACTCCATGCATCCCTCCCAATGCCAGTCTGAAAATCCAGACACAAAACGGCGGATTTTTTCCACCGCGCGTTCATGAAGGCCGGCGTCCCGCACCACACCGCCGCGCCCGACTTCTTCCCGGGACAACTCGAACTGTGGTTTCACCAAAGCCACCACCCAGCCGCCATTTCGCACCCGTGCAACGGCAGGCCCAAGCACCAGAGTCAGGGAGATGAAGGAGACATCCAGCACGCACCCGCCCACCTCCTCTGGAACCTCCGCCTCGGTCAAGTACCGGGCATTGACCTTTTCGAGCACCACCACCCGACCATCGGAACGGATCTTCCAGTCCAGTTGAGAGTGCCCCACGTCCACCGCATACACCTTTCGGGCGCCGTGCTGCAAAAGACAATCCGTGAACCCGCCGGTGGACGCCCCGATATCCAAACAGACTTCGTCCGCCGGATTCAGCCCGAACCCCGCTAACGCCGCCTCCAACTTGAGCCCGCCCCGACCCACATACCGCTCCCCAGATTCCACCTGCACCGCGGCCTCAAGGTCCACGCGGGCACCGGGCTTGTCCATGCAGTGGTCTCCCACGCGGACCAAACCGGCCATGATGGCCCGCTGCGCGCGTTCCCGGCTCGGAAACAGCCCGCGCGCCACAAGCAAGACATCCAGGCGTTCCCTCGGCATGCCCCCCTAACCAACACGCGCGCCTCGCTTTTGGGAAGGTTTTCTTCCCGGCACGTCGAGGCCCTATTTCTGAACCGGGATTCTCTTGAAGCGCCGGGTGATCTCAGTGAGCGACGCCTCAACGCCCATCCGCTCCAGGCTGGAGGCCCCCACAAACCCCACGCACTCCGTGTGCAGATTCACATGAGCCGCGTCCTCTGGCGTGGCAATCGGCCCACCGTGCGAAAGGAAGAAGATGTCCTTCCGGACAGCCTTGGCCGCATGGATGATCGCGCGGGTCCGTTCAATGGCGGATTCCATGGTCACCACAGCCCCCGTCACACCGATGGATCCCCCCACCGTGGTACCCACATGCGCAATAATGGCATCTGCACCTGCCTCCGCCATGGCTCGGGCCTCCTCGGGACTCGCCACATACACCACTGTGAACAAATCCATCCGGTGCGCGAGCGCCACCATTTCAAACTCTTTTTGCACCCCCATCCCGGTCTCCTCCAGCACGCCCCGGAAATGCCCGTCCACAATCGTGTGGGTGGGAAAATTGTTCACCCCTGAAAACCCCATTTCCTTCACCCGCCCCAGCCAGTGCCACATCCGGCGCCGCGGATCGGTGGCATGCACCCCGCAAATCACCGGCACCTCTTCCACCACCGGCAGCACCTCATACTCGCCGATGTCCATCGCCACCTGGTTGGCGTCTCCGTAGGCCATCAGCCCCGCCGTGGACCCATGGCCGGCCATCCGAAACCGACCCGAATTGTACACAATAATCAGGTCCGCCCCCCCCTTCTCGATAAACTTTGCGCTGATCCCGGTGCCGGCCCCGGCGGCAATCACCGCTTCTCCGCGGTCTACCACCGCCTGAAGACGGTCTCTGACTTCCTGCCGGGTGTACGGGTTACCTTTTCCTGTCCATGGGTTGGGCATAATGAGTAGGGGTTGAACTTGGACCCAAAAGAAAAACCCTTCATGGCTTCTGGAAAAGACTTTGTGCTTTTGCGATAGCTAGAGGTGGTTTCCGAGACGCTCCCCCACGATGAAAAAACCGCTCCTTCTCCCCACCTTCCTCTGCACCCTCCTCTGCAGCTTCTCTTTAGCCTCCGGCGCCTCCGCACTCCCGTCCATCGAACGCCTCGCCCCGGAACTCGACTCCTTAATTCCCCCTGGAGCACAGGTGGAAACACTCGCAGAAGGGTTCGACTGGTCTGAGGGACCCGTCTGGTACCAAAACCGGGTCCTGTTCTCAGATGTCCCGGAAAACACCGTGTTTCAGTGGGCGCCCGGCGACTCCAAGGCCACCGTGTTTCTCCGCCCCAGCGGCACAATTTCCCCGGTCTCCGATGTCAAAAAACAAGGATCCAACGGCCTGACTTTGGATTCCTCGGGCCGCCTGGTGCTTTGCCAGCACGGCGAACGGCGGATCGCACGACTGGAACCCGACGGCACCCAGACCCCGCTGGCCAGCCAGTTCGAGGGCAAACGCTTCAACAGCCCCAATGATCTGGCCTATTCCAACCAAGGTGACCTCTATTTCACCGATCCCCCCTATGGCTTGGATCCCGCCCAACGAGCCCAACTCCAAGAACTGCCTTTCAGCGGCATCTATCGCCTCCGGAAAACCGGGGAAACCGATCTGCTCGACAAATCCCTCTCTTTCCCAAACGGGATCGCATTTTCTCCCGATGAATCCCGGCTCTATGTGGCTGTCTCAGACCCTGCGCATCCGAGGATTGTTGCCTTTCAGATCACCCGGGAGGGACTCCTCCAAAATCCACAGACGTTTTTTGACGCCGTCCCACTGAAAGAAGCGGGCAGAAAAGGCTCCTGTGACGGACTCAAGGTCGACACGCACGGGAACCTTTTTGCCACCGGCCCAGGCGGCGTCCTTGTGCTCTCCTCAGAGGGCAAGCACCTCGGATCGATCCTGACCGGGCAGGCCACGGGAAACTGCTGCTGGGGAGGAAATGGCTCCGAACTTTACATCACCGCAGACATGTACCTGCTCCGAGTCCGCACCTTGACCCGCGGATCCCACCTCCCCCCCTCCATCTCTCAGCGCTGAAGCGTCCGCTGCAATCGCCACAGCGAGGGCATCACACGCCGGTCGCCGATCGGCTGGAAAAGGACGTGCCCCAACCCCCGCGGAGCCGCAGCCTCCCATCCGTGCATGCTCGCAAAACGGTGCAACCGGCGCAGGAACTCCACCCCGCACACAGGGCTTCCCCCCGCCAATCCAGCCACCTCCCCCACCGGAATCTCGTGGTAACCCCGCGCCCGGATTCCCGCCTCCACCGCCCCCACCATTCCTCCCCCTTCAGAACAATCCAGCAGACCCAGAGATTCCGCCTCCCATCCGCTCCTCCCGAGAGACCCGTCATCGCTGACCGCACATGGCGCACCATCCCTCAGCCCCTGCGCATCTCCAGCCGGACCTCCGTTCCACCCATGGTTGAGCCCATGGTTGAGCCCATTTTTAAGCCTTTTGTCCTCCCCCTGAAATTGCCCGAGATCTGCGCTTGTTTTCATGCCCTTCATCCTCCCCAAAAACCGTTGCGAAAACCACCGGGAGCGCGCCTCGGGCAAAACCCTCCGGCTTCAAGGGTTGCGTCGCTGGTACCGCCGGACATGAAAACCCTCACTCCGCATCACCGTCTCCACCCATTCAAACCGCGACTCGAACTCCGGGAAAACCGCGTCCCCCTCCACCTCGCGTTCCACCACGCTCAGGAACAACTCCCCACACGCCCCCAGCCACTGCTCGTAGATCTGAGCCCCACCCGCCAAGAAAACAGGCCGCACACTCTCCGCCTCGGCGGCAATGATTTCCGCTCCCCCCTCAAGAAGCCAGATCTCGCGGTCACCAACCCCACCCCATCCTTCCCATTCCGGCTGCAGTCTGACCTTCCATCCGGCGTTCCGGGCTCGCTCCCAAAACAGCGCCCAGTCACCAACCGCGCCGCACAACCTCTCAGGATCCCGGCTCAAAACCACGTGCCCCCGGCCAGCCAGAGGCCGCCCCAAACTCAGCAGGGTGCGGCTCCCCATCACTAAAATCCCGCCCATGGTCAGGGTCTTGAACCAGCGAAAGTCCTCGGGCAAATGCCAGGGTATCCCGCCCGCCCGCCCAATCACGCGGTTTAAAGCCATTGCAGCTACCGCCTTCATCGCCCTCACACCGCAATCGGTGCCTTGATGGCCGGATGCGGATCGTACCCCTCAAGCGCAAAGTCCTCGTACCGAAACTCCTCCAGTTCACGCACCTCTGGATTCAGCCTCAGGGTGGGCAACGGGCGGGGCTCGCGCCCAAGTTGCAGGTCGGCCTGGTCCACATGATTCGCATAGAGATGGAGGTCGCCGAAGCTATGCACAAAATCCCCGACGCCCAGTCCGCAGACCTGCGCCACCATGTGGGTGAGCAGCGCATAACTGGCCACATTGAACGGCACGCCAAGGAAGATGTCCGCGCTTCGCTGGTAGAGCTGGCAACTCAGGCGTCCGCCCGCCACGTAGAATTGAAAAAGGGCATGACACGGAGGAAGCGCCATCTGCTCGATTTCCCCCGGGTTCCATGCACTGACCACCAAGCGGCGGCTGTCGGGATCGCGCCGGATCCGCTCCACCACCTCCCGGATCTGGTGGATGGAGCGGCCATCAGCCGTCCGCCAGTCGCACCATTGCGCCCCGTACACCCGCCCCAGATCCCCATTGGCATCCGCCCACTCGTCCCAGATGGTGACGCCGTTGGCCCGCAGGTAGGCCACGTTGGTGTCCCCCTTGAGGAACCAAAGCAGCTCGTGGATGATCGAACGCAGGTGCAGCTTCTTGGTGGTCAGCAGCGGAAACCCCTCGCTGAGGTCGTACCGGACCTGCGCTCCAAACACCGAATAGGTGCCGGTCCCGGTGCGGTCCTTTTTAAAAACCCCTTTTTCGCGGACAAACCGCAACAGATCCAGATACGCGCGCATGATGGGAAAATCAGGCCTGTTCCCTCCCAGAAACTCGCTCCCATTTCAACCCCGCCCTTCCGGAAACCCGCGGAATTCATGACTGGAAGGGAACCCCGCCCCGGCTAAGGTCTGCCGCCATGTTCGAATTGCTCGCCCAAGACTCTTCCTCCAAAGCACGCCTCGGCCGGCTCCACACCGCACGCGGGATCATCCAAACCCCCACCTTCATGCCCGTTGGAACCCAGGGAACCGTCAAGGCCGTCTCCCCCGAAGAACTGCGCCAACTCCAAGCCCAGATCATCCTCGGAAACACCTACCACCTCTTTGTCCGCCCGGGAATGGATGTCATCCGCCACTTTGGCGGTCTCCACAAATTCATGGCCTGGGAAGGCCCCATCCTGACCGATTCTGGTGGGTTCCAAGTCTTCTCCCTGGCCAAACTCCGCAAGATCACCCCTGAGGGCGTCCACTTCCAAAACCACCTCGATGGCGCCCCCTGCTTCATTGGCCCACGGGAGTCCATGGAGATCCAAGCCACGCTCGGAAGCGACATCGCCATGGTCTTCGACGAGTGCCCGCCTTACCCCTGCGATTACGACTACGCCGCCCGCAGCCTCGACCTGACTCTCACCTGGGCCCGCGTCTGCCGGCAAATCCAGATGCCCGGAAAAACATTTGGAATTGTTCAGGGCGCCACCTTTCCGGAACTGCGCCGCCAGAGTGCCGAGGCCCTCGTCTCCATGGATTTCGATGGCTACGCGGTCGGCGGGGTGAGCGTTGGCGAACCCGAAGAGGAAATGCTGGCAGCCATCGAATCCAGCGAACCCGCACTTCCCTCCAACAAACCCCGGTACGCCATGGGACTGGGTACCCCGCCCCAGATGCTCAAAATGATCGCCCGCGGGGTGGACCTCTTCGACGTGGTGCTTCCCACCCGGCTCGCCCGGAACGGAACCGCATTCACCCGACTCGGCACTTTGAACCTCAAAAATGCCGGATTCGCTCTGGACCGTGGCCCCATTGAGGAGGGATGCACCTGCCCGGCCTGCAGGCAGTTCACCCGCGGCTATCTGCGGCATTTGGTCAAGGCGGAGGAAATCCTCGGACTCCGCCTGATCAGCCTCCACAACCTCCACTTTTATATCGACCTGATGAGCCGGGTGAGGCTTCACCTGACAAACGGAACCTTCACAAATTTCCTGAATGATTTTGTTGCCAACTACAGGATTCATTCTGAATAGTGGTTTGTCGTAACTCGCGGCAGTTCATGGGCTTACGCCCGGGACACCTATCTCAGGGTTCCGCCGGATCCCCCGCCGGCGTAAAGCGAGACAGGTCTGTTCCGGCTCGCAGGAGGACCGTAGGCCGAAACAAAGGTTCCGAGGTCCCCTGCGGAACCGAGAACCCGATGAACCTTCCGAGAGACAACTTATTGATTCAGTAACCTCCTATATGAGCAAATACACCGCATTCCGTTGCCCCGAAGACCTCCTCGAAC
>CAIURC010000063.1 GCA_903901425.1 uncultured Spartobacteria bacterium | reverse complement strand
GTCCTTTTTCGGGATCCTCAGAAACCTCTCTGCGCTGGATTACCTTGCTGACTCCCTGAGCCGCGGCTCGCTCGACAAGTCCACCCGGGCCGTGCTCCGCCTCGGCCTCTACCAAATTTTTCATCTCAACGTCCCGCCCCATGCCGCCGTCCATGAAACCGTCTCCCTCGGCGGACATGCCCGGGGACTGGTCAACGCCGTGCTCCGCCGCGCGCTCCGCGAAAAACCGGCCCTCGAACAACAACTCCACGCTCAACCCCTCGCCGTCCGATTCTCGCATCCCGAGTTTCTAATCGAACGGTGGCAGCGGCAGTTTGGCGAAAGCCGGACCCTGGAACTGCTTGCATGGAATAACCGTCCTGCCGAGGTCTATATCCGCGCAAACGGACTCCGGATCACCCCCGTAGAACTGGCAGCAAAACTCCCGGCGTTGGCTGAACCATCCGCGGTCCATCCCGCCGCCCTCAAAGTGCAGCAACTGCCCATGGACTGGGTCTCTGAAGGGCTTTGCTACGTCCAGGATCCGAGCACCCTCTTTGCCTGCGACCTCCTCAACCCACAGCCCGGGGACTCGGTCCTTGATGCCTGCGCGGCACCTGGAGGCAAAACCACCTACCTCGCCGAGAAAATGCGGAACCAGGGAACCCTGGTGGCCTGCGACTTGTACGAGTCCAGACTCGACCGCCTGAAAGCCAACCTGCAGCGCATGGGCGTTCAAATCGCCACCGTGCTCCAGACCGATTCCATGCAGGCCGATGGCCCCCTCGCCTCCCGCCGCTTCGACCGGATTCTCGTCGATGCCCCCTGCTCCAACACCGGCGTGCTCCGACGCAGGGTCGACGTCCGCTGGCGTCTCACCGACGAAGACTTTCTCCGGATGCCCGCCCAGCAACTCGCCCTGCTCCGCCGCACCGCCTCGCTCCTCAAACCCGGCGGAACCCTCGTCTACAGCACTTGCAGCCTCGAGAAGGAGGAAAACGAGGACGTGGTCGCCTCAACACTCCAAGCGGTTCCAGAACTCGAATGCGTGGAGACCCGGCGCATTCTCCCGTTTGTGGAGGGCGTCGACGGCGCCTTTGCGGCAAAGTTTGTCCGGCGCGCAGATTCCTGAAACAGGGTGCCCGGCATGCAAGACCGACTCAAGGGAGGTCTGAAAACATCCCGCACCCCCGTCCGCGCAAACTTCAATTCTCGCCCTTGAGGTAGGAAATCAGATCTGCCAGTTGCTGCCTGCCTAAACCCGCCTCCAACCCGGTGGGCATCAGCGAACCCGGCAACGCCTCCAGCTTGAGAAGGTCCCCCCGCAGGATCGTGCTCTCCACACCCAGCGGCCCCCGCAGCGTGACCGCAGCCGGTGTGTCTCCCACCAGGAGCCCCGTCACCACCCGGCCGTCCCGCGCCTCAGCCAGATACGCCGTAAATGCGGGCGCAATCTCCGCATCGGGATTCACAAGGTGGAACAAAATGTTCTCCTTGGACTGGCGCCGGATGTCGAAAAGGTCCGGCCCAACGGCGCTGCCCTCCCGTTCCAAACGATGACAGGCTGCGCAGAGCGCGCGAAACGTCTCCCGCCCACTGGCAGGTACCGGCTCCAGCGCAAGCGCTTTCTTTGCCTCCTCGAACGCACCCGGCCGGACGGGGACCTCCAACAACCGCGCAGCCATCGCACGCAACACCGGGTCGCTGCTGGCCAAAATCTGCCGCTTTCTCACCCCGGCAAACACCGCTGCCGGAAGAAGTCCGGTCTCCACAGCCGAAAGCACGCCCCGCACATGATGCGGCGCCCCCAGAAGCGCCCCCAGCACCGCATCCCGACGGGCCGGCGCGTACCGGGACCACGGGGCAAGCAACGCCGCAGGCACACTCTCCTCAGGATAGGTCACCACGGCAGCCAGCGCTGCAGCGGCAAGCCCGGGCGCAGACTCGTCCAATGCCAGCCTCAAAAGCAGCTCCCCAGCACGTTCCCACGGGAGTCGTGCCGCGAGTTTTACCGCACAGATCCGCTCCTCCATCCTTCGAGTCGGATCGGCAGCAATCGCCGGAGCTGAATCCAACAACCCTTTGAAAATCGATGGCAACTCCGCTCCCTGACGGCCAAGGCAGGAAATCAACGCCAGTTGGACACCCGGCGCAGCGCCGCTGGCCGCCTCAAGCTCTCCCCGCCCGGCAAGGGCTTCCCCCAGATGCGCAAGAACTCCAGAAAGCCCCTCCCTCAAAACCCCGCCTTCAGGGAGTTGCGCCAGCAGTTCCACCAAAAACTCCCGTTCCCGCCCGGCTACACCGCTGAGAACCGCGTTCCGCACCCACTTGTCCCCGGAGTCCCTCGCAGCAACGCGCGCAAGTTCGCGCGTCGCCGCTAACGAAGGATCGTCGCCCCACCGGATCAACTCCAGAAACCGATGCCGCTCGGCAAAGTCCACGCCGGCACCGCCCGCAACCGGCTTGTTCACAGACACCACACGCCAAATTCGTCCCAGCATTTTTCCCGCCTCAAAGTCGGTGTGCTTGCGAACCGCCTCTGGGAGATAATCCGGATGCTCAATCACCTTCCGATACATGTCCGCGATGTAAAGCGCGCCCCCAGGCCCCCGGGCGAGATGGACCGGACGGAACCAGTCGTCCCGCGAGGCCAACAACTCGTGCCCTGAAAAAAGCGGCGTCGCAGTAAACGTGGCCCCCCGGGGCACCAGTCGGTCGGCGTGCACAAGGTTGCCGGTGGGATCGCAGGATAGCACCGCATCTAGGCACTCCGGAGTCAATCCGCCTCCCTGCCAGACGTGCACCCCGCATGCGGCACTAAACGACCCGGCATGGCCATCCGCGGTAGTGATGTTGGAGCTGATTGGAAAAAGCCGCACCCCATCCTGGCGCCCGTTGATCCCGTTGAATGCGTTGCGCTCGTTGCAGTCCTGAACCGTCTCGCCAAAAGCCAGCCGGGGATTCCGCTTCAACCAGCGGGATTCCAAAACCACGTGCTGCACTGGCACCCGGTTCATGCAGATAAACCGGTTGCCCTCCCGGTCAAAACTCATGCCGTACTGAGAACGACCGTCAACGGGTTCCACCTCGAGTGTTTCCGGATGAAACCGGATGTCCGAGCTCATTTTCAGCGCCGCGCGGCCGGGATGGGCCGGACAGGTCACGCTCCCGCCGCTCAGCCCGGCGGCAAGGTAAATCCAGCCATCCGGCCCCAGGGTCGGCGCGTTGACCCGCAACTGCGTGCTGCCCGCCGTTGAAAACCCGGTCAAAAGAACGCGCCGCTCATCCGCCCTGCCGTCCCCGTCGTGATCCTTCAAAAACAACACATCCGGGGCGCATGTCACAATTACCCCGCCATTCCACGGCAACACCCCGTTCGGGAATGTAAGGTCGTCAGCAAAAACCGTCCGCCGGTCCATCCGCCCGTCCCCGTCCCCGTCCTCAAGCAGCGCAATCCGGCCGGCAGGCCTGCCTCCTGGTCCCGGACCGGACGGATACCCGATGTTCTCCGCCACAAACAACCGACCTTGGGCATCAAATGCCAACGCACAGGGTGAAGCCACCAGAGGCTCCGCCGCACAGAGTTCAATCCGGAGCCCGGGAGCAACCTCAAACGTCTTCAAGGCCTCCTCCGGCGCCAATGGACTCGCCACTGGGGCCGCACAGAGCGTGCCGGCAACCATCCAGAAAGTGACAACGCGGATCATTCCAACTGAGGGGGTTGATTGCCGTAAAGCCAAGGCTTCCCAACCGGCGCCAACGGCCGTTCTGGAAGCGGCGCAGGCTTCATGCCGGCCGCAAGTTCCAGGGCAGCATTCATCAACTGCGTACCGGCGGTCACTTCAAGGTTGCTGTAGCTCGTCAGACGGGTCTCGTACCCGCCACCGCCAGGACCGAACGCCTCCTCGTCTGGCACATACCCCACGCAACCGTTGGCAAGTTCCACCGGAAACGTGATCGGAAAACCGCTCCGTTTCTTCAATTTCAACCCGTAGGAAACAAAATACTCGGCAGGATTCGAGAGACACACCACCGGGCCGATCTGGATCGCCTGCACCTCCACTTCCACTTCCCGTTTCCTTGCAATCAGCGCATCGAGCAACAGCGTCTCCTTCGCCCACACCCAGTCCGGATCCCCAACGCTCCCCTTCACCCGTTCACGCGCCTCAGCAACCCGAACCGCCGAAGGCACGCGGCGGCGGATCTCCCAAACCCTCGATCCCGCTGCCAAAGGCACCTCGGCTGTGCGGGTCTGCGACATCCCCAGCAGCACCTTCAACGCCTCCGCTCCAACCCGCCCCCCAACAAACCGTGACCAGTCGTCCGGCGCAGGAT
Organism: uncultured Spartobacteria bacterium; assembly: GCA_903901425.1. Lineage (GTDB taxonomy): Bacteria > Verrucomicrobiota > Verrucomicrobiia > Chthoniobacterales > Chthoniobacteraceae > CAIURC01. The sequence continues at coordinate 126,787 of CAIURC010000063.1, read as the reverse complement.
TCGCGCGCGGGTCCAGATTGTTGACCTGCGTGACATCGCCGCAGGCGCCCTGAAGAAAAACCACCGTCGCCTCACGCCCGTAAAAGCCTTGGATCACTTTTTCGGTGTAATGCACCCAGTTCGCCCCAATGCCGTCGGAGTTTGTCGTCGCGTGACACGAAAAGTTCACAACGCACCCCGCCAGCGTGCCGTCTGCACGCCAGACCCCAATCACCCCAACATCGTCGTCCGTGGGATTCGCAAATCCCAGCGCCTCAGGATTGTTTTTTCCCGGATGCGAAAAGGTCTGGCCGTTCCGCATTCTAAGACGCCGGTTGAAGGCCACCTCGCTCTCCTGCCCAACTCCATACCCGACCGTCACCAGTTCCTTTTTCCGGTCCGCTTCCAGCACCGCCCCGGCCGTGGCCGCAACCACCCTCCGCAGATAGCCCGGATCGGCACAGGAAGATTTCCCATACGCAAGCTCCTGAATCTCCGCCGACGCATGGTCGAACTCGCCCGGGAGAATCATTCCGACCGGCCCCGAAGAGTGGGAATGCGAGGCGCCGATCATCACCTCTTCAATTCCTGCCCCCTCCTTCACCCGGGCACGGATCTCCTGAACCGTCTCACGCCGGATCAGGAGTGCGTCAATCCCCACCAGCGCCACCCGCCGGTCACCGTTGTCGAAAACACTCACCCGCACCTTGCACGCATCATGGATCTTTCGCGAATAAACCTTGCCGTAATTGCCCGGCACCTCCATGCCCACTTCAGGCGTGATATCCGCCTCCGCAAACCCCACACGGATCTCCGCAAACCCAGACCATCCTGACACCCACAAGACAAACAACGGCGCCGCGCAACGCAGCAACGCCGAAACAAACAGCGGCCGGGACGCTCTCATGGGGGTGCCTCGCTTATGCCACGCACCGACCGCCGCGGCAAGCCCTTGAATCCCTCCAAAACAAACCCGCTTTCAGAAGCCCCACCCGTTCACTCACCTGACGCGTTCCTTCAAAATTTCGCGGAAGGACCTTCCTCCACACGTCAGGTCCGCAAGCACCGCACGCCCCTCCAACACACGCACCTCAGCCACAATCGCCTGCTCTCCCCGAACGTTTTCCCGGAACCATTCGTCCGCCTCCGGAGCGAGTTTTTCGTTGATATAAAACCGGTCAAAGGGCCACAGGATCGCCTGCTCGTTCCGGTCACCCCGCCAACCGGCTTTTACGCGGATAAAATCACCGCTGGCAGGTAAGAATGAACTCAGCGCCAACACTCTTGCCAATCCGTCGTTTCCAGTCTCGAGAACGGCATACCCCTGCCCGCCCTTCCGGATTTCCTGTCCCTCCAGAACAGGTGCCATACCCTGCTCAGGCCTGACGGCGAGATAACGACCTCGCAAAGGGTCGTAGGGATCGGGTGCGGAACATTTCAACCGAATGAGAGCGCCTCGGGCGAGGATCTGCTCGTGCGCCCGGATCTGAGCCAGCGGCACAGCCCATTGGCCTACCACAGTAAGGCCGAAGAGAATCAAAGGTACCATTTTCATACGGATCGAACGACATGCCTTCGGCGGCTCATCAGCAGGTTGAAAGCGAGAAAGGCCACACCAACGACGATAAATCCAACCCCCTTTGCGAGCAGGGAAAAATGGCTGTCCGCCATGCGCAAAATAATCAATACGGACAGCAGCAGTGCCCCGAACCGCGGCGCCCCCCGTCTGCCGCAAAAATCCAGCAGGACCAGCGTGAGACCGATTGCCCCAATGTGGAGCGTGAAAATCCAAGGAACGAGCTGCCCGAATGGAAAAGCCACCAGCGGCAGCAACCCGATCGAGGCAACGGCCAGCACTGCCCATCGGCGTTTTTTCACTCCCAGAAACACAAACACCGCGAGCACAGCAAGCAAACCCCAGCTCCACGGAAGACTCACCGAGCGCTCAACACACTTGGCAATGCCTTTCCCCAACGAGTCGAACGTTGCCGCCAGCCCGTATCCAAACAGCCACAACGTCCCGAGCACAACCTGCGGTTTCCTCGATATCGACTCCCCAATCCCCGATTCGTTCAGCGGAAAAAGCACCAACACCGCCCCGGTAAGCGTTGTAAGCCAAAATGCAGACCCAAAATCTGTCGCAGAAAAACGCCCCGCATCACGGCACACAAAAGCCGCCGCACTGAAAAACCCGCAAAAAGCGCTTACCGTCATCACCCAGCGCAAGGGCACCGACAATCGTGGCTTCAGCGGCCACCCTGGCCACCAAGGGACCACCCCCAGCAGCAGAACCGGGTACATCATTGGGCTGTCATGGAAGGCCAGACCCGCTTCAGTCCTGCCGCAACTCCATGTCGCTATCGCCAACAGATAAAAAACCGCAACCGCATTCGAACGCATCAGCCACACCAGCGGCAGGCTCAACAGCATCCACCAGAACAGAAACCCTGTCCATTCTCCGCCCAGATTGTAAATCTGAGAAACAATGGCAATGCAGGCCCCGGTGGCCAGCGCCTGAAGAAGCGCTGCCGACTCGCACACCCAAACCGCGGCGCTCCCCCGAATCACACGGAAAGAGGCAGCCTGCGTGCACAACAGCGGGATAAAGGCAAAAAGCAGCCGCACCGACCGCGAGAAGTGATCCCAGTTGTAACCAATCACGGCAATCAACCCCAGACCGACCAGCAGCGCCCCAAGCCAACCCAAAACAATCTGAGCCGCACCAGGGTGCGAGTCACTCGCGGCCTGAAGGGCCTGATGCCGATCGCGCAACGTGCACGCCGCCTCCCTACTGATCAGACCTTCACGCTCCCACTCGGGAAGTTGCTCCAAAAGCCACCGATGATTCGTATCCATTCACAAGAAATTACGCTCACAATCCTGCACGGTTGGCTCAAAATCGCCTAATCGAATCTCGGAATCCGCGGATTGAGAAAAACAATGCCGCTGAACGTCCCCTCCGCCCCATTTTGCATTCCACAACCGCAAGGCCAACCGCGCCCGGATAGATCCTCGGCGTGCCCCCCGCGCCGCCACTCGTTTGAAGTACCCACGCATCGACGCACAAGGTACGTTCATAGCACCTCAGAAAGAGGCCTGCCCGGGATAAAAGAGCGCCGGGCGCCGGAATCATTTCCAAAAACATCGGATTGCATCGTTTCGTCCACACGGTAGCCATTCTCTGGCACCCCCCTCTTTCACCATGTTCACCCTCCCCAGATTCCTCACCCCCCTTCTATTTGCATCCACGCTCTTTGCTGCGCCCCCAGAGCGGTTGGAGTTCGCCAAACGGGCGTCCGAAATCGATCCCCGCGCAAAGGAACACCCCGAGATCAAATTCACCTTCACGGACGACAAAGGCAAACCTGCCGATCTGCAGCACGCCATCGTCGACACGCGGGTGCCCTCCCAGGGAAAGCTTGTGATCTGGCTCATGGGCCACAACCAAGGCCTTTTTGAGCGCATCTCCAGCTACGGATATCACGGCATCCAACCACACTACTCCACCGGTTGGTTTGCCGGCGTCACCCGCGACCAGTATGAGGGCGGGGACGGCAAAGCGCTCGGCAATATCCGCCTCGAAGCCGCCACCGGAGAGGATTTCAGCCCTCTGGTGAACATCCCCAAACCCGATGGCATGAAGGAACGCTCCCTGCAGTTCCTCAAGTGGCTCGCCCAGGAAAACCCGGAGGGCAAATGGGAACAGTTCATCCATGAATCCGGTCAGGATCTGCGCTGGGAAAAGGTGATCCTCAGCGGCATTTCCCACGGCAGCACCACCGCAGCACGCTTCGCCATGCACCAACGCGTGGATCGGGTGGTCATGTTCTCCGGCCCACGCGACAACACCCAAACCTGGCAGGGAGAGACCTCAGCAACCCCCGCAAACCGTTTCTTCGGATTCTCCCATGTGCTCGATGGCGGATGGGTTGCCGATCACTACTGCCGCTCCTGGCAGCTCCTCAAAATGCATCAACACGGCCCCATCGTAAACATCGACACCGCCAAGCCCCCCTACGGCAACACCCGCCGACTGATCACCAACTTCGACGTCAACAACGACGGCCGCCGCGCTCACACCATCGTTGTCCCCGGAGGAAAAGACGCCATGGGCCAGTGGGTGTACGATGACGTCTTCCGCTACCTCTTCACCCATCCGGTAGATCAGACAGGCCCGGCGGTTCCCATGGATGCCGATTGCACCATGAATCAAACCGCCCAGTAATCTGCGGTCCGCTGATCCCGCCGATTCCGGTCCAAGACCACTCCTTGCGCCAGAAACCGGCAGACTTTTGCACCATCGCCCTCCCCCCCCCAGTCCGGCACACCCATTGCCATGCCTCGAATCACCCGCCGGTTCCATTCGATATGCCGCCAGAAATTTGGGGGGATTCTTCCCGTCATCATCCTCCTTCTTCTTGGGCTCCTGATGACGGACTCCACAAGCACGGCTCTCGCAGAGGCCCCCCAATCGATCCCAGATCCGCGCCCCGCCCATCACGTTGTCGACCTCACAGGAACCCTGGCACCCAATGACGTGGCGGCCATCGACGCATCCGCACGGCGGGCCTCCGCGCATGGCGAATTGATGGTGGTGGTGGTTCAGTCCACCGACGGCAAAAACCCGCGGGAATGGACCACGCGGTTGTTCAACCAATTCGCTCTCGATACGCGCCGTCGAAACCGGGGCGTTCTCCTGATGGCAGCGCTGGCCGATCGGAAGGCTGAGATCGTGGTGGGCAACGGATTCCCGGCGGGAATCACCACAGCGACCGACGCCGTCATGAACGGCGTGGTGGTCCACCACTTCAAAGCCGGCAACCCCCGGAACGCATTGCTCCAAGGCGCACAATCCATCGCGGACCGGGTTGTCCCTTGGGGCCTCACGGCACAGGCATCCTCGTCCATCCCTGCAATCCCCCGCGATGAACACGCTGACCCCGAGAACCCTGTGTCAGGAACCCCCGGGAACGAACACCCCATCGCCGTCTGGATGGCACGGTTGGGCGCGTTTGGCTGTCTGGGCGTTGCGCTCCGGCAAATCCTCCGCCGCCGTCCTCGGAAATGCTCCCGCTGCAAGGTACCCATGGGGCGTCTGTGCGAGCAGGAAGAGGACAAGCACCTCGAACCGGGCGAAGTCAAAGAGGAACAGATTGGTTCAGTCAACTATGACATCTGGTCATGCCCGTCCTGTGGCGAAACCCTCAAGACCCGTTGGGGCGCAATATTCACGCACTATTCAAAGTGCGGCACGTGTCGATATCGCACCCTGCGCACCAACTCGCGCACCATCACGCCTGCCACAGAATACTCCACCGGACTTGCCGAATTGACCGAGAGCTGTTCCCTCTGCAGTCACAAGCGCACTTACCAGCGCATCATCCCGCGCGTATCACCCTCATCCAGCTCATCCGGTTCCGGAGGCGGCTCCTCCTCCGGCGGGGGCAGTTCCGGCTCCTGGTGAGGTGGTTGCCGAATCCGGAGTCCGCATCCGTGTCGCCCAAAGGCTTCGGGTATCCAAACACACCCGGCATCTTTACCATGGAACAGGTGGAGGGACGGCGCATGGTAACCGGAGCGGTGCACGCTGCAGGAAGCCTGGTTTTCCTCCAACTCTGGCATGTGAGGTCGGCCCCATGGGTCGCTTCGTGTACCCGGTTCACACAACGCCTCTGGATTCCACACCGGTCCGCGGCACCGCACGGAGCGCGAAGTCCGGCGCGTCCACGCAGACACAGGTCAACGAAAGCGGCGCCCCCAAGACGCCAGCCTCAACCGCTGGCAATGGGTCGCCGTGTCAAAAAACGGAGACAGCGCTCGAACAGCTAAGGCCAAGCGACTTTGAGTCGCATAAAAAGAGGCGCTGACAGCGGCACATCTCTCCAGAAGTTCCCGTTTCCATCCGTCTGCTCCGCCTCCACTACCGGCACCCATCCGCCGCCAGGCATCGTGGATTTCTCAACCCCATAGACTAAACCAGCCCCGTCTTTCCGATACGAAAACCGATACCCGGCTCCGGCCCGAGTCACTACCGGAAGCCGCGACGCGCCCCCAGAGACGGGTGAGGATCCCAGCGCATACTCCATGAAATTCGTCACTCCATCGGCATCCGGATCGTCCATCGGTTCCGCCCCAGGACCGCCGTCCGGAAGGGAGAAATAAGAATCTCTCCACGCCTGCCACGGCGAGAGCCACTCGTCGCACCCGATATCCACCAGCCCGCCTACCACCCGGCTTTGACCCTCCAGATCGCGTTCGCTCGGTTGCGGCACGAATGCGGGATTGCCGGCATTCAACGCGGCTGAAGAGGCAGTCAGTTTAAAATTCGCCGCCGGCGCCAAAGCGTTCAGGGACGGCCCCACAAGGCCCGGAGTTGCCGCAAAAAACGAATTGGCATCCTGCAGGGAATCCGTCCGCCATGCCGCGAATGTCGCACGCGAGGTTCCATCCCAGATGAACTCCACAGCCGTTGCCGAAGCGCCACTGTAGAGGTTCCAGTCGATGTCATTCGGGGAAAAAGAACCGGTGGTGTTGTCCTTGAGCACAAACTGCGCGGTCGACGAGTTGCAGACCATGAGATTGTGCCGGAGCGTGGTGCTGCCCACAAAATTCTGGATACTCACCTGCCCGCCTCCAAAGCCCGTGGTATCATTCTCGTAGAGCGTGTTGTGCAAGACAGAGCACCCGGTGGCGCCGCCGTTCTGCGTGGGATCGGAACCGCCCAGAACGACCCCGCCCACATGGCAATGGTGGATCAGGTTGTTGCGAAGAATCACATGGGAAGACACGCGTCCAAAGTGTTCGCTTCCAATCGAGACGCCAAAGTTGCACGCGTACACATGGTTACGCTCCATGACCACGTCCCGACCGCCGTCCACGTACAACCCAGGGGCAGAGCGGGTCGAGTCGCTCCCACCCGCGTCAAAGTTGCCCCCGTAGGCGGGATTGAACCTCGAGTCGATGTTCCAAACCGTGTTCCCGGAACACAGCGCGTTCCGGGCCTGGTCCATGGTCCCTGCAGGCGCCGTGCCTTCAAACCCAATGAAATCAATCCCGATGTTGTTGCAGTCATGCACCCGGTTGTTTGTGACTTGAATGCCACTCACGTTCCCATTGATCGCCACGGACTCGCTTGCGCCCGTTCGCAACCCGTAAACCTCGCACCCATCAATCACCAAATCCTGAATGGGCTGTGCCGCATCGCCTGCCACGAGGATCCCGAACCCGTTCGCGTTGAAGTTTCCCACGGTCGCATTGCTCTGCCAGATGTCGTGCACCTTGCACGAAACAATCCGCACACCGTTTCCCGCACCCCGGACCCAGATCCCCATCGGAATCCGCGTGTCGGAGGTCGTCTTGTAGTTTCGGATCTCAAGGTTCTGAATGGTCACATGGTCGCAGTCGACCATCGACAGAACCGCGCTCGAACCCGCCGGAGGAGTGACACCCGTCTGATCCAGCACCGCCATCGAGTCGCCTGGCCGGGTCCGAAAAACAATCGGTTGCACCGCCGTCCCGCGCTTTCCCGAGATCGTCACGCGCTCGGCATAGACACCCGCTACCACGTTTACCGTATCCCCGGGCGCAACCGTGTTGGCGGCTTTCTGGATGGTCCGCCACGGCGCCGCCGCAGAACCCGCGTTCGTGTCCGCACCCGACGTGGCCACAAAATACTCGGCAGCCATTGCCGGCAGACCCATCGCGAGCCAAAAAATCACGGTACGCATCGTGGCCCAGAATAACCCGATCCCGAGCTCCCGCCATCCGCGAAATTGCCACCCGCACTCAGTATCCTGCGCCTCGGCCTCCAAGAGTTCTCTCTCCGACCCGACCGATTTCTCCGGAAAAGTGGCATGCCGTGACATGAGGAGCCTCCTCCCTCCACACTCCGGGAGCATTTTTCCGCGACAGCTTTTCCTCAGAACAGGTGCCCGCGTTCGCGGGGTCTCCAGACATGCAACCCGTGTAAGGAAACCGGTGTTCTCTCTTTTACGAAAGCCAATGCCCCCGTCCCTTTCCACATCGTAGCGGAATCAACGCCCCCCTCTCTAAAGCGCGTACCTGTCCCTTTCTCAAAGCCAAATCGCACCCCCTCCAATCCCCGCACCAACGCCATTTCTAGAACACACCCGCACCATCCCAACCGCGCCGTTCCTCCATCATGCAACCTCTTCATTCCTCACCTCTCTCCCGTCGTTCCTTCCTAAGGGCTGCAGGCATTTCCATCGCCCTTCCCGTTTTTGAGTCGCTCGGACAAAAATTCCCCGCCAAACCGCCCATGCGCATGGTTTGCATCTGCAGCGCCTTGGGAATGAATCCCGAGTCGTTCTTCCCAAAATCCTTCGGCCCCGGCTACCAACTTTCCCCTGTCCTGTCACCGTTGGAGCGATTGCGGGATGACTTCACCGTCTTCTCGCACATGGACCACCCAGGCATTTTCACAAAGCACGATGCAATGAACTCCCTCCTCAGCGGAGTCGATGCCAATCAAACAGTTCCCGGGAAAAACGTGTCCGTGGACCAGGTCGCAGCGTCCCATGTAGGTTATCAGACGCGTTTTCCCTCTGTGCATATTTCGCTCGCGGGCAGCCAAGGAAGTTCCTGGAGCAGCTCGGGCATTAAGATGCGCGAGGAAGGCGATCCGTTTGTGCTTTTTCGAAAGCTCTTTGTGAATGACACGGCCGCCGCAAAGGAAGCGCACCGGATGGAGCTCATGCGGAAGGGCAGCGTGTTGGATCTGGTCCGGGAACAGGCGAAGCGCTTTGAACGCAACGTCAACCCGCCTGACCGTGCCAAACTGGATGAATATCTCACCGCCGTCCGTGAGGCGGAAATGAAGATCCAAGGCATGAAACGCTGGGAGGATATGCCGAAGGCAAAGGTGAAATTTAACGAGCACGAACACGCCCATAGCAGTGTCGACTACGAAACGCTTTCACCCTTGATGTTCGACTTGTTGTTCCTCGCGATTCAATCCGATACAAGCCGCGTTTTCACCGCTGGCTTTGGGATGCACAATCTCGTGATCGAACTCGATGGGGTCAAAGAGGGCTATCACAACCTTTCGCACCACGGAAATCTTGAAGAAAAGCTGAAACAACTCCGGATCATCGAGACATTCTACATCGCTCAGATGGCCCGGTTCATGGATAAACTCAAGGCCGCTCGTACCCAACACGGTCACCTGCTCGATGAGACGATGATCTTCTTCGGCAGCGGTCTCGGCGATGCTGCCCGCCACTCAAATCGAGATCTACCCCTGATCCTTGCCGGCGGCGGCCTCAAGCACGGAGCACATCTGGATTGCGCACGGCCGGACGGCCGCCAGACACCCCTCAACAATCTCTTCACGACGATGCTTCAAAACTTCGGCGTTGAGACCGACCGCTTCAACAACGCCACGGGCACCATGAACCAGTTGAAAGCATGAGACGCACCATGAAACTTGTTCCACTCCTGATCGGCCTGGCAATCCCGGCCGGACTCCATGCCGCTCACGAGACGACATCAAATCCTGCGCTCCTCAAGAATTACTGCACCCAGTGCCATGGGGCGGAAAAACAGAAGGGTGACGTCCGCCTTGATGACGTCACAAAAATCGACGCCGGACTGTGGAAAAAAATCTTCGATCAGTTGGCCAGCGCAGAAATGCCGCCGGACACCAAACCGCAACCGGACGATGAGGAACGGAAGACTCTGATGGAGCACGCGCTCCTTGAGGCAACGAAGGCCGGTGCAATCACGGGACCAGGCTTTCGGCGGCTCAATCAACGCGAGTATGGCCATACGGTCCGTGATCTACTGGGACTCCGGAAGGGCACCTTCGATCCAAGCGAATACATTTACAAAGACGAGGTCACAGAAGGCTTCGATACCCAGGCCAAGGCGTTGGTGATCTCGAATGAGTTGCTTCTAGAGTACCTCAACTCGGCTGAAAAGAGCCTGAATCAGGCCATTTTCACGACCGACTCTTCGCAGCCTCAAGCGCGCGAGATCACCGTGGACCTTCGCAAGATGCAGGGCATCGGAGGCAGTCGATACGTCATCGCGAGCAGAAATCATGTGCTCCTGCGCAGCGGAGAAACGGGTAAAATCTACGCCTCCCCACAGACCCGGACCATGACTGCGCCGGGCCGGTACACCATCACCGTCACCGCAGCCGGTGTTGACCGAGATCGCTACCCAGTGAAGTTTGCCCCCGAGGAGGGGCCGATTATCCTCGGCTTTGGTGTCCTTTCAGACAGTGCTGAATCGTTGGCTCGTGTCGGCAAAATCCAAAGAACGTTCGCACTGAAAGACAATGTCGACCAAACATTCACATTCGACGCTTGGATCGACAAAGGCTACTTCCCCTATTTCTCCTTTGAGAATGGCCATGGAAAACCCATCACTCAGATCCGGTCCGCGATTCGACACGGAACACTGCCGCCTTCGGCGCTGAGCGAGCCCTATGTTGGCCCGGCAGTGCGGGTGAGCGCCTTCAAGATCGAAGGCCCGTTCTTCGATGAATGGCCCCCCGAGTCCTATCGCGCCACATTCGACTCCCCTGAGATTCCAGATCTTAGCAATGCGGCTGTTCGCAAACAGACTGTTTTGCGATTCGCCACCCGCGCCTTTCGACGGCCGGTGACAGATGAAGAACTGGCCCCCTACCTCCGCTACCTTGACCAACAGCACGCGGAAACCAAGGACTGGAACGCGTCGGTCATCCGTACCTTTGCTGCAATGATGGCATCCTTGGATTTCCTTTACTTGCGCGAGGAGGGCGGCGAACTCGATGCACACGCGCTCGCCAGCCGACTCTCGTACTTCCTGTGGAGTACGATGCCTGATGCGGAACTCTTTGCACTTGCTCAGTCCGGCAGGATCAAAGACCCAGCGGTTCTGAAGGCACAAGTGGCCCGCATGCTTGCAGACGCCCGCTCAGATCGGTTCGCCGACAGCTTCACGGACCAATGGCTTGACCTCGTGAAACTGGGCAGCATGCCTCCAGACTCGAAGAACACCGACTACCGCATCTACTACAAAGCGCGCCTCGAACCCGCCATGCGCGAAGAAACGCACCGGTATTTCCGCCATGTCCTGCGTGAGAATTGCAGCGTGCGTGACTTCATTGACTCGGATTACTCGTTCGTCAATTCCGGACTCGCAGACCTCTACCACATTCCCTTCGCGGGGAACAAAGACGAGTTTGTCCGCGTCACTTTTCCACCCGAAGCCCACCGGGGTGGCTTGATGGGCCACGCCAGCGTCCTAACCCTGTCGGCGAACGGCGTCGACACCTCCCCCGTTGTGCGCGGTGTCTGGGTGCTGAGGAATCTCCTCGGCACGCCACCTCCCCGGCCGCCCAAAGAAGTCCCAGCGCTCGTCCCCGACCTCAATGGAGCCAAGACCATCCGTGAACTCCTCGAAAAACACCGCAACGACTCCGCCTGTATGGAGTGCCATCGCCAGATCGATCCTCCCGGCTTCGCGCTGGAAGCCTATGATCCGATTGGCCGCTTCCGCACCGCATACTCCAAGTCCATGCGCGTCAGCACCGAGGGAGAATATAAAGGCGTGCAGTTTGATGACGTCACGGGCCTGAAAAAAACGATGCTCACCCAGATTCGTCCATTCGCCCGCAATCTCATCGTCCGGCTCGCCGAATACGCCAAGGGCCGCAAACTCGAGGCCTCCGATTTGAAATCCGTCGAGGAACTCACAGAACAAGCCGCCAAGAACGGGTTCCGCCTCAACGACATGGTCAGTGCCCTCGCCACTGGTAAACTCATGAGAATGCGATAATCACGCGTCCCGTCTTCCGCACTGGAGTCGCCACCACTGAACAGGAACGGGCTCTTCATCCACGGTTCCACCCACAGCTCCATCAAACCTGGACTAGTCCACGACCTCGATTCACTGGCGTTGAGGGTGATTTGCCACCCTTCTGCCGCAAAGGCCGCGCCTGAATACGAAAAACGGCATTGATCAAAACGAGTGCCGCCCATTTGTTGTGCCGATTCGACGTGTCCTGATACTCTCAGGCTTCGCGACTCCATCCTTTGAAAAACCCGCCCATGGCTTCCAATTCGCTGACCAGACAACAACAAGAGGCACTCGAACTCGTCTGTCTTCTCATTGAACAGGAACCGAACATCAGAAAGTGGTTCAACGGCTTGCGCGTTTTCCCAGAAAACCTCCGGATCAGCGCCATCCTTCAAATGACCTCTGCCATGCAACGCGAGAAGGAAGACGAGGCCCTCATCAGCGCCATTTCTGCACTCTGCAATCCCGCGATTTTTGCCGCAGTAGAAAGTACCGTCGAAGAACTCTAACTGCCCTCCCTGTGGTGTCCGGGCAAGAACAGCCCACACTCCATGCGCAGACCGGTGGTGGCGCGTGCGATCCAGCGGCTCGCAGAAGCCCGTCAGGCCTTTCTCACAAAGCAGGCTTTCAAGCCGATGGCGCTCCCCTCGATCTTGCAGGAAATCTCATGATCACCGTCCACCAACCGGATGTTCTTGGCCTTGGTGCCACCCTTGATCACCTGGGAGGATCCCTTAAGCTTCAGGTCTTTGATGAGCGTGACGGAGTCCCCGTCGACCAACACCACCCCGTGCGCATCGCGGACCACGCGCGGTCCCTCCACCGCCTCCTGCTTCTCCCATTCATGCCCACAGGTCACACACTCCCATGCACCAGGGTGTTCAAGAATCTCAGGCATGCTGCATTCGGGACATTCGGAAGGTTTCATCAACAATGCCTAGTCCCGGATCCATCCCGGGCACAAACCGTTCCTCAAACGCATTCTGGAAACTCTTTCTGCAATGCGTCCCCAGACCACGGGTGTTTTTGATTTAACCTTCACCGGCCCTGCCCTTGGGTGATCCGGCGCCAAAAGTCGGTCCAGAATTTCAACGAACCCGATTCGGGGCGCCTTGGAGTTCGGATCTCTCGTTGAACTGAGGACGCGCGCCGTGGCGATCGGTGATCGGGCAGAAATTGAGCAACTCAATCTCAAGCGCGTGCTTTTTGTGGGGCTGAAGCTCGATGACAGTGACGCTCCCGTAATCCACGTTGAAATGGGCCATGTGCGCAAACGGGATCTCCAAGAGCAAACACAGTGCGACCCGGACAATTCCCCCGTGGCAAACCACGGCCACATTCCTGTTCGCGCTCTCGTCGAGGATGCGTTGCAAACACGGCTGCACCCGGGCCTTTACTGCTGCCGCAGATTCCCCGTTTGGAATCCCGGACTGCTCCATGATTTCAAGCCAGTCGTAGGCAGCAACGCCAAAACGCTCCTGGATCTCGCGCCAGCGGAACCCGGTCCAATCGCCGAAATCCACCTCCCGCAGGTCCTCCAAAATGACGGGCGCCAATGCCCTGCGTTTGAGCATCGGTTCTGCGGTCATGCGGGCACGCAGCATCGGACTCGAATAAACCGTGTCAATTGGACAGTCCCCCATCCAGTTCGCAAGTTCCTCTGCGTGCTGGTAGCCCAGAGGGGAGAGATCCATATCGATCCGGCTCCCGCCAAAGATTTGGTGGAAACACGTTTCTACTTCGCCGTGTCGGATGAAGTAAATCCGCGTGGGGTGCCTTGGAACACTTGATTTCATGGGAGCGCGTCTGGGTAAAGGTTAGTCAACGTCCGTCCTGAAGGGCAGCGCGGGAAGCCCCCCCCGGTTGTAAAGATTGCAGCGCGGAGAATTCGCCCAGGCGTAGCGGATGGCCTTCGGCGCGGGAACTTCCGGGCTGCTGACAATCACAGAATCCCCATCGATTCTCGCTTTTGCCGGAACCCATTTCCCCTGGTCTCCGCGTATGATGAATCCGAGCAGTTCATCCTGTGGAACCGGCGTCGCCCCCTCGGCGAGCCATGGAGCTTTGCCGATCACCAACCCGCCCCCCGTCTCGGTAAACCGCACCCGCACTTCACCACCGCGGATGGTGTGTTCCTTGTACACAGGACCCGAAGACACAATCGCCTCGCCGTACGCCACGCGTCGTGCGGCCAGAGCAAGGCGCAGCCCGACATCACGCTTGTTCCGAGGATGGACATCCTTCGGATTGCCGATGTCGATGGCGGTTGCGAGCCCGGTTTTCGGCAGGGAAAGCGCCATCGCCTGCGCTTCGCGCAACAGCGGATACTGGTGCTCCCACTCGGGCCTGGTGGGTTCGAAATCCCAGTTTGCAAGCTGCACAATCAGGAAAGGGAAATCGCTGCCCCAACGCTCTCTCCAGTCGCCAATCAGACGCGGGAGGAGCGTCCGGTATTCCAGAGCCTGACTGGCATTCGCCTCGCCTTGGTACCAAATCGTCCCCCGGATCGCATAAGGGATCAGAGGATGGATCATCGCGTTGAATATGATCGCCGCAACATTCGGGCGCGCTCCCGGGCTGGGCATCCCCGTCGGATCCGGGTTCTTGGGTTCGGGAACAGAAGGAACCGGTTTCGGCCCGGTGCTCCCCGCTACAGCGTGCGCCTTGAGCGCCTCCTTGAACGCTGGCTCCACCTCAACCTGCCATTCCTTGAGCGCAGCTTTGTAGTCCTCGACACGCTGCGGGTTTTGGAGAACTTCGCGGTGGGCCTGAAGTGCGTCCTCCCATCCCCGAATGTGGGTCGTAAAGGCCGGTTCTTTTTTGAGCGCCTCAATGCTCGTCCAGGATTTTGCTCCGGTGCCTCCCCACGACGCGTGCAGGATCCCGACTGGGCACCCGAGCGTCTTCCGCAGTTCCTTCGCGAAAAAGTAAGCCACTGCGGAGAACCCTTTTGCCGTGTTCGGATCAGAGGCCTTCCAACTGGCCGCCGACTCCGCCAACGGCTCGGGGGAAGTGGCCGTTTTGACCGTCAGAAACCGGAGCAACGGATCGCGGGCGGATGGGAGTTCGTCTGCACCGTTGTGCGCCGAGCCCAGAGGGAAAGCCATGTTGGACTGGCCCGACGCGAGCCAGACTTCCCCCACCAGAACATCGGAAAGCGTGACCCTGTTTTTCCCGCGGATCACCATCTGGGCCGGCTCGGAATTCGCATGGAGCGGCGTCAGGCGGACCATCCATTTCCCGGAAGCATCGGCGGTGGCGTCATGGGATTGGCCTGCGAATTCCACCGTGACTTTTTCACCAGGATCCGCCTTTCCCCAAATCGGAATGACGGAATCGCGTTGGAGCACCATCTGGTCTGCGATCACCGGCGGCAGGGTGATGTCGGCAAAAGCGTGACGGGAGATGCCGACGGCCAGGAGGCCCAACGGGAAAAAGAGGAAGTGGCGCATAGAGGGCAGGGATGTCGCAGTCCGGCTGATGCCGAACCGCCTCGGATTTATGCAATACCCGCCCTCAGGAATCGATGAATTTGGGAGGCTTTTATCTGGTCACTGCCCGCCGCCCACCGAGAGGCTCCCTAGGGACAACTGATCTGGGAAGCTGGGATACGAGGATCGGGATCTTCGGGCTCGTTCGGCGTTGCGAGGATCCCCTTGGGGGGCGCTTTCGTTTGATGCGGTTGGTCGGCAGTCTCAGCGCCTACCAAGCGAGCCTCACAGGGGAAGAGCAAAGCGAAGCGCCCGGGCGTAAACTCCACGACCAGATACAACTAAGGGCCGCCCGCCGAACACCCTAGCCGCACAAACGCATCGGCTTCATCCAAGCCGACGATCTGAACGAACTTGTCACGCGACTTTTCGCCTCGCAGCAGCGTCACATCGCGACGCCCGACACTGAGAGCTTCGGCGAGAAACTTGACCACTTCTTCATTCGCACGCCCCTCGAGTGCAGGCGCTGCGATTTTCACCTTCAGCGCGTTGCCTTGACGTCCCACAAATTCGCTGCGCTTGGCATTCGGCACGATGCGAAGAAGCAGACGGGCAGTAGGCGGAAGCGTTTTCATCGCGAGGGAGAGGAATGATAGCTGGCGTGAAGATGGCCCGCGAGCACGTTTAGCTCCCCCGGTCCATTGGAGAAGCCTCGGAATGACCTTTTGCTATTCGATATCTAGCCCCCAAGGCCGGTTTTTCATTCTTCAAAATTTGACCCCATGCGCACAAAAGAGGGCTATTTACAGGTCTCGCTTAGGTAAGCGCGGGGGCATGCCATCCCCCCGGCGCCGCCCAGTTCGCGCGCGACACCGAAATCTTGAACGATTAGACCCTGAAAAATGCCGTTGGATGACGCTGGATTTCGGGGAAGTGTTTGCACATTTGTTTGCCCTTTCCCGCATTGAAAGGGCGTACGGTCCACTCTGGAAATCCGCGAACCGCGCTGGAAAACCAAAGCCTTTTTCTGACATCTTTTCTCACTCGGCCCTTTTCCGTCCCCTGGTGAGACCCCTTGAAATTCAAAAACCCCTCTGCGGGAGGGGTTTGCGTTGTTTTGGAGCGGGTGAAGGGAATCGAACCCTCGTATGCAGCTTGGGAAGCTGCCGTTCTACCATTGAACTACACCCGCAAAATGCCGGAGGGCGGGAAAGAACCCGACCGGCCTCCCGTTTAAGCCGATTCACGTCGCCGTTGTCCAGTGCTTCCTGCGGAAAATCTGCCCCCTTGGCTCTCCCCTACCCGGCCACCTCTCCGGACTTGCCCCGGGTTTGACTCCGCCAGAGGATTCCAGAGCCATGTGCGCTGCACTCCAGATCGGTTCAAGAATTTTCCGGCCCGGAAAACCCCTTCCGTTCCGGTCTGCGCACCATGCCCGCACCGCACCCTGGGCCGGATTTGCTCGGGCCGAATCCCGGGCATGGTGGGTTTCGCAGGGAGCGGTTCTAGCCGAGATCCCCGCCCACCAGTTTGCCGAACGCTCCGACCGGACCCGCCAGCTGGTCTGGGAATCCGTGCCCACGGGCAGCGCGGTCTGCGGCATTTTTATCGAATCCAGCGGCCTGCTGAAGGTGGTGACCCGCGCCGCTTCGCCGGAGGAATTCGCGCGGTTTGAACATCCCAGGATGCCGCTGATTTCCGAATGCACCGCAGTCGAGGAGCTTTTTCGGATCCCGCTTCCCGCGGAGTTGCAGGAAACCGGGGAATTGTTTGGAAACCGTTGGATCTGACGCCCCATGCAAATCCGGATCCCCCTGTTTTTTTGGACCCTGCTTCTGGCGGTTGCACCGCTTCAGGCAGAGAAGGCCGGGAACACGGAAAAACCGTCCGCCCCGCAGCGCCCCCGGGCGACGGTGTACAGCGTGAATCCTCCGGACGGCCGTGCGGGACGCCCCTTGAGCGAACCGGTGGCCGCGGCGGTGGTGGAGCGCCTCGTGATGGCCGTGACGGGCAAACCCACAGCGGCGGAGGCGTGGAAGAGTTTGGTGAACCCCAAGGACCGGGTCGGGATCAAAGTGAGCGCCGCCGGGAGCCCAATTCTCGCCACGCACGTGCCGTTGGTGGAAGCCGTGCTCCGGGGGCTTGAATCGGCCGGAATCCCAAGGAACGCGGTCTGGGTGTGGGACCGGGACCGGGAGAGACTGGAGGCGGCGGGGTTCAAACAGCGGCCGGGCGGCTATCGGGTGGGATCTGTGCCGCCGTTCACCGGATACGACCGCAAAACGTTCGTCACGGCCCCGGTGATTGGGAAACTGGTGTGGGGGGACGTGCTGTTTGATAGGACCCTGCCGAAGGGGCTGCCGGGCGAGGTTCCGTTGGGAGACGAATTGAGTTCGAACAGCCATCTGGCGGAGGTTTTGGCGCGGCGTGTGGACAAGGTGATCAACATGCCGGTGCTCTGTGAGGAATCGTCCTGCGGGATTGCCGGGGCGCTTTACAACATGACCGTGCCGAACCTGGACAACTGGCGGCGTTTTGTGCAACCGGACGGTTCCGGGGCGGAATCGATTGCGTGGGCCTATTCGCAGCCGGCTCTGGGACCAAAAGTGGTGCTGCACATCATGGACTGCTGGACCGCCCAGTTCGCCGGGGGACCACAGGGCGACCCGCATTACCTTGCGCAGCCGGGCTGTATCTGGGCCAGCCGGGACCCGGTGGCGCTGGACAGCCTGGCGTTCCGCGAGATTGACGCATGGCGCGTGCCGGCAAAGCTCCCACCGCTCGGTCGCCAGGGTGCATGGCTGCAGACGGCACAGTCGTCAGGGCTGGGGGTTGCCGATCCGGAGCGCATCGATCTTTTGACTCTTTCTCAATGACAAAATCCCAACTGGGCGGCGGGCTCCTGGCGTCTGTGTCGCGTTCCTTTTACCTCAGCATCCGGATTCTGCCTGGCCCGTTGCGGGAAGTGATCGGACTCGCCTACCTCCTGGCGCGAACCAGCGATACACTGGCGGATACGGAGACGTGCCCGGCGGCGCTGCGGCGGGAACTTCTGGCAGACTTTGCGACGTTGATCCGGGAGCCGCGTTCAACCGACTTGAAGCGTTTTGCGCGGGAAGTGCATCCCTCCCATGCGGGAGAAAAGCTCCTGCTGGAGCACGTGGGGGCGTGTTTGGATTGGCTTGGGGAAGTGCCGGAAACGCGCCGCAGCCTAATCCGGGAGGTGCTCGCACGGATCATCCACGGCCAGGATCTGGATCTGGCCCGGTTTGGCGGAAACGCCGGAGTGTTGTCACTGGAAACCGCCGCTGAGCTGGAGGAATACGCGTATTTGGTGGCGGGCTGTGTTGGGGAGTTCTGGGCGGCGGCCTGTGCGGATTGTCTGCCGGGGCATTCACGCGTTGCGCTGACGGAGTTGCTCCCGCTGGCGCGGGACTTTGGCAAGGCGCTGCAACTGGTGAACATTCTGCGGGACCTGCCCAAGGATCTGCGCGGGGGCCGCTGTTACCTGCCGCGGGTGGAGTTGGCGGAAGCCGGGATCCGCCCGGACGAACTGTTGGCGCGTCCGGAACCGGCGTTGCCTGTGGCGGAGCGCTGGGTGGGGCGTGCGCGTCAATTGCTTGAAAGCGGGGGCCGATACATCGACGCGACCCGGCCGATGCGGCTGCGGATGGCGTGCTATCTTCCATGGGATCTTGCGCGTCAGACGCTGGATTTGATTGAGGCAACCCCTCCCCTGCTCTCCCCCGTACGCGTGAAGGTGCGGCGACCGGAGGTGTACCGGACGCTGGTGCGCGGTTTTTTTGTGGCGGGATCGGAGCGTCCGGTTGGTTGAAAGCCCCGCTCCATCTGACGGGCCGCCTTCAGCCGCAGAATTCTCGCCCTGTATCCCCCCCCCTTGTCCCGTCTGAGGGCCATCCGACGTCGGCCAGTCCGTATGCGCGTTCTGACTGGCACCGCACTGCACCCGGAGGTTTTTCCCGGGGCCGTGCCCGGCTGCCAGAAATTCCAGTTTCCCGTTGGGATGCCGGAAATGCCGCCCCCGTCGATTCACCAGCCCCACGACAAGCTGCTCAAATCTACTTTTTCCAAAACGGAAAACGCGGCGGCGTTTTTTAAAAACTATCTCCCGGAAGCTCTTGTCGGCTTTTTTGATTGGGAATCGCTCCGGCAGATCCCCTCTTCGTTCATTGATCCCCGGTTTTTGAGTTCCGAGAGCGACCTGGTCTTTCAAGTGAGCTACAAGGACCATGCGGCGGTCCTCTACCTCCTCTTTGAGCACCAGAGCGAGGAAGACACCATGATGGCTTTTCGGCTCCTTTATTACACCCTGCAGATCTGGCAGGCGTTCCGCCTCGAAAATCCGCGTGCTCAACGGCTCCCCGCCGTGATGGGTCTGGTGCTGGCGCAGAATCGTTCTCCGTGGAAATCACCACTTTCTTTGGACGCACTCATTGACATCCCCGCGCCTCTGGAGGAATTGCTCAGGCCGCTGCAGCCCAAGCTCGAGTTCCGCCTCGTTGAGCTCCTCAAGATTCCATACGACCAGCTCCGGGGGACGCCCGAGGGCGTGCTTACACTTCGAGCCCTCAAGGCCGATCCCGTGGGCGAACTCCTTTCCGCGCCACTCTGGGACCCTGCGCTTCTGGAAGCCGTTTCCGGAGATGCACTTGAATGGTTTCTGCGCTATGCTTTGGACAGACATTCAAGCCGCGAGGAGATCTACCACTGGATCCGCAATGTCCCGTCCAAAAAACTCGAATCTGCGCTTATGACCATTACCGAGCAAATCCATGCAGAAGGCCTCACCCAAGGCCGTGCCGAGGGCGAACGGTCTGCCCTGCGGAAAGCCGTTCTTCAAGCGCTTCGGATCCGCCATGGCAACATCCCATCTGGCATTCAGGAAGAACTTGAATCGATTGGCTCTTCAACACTTCTCGAAAGCCTTTTGGATTCCGCGTTGCGGTCGGAATCGGTGGAACACTTTCTCAGGACCCTTCACCGGAAGACCTGAGCGAAAGGAACAGCAGCAAATCTCTGTTTCCTCCACGCAGAGGGATTACCGGCACCAAACCCGGAATCCAAAAACTCACCGGTTCCAAACGGCATCCTGCCGGCACTGTTACCGGCGCGACTCTTTCACAAACTCCAAGAGAAGCGGCATGGCGGGATCCGCCATCCGGCTGTGGTCAAACCCCTGGAGTTCGCGCAGTTGGATGTTTTTATGGCCGGCAACCTTCATCATCCGCCAGAAATAGGCGTTCTCTTCGTACCGGCCGAGCAGCTCCTTTTCCCGGTCCCCAGTGACGAGCAGGATCGGCGGCGCCTCTTTTTTCACATGGAAAAGGGGTGCGAGTTCATCGACGACAGGCTGTTTTTCGTCCCCTCCGCGCTCCTCGCGGATGGCGAAATGGGTGATGACCTGCGGGCTGAGCGGAATCAAACCAGCCAGGGTGTCTGGATCTGCCCCCCGCGCATTCAACCAGCGGCGGTCCAGTCCGAGCATGAGCGTCAGGTAAGCGCCAGCGGAATGGCCCGCAACAAAAACCCGGTTTTTGTCGCCGCCGAACCCGGCCACATTTTTGAGGACCCATGCGACGGCAGCAGCAGCGTCCTCAAGGTACTCGGGGGACTTGGCTTCGGGAGCGAGCCGGTAATTGACGGCCGCAACGGCGATTCCCCTGCGTTGGAGTGCGGTCGGAACAGATCGTTCCCCGGCAGTGAGGCCGCCTCCATGAAACCAGACCACGGTGCTGTACGGCTGGTGTTTGACCGGAAAATAGAGGTCAAGCCTGCAGCGCTGATTCTGGACCCCGGAAATGCCGGGTTCCTCCCGGTACAACACCTCGCTGACCAAACGGTAATCCGGATCGGGTGCAGCGTCTGAATCGGGAAATTTGGCGGGCACCTTGCCCAACTGGGCGGCAGCCTTGGCCAGAAGCGCCTCTGCCTCGATGCATTTCCCGTTGAAAAGCAATTCCGAGGCCTTGTCGAGCAACTCGACTGGAGCTGCGCGCCGACGCAACTGGCAGAGCATCACGGGGAGTCGCAGATCCGCGGGGCCATACTGGCGGACACCGCGCTGGCGCTGGAGAAGCTCCAGAGAACGGTATCCGCGGCTCCGCGTGGGCTCGATGACGGTGCCCTCACCGTAATCGTTCCAAGTGGCGATCTGGATGATCGGCGCAGTGCTTTTTGCGGCGAGCCCGGCGGTTTCCGCGAGGGTCGCGCCATTGCGCGCCGAGATGGTTCCGTAACTGTCGTGCACACCGGCGCGCTGATAAATGTCCTTAAACCCCGGAAACACGGGTGGCACGACCTTTTCGCCTTTTGAGGCGCGCCCATGGAGTTCCTCAAGTTCCCGTTTCCAGCGCTCGGGGGGTACGACCTTGCCGCCCTCCACGGGAGGCCATCCGAAGATTCCGTCCATGCCGGTCTCTGCGGCCAGATGGGGCAGACCATACAACCATGGGCGCTGCTGGAGGCCGCCAAGGACAGTGCCCCACTGAGCGCGCTGGAGGTGCTGGGGACCGAAAACCAGCACCACTGGCCGACCATTGATCTGCACGTAGTTCGGCTCAGAAAACCAATTCTTTTCGAGCCACTTGAAGTCCCGGACGGCCTGCGGGACAACCTCATCGGGACGGAGCACACCCGCCTTGATTGCCTGCCCCAGCGCCTGGTCCTCATAGCAGACCGCCAGCTTTAACCCTGCCCGCTTCAACCAGACGCCCAGTATTTGGGAGTTCTCATGATTGGCAGGGAAATCCAAGCCGGTACCGGTGCCGTACCAATCCACAATCACGCCATCGATGCCCGCAAACTTCATGAGCAGGACCTGGCACTCCAGCGCGGCCGGGTCCCCGGAATCGTAGACACCCATCAGCGGGTAATCGTGGGAGGCGATCTCGCGCTCGCCATCCCCCTTGATCCTGTCCGGATCAAAGTGATTCATGGTCCAGTGCCAGCCCCACTGGCCGCGAGCCTCCCTGGTGCCATACCACGGCATGTAATGGGCCAGCCAGAGAGGTTCACTGGCCCAGGAACGCACGCCGCACAGCCAGAGCAGGATCAGGAACCACCGGGAGAGCTTCATACCCGGTGAGGTTACCCGGTCTAACCGGGCGCTTCCAGCGCACGGTTGATCCAATTGGCGCACGCTGTTGATGCCGGGCTGCTTGTTCGGACCTTTGGGACTGGATGCGGCCTTCCAGGCGCGCAAAGAAAAAGCCGCCGTCCTTTCGGACGGCGGCTTTTCAAACTGACCCGGTTATATTCCGTATCGGGCAGAAAATCCCGATGGCGAAAAACCGGGTTGGAATCAGGCCTTGGCAGCCTGCTCGGATTCGTTCCGCTCCTTCATGGCGGCCTTCCGGCTGAGCTTGATGCGGCCTTTTTCGTCAACGCCGAGGCACTTGACCCAGATGATATCGCCCATTTTGACGACATCTTCGACCTTGTTGACGCGGAAATCAGCCAGTTCGCTGATGTGACAGAGGCCGTCCTTGCCGGGCATCACTTCGACGAAGCACCCGAACTCCTTGATGGTGACGACGCGGCCCTGGTAGAGAGCGCCGACCTCGAGTTCGCGGGTCATTCCGCCGATGATCTGCTTGGCGCGCTCCATGCCTTCGGGGTTGTTGGAGTAGAGGCGCACGGTGCCATCGTCATCGATGTTCACTTCGCAACCGGTTTCGGCGACGATGCCCTTGATGGTCTTGCCGCCGGGCCCGATGAGGAGGCCAATCTTGTCGGGGTTGATCTTGAGGGTCTCGATCCGCGGGGCGAACCGGCTCAGTTCCTGACGCGGCGCGGCGAGGGCAGCGCTCATGACATCGAGGACCTTCATCCGGAGGTCGCGGGCCTGGTAGATGGCTTCTGACATGATGGCATGGCTGATGCCGGGCAGCTTGAGGTCGAGCTGGAAGCCCGTGACACCCGTGTGGGTGCCACAGAGCTTGAAGTCCATGTCCCCGAAGTGATCTTCGCTGCCGATGATGTCAGCCAGGGTGGTGTACCGGGCCAGACGTCCGTCGGCGCTGTACTCGGTGACCAGACCGACGCTGATGCCGGCCACGGGCTGCTTGATGGGAACGCCTGCATCCATGAGGGCCAGGACACCGGCACACACCGAGGCCATGGAGGTGGACCCGTTGGATTCCATCACCTCGCTGCTGACGCGGAGCGCGTAAGGGAACTTTTCCACCGGGGGAATGACGGCATCGATCGAACGTTCGGCGAGTGCGCCGTGGCCGATTTCGCGGCGCCCGGGGCTGCCGGTGCGGCCGGTTTCGCCCACGCTGAAGGGCGGGAAGTTGTAGTGCAGGATGAACCGCTTGGTGGTTTCGCCGCCGGTATACCCGTCGAGCACCTGGGCTTCCTCCATGGGGGCCAAGGTTGCCAAGGCGAGTGCCTGGGTTTCGCCGCGCTGGAACAACCCGCTCCCGTGGGAGCGTGGGATCAACCCCACCTCGCCGGAGAGGGGCCGCAGTTCGCCAAGCTGGCGGCCGTCGCAGCGGACCCGCTTGTCAAGAATGCTGACTCGGAACGCCTTTTTCTGAAGATAATCGAAGGCCTGACTGATTTCGAACGGGGTTGCGCCGGGGAATTTGGCGAGGATCGCCTCCTTGACCTCGGACTTAAGAGCGTCCACGGCCTTGCCTCGGGCGACCTTGCCTGGGGTGTACAAAGCGGCTTCGATCCGGTCGCCGGCGACATGGTAGGCGACTTCCAAGAGTTCCTCCTTGGTGAGCATCAGCGGAGCAACGCGCTTGGTTTTTCCGGCCTTTGCAGCCAGTTCAGACTGCGCCTTGACCAGCACCTCCACATGTTTCTGGGCAAACTCAAGGGCGCGGATGAACTCCTCTTCGGGCAATTCAGAGGCGCTGCCTTCGATCATGATGACGTCGGTGCGGTTCCCGACATAAACGAGGTCCAGATCGCTGCTGGCGCGCTCGTCGTGCGTTGGGTTGACCACGAATTCGCCTCCAACGCGCCCCACGCGGACGGCGGCCACGGGTCCGTCAAAAGGAATGTCGGAAACCATCAGAGCGGCACTTGCGCCGTTGATGGAAAGGATGTCCGGATCGATCTGGCCGTCTGCGCTCAGCAGAATGGAGATGATCTGCGTGTCGTAGAAGTATCCCTTTGGGAACAGGGGCCGGAGCGGACGGTCGGTCATCCGGGCCGTGAGGATTTCCTTCTCGGAGGGGCGCCCTTCGCGCTTGAAATATCCGCCCGGGAACTTGCCGACTGCAGCGGCTTTTTCACGGTAATCCACGGTGAGCGGGAAGAAATCCTGACCTTCCTTGACGGTGGTGGCGGAGACGGCGGAGACCATGACGATGGTGTCTCCGGAACGGACGGTGACGGCGCCATCGGCGAGGCGACCCATCTTGCCCGTTTCAATGGTGATTTCGTGTGAGCCGACTTGGCTCGTGATGTTGTGTATCATTTTGGGGTTTCTGAAATGCACCCCAGCGGCGTCTGACCGGATTTTCTGGCTGTAGCCCCGGCCCCTCAGGGGACGCGGTAGCCGGGATGAACTCCCGACGCGAGTGCGCGAGGGAGACCGAAGAGGCCGGGGCTAAATCCAGAACCGAAAAACAGACGCGCGCCGATGTGCGGTTGTTAAAATGCCCCCGAGCCGGTGTTCCAACCGGGCTGGGGGGCGTGGAAAAGCCCACGGGAACCGCCCCCCGTTTTCCGGGAGGCAGTTCCGCGGGCAAAGTGGTTACTTCCTCAGGCTGAGCTTCTCGATCACGACCTTGTAGCGGTCAGAAGAGGTGCGCTTGAGGTAATCGAGCAGTTTGCGACGGCGGGAAACCATCTTCAGAAGGCCGCGACGGGAATGGTGATCCTTCACGTGGCCCTTCAAATGTTCGGTAAGATGGTTGATGCGCTGAGAAAGCAACGCCACCTGCACGTCCGCGCTGCCCGTGTCCTTGTCGTGCATCCGCAACGCCTGAATCTCCTGAGTGTCTGTCATATCAAAAATCGCTCCCTGTAATTCTCAAAGTGTCTTATCTAGCTTCCGACCCTCCCCAACCCTGATCGCTTTTGCAAGTCTTTTCAGCAAAAGTTCAAGACCTGAGCTTCCCGGCATTTCCGAACCGGGCAGGCAAATATCTTGCTCTATGATCGCCTGACCTTCGCTGCACCAAGTCCCATGAACACATTCGCCTACGAAGCCCGTGACCCCGCTGGAAAAACAATTTCCGGGATTCAGGAGGCCCTCAACGAGGACAACGCCGTCCAGACTCTGATGTCCCGGGGACTGCTGGTGCTCAGCATCCAACAGCGCGGCACCGGCCGGCTGAGAGCTCCCAAAGGCCGGATCCCGGAATCGGACCTGGTTTTGTTCACGCGGCAACTGGCCACCATGGTGGCCGCCGGCCTCCCCCTCGTCACAGCGCTCACCGCACTTTACGAACAAACCGACCCCCGCAAACAAGGGGCCCTCCGGCGCGTATCCGGCGACTTGGTGGCCCTGCTCCAACAGGGCGACTCTTTTCACGAGGCGCTTGGCAAACAAACGCGCCATTTTTCCCGGCTCTACGTCTCGATGGTCAAGGCGGGGGAAGCCGGGGGGCTGCTGTCCGAGATCCTCGACCGGCTCTCCACATTTCTTGAATCCACGGCCCGACTCCGGAAAAAGGTGAAATCGGCAATGACGTACCCGGTGATCGTCGTGCTGATCGCCTTCTGCATCACCACGTTCCTGATCGTCAAGGTGGTCCCAACCTTCGCCACAATCTTCACCGATTTCGGGGCGAAACTCCCCGCACCCACCCAACTCCTGATCGATCTGAGCGACTTTGTCCGCTCCCAGTGGATCCTCCTCCTGGGATCCATGGCCGCCACCGGATTCGGACTCCGCAGTTTTCTCCGGACCCGGGACGGGAGCCGGCTCTGGGACCGGATGAAGCTTCAGCTGCCGGTGTTTGGCCCGCTGATCCACAAAATCTGCATGACCCGATTCGCAAGGACCTTTGCGCAGCTGATCCGAAGCGGGGTTCCCATCCTGGAGGTGCTGGACATTGTGGGCGAGACAGCAGGGAACTGGATGGTGGAATCGGCGCTCAAAGAGGTAACCGCGGCGGTGGAGCGCGGGGATCACCTTGCGGCCGCGCTTGCCCGGCAGAAAATCTTTCCACCCATGATGGTCCGGATGGTCTCCGCCGGGGAAGCCACCGGGAAAATTGACGAGATGCTGGATAAAATGGCGGACTTCTGGGACACAGAAATCGAGGCCACGTTGGACGCGTTGACCTCTCTGATTGAACCGCTGCTGATCGTTTTCCTCGGAGTGATTGTGGGCGGGATCGTGATTGCGATGTTCCTGCCCATCTTCAAACTCAGCGATGTAGTGTCAGCCCGAGGGTGAGGAGAAGGGCCCCCGCCCCGGCCAAGCCACCGGCCAGAGCACGGAGCCGGCCGGCACCGCCACGGGTAAACCAGTGGATCTGGTCCCGGAGCGTGTACGGCATCCCGATCCAGAACAGGCTCAGGGTGATCCCCAAGTAGGTGACCGAGACCAAGACCAACCGGGACTGCTCGGGCTGCATCCATGCAGCCTCCAGCAACGGCTTCGCGCCGAGCAACACCAGCATTCCCAACGCACGCACCGCCAAAAATTCCTCGACAAAAAACAGGCCCAGCACCGCCATGACCGGGATAATCACGAGCAACCGGGAACGCCATCCGGAAAACTCGCCGAGATCGATTTTCGAGATGAGGAGCCAAGCCCAAAGCGCCACCGCCCCGAGGATTGCGGCCCCCCAACCTTTGGACCGAGGAAACCTTTCCATCCACCGCGCCGCCGCCCCGCCCCCGGCCCCGATTGCCAGCCCACCCCCGAGCAGAACGCCTCCGAGCACAAAAAAAGCCGTCTTCAAATCGAGGGAATAAATCATGACAGGCCGGATGAAAAATGGACCATCCCCGCGCAACAAGCCAATTCCGATGCCCATCTCCGGCAGACAGGAACGGGAGCGAGGCCAGTTTGCAGTCGGACTCAGCCTAGGAAAGCAGGATCCCCGTACAGGCTGAACCCGCTCGAGCGCGTCACGGCCACCTCAAATACCTGACCGATGTGCCGGTCGCCGCCGTCAAAAATCACCACCTTGTTCCCCGGAGAACGGCCCATGAGCTTTTCCGCATTCGTCTTGCTGGGTCCCTCGCACAAAACCTCCACCCGGCGGCCCACCAACTCCTCCCCTTTGCGCCGCGCCAGATCATCCACAACACCCAGCAATTCTTGGTTCCTCGCCTCTTTAACGTCCTCTGGCACCTGATCCGCCATTTCTGCCGCAGGCGTTTCGCGCCGGGGCGAGTACCGGAAGACAAACGCGTTGTCGAATTCCACGGTTTTGACCAGTTCACGGGTGGCTTCGTAATCCGCATCCGACTCTCCCGGAAACCCCACGATGATGTCGGTGGTCAAAGCGATTTCTGGACGCACCGAACGCAACTGCTCCACCAAGCGCAGGTACTTTTCGGCGGTATACGCCCGGTGCATCGCCTTCAAAATCCTGTCGCTGCCGGACTGCAGAGGGAGATGAACATGCGGCATGAGTTTGGGCAGCCTGCCAAAAGCGGCCACCAGATCCGACTTGAAGCCGATTGGGTGGGGCGAAGTGAATCGGAGCCTCGCAAGGCCCTCCACTTCATGCACCGCCTCCAGAAGTTGGACAAACGGGCTTTTGTCCCCCACCCGCGGCCACTCATGCCGGCCATAGAGGTTGACGATCTGGCCCAGCAGCGTCACCTCGCGCACGCCACGGTCCACCAGTTGCCGGACCTCCTCCACGATCTCGGAGATTGGGCGGGAACGCTCGGATCCGCGCGTGGATGGAACAATGCAGAATGTGCAGTGCATGTTGCAGCCCTGCATGATGGAGACAAAAGCCGTGGCCTGCTTTTCCCTGAGAAGATGCTCGCGGATTTCGCCTTGAGAACCGGCCTCTTCCTCCACATCGACAATCGAGTACCGGACATCCTCCATGAGGCGTTCGGCAAGGTCGCGTTTGCGGCGAACCAGTTCGTCCACGTACTCGGCAACCTTGTGGAACTTCTGGGTCCCGACCACCAGATCGACGTGCCCGAGGTCTTTGACCAATTCGCCCCCCCGGCTTTGCGCCATGCATCCCAGGAAACCAAAAACCATCTCGGGCTTCTTTGCGCGGAGTCGGCCGAGCAGGCCCATCTTGCCCAGAGCTTTCTGCTCCGCCATGTCGCGGACCGAGCAGGTGTTGATCAGCACGACATCCGCCTCCTTCTCCTTCGCGGTCATCTCATATCCGCGCGCGACGAGCATCCGCGCCACCTGTTCGCTGTCGCGCTCGTTCATCTGGCACCCGTACGTCTTCAAAAAAACCTTGGCCATGCAACCGGGATCCCTAGCCAAAACGAGAGCGGCTCCAAAGCAAAAAGCCGTCCACGGCACAGAATCCTCGCCCAGACAGAGCATCGAAAGGGGGGGAGGGGCGCCCTCCCCCGCCGCATGAAACTGGAGAACACCTGCCACAATCCGTCTGAAAGGAGACATAGACGGACAGAGGGCGGATCCCGTTCCTGCATTGGCAGCCGTGCGACGACTGGTTTGACTCGCCGGCTTTGGCGCTCCAACGTAGGGACGTCATGCATTCCGCCCTGAAACGCGTCGTTTATCCCGGCAGCTTTGACCCGGTGACCAATGGTCACCTGGATGTCATCCAGCGTGCCGCCACCATTTTTGACGAGGTCATTGTGGCCGTGGCTCGAAACGCGGAAAAACGGGCGCTTTTTTCCACGGAGGAGCGGATGGAATTGCTGCGGCAGTCCACAGCGCACCTCGAAAAGGTGCGGGTGGCGTCCTTTCAGGGGCTTTTGGTGAACTTTGCCAAGGAACAGGGCGCATCGGCCGTGGTGCGCGGACTGCGGGCAATCTCCGACTTTGAGTTTGAGTTTCAGATGGCGTTGATGAACCGGAAACTTGAGCCAACCCTCGAAACGCTGTTCCTGATGCCGCGGGAGGAGTACACTTCACTGAGCTCACGGGTGGTCAAAGAAATCGCGCAACTGGGTGGGCAGGTTGCCCCGTTTGTTCCGGCGCCGGTGCTGGAAAGCCTCGCAAAAAAATTTGGTTCAGCCTGAAGTCTCCAGCCGAAGGTTGTTTGGCAACCTACGGCAGACCGAAAAAATGAAAATCCACCTCCAACAAATACCAGACGAGGGAAAACACTTTGAGGGCGAAGCGAATCCCGCCATTCTAGAGTTGTCCGAACCGTACATCGTCCCGGAGTCCCCGGTTCGCTATTCGCTGGACGTTGGAATCAGCGAGGGAGGGCTGTTCGCGACAGGCTCTCTCGAATTGGACCTCCGACTCCGCTGCGTCCGATGCTTGGACGAGTTCCCGTTCCCTGTTCGGATCCGGGATTTCGCGTGTCAGGTTGAACTCACAGGAAATGAAACGGTGGACTTGACACCTTTGGCCCGGGAAGACATTCTCCTCGCCCTTCCAGCCCATCCGCACTGCGATTGGGATGGTCAGAAACCTTGCGAGGCGCCTGTTGGAGGCCTTTTGAACCGGGGTTCCGAGCCGTCCCCAAACCCACAGGATGGAAATCGCACTTCCGCAGTGTGGGGCCAGTTGGACCAACTAAATTTCGAGAAAGAGTAGTCTGCGGCCTCTCTGGGGCTGCTGCGAATCAGTCAGATTTCCACAATTAAACCGAAAACAATCTTATGGGAGTTCCAAAACGCAAAATGTCCAAGATGCGCCTGCGCACCCGGAAAGCCGCCAACCGCTGGCACGCCCCGGTTCTCGCGAAGTGCGGCCAGTGCGGCAGCAGCCTTCCGGCCCACACGGCCTGCCCCTCCTGCGGGTACTACAAGGGTCGTCAGGTTCTGACCATCGCCGGCGCCTGATCCGGACTCGCCGATTCCGACGCAGCCGCCTGGATCCATCCCCGGCGGCTGTATCTTTTTCCACCGCGCGGATTCCTTTTCTGCCCTGATGAAAATTGCGCTGGATGCCATGGGCCATGACGAAGGCCCTGCCAAACTTGTGGCAGGCGCCGCCTTGGCGCTTCGGGAGTTCCCGGAAATCTCCCGGCTGTATCTGACGGGCGACTCCTCGACGTTGGAGTCCGAGCTTTCCAAGATCGGCTGCACCGATGGCCGGATTGAACTGGTGCACTGCACGCAGGTGGTGGAGATGGAAGACTCGGCCATTGATGCGGTGCGGAAGAAAAAGGATTCCTCCGTGAGCCGGGCGGTCGACTTGGTCAAGTCAGGCGCCGCGGAAGCCGTGGTGAGCGCTGGACACACCGGGGCAGCCGTGGCGGCATCGACCATTAAACTGCGCACGCTGCAAGGGATTGAGCGTCCGGGGATCGCGGCCACGATGCCGACCCAGACCAACCTGTTCGTGCTGATCGACGCGGGCGCAAACACGGAGCCAACCCCGACTCAGATGCTGCACAACGCAATCATGGGTTCGGTGTACTCGCGTCATGTGCTCGGATACGCGAATCCGTCGGTCGGTTTGATGTCGATCGGAACCGAGGACGAGAAGGGCAACGATTTTACGCGCCAATCCTTTGAGTTGCTCAAGTCGAGCGGCTTGAATTTCCGCGGCAATGTCGAGGGCCATGACCTGTTTGGCAACCCGGTGGAAGTGGTGGTCGCTGATGGATTCACCGGCAACGTGGTCCTTAAGACGAGCGAAGCGCTTGCCCATGCGGTGTTCGCATGGCTCAAGCATGAGATTTACAAGAGCCCGGTCTATCGGCTGGGCGGGCTGCTGGCAAAACCCGCATTCCAAACCATCCGCCGCAAGACCAGCGCGGACGAGTACGGCGGGATGCCCCTTCTGGGGGTCAATGGCGTCTGCATCATCGCACACGGCGGCAGCTCCCCCGTGGCGGTAAAGAATGCGATCCGGATGGCTGCCGACAGCATCCGGCACCAGGTGAACCCCCACATTGTCGAAGCCGTGCAACGTTATCATGAACGCTCCCCTGCCCCGCACACGGCAACACCTGCCTAAACGCACCGTCTCCATCATCGGCACCGGGAGTCACGTCCCGGAGCGCGTCCTGACCAACGCCGAACTGGAGAAGATGGTCGAAACCAGTGACGAGTGGATCGTCACACGCACTGGGATCCGAGAGCGCCGGATTGCGGGTCCTGAGGAAACCACCAGCGAGATGGCGGCCAAGGCAGCGATGGCGGCCCTTGAGAACGCGGGAATTGGAGCGGAGGAAATCGACCTCATCCTGGTGGCAACTGTCACCCCCGACATGTTTTTTCCGAGCACTGCGTGCTTCGTCCAAGCCAAGATTGGCGCGACCCGTGCGGCGTGCTTTGACCTGAGCGCGGCCTGCTCCGGTTTTCTTTACGCGCTGGAGGTGGCCCAGCAGTTCATCACCTCCCACACCTATTCCACCATTCTGGTCATTGGAGCTGACAAACTCTCCTCCATTGTCGATTGGAAGGACCGCAACACCTGTGTGCTGTTTGGGGACGGGGCCGGTGCAGCCGTGCTCCGCCACCGAGCGGGCGGACACGGCGTTGTTGCCACACACATGGGAAGCAACGGCAACCTCGCAGACATCCTGCATATCCCGGGCGGCGGCTGCCTGAATCCGGTGACGAGCCAGAATTTTGATCAGCGCCTGAACACGATCCGGATGAACGGAAAGGAAACCTACAAGCAGGCGGTGACGGCCATGCTTTCAGCGGCCCAAGCGGTTTTGGAGGAATCAGGGCTCCGGTTCGAGGACCTCGCCTGTATCATCCCCCACCAAGCCAACCTTCGGATCATCGAGGCAATCGCCGACCGGATGAAACTGCCTCTTGAGAAATTCATGATCAACTTGGACCGCTTCGGGAACACAAGCGCTGCGGCGGTCGCGATCGCACTGGATGAGGCAAACCGGACGGGCCGGATGCAGGTGGGCGAATACGTGTTGCTCGTGGTGTTTGGCGGCGGCCTGACGTGGGCCAGTTCCGTCATCCAATGGTGACGCTGTCCGGGTCTGGCACCAGACTCGGCTTGAAATCCACCGCCCTTCCCGCGCAGTGTCGGCGAAACCCTTTCATTTCCAGCCCATGAGCACGCACCCTGAACGTTCTTCCAACCCGCTGCGGGAGGGCCTTTCCAACCGCCCCATGCCGCAACCCTGCACGGTGGTCATCTTTGGTGCCTCCGGCGACCTGACCTATCGGAAACTAATCCCCGCGCTCTACAACATTGCGGCAGACGGCGATCTTCCTGCGGCACTCTCAGTGGTTGGCTTTGCCCGCCGGGAAAAGTCGGATGCCTCCTTCCGTTCTGAATTGGAGGAAGCGACCCGGAAATTCTCGCGGCAGGGCTTGAACGAGGAGCTCTGGCAGAGCTTTGCTGACCGGATTTTTTACCACCGCAGCGAGTTTGGTGACTTGGAGGGTTACCAGCGCCTTGCGGAACGACTGGACCAACTCGACCGGGAACGGAACACGCGAGGCAACCGCCTTTTTTACCTGTCGGTTGCGCCCGGCGAATTCGGGGGGATCTTGGAGAAACTGGCAGCCGTCGGCCTCAATCAAGCCGGCCCGGGTTCGTGGGCCCGGGTCATTGTGGAAAAGCCGTTTGGGACAGATCTCCCTTCGGCACGCTCCCTGAACGAAGTGGTGAACAATGTCTTCAGTGAGAAGGACACCTACCGGATAGACCATTATTTGGGCAAGGAAACCGCCCAGAACATCATGGTGCTCCGGTTCGCCAACGCGATCTTCGAACCCCTCTGGAACAACCGCTATATCGACCATGTCCAGATCACTGCCGCGGAACCGCTGGGTGTGGAAGGCAGGGGCCCCTACTACGAAAGTTCAGGAGCACTCCGGGACATGGTCCAGAACCATCTTCTGCAGCTGCTCTGTCTGGTTGCCATGGAACCCCCCACCGACCTCGCAGCAGACAGTGTCCGCGATGAAAAAGTGAAGGTGGTTCGCGCTTTGCGCCCACTCTCCCCCGAGGCTGTCGCGCAGGATGTGGTCCGCGGACAGTATGCGGCCGGCTCCATCCAGGGCCGCGAAGTCCCAGCCTACCGTTCCGAGGACCGCGTTTCACCGGAGTCGATGACCGAGACCTATGTCGCCCTGAAAGTCCATGTGGACAACTGGCGCTGGGCGGGAGTGCCGTTCTATGTCCGGGTCGGCAAACGCTTGGCCAAGGGAGGGACGGAAATCGCCGTGCAGTTTAAAAACGTGCCCGGTGTCCTGTTCAACCGGGACTTGTCAGTGGGCCCGAATGTCTTGGTCATTCGAATCCAGCCTGATGAAGGAATTTCGCTCCGGATTCAGGCCAAGCATCCGGGGGCCTCGGTCAAAGTGGAACCTGTGAAGATGGATTTCCACTATGGGACCAGCTTTGGGAAGGCTTCGCCAGAGGCCTACGAAAGGCTGCTTCTTGACGCCATGAGTGGGGATGCCACGCTTTTTGCCCGGCGCGACGAGGTCGAGGGGGCATGGGAGTTTGTGGACCGGATCGAGGCTGCCTGGCACCAGCACCCGACTCCCCCTCCCCTCTGTGCCTATGCTTCCGGTTCTTGGGGCCCGCCAGAAGCAGACGCCCTGCTCGAACGAGATGGACGCTCCTGGAGGAGGATGTGAGATGGGCGACGCCATTGAATCCATCCCGCTTGGATCGCCGGTGGATCCTGCCCAGATCTCAAGGGAACTGAAGAAACTCTGGGACCGTGACGCAGGGATCAGCACCCGCGCGTCTCTGATGAACTTTGCGGTACTCTGTCAGGGTGAGACAGCGATGCGCGCCAACACAGAACTCCTCATGGAGTTCACCCGGACGCATGCATGCCGGGCGCTGCTCATCGGGTCGAATCCCGGGACTGGGCCAGACCAGATCCGTGCATGGATCAACGCGCACTGCCACCTTTCGAGGGCGGGCTCAAAGCAGGTCTGCTGCGAGCAGGTGTCATTTTACTTTGAAGGGAACACTGGAAACCGGATTCCAAACATTCTGTACACCAGCCTGGACAGCGACCTGCCTTTGTTCCTGTGGTGGCAGGGGGAATTCCCCGAACCTGTAAATTCGGAGCTCCTAGCATGGGTGGACCGACTCATTTTTGACAGCCATCTTTGGCTCGAGCCGCGGATCCAGATCGGCAGAATCCGGGCGGCGCTGAGCACTACCCGGTGTCGCACGGTGCTCTGTGACCTCAACTGGACCAGAACGCTCCATCTCAGACAGGCCATGGCGCAAATGCTCGACCATCCGGCCAACTTGGCGCTATTGGAAGACCTGCACACGATTGTCATTGCGCACTCCGCGGAGTTCCGATCCACGGCGCTGCTCTTGCTGGGGTGGTTCACCGCTCAACTCCGCCTCGAACCGGTTCGGGAAAGCGCCGACGGCTTCACCTTTGTATCCCCGCAGGGGCGTAGAATCCAGTTTGATGTCCGGGAGGAAACAGGCCGCTCCATCAGTCGTTGCGAGCTTCACTCCGCAGGAGGCGCGATTCTCTGCCAGAGGGATCATGCTGGCGACTTTTTCCGGATTGAAGTCCGTTTGGACCGTCTGGACCGCCATTATCACCACCTGCTGCCCGCCGGCGACAACGCCACTGCGCGGCTGCTGCTGGAGGAGATTGGGTCCGGTGGACCGCACCGGGTTTATCTGAAGGCTCTGGCGGCCTGCGAGGCCTACCTTTAAGGCCCACCCGGCCACACAATCAGTTGAAAGTAAATCCGGCCGTTCCCTCAAGGAACGGCCGGATTCACATTTTCAATGATAGCTCTCAGTCCAACTGGCCGATGCGCGGCACCCGGAAGACTCAGAACGGAATGTCATCATCCGCAGCGTCCAAGTCGGGATCTGGTGCTGTCTTAGGAGGAGGCATCCGATTCGGTGCCCCCTGAGAACGCGGCCTCGGCTCGTCCTGACCTCCGGAGCCGCCGCCCTCGCGACTTCCAAGAAGAAGCAGGCTCTCCCCAATGACTTTCAACCGGCTGCGCTTCTGACCGGACTGTTTGTCCTCCCAGCTGTCGAGTTTCAGTCGACCCTCAATGTAAGCGGGACGGCCTTTTTTGAGGTACTCACCAGCGATCTCGGCATTGCGTCCGAAGAACTCAATATCGACAAATGTGGTTTCCTCCTGTTTCTGGCCCGCCTCGTTACTCCACGTCCGATTGACGGCCAGACCGATCTGCGCGATCGCGGTGCCCTTTGGCGTGTACTTGATCTCGGGATCCCGGGTGAGGTTCCCGATCAACATGACTTTGTTCAGACTGGCCATAGTTCAGTGGGCTTATTGGGAATCCGTTGCCGGTCCCTTGCGGTGTTGAAGGCCCCGGGGCGGGATCTGGAGCTTAGGCCGCTGCAGCGGCCTTGGCTTCGAGCTTCTTGTAGTGCTGACGATACACTTCCTCATCCAGCTTAAAGCGAGCCCTGAGTTTACCGATCGAAGCCGGTTCGGCGCGGAAAATGAAATTGACGTAATAGCCGCTGTCCAGGGTCCCGGCGGCATAACTGAACCTGCGGCGCTCGAGACGCTGAACGGTTTCGATCTGGGCGCCTTCCTTGGCGAAATCCTTCTCGATGCGCTCAACCATGTCCTTGGCGGTTTCTTCGCTTCCTTTGACGTTCAAAATGAACAGTCCTTCGTATCGGTTTTTCATGGATGGATTAGTTTGGATTCTTGATCAGGGGTTAATTGTATTGGTTCATGGCGACCGTCAGCCCCTGCTGACACGCACATTCAATCGCTTCCTTTGCGTTCTTCAAAATTGCGGGCAGCGCCTCATCTTCTTCAGCGGAAAACTTTCCCAGAACATGGTCCACCACCCGGGCGTCCCGGTCTGAACCGGAGTTGCAAACGGGCTCGCCAATTCCGACCCGCAGTCGAGGAACCGAGTGGGTTCCGAGGCACTCGAGGATCGACTGCAGACCTCTGTGACCGCCTGAACCGCCTCCGGTCCTGAAGCGGAGCTTCCCGAGGGGCAAAGAGAGGTCGTCAAGAACCACGAGAACCTGCTGCGGATCGACCTTGTAAAAACGCGCGGCCGCTTGGACCGACTCCCCGCTCAGATTCATGTAAGTCTGGGGCTTCAGCAGTTGCAGGCCACCCGCACGGGCGGCATGGGCTTTCCAAGCTTTTTCAGCCCGGAAAGTTGTGCCCTGCGATTCAGCCAGATGATCCAAAATCATGAATCCCACGTTATGCCGCGTCCTGCTGTATTCCGACCCCGGATTTCCAAGCCCCACAATCAATCGAACATCCATGGATCCCAACTGGACTCATGACTCGCCGGTTGCAGGGAAGAATTCCGCACAGGTGCCGGGCTACTTCTTGGCTGCAGCCGCAGGTTTCTTTTCCTTCAAAACTTCGGGCTGGGTGGGACCGCCGGCCTCAGCACCCGAATCGGTCTTCGGAGCGGAAACGTGAAGGACCGTCTGTTCCGGGTTCCCGCGTGCAACAACGCCTGCGGGCAACTGAAGCTGGGAGATGTGAACAGCTTCTCCGAGGTCCAACGCAGAGACGTCGACCACGATGCATTCGGGCAGATCCTTGGGCAGGCACTCCACCTCGAGCGAATGGAGGCTCACCTCGAGCAGGCCGCCACGGTTCTTCACGCCAGTGGGCTCGCCGCGGACTTCAATCGGGACATGAGCGTGCAGGGCCTCGTTCGGATTGACCGCGTGGAAATCCACATGAAGGACGTTCCGGCGCACCGGATGGTGCTGAACTTCCTGAATCAGGGCCAGACGGCTCTGTCCAGCTCCGCCCATTTCGAGTTCAACCAGCACGTTTTCACCGGTGGCATGGTTGAGGAGGTCTTCAATTTCACGGGCAGAAACCTGCAGGTTCACAGGGGTCTCGCGTTTCCCGTAGATGACCGCAGGAACGAAACCGGCGCCTTTGATTTTCTTGACCGCATTGCGCCCTGTCTCGGAGCGGGTCTGAACATTCAACTTGATTTGTTTGGCCATAATTTGAGTGGTGTTTTTGTAAAACTGAATCCGGGTCGGCTGTGCTTGGAGAGGGTCTGCTAAACTTTCTGGTGCTCGCTGATTTTGAACAGGTCGGAGACCGACTCGTCGCAGTGAATCCGCTGGATCCCCTCAGCCAGCAGTTCCGCAATGCACAATTCACGGATTGGGAAGCCCTCCCCGTCACGCACAGGAACGCTGTTGGTCGTGATCAACTCGCTGATCTCGGAGGCTTTGAGCCGTTCAATGGCCAGATCCGAGAGCACCGCGTGGGAAACCGCCGCCATCACCGTCGCCGCACCACGTTCCCTGAGGATCTTGGCCGCGCTGGTCAGCGTGCCCGCAGTCTCCGTGAGGTCGTCCACCAAGAGCACCCGGCGCCCCTCAACATCCCCGATCACGTTCATTGCCTCAATCTCCGTTGGGCTTTTCCTGCGCTTGGCCACGATCGCGAGCCCCGTCTTCAAAGCCTGGGAATAGGCAGACGCCATCTTCAAACCACCGACATCCGGCGAGACAACAATCAAATCATTCAAATCCCGCCCCAAAAGGTGCCTGATGAGAACCGGCGCCGCAAAAAGGTGATCCACCGGGA
The DNA here is from genome assembly GCA_903901425.1 of uncultured Spartobacteria bacterium. Lineage (GTDB taxonomy): Bacteria > Verrucomicrobiota > Verrucomicrobiia > Chthoniobacterales > Chthoniobacteraceae > CAIURC01. The sequence goes on along the minus strand of CAIURC010000063.1, from coordinate 88,998 downwards.
TATCAAAAAATCCAGCCACCTGCTGGGCATGCAGATCCATGGTCAACACCCGGCTCACGCCGGCGGCCGTCAGGAGATTGGCCACGAGTTTGGCCGTGATCGGCACCCGCGGTTGATCCTTCCGGTCCTGCCGGGCATACCCGAAAAATGGAATGACCGCGGTGATCCGCGCGGCGCTGGCCCGCCTGGCGGCGTCCACCATGATCAGCAGCTCCATGAGGTTCTGGTTGGTGGGAGGACAGGTCGGTTGGACGATGAACACGTCGCGACCGCGAATGTTTTCGTCGTACTTCACGTACGTCTCACCATCTGGGAAGGACGTGACCGTGGCTTGGCCCAGTTCCTTACCGACGCACGCACAGATTCGCCGGGCAAGCTCTCGGTGTGCCGATCCGGCAAATATCTTCAGTTCTGACCTTTCGCGCAGCATTTTTGGAAAAGCGGGACGGTGACAATAGGGATCGCGACGGGAAACACAAATGGAAAAAGCGAAATCTGTGGGAGCACCCCTCTCTTCCCGGGGGTGAGACCCTGTTGCTTTTTCACCACAAGGGGCATCAGGCGCCACCCCGGATGGGTTAATTTAGCCTTTACAGGCTTTCGGGATCTCCATAGTGGACTTCGGCGCACCTGGGCTGAGCTCTGCCATTCCCAAAAGCGGAGGCAGCGAAGCTCTGGATCGCCAACTAAGAAAAGACCCAATTCCTCATGAATAAAAACCTCCTCGTCCTTGCCGGCCTTGCACTCGCCTCCTCCAGCGCGTTTGCGGGACATGAAGTCAGCGGAAAAGAAATCAAGCAGGTGGCCGAACCCTGCTTCAAGGACACCGAACTCCAGGTGGACCTGTTTGGTTCGTTCACGGCCCCGAGCAGCGGCAGCGCTCACGATGACGGTTTTGGCGGCGGCATTGGGGTGAACTATTTCTTCCAGCGCCATTTCGGTGTTGGGGTTGACGGCAACGTCTACAACGGCGGGGTTCAGGGGGTGTTTGATGTCACCGCCCGCCTCATCGCCCGGTACCCGCTCGAACTGGGCAGCTTCTGCCTCGCCCCCTACGTTTTCGGTGGCGGCGGCGTTCAGGCCAATGGAGTGACCAATGGCACGTGGCTGGTTGGGGGCGGCTTGGAATGGCGCGCCACAGACCAGTTCGGCGTGTTCGGCGAAGGCCGTTACACATGGGGTGGCGCTGACTTCGACGCTTCCCAGGCCCGGATCGGCATACGCGTTGTATTCTAATCTCTGACCTTTTGCGCCGGGAGGGTTCTGCCCTCCCGGCGCTTTTTATTTACGCACCCCTGCCCTGCCCTCTAAGAAAACAGTCCCGATCCGACTTAACTGCACCATGAATCCCCTACGCGCTCTCTGCCTGTTCGCCCTCGCTGCCACCCCCGTTCTTGCGGGTGAACAACCACTCTTTAACGGGAAGGACCTTTCCGGCTGGGAGGGAAACATGGATCTCTGGAGCGTCAAGGAGGGGGCCATCGTCGGAACCACCACCGCGGAAAACCCACTCAAGGGCAACTCCTTCCTGATCTGGAAAAATGGCGAGGTTTCAGACTTTGAACTCTCGTTCAAGTACAAGACCCATGCCGGAAACGAGAAGGGATTTGCCAACTCCGGTGTCCAGTACAGGAGCAAGATCGTGGATCCGGCCGGATTCGTGGTCAGCGGGTATCAGGCAGACTTTGAAGCCGGCAAAACCTACAGTGGAATTCTTTACGAGGAAAAAGGCCGTGGGATTCTGGCCAAGCGGGGGCAGAAAGTGGTGGTCTCCGACGGTGAAGACCCCCGCAAGCCCAAGCTCACGGTCACGGGCGAAGTGGGCAATTCGGACGAGATCCAGGCCACTATCAAGGCCGACGACTGGAATGAGTACAAGATTGTTGCCCGGGGGAACCACCTTCAGCATTTCATCAACGGAAAACAGACCATCGACGTGACGGACGAGACGGCGGTGGGAGCCAAGGCCGGCGTGCTTGCGCTCCAAATTCACGCGGGTCCCCCAATGCAGGTTTCCTTCAAGGACATCGTTTTGAAAACCCCCTGATCCGCACCGAATCCACCTCTCCGCGTTATGCGTATCCCCATCTTCCTCAGCTCGATCTCCGCTCTGATGGCATTGCCGCTGGCTCTTTGCGCGGCGGAAAAGAAATCGGTTGTGCTCATCGCGGGCAAACCCAGCCATGGCCCAGGTCAACATGAACACAATGCTGGCATTCAACTGCTGGCCAAATGCCTGGCCCAAGGCGCTTCGGATCGGGTGGACCTTCACCCGCACCTGAACGGTGAATGGCCTTCTGAGGCCGAACTCAACGCTGCGGATACCATTGTGATCTACGCGGACGGCGGCAAGGGGCACCCCGCCGTGCAGGAAGGCCGCTTGGAACAACTCTCTGCGGCCATGAAACGCGGCTGCGGCTTGGTCTGCCTTCATTACGCCGTCGAAGTCCCCAAGGACAACGGGGGACGCGAGTTCCTCGAATGGTTGGGAGGCTACTTTGAGACCGACTGGTCCGTGAACCCGCACTGGGTGGCTAACTTCCGGCCACTGCCAGCGCACCCGGTCAGCCAGGGCGTCACTCCCTTTAGCTCCAACGACGAGTGGTATTTCCATATGCGGTTCCGGGAAAAGATGCAGGGCGTCACCCCCGTCCTTTCGGACGTCCCCCCGGACTCCACAATGAGCCGGGCCGATGGCCCCCATTCCGGCAACCCTGCCGTCCGCGCGGAGATTGCCGCAAAAACGCCCCAGCATGTGGCGTGGGCGAGCGAGCGATCCGGTGGCGGACGGGGATTCGGTTTCACAGGAGGCCATTACCACGCCGGCTGGTCGAATCCAGACCAGCGCAAACTGGTGCTGAACGCGATTCTCTGGACTGCCAAGGCACAGGTGCCTGAAACCGGCGTTCTGTCCACCCCTTCAGAAGCCGACCTCACGGCAAATCTGGACCCAAAACCCGCCAAGAAGTAGGGCTCCGATTTTCCGGCGACTTCCCCGAGTGGGAAGTATCCACCGGCCCCGCGGGGAGTCACCTCGGAGGAACGTATTCCGAGCCGGCCTTGAGTTCGACAGGGTCTCCCCCCGTGGGCACCCAGCAGGCTGCCCCTTTCCGGATTGTGATCCGGACGCCGGCACCAGATTCGAATTGCACCAAGGATTGACCTGACGCGACTTGAAGTTTTCCAGTCGGCGCTAGAACCCCCCACGGCCGGGCTTGAGCCGGCGCCTCAACCTCGAGCACTCCCTCTTGGACGGAGAAAACCCGCTCTGGCGAAGCGGACCAAACCACCGTACCCCGGAAAACAGCGTTCACAAACGTTCCATCAACTGAGTTGGCAGTAGGTCCGTCTTTTGGATGGCGGACCTCGGATCTGGAGACGGTTGAGGGAGATCCGACAAGTCTGGCTCCGCAATAACCGAGAAAAACTCCCGCGATTCCCGCCACGACAACCGCCTGCCAGAGACTCAGCCTCCGACTCGGTTCGGAATGCGAGGGAACGCTGTCCTTGCTCCCGGGCAGAAAGGTGATTTTCTTGGGCTCTTTGGTTCTGGGGCCAGGCGGAGAAGCGTGCGTTGGATGGGGTGAGACCTGCACCACTGCAAGCCCCGGGGAATCGAGCCTCCGGAAAACTTCACGCAGGGATTGTGCGAAAATCCGGTCTTCAATGAACTGGCGCCGGCACTCGGCAGAACCGGCCAGTTCGACTTGCAGTTCTTCGAGTTCCTGCCGAGAACAGGCGGGCCACGAAACTCGGGCAATCCATTTCCCCGCCATCTTCTGGCCGCGCTCTGAGCGGGTGCTGCTTCCGGGGTTTTCACGCATTTGCAAGCCTCCGACGCACGCAGCCAAGCACCTCTCTTTGCACCAGAACCAACCGGTTGCGCACCTCCTGAACGCTCAATTGTTTTCGGCGCGCAATTTCGTGCTCTGAGAGCTCCTCAAAAAAATACATCCGCAGGAACTCAGCGTCACCCGCGGGCTGTTCTGCGAGACATCGCGAGAGAGCTTCCAAACCCTCGGCGCTGGTCACGTCGTCTCCTTCCATCCACTCTCCTTCAAGCAGGGAAAGGCACTCAGGACTGATCCCCGCGTATTCGCCATGCAGGGCGCGCACCTTTTCGATTCCGAGGTTTCTGCCTGCCATGCGCGACCAGTTGAAGAGATGCTGCTCCGAGTCGAACCCTTCCGAGCGGTCACCCGCAAGCCTGCAGACCTCGCGGAACACCTCAAGACCGGAGGCGGAATCCCCGGTCACAAGGGCGTAGTATGCCACCAAACGCAGCCGCTGACACAGGAGAAGCGTCGCTGTTTCCTCGCGTTCGATCATGGGGAAGGATCTTGGGCCGGCACCCAAAAGACTGGACTCCGTTTCCGAGTCTGGACTGGGTGCGACCGGAGAAGTTTCCGGAGGGGCAATCTGGTACGGGGTCAGCTATCGCCGGCAAACTCGCCGATCCGCCTGAATTTTTCGTACCGTTTTGCCAGCAAATCCTCCAGCGGAAGTTTGGAGAGTTCCTCCACGTTGCGCGCCACGGCGTCCCTGAGGCTGTCGATGGCGGCCTCGTGGTTCTGATGGGCGCCACCCATGGGCTCGGGAATGACGCCGTCAATCACCCCGAGATCCAGCAGGTCCTTGGCCGTCAATTTGAGGGCTGCGGCAGCTTCCGGGGCGTGTTTGCGGTGTTTCCAGAGAATTGCGGCGCATCCTTCCGGACTGATGACCGAGTAGTAAGAGTTCTCGAGCATGAGCACGCGGTCAGCGACTCCGATGCCCAGCGCGCCGCCGGAACCGCCCTCGCCGATCACCACGGCCACCGTTGGCGTCCTGAGGGTCATCATTTCGCGTAGGTTCACTGCGATCGCCTCTGAGATGTGACGTTCTTCCGCTCCAATTCCGGGATAGGCCCCGGGAGTGTCGATCAGCGAAACAAACGGGAGCCTGAACTTTTCAGCAAGCTTCATGAGCCTCAGCGCCTTGCGGTATCCCTCCGGGTTCGCACATCCGAAATTGCGCCGGATGTTCTCCTTCAACTCCCGCCCTTTCTGATGTCCGACCACGACGCATTTGCGGCCCGCCAGAGTGGCAAAACCGCCGGGCATCGCACGGTCCTCGGAGAAAAGACGGTCTCCATGCAGCTCCACAAAGCCATTGAACGACAGTTGAAGGTAATCCAACGCGTAGGGACGCGCCGGATGCCTTGCGATCTGGACCCGCTCCCAGGCAGTCAGGTTCTCGTAAATCCGGCGCTTGGTTTCCTCAATCTTGCCCTCCATCCGACGAACCTCCGCATCGAAATTGAGGTCGTTGGCATGCGAGTGCTGCTTCAACTCGGCCAGTTTTTCCTCCAACTCCACGATTGGTCGCTCAAATTCCAGGATCTGCGGTTTCATGCGTTTCAATTCAGGGTGATGATGGTGACCGGATCTCCTTTCCGGAGCAAGGCCGCGAGTTCCTCGGTGTCTCGAAATCCCAACACCAAGCCACCGGCAGGCTTGAGGGCGGGCTTTCCTGGCTCGGACTCGACCGGGGCATAGAGTGTGACACCGCCCCCTTCTACCGCGATCCAGTGCGCCGCACCATGGTACTCCTTGTCCGCCAGAGTGACCCTCCGCCCGTCGGGAGTCCATGCGGATTTCTCCCCCACCCTGCCCTGTTTTCGCACTTGAACGGGAGCCTTCCGCCCATGACCTGAGCTTCCAGCGGCACCAACCGCCCCGCTCTGGATCGTGTATTGCTTAAAAAACCTGCCATCCCTCAAAAGTGTGACCCGGCCTTGAACACGGTCGACCACCAGCGAGAAGCTTCCACGGCCCACCACCAAGCGCTGGCCGATCCGGAGCATGGTTCCGGTCAATCGATTGGCACGGACGAGATACTCGGGCGTGGTCTTCAAGCGGCCCGCAACCTTGGTCAGCACGTCCCCTGGCTTCACGACGTACTCATCTTTTTCCGCGGATGGCACCGGACTCAGGAAGATGGAAATGTTGAGTTCCCCCAGTTGCTCCCGGGCTTCCTCCTGCCGAGTGGATACCGGGTACTGCTCCAAAAACCGGGAGAATGCCTGCCGTGCCTCCTGGAGCTTGAGCTGTTTTTTCAACGCCACGCACTGCTCAAATGCGGGCAACGAGGGGTCCGGGGGCACCGCCGCCGCCCCCAACTCCTTCTCCATTTTCAAATCCTGAGTTGGTCGCAGAAACAACTCGTAGGTCCAGTAAGCACCGGACCCAAAAACCAACACCGCCAGCCCCACAAGGATCAATACCCGGATCATGGAGTGCGAGACGCCCGGCTGAAACGGGTGCGCCCTCCGGTCAATGCCCCGAAGTCAGGGCCCCATTTTCCAAGCTCAACCATGTCCGCTCTAGAACAGGCCGCGCCTGCGGAAATCATCGGCGTTGCCGGGGGCCGAGCTCTGAATCAGGTCGATGGCAAACTTCAGCAGGCACACCTCCCAGCCTTCGTCCACGCCCTGAATGATCGCGCTGAGCGGATCTTCCGCGCGATCCACGCGCTCCTCCAAGCGTGCCACCACGTCTTCCATCCGGCTGTGGACCACCTGCTCCGAAATCAGCGTCTTGCGCAGTTGGAACCCGTAGCGCAGCACGGCCAAATCGCCACCGAACCTTTTCAGCCACTCCATGAACTCCTCCGCGCGCTCCCCGAACCCCTCCGCCAAGGTCTGTTGAAACCCGGCCGGCGTCACAATCTGGGGTCGTTCCGCGTAAAACCGCCCATCCCGGACCCGCACTTGGTGGACGCTGTCCATGAGTTCGGTGACCAGAAAAAACCGGAATGTGGTCTGGCCGAACGTCTGTATCCGCTGTTGCGGAGCGCGCAAAACCTGGGTGTTTTCAAGCGCATACTGGAAACTGTCCTCGCTCAGCATCCCGGACACATTAGGCCCGGGCGGTTGTCGCGCAATGCTGTATTTTCGCCCGGTGGAGTCGGCACCCGAGACGGCTTCGCCACGGCTTGACACCACAAGGGCTTGTGGTTAGTCAGGGGTGGAACCGTCCCAGAACCACAAGATGCACTGTTCCAAATGCGGCAACATGGAGGACAAGGTGATCGACTCCCGCCTGTCCAAGGACGGAAGGAGCATTCGCCGCCGGCGGGAATGTGTGGCATGCGGCACCCGATTCACGACCTACGAGGAGATCGAGAGAGCGGACCTGAGGGTCATTAAACGCGACGGCCGCAGTGAACCTTTTGACCGGCACAAGCTCCTCAATGGAATGCTCAAAGCCTGCGAGAAACGCCCAGTCACCCGGGAGTCCCTCGAGAACGCCTGCACCGACATCCTTCAGGCTTTCGAGCAGGATTTCAGCCGCGAAATCCCTTCTCATCTGCTCGGCGGTAAAGTGATGGACGCCCTCCATCAGCTCGACGAGGTCGCCTATGTCCGGTACGCCTCGGTTTACCGGAGCTTCCAGGACATCGGAGAATTCATCGAGGAAATCCAGTCCCTTGGGAAGCGCCACAAACGCAGCGCGTCCCAACCCGAACTTTTCAAGTGAGATCATGATCGCCCTCAGGAACGATCTGCCCCTGGTCACGCTGCACGACGGACAGGCGCATGCTTTTGATCCAGAATGGCTTTTCGTTTCCTTGGAATCTGCCGCACGCCGCGCTGGATACCCAAAATGGTGGTTGTGCGAGCATGTCACTGAGAGCGTGACCCTCCACCTGAGGACCCAGTTTCGTGGCACTTCGGTTTCCTGCACAGATTTGGAGTGTGCCGTGCGCTCAGTGCTTCAGTGCATCGGCTACTCCGAGGTAGGCAGCCTGTTCTGTTTCACGGCACCCACCCGCGAGATTTCAGTGCTCCAACTTGCCCGCCAGGCGGGGTCAGGGTACGAGCTCGCATTTTTTGACCTGCTCGCCCGGCAGATTCAGGATCTGCTCGTGCACTCCCCCCATCATTTCATCCTCTGCGGCCTTGAACCCGCGGTGAAACTGCTCCGTTCGAAGAAAGCATGGAGTCGCGATTGCGAGGCGCTGCGTTCCGAAATTGTGGCGTTCACCCGGGACCATGTGGAGATGGGCGCTTGCGGCCGCGAAATTGGGTTCTCACTCCTATGACACTGTTTGAAAAAATTGCCGCCGGCCAGATCCCGGCCCAAATCGTGGACCGTACCCCGGACTGGATCGCATTCCACGACATTCAGCCCCAAGCCCCGGTACACGTTTTGATTGTCCCCATCCGTCCGATTGCCCGGGTAGGAGCCGCCCTGCCGGAGGATGCCGGTGTTCTGGGCCAGCTTTTGCTGGCTGTGGGACAGGTCGCCAGAAAACTGGGGGTCGACCAGTCAGGCTTCCGGGTGGTGATCAACCATGGGCAGGACGGGGGCGAAACCGTTCCACACCTGCACCTCCATCTTCTGGCCGGACGCCCGCTTTCCTGGCCTCCCGGTTAGTCTCTGTTGGAGGCCTGTTCCATACCGCAGCGGGATTTGTTCTCTCCGCCTGCCCCGATCCGCTTTCTCAGAATCCGCGCACTGGCCTTGGCGGATTTCAACCACCCCCGGCGGGATTCTTGGATTTGGTGAGTCGGAACTCCCCCGTATCGTACTTGGAATTGTACCATGCCCGGAGTTCGTCTCCGGCAATAAAACCCTCATAGCGGTAGAGACCGCCTTGGATCTTGGGCAGCTTCTGGGTGCCCTCGAAATAGAGGCATCCCCTCTCCTCGCGGGTGGTGAGGTCCACGGGATAAACACCGCTCAGACCGTGCCAGAAAGCCCGGAAATCGGCCCGGTACAGACCGGACTCCACCTTCTGCAACCGGCACTGCAACCGGTCCCCTGAATTTGCCCGGCGCGAACTCTCCCAGCGGCCTTCCCAAAAGCCCTCAAAGCGGTCCCTTTTCCCGGGCAGCCTGCTGGCCAACTCCGGAGGAGGCCATGAGGCGCATCCGGCAAAAAGAAGGCCAACCAAAAAAACGCTGAGCAGACGGATCGAATTCATGGTTTGAGGGTTTTGAGGAATTCTTCCATCTGCTGCCGTCCTCCACGCAGGGAAAGCACCAGACAGACTCCCGACTCCTCTCTTACCGCAGCCGTCAATTCGCCGCACTCCAAAACCTGCCATCTGGCGGGATCGGGGAGTTGAACCCCCAGTTCGGAGGACCGGAACAGGTAGAGGAGCGAGCTGCGGGCGTCGACCGCAACCTGGGCCACGGGAACACCGCGGAGTTTGAACACGCGGCAACCCACAGCCCGCTGCCGCGCCAATTCCGGCGGGACCCTGTACCCCTCAAACCCGCGCATGTAGAGGAGGTCCGCCAGTTCACCCACCATCAAATGGGTGGGTTGCAACTCGCCCCCCGTCATGGCCCGGGCGCTTCCGACCATTTCGCTGAGAAGCTGGCGCCCTGAAAAATCCGAGCGTTTATCCAGCCACAACCAGCACAGGCAGCCTGCGATCATGAAAAGTCCGGCAAGAACCGAAAGCACAGCGGGATGAAGCCACTGGCGCGTTTTCCCGTCTCCCGCCGCCCCCTTCCATGGATCAAAATCCGGCGGCACCTCAAGAGCCGTGAGCACTTTCTCCCACTTCTCGTCCTCCCGGTTCTGGGCTCGCAACCGCTCGGCGAGAATGAGATCGCGGGTTGCTGCGTTTTCGATCTTTTGAACGGCCCTCGGGGAGTCCCAGCCTCCGTGGTGACAGGCAAGGAGTGCATCGGTTTCTGAAACCTGAATGGGTTCCCGCCGCGAACCGTCCTCCCATGCGGCCCTCAAACCTTCCCTGGCGTTAAACAGGACGCCTCCCAGACCTGCGAGGTCCATGCCCATGATTTCCGCAATCTGCTCCACCTCAAAACCACCCGAATAAAAAAGTGCCATGGCACATCTCTGGGGTTCGTTCAGGGTGCCCGCAGCCTCGAGCAAGCGCTGGAGTTCTTCTTCCCCCTCGGAGAGTTCCTGCTCAGGGAGAGCAGCGCCCGGTTCCTCCCAACTCCGGGCCACGGCGCGCAGGCGCGACACCAGCCACGCGAGCCTGTGGGGATCGCGGATTTCGTGAATCCGCTCGCCCTCCTCTTCCAGAGTCTGCCGGAGGAGACTTTGCGCGCGGGCGCGACCTCCCGTGAGGAGGAGCGCGAAGCGGTACACCGGGGCGGGGCTGGGGTCGTTGGCGGGGGTCAAGCGTCTCCATCCTGAACCGCAGCCCCGGCAGGACTCAAGGTCGGAGTCGTTGCATTCTTCGCACGCTTGGCTTGCAAATCCGCAGGGTTTGCCTGAGATGAAGCACGGTTGAAGCGCCCACGGCGCCTGCCGCTTTCTTTAGAGTCAACTGCAGGCAGAAGCCGGACACCGGCTTCCCGTCCGCCCAACCGTCCGCCTCATGGATTTTGAAATCCTTCATACCACCCGTTACCGGTACGGGTCGCCCACCGCCGAAGCCTACGGCGAGATGCGGATGACCCCACCCAACTTGGAGACCCAAACGGTCCTCAAACACCAACTGCTGATCGACCCGGAAACCCCCAGCTCCGCCTACGTCGACCATTTTGGAAACCGGGTTGAATTCTTCTCGCTCCCCTTCCGACACACGCACTTGGCTCTCTCCAATCAGACTCTGGTGCGCACCCGGGACGTTCCGCCGCCAGTCGATGCCTTGGAACTCTGTGTGCAGGAATCCCGCCAGATCTTGGGTTCAGCATTGACCGACGTGTTTGCGTTCCTCCAGCCGACCGCAGTGGTGTCCACCAGCCGGGAGGCCTCCCAGTGGAGCCGCAGGATTTTTCCCAGCAAGGCGAGAATCGGCGACGCCCTCCAGCACCTGACCGAATCCATCCATTCGGAGTTCAAGTACCAGAGCGGCTCAACCACCAACAGCACCCCTCTGGCCGAGGTCTGGCGCTCCAAGACCGGCGTTTGCCAGGATTTCGCACACATTGGCCTCAGTGTTCTGCGCTCGGCGGGGCTTCCCGCACGGTATGTGTGCGGCTACATCGAGACCGATGCTGCCGCAGACGGATCCAAACTCGCAGGGGCGGTGGCCACCCACGCATGGATCGAGGTGCTTCTGCCTGGCATGCGCTGGGCTGCCATTGATCCCACCAACCGGCAGTGGGTCAACCACCGCTATGTCACAGTGGCCTACGGCCGCGATTACCGGGATGCCGCACCGTTCCGCGGAACGTTCAAGGGCGGCGGCCGCCAGGATCTCAAAGTCCAGGTCACCATGAAACGCGTGCCTGAAAAAAACCGGCCATGAGGGTCTCCATTCATTACGAGACCCGTTACATTTACGAAAAGCCGGTCAGTTTTTCGCCCCACACGTTCCGCTTCTTCCCGCGACCATCCGCATCGCTGCGGGTCCGTCACCAGGAGTTCAGCACCCGGCCCGGCTCGAACGTACACCGGAGCCGGGACCTCTTTGACAACGAGGTGGCCTGCTGTTTCTACCCCGAGCCGGATTCCTCGCTTGAAACGCGTCTGGACCTCGAACTGGAACTCCACCCCTTTAACCCGTTCGGCTTCCTTCTTGAGCCCCATGCGCTTGCAGTCCCGTTCGACTATCATCCCCGGGAACTCGACATGCTGGCCGCCTACCTCCGGAACCCGGATGCCGCCCCGCCCGTGCTCCCGTTCTGGAAACGTCCTGCCCAACCCCGGCCCAGCACGGAACTGCTCGTGGAACTCAACAGCGTCATCCACCGCGAAATCCAATACGAACGCCGTGAGGAAGGCGATGCCCGGCCGGCGCACGAAACTCTGGCCTTGGGCCGGGGCGCCTGCAGAGACTTTGCCGTCCTCCTCGCGGGGGAACTCCGGGCGCTGGGCATTGCCTCCCGTCTGGCCAGCGGTTTCCTCTGCGAGTTCGATGCGGAAGAAAAACGGGCGGAAGGCGCGCTCCATGCATGGACGGAAGCCTATCTCCCCGGAGCCGGCTGGATCGGGCTCGACCCCACCAATGGCGTGCTCTGTGCCGAGCACCACATTCTGACAGCCGTGGGCCTCACCCCAAGGGACATCGCCCCGGTCTCCGGGAACTACTTCCACGCTGAGTCTTTGCCCTCCCAAATGATCACCTCGCTTTCCATCCATGAAAAATCCTGACTCTGTTTCCGCTTTGAAAGCCGACACCGTGCTTCGCAAACACGGCATCCGGCTCACCATGGGGGGGGAACCGACGTACGTGCCCACCGAGCCCTATGGTCCGGAGTGGAGCATCACGGCACTGGGCCCCACCAAACTCAGCTATGCCAGGGCACTTGCCTCAAACCTGACACGCCAGTTTCTTCCCAACGCACTTTCCATCCACAGCCCCGGGAAACTCTATCCTGGTGAGGTCAACCCGCGGTGGACCATCTTTCTGGTCTGGCGCACCGATGGTGCACCGATCGCGCCTGACACACCCACCCCGGAGAAAGCGCCACGCAGATCCTCGGCTTCTGATCCTCTGGCCCGATTCCGAAAGGAGCTGCACAAAAAGCTCGGCGTGCGCAACCACTGGTTTGAGGCAAAGGATCCTTCGCGCGAAGAACACGTGGCATGGGCGCTGCCCCTCGACCACACCGAAGGCAAATTCTGTTCGGCACGCTGGAACCTTCCCGAACCCGTCTCTCTTGTAGCCACAGACGGCCCGGCCGGACTGAGACTGCCGCTTTCGAGCCTGGCTCCGGGCATGAGCCGGCGCGCGCTCACCGTCGAGTGGGAGGACAACCAGATCCAGGTATTTCTCCCCCCGTTTCTCCAAGAAGGATTCGTGGCGCTCCTAGGACACATTCTGACCTCCGCCAGGGAGGCGCAATGCCCGCCCCTGCTTTTCTCAGGGTACGTCCCATCGGACGTTGCAGGTTCATGGGAGAAACTTGCAATCGCGGCTGATCCGGGCGTTCTCGAAATCAACCTGCCGCCGTGCCATTCGCCCGCCGAGTACGCCGAATGGATGAGCCGTCTGGAAAGTGCCGGAGCCGCAGCCGGCCTGTGCTCCCGCAAACAGGTCAGCCCCGAGGAACAGTCTGGCACCGGGGGGGGCAACCACCTCCTGTTCGGGGGACCTGACTTGGACCAGAACGGGTGGTTCACCCATCCGCGCTGGATCACGTCCCTGCTCCGGTACTGGCAGCATCACCCGTCGCTGGCCTATTTTTTCACGGGCCACTATGTGGGGTCCTCGTCTCAGGCGCCCCGTCCGGATGAATCCGCGCGCGCATTGTACGACCTGGAAATGGCCTACCAGTTCCTCGAAAACTTGGGGCCCGGCGACCATCGCCAACTCATTTCAGAGACACTCCGGCACCTGCACACGGACACCTCGGGCAACACGCACCGCAGCGAAATCAGCTTCGACAAGTTCTGGAACACCTCGTTTGACGGGGGCTGCCGGGGGCTCATCGAGTTCCGTGCTGTTGAAACCCTGCCGCATGCTCACTGGATGTCGGCTATTGCGCAACTGTGGTGGTGCCTGGCCGCACACCTTCTTGAGACTCCTTTCACCAAGCCTCTGGTCAACCTCAATGCGGCCCTCCATGACAGGTTCTTCCTGCCCTCCCATCTCTGGGAGGATTTGAGAAAAGTCCTTCGGGATCTCCGTTCCGCCGGAATGCCCCAGCAAGAGAACGTCTTCCGGCAAATCTACGCATGGCGGTTCCCCACCATGCTCCAGTGGCAACAAAAGGGCGCCTCACTCACCATCCGCAAAGGCCTCGAAAGCTGGCCCCTGCTCTGCGAAACCCCGCTGGAGGGCGGAAACACCAGCCGCTTCGTGGATACCTCCATCGAGCGGATCGAGTTCTCCGTCAACCGCGAGTTCGCCCGGCGCTACAAGATCACCGTCAACGGCCGCCCGCTCCCGCTCCAACCTTTCCCAGGCGGCAAGTCCGGCGCCGGCCTCCGGTACAGGCGCTCCGCCCTCCATCCCTCCCTCCACCCGGGCATCCCCCCTCAAATGCCGCTCCGTGTCGCCATCCGGCGCGGACAGAACTCGGTCACGTTCCGCCTCGACCCGTTCCGGCGCCTGTTTGAACCCTGCTACCAGGAAGACCCTTCGCAGCCGGGCGCACTGCCCCCGTGCAAGAAACTCGACCCGGCGCTCCAAACGTTCGATCTCCGGCTCCCCTGAACCGCACTCATTCCCAAGGCACGCGCAGACTGCCGATTTTTTCGCCCGCCTCCGACCCAGTCCAGAAGACGCAGAAACCTTCCCGTCCCGGCACCACGCGGGGATGATCCACGCCGCGCCGGGGTGGGCCTGGCGGTGTCCAGTCGCTCCAGTCTAAACCGCCGTTCCGGGAGAACGCGCCGCGCAACTCAGCGCCCAGCTGCTCGCACCACACGGCCATGAGGAACCTGCCGCTTGAAGCGAGATCGGGATGCACCGCCCCTGCCCCTCCCATCTGCACCGGCTTGCCCCACGGCTGGTCCGGCCCCCATCGCCGCGAAACCCGGTATACGCCCGCAGAATCCGGGCGCCCGTTCCAAACCACCGCGTGCAACCGCCAGACACCGTCCTCGCCCCCCATGCCCTGACCGGTTGAAAACGCAAGTCCGCCGCCGCTGTGCGGACAGCCCTCCAGTTCCCACCCCAAAGGCGCTGCTTTCTCCGCCGCCCCCCATTTTCCACCGCAATAACCGACCACGCCCATGTCTCTGGGTTTTCTGTCCCGGAACAGCGCTGCCATGTCTGCACCCGGCCCGGCCGCAAGCGTGTTGGCACAGCACTCGCAACTGGCCGCCTTCAGGGTCTGGTTTGCTTCCCACGTCTGGCCGCCATCCCGCGAAACTGCCCCGCGAAGCCCTTGACTGCCGTCCCTGCTGTCCAACCACACCAGATGCAGCGCGCCGTTCCCGTCGAATGCGGCATCCAGAAACCCGTGCCCGGCCGTGGACCCGTCATCACTGGGGTTTGGCCCGGGCCGCCAGTGGGCGCCGCCATCGGTGGAAACAGCCGTGGCGATTGGACCGCCCCCCCAACGGTCATTTCCCGGCGTCATCCACGCCGCGAACACAAGGTCCCCCCGCGCAGCCACCTGCGCATCCATTCCGCGCCGCAACCCATGAGGGGGCGGACCTGCTGGTGCCACCGGAACGGGATCGGACCAAGTCCTGCCGTCATCCGAAGAAGATCGGTGCACGAGCACGCCCCCCGGAGCGTCCGCTGGGCCGTAAACCTGGTGCAACCGCCCCCGGTCCGAACACACGTCCATGGAACGCACGCCTGCACCCGGGGCATGCGCGGGATGGGCTTGCTCAGCCAAGGAAACCGCTCCCGGGACCGCCCCCAGAACAATGCAAAGGCCAATGATTTTCGCTACTCGCATGATTACCATTTCCATTCGAGTCCCGCGTAAAAGCTGCGACCGTCCCCAGGAAAGAACTGCTGGGAGTCCATCCCGCGGGCGTCGGCAATTACGTTGGTGGTGGCAGCGTACTTTTTGTCGCCAAGGTTCTTGCCCTCCAAAAACACGGAAAAACCGCGCGGCGTCCTCCATCCCACGCGGAATCCGACGAGAGCGTAAGGATCTGCATAGAGTGTTTCAGCAAAATCCACATTGTACTTCTGCATGGACCATTCGAGGTTTGGGCCAGCGTAAATGCCGCTGGGATGTTCGTACATCAGCTCTGCGCGGTAGTAGTGCTCGGGAATCCCGGCCAACTGGTTGTCTCCAAATACAGGGTCCCCATCGAAATTGAAATGGCTCCAGAGGTAAGTCTGGCGGAGCACCACGCGGTCACCGGCAGCGGCCCCGGCGGCCTCGCCAATTCCCTCGGATTGCGGAGTTCCGGCCACCAAAAGGTTCCGGAACAGATCCAGATCCAGCCCGGCCTCCACGCCCTGGTGGATTGTCCGGCCCGCATTCACAGTCTGGCTCAGGCCGGGTGCCACCTGCGCTTGGAGCAGTTCGTTGTCCAGCCACGCATGGTAAAAAGCGATATCCCACCCTACACGTCCTCGCCGGCCCCGGCTTCCAACCTCGATCGTGGTGGCCGTCTGGGCATCGAGATCAATCAACCCGGCCTGGCTGTTGTTGGCGTTGATCAGTTCACCAAAGCTGGGCGGCTCAAAACTTCTGCTCACATTGAAAAACCCCTGCACGTCCGGTGCCGCCTCCCAAAGAAGGCCCACCTTCGGTGAAAAACCCATCCAGCTCTGCTCCTCGCTGTTGTCCGGATTTCCAGGATTTGCCGGGAAATCATCCTGATTGTCCCGCGACGCATAAGTCATCTGGGCACCTGCCACAAGCGCCCACTGAGGCAGAAAGTAAAACCGGTCCTGCGCATACACATCGAGGTTGAACGAGGTCTGGGAGCTGTCACTGGGCGCATTCGGGCCGAAGGGCGACGGCTGGAGCCGGCTGCCCCGGTTCCCAAGGACATTCGCAAACCGGTTGTCCTGCACCACCCCAAGGACCGGAGCCACCCCAAAAACAAAGTGGTTTTTGTGCCCGAACAGCTCGGCGGAATTGTCGTACCGGGCGTTCACACCAAAGTCATTCGAGAGTTGATCGATCCAGAAAAGGATCGGGTGATCCAAATCCTTGTAGGACCAAAAAGAACCAATCGAAACCTGTTCGTCCTGTCCCTTCCACGTGGTCTTGTTTGCGATCCGCAGCATCTCATAGTCGCGCTTCCAGTTGCTGGCCACCACGTCTACCGGGGCAAAAAACGGGTTTCGCTGCGCCACCCGCGGATCGGTTTCCAACTGGGCTTTGGTGATTGCCCCGGGCAACTCCGAGTCGCTCTGCACGTAGGTCACGTAAAAGCGCGTCTCCCAGTCCGGCGCAATCCGCCAGCCAAAGTTCGCAAAGACTCGCTGGTTGTTTTGCTGGCTGTGTTCCCGGTAGCCGTCCGTCGATCCGTGCGAAAAACTCAGGTACCCGTCCAGGGGCCCCCAGACCCCGCCTGTGGCAATCTGGGCCCGGTAGCTTTCGAAACTCCCGTATTCCGCCCGGAGAGCCGCTGCCGGAGCATCATACCCGGTTGGCGCCCGGAAGTTGATCGCGCCACCGAGGGTCGTGGCCCCAAACTCGAGCGCGTTGGCGCCCCTGTACACCTCCACCGCCTTCGCCGACAACGGTTCCACCGCCTGCATGTCAAACCCTCCGTCTGCAAGATTAAGGGGGACACCGTCCTGGAGGAGTTTCAAGCCGCGGCCATGAAAGGTCCGTTGGAGGCCGGACCCGCGAATGGAGATCCGAGCTTCCTCGCTGCCGAAGCGCGGCTGGACATAAACGCCTGGGGCGCTCTCCAAGGCATCCTTGAGCGTGGTGGCACGGCCGCGCCGGTAAACCTCGGCGTCGACCACCGAGACGCCCCCGGCCACCGCGGACGCCTCGGCACGGAGGACCTCCAGTGCGGGGCTCGTCAGGGAGTAAGGGCGGGCGGTCACCTCGGTCTGCGGGAGCGTTTCAGCAGCGCAAATCGAACATTTGGGGAGCAACAGGCTGGCAACTGTGGTGGCAAGAATTTCGCGGACAAAGACTGGGTTTTTCATCGGTTCAAATCGAAGAGCGTTTCAGTGGAGAATGCCGCCCGGCCAGGCGGCGTGAACTCCGGGGACCTGTTTGCGGAATCCATTCCATGCAAACAGCAGCAGCATTTGAATCCGGCCCGTGAGCCGTTCATAGATCGGTTCCCCAGACTGACCCGGAACTGAACAATCCCGGCTCATCCCGATCCAACGCGCACCCCGTTTTCACCAACCACATCCCACACCGGGGACGGCGCGCTCCTGCTGCCTTGAAGGACGTTTATTTGAGAGTCCGGGCCTCGGATCCCCCGGATAAAACACCGGAGGACGGGCTCCCAGAGAAAACGCCCATGAACCTCAGGCCCGAGGCGGTGGAGTCGGCGGAGTCAGAACACGACTCACAGCACACAGATTCGCAGAAAACCATTTCACCAAACCCTGCTCGGGCTCAGTGGGCACAGGGGCTTGGTCGGGGACACAGTATTTGGCCGCCACAATTTTGACAGCGGCAGGGGCATTCCGGTCGTCCCCCTGTTCCTGCCTCCGACCGGCATCAATCGCATGACAGAGGTGACAAGGCCTTTGGCCTGAAACAATCTCACCCACCCGCGCCCCCCAGACTCCCGGACCGCGCCCTGCGGAATCGATGGCCATGCTGGTCCATGCCGCCACCTGCAACACCGCCCAGTGGGTGCCACCCAGCAAACAGGCGCAGAGGACGAGGAAAGTTTGGCGGAAAAGTGCAACCATCGGAACCCTTGCGACCCTTCCCGAACCACCGCGCTGTCGTCAACTCAATTGCACTGTGTCGGGCTGGATCTGAGGTATTTCGTGGTGCGGATGTCCCGCCCCCCACCCTCACCCCCTGAATCGCGGGGCATCACGTGGACACGGAGGCCGGGGAATTTTTGAATCGCGGATGGCTTTCAATGTGTGCAGCCTGAGGGTGAATCACCCCCCAAAACCATGCCCCACTCCCTGTTGCGCCCTGCCACTCTGCTGCTTTTTTCCACCCAACTCCTAGCCCCGATGCTCCCGCTGCGTGCCGCTGAAGATGCGCGAAAAGGAGAACCGACCAACGCCGCTGAAGCCGCAGCACAACAGGCCGCAGCGAAAAAACTGGAGGCCGAAAAACGCGTTTCGGAGGCCTATTCCGCACTCGTCTCAAAGCTTTCCCCTGAAGAGCAGCAGTGGGAAAAGGTCCTGCAGGAAAACTTGGGCGGCTTCTACCTGCCCATTCACAAATCCGACAAGGTGGCGGGACGTTCTACCGCCTGGGACTTTGTTAAAGACGACCCGAAGCTGCCGCGTGTGCTTCTGATTGGTGACTCGGTTTCCCGGGGGTACACGCAGGCAACTCGCAAGGCACTTGAAGGAAAAGCGAATGTGCACCGGGCCCCGGCCAACTGCGGCCCGACCGCTGCGGGCGTCCAGAAACTGGATATCTGGCTGGGGGAAGGCCAGTGGGACGTCATCCATTTCAACTTCGGGATCCACGACCGCGCAACGCCGTTGCCAGACTACCAGAGCCGGTTGGAATCCATCATTGAACGTCTGAAGAAACGGGCCCGTCATGTCGTCTGGGCCACGACAACGCCCATCCCCGAAGATCCGGCTAAAAAGCAGTTTGCTGCATCGATTGTAGAGCGCAACGCCGCTGCCGCCGAACTGGCCAAGAAACACCAATTGCCCGTGGACGACTTGTTCACCGCAATCACCCCGCACCTAGCGGAATTGCAGAACCCCAACGACGTGCATTTCAATCCGGCCGGATATGAGTTTCTCGGGCTCCGCGTTGCGGAATCCATCCAAAAGGCGCTGGGCACGCCCTGACCCCACTTCGGGAACGGGCCGCGCTGGATTTCCGGTGCTTTATTGTACAGAAACAAGCCATGCCGACTCTTCCCGCATGGTGGTTCGCCTGCCTTCTGCTCGTTGCGTCCCGGTTGATGGCCTCCCCCCCGGATGAAATCGCCCGATTCATTGCAGGACTTTCGACCGGCGACCCTGCGCTTGCCCCGCTGTGCACTCAGGCCGACTGGACCGCGCATTCCTCAGAACTTGATGCCGCATGGAGCCAGTTGGAAAAGCGGCAACTGGGCCCGATTCGGTCCTGGCGCCCCCCCCTTCTCCCCTCGGACCCCGCCAGGCCGCTCCTCTATTTTTTCAGCGGCCCCGACATCCTTTACGCGCACGCCTTCTTCCCGGAAGCCCCCACCTACGTGCTCTGCGGGATCGAACCCGTGGGGACGCTTCCGGACATCGCCTCACTGAACGACGCCCAGCGGTCCGCCGGGCTGCGACAACTCCGCCAGTCCCTGAGCTCGGTCCTGAGCTGGAGTTTTTTCATCACCAAAAACATGCGGACCGACTTCGAGGCCTCGTCGTTCCGGGGCACACTTCCGATTCTCTGCCTGTTCCTCGCCCGCCACGGTTGCAGCATCCAGTCCATTGAACCCGTTGGACTCCAGAAAGACGGCACCCTCCGAAAATCCGCGCCCCCCTTTCATGGGGTAGAAATCCGGTTCCAACGCTCCTCCGAAGGAGGGCCGAGCCCGGAGCAAACCCTGTTTTATTTTTCCACTGACCTTTCCAGCGGGCCCGTCGAGCGGAGCGGGTTTTTGAAATGGTGCGCGACACTTGGCCCTGCGGATGCGCTCGTCAAATCCGCTTCCTACCTCATGCATACCGAGGATTTCTCCACCGTTCGGAAGTTTCTTCTCCAGAACGCGGAGCGTATTCTGGAAGACGACTCCGGGATTCCTCTGCGTTACTTTGACGCTGAGACGTGGCAGATCCGCGCACTGGGGGCGTATCCAGGACCGATTGAACTTTTCAAACAATTCCACCAACCCGAGCTTGAATCGCTGTACCGGAGGGTGTATCTCGCCCCGCTTCCTTTCGGGTTCGGTTACCGATGGCAGGCCCCGCAGTCGACGCTCCTTTTGGCAGAGAAACGTTCCGCAGCAGCCGCCGTACCCTCGACTCCCGTGCCGCTGGTTCCGTTCCGAGCCGAGGGAGACTGAAATCTGGAAACTGCCCCGACCGATGGGACGCTACCGGGAACGCTGCTTGGGTGGCGGGCAACATCCTCCGGGGAGCCGTTCCACAACCACCCCGCTTCGGGTGGCGGGTCCGTCTTGGGAGGCGGTCTGCTGACATTTTGTGCAGACCCCAAACACTTCAAGCGTGTGCGAAACCGCCACGTACCCCATTCTTCGGGCGAGCCTTTCGAGCTCCTCTGCCATGCAACGGTCCAGAGTTTCCACAGAGTGACAGGACCGGCAGATGATGTGGTGGTGGTGCTCGCCACCCACGCTCACCTCGTACCGGTAGGAGCCGTCGCCAAAATCGCACCGGCGCACCAGTCCAATCTCCTCCATCGCACCAAGACACCGGTACACCGTCACCAGATCGCACACTTCGCCCCCGACCCGCCGGTGGATCTCGTCCGCGGTGAATGGCCCGTGTTCCCGGACCAATACGGAAAGAATCGCGCGCCGCGGCACCGTCACCCGGTGCTGGTGCTCCCGGAGCACCTGAACCGCCGCCTCCAGCAGAAGGTCCGGCTTGATATTTTCAGGATGACTGCACCCGCTCATCGCCCCTCTTTATAGCTTCCCCATCCGTTTGGGGAGAACCGTTTTTGTCCTTCGCCGTCCGCCCATCTTCCGGAAAAACTGCCCGGAACCTGCGCAACCGAAGAGCGTTCAGCAACACGCTGACACTCGAAAACGCCATGGCCAGACCTGAAAACTCCGGAGTCAATTTCAGGCCACATACCGGCTCAAAAACGCCAGCAGCCAGTGGGATCAACAGCGCGTTGTATCCGAACGCCCAGCCCAAGTTCTCCCTCAGGTTGCGCACAGTTGCCCGGGACAACCGAACTGCATCCGGCAACCGCCGCAAATCACCGCCAACCAAGACCACACCCGCACTCTCAGCCGCCACATCCGTGCCCCCGCCCATGGCAATCCCCACATCCGCCGCCACCAACGCAGGCGCATCGTTGATCCCGTCCCCGACAAATCCCACCGGCCCGCTTCCACCAAATGCCCGCACCTCCCGCATCTTCGCACCCGGATCCAGTTCCGCGCGCACCTCCCTAATACCCAGCGCTCGAGCCACCGCCCCCGCGCTCTGAAGGCGGTCTCCGGTGACCATCGCCACCCGGATCCCCATCGCCTCAAGCGCCCGCACCGCATCCCGTGCCGACGCTCGAATCTCATCTCCGACTCGGATCCGGCCAAGGTACCGTCTACCAATTGCCACATGCACCTCCGTCAAAGGTGCCTCCGCACCTGCCGCACTTTCTGTACCCTCCGTGCCCGAAACTCCCGAATCCCTCATGAAAGCCATGCTGCCGGCCAGCACTCCTTCCTGCCTATCCTCCGCCCAGCATCCACTGACACCACGCCCGGGTACGGCTTGGAAATCCGAGATCTTACCCGGCTCAAGCCCGCGTTCTGCGGCTGCCCGAACCAAGGCCCCGGCCACAGGGTGTTCCGAGAATGCTTCCACCGATGCCGCGCACCGCAGAAGCCAATCCCCAGCCACACTTGGGCCGGGCAAAACATCCACCACCTGAAAATGTCCAGAGGTCAGCGTGCCCGTCTTGTCGAAAAGCAGGACACGGATGCCTGCCAAGCGCTGCAACGCTTCTCCCTTGCGGAACAGGATGCCGAGCCGGGCCGCGCGCCCCGAAGCCACCAGCACCGAGGTTGGCACTGCCAATCCCATGGCGCAGGGACAGGCGACAATCATCACCGAGGCCGCGTGTGTCCATGCCACACCCAAACCGCTCCCGGACCACAGCCACCCCAGAAATGAGGCTCCAGCAATCCCGAGCACCATGGGAACAAACACCGCCGTCACCCGATCGACCATCGCCTCCACCGGGAGTCTGGTGCTCCGGGCACGCCGGACCATGTCCGCAATCCGCGCCAGTGTTGTGGCGCCACCCACCTGAGTTGCCCGGCAAACCACCCCGCCATGACCGTTCAACGCCCCGCCCAAGACCCGGACACCAGGCACACACACAACCGGCTCCGACTCACCGGTCACCAGACTTCGATCCATCGACGACACCCCCTCCAACACCTCGCCATCCACGGGAAACCGTTCTCCGGGTCGGACCAGAAACTCGTCCCCGACCCGTAAACTGGCGGCATTCACCACTTCAAAAACACCCGCCCGCCTGACGAGGGCCGTCTTCGGCTGGAGTTCCAGCAAACTTCGGACCGCATCCCCGGTTTTTCCACGTGCCACACCCTCCATCCAGCGCCCCAGAAGAACGAGCGTAACCACAATCCCGGAGCTGTCCCCCGCGCCTGCCAGCATGCCGTGTTTCATGCCTGGCAGAAGGAGGACCGCCCATGCCTGAAGATAGGCGGCACCGGCTCCGAGCAGCACCAGGGAATTCATGTCAGGAACCCTCCTCCGAAAGGCTGCCCAGCCCTGAATATAAAACTGGCGGCCGGGCCCCACATGGATCCCAGTGGAAAGCGCCAAAAGCACCCACGGCAAACCGGGAACCTCCCGCAATCCATGATGGACTGCGGGCAGGAAGTGCATCCCAAGTTCACAAATCAAAAGTGGCAACGCCAGAAGCCCCGCCCGGAAAAATGCCCGCCGCGCAGCGGCCGTCTCCTCCAAAGCCTCCCGATCCTGCCATGGATCCCCAAAGACCCGCTCCGCACCATACCCGGCCCGGGCCAGAGCGTCCGCCACTGCGCCGGGATCCGTTTCCGCACCGGGACGCACCCGGACGGTTCCCCCGAGCAAATCCACCGCCACACGCTCCACACCCCGGACCGAACCGACCACCCGTTCCACGTTGCCCACGCAAGAAGCACAGCGCATCCCGTCCACCCGGTAAACCCACTCGCCCGCCCCCTCGTCGGACTGACCCTTTTTTTCCATGGTCCTACAATCTACCCCATCCGCAGCACTCCGCCAGACACCGGCATCTGCCAACTGGAGGATCCGGTCCGCCGTGAACCCTCCTCAAAACCGGTCAACCGCCGGCCTCGGAATCCGCCGCCTGTCCCCGGGCTCGCAACGCATAAGCTGCGGCTGCAAGCCCAGCCATGAACAGTGCCACCATCTGGTATCCGCTGACGCCGCCCCCCCACCGCGGCGTGTCCCGGAGTGTCTCGTGCCATGCCCTGAAAAGACCGTATCCAATGAGGTAAAGGTGAAAAAGCTGGTTCCGGAAATGCCCGCTGTTCCGGATTACCAGCAGCAGAAGCGAGCAGACTCCAGTGAATGCCAGTTCAGCGGCGGCAGCAGGCCATCGGTCAATCCCGCAGGCATCGGTCACGCTCCAGGCGCACCGTTGCATCGGCACGCCGAGACAGCACCCGTGCAGCATACACCCCACACGCCCCACGCACGTGCTGCCTGCGACCATGACCGCAAACCGGTCTCCCGTGGGTGCGGTAAAACCCGTGGCACGCTTGGCACACTCGACTCCCAGCCAGCCCCCAAGCAGTCCGCCCAGGATGGACTTCCCAGCTACCCAGTGGAGCCAGACCCGGCCGGCATCGGGTATCCACCAGCCCTCGGCAAATCCATAGACCACTTTTGCCCCGAGAAACGCCCCGATGATTCCCCAGAGATAAATTTGAAGCAGACGCACATCGCCTCGAGCCGCGCGGGACCACTTCCAAAGCCCGAGCAAGACCAAGCCAAGGACGATCCAGCCGTAGGCCGAGTCCGAGTTCACCGGGAGATCAGGCCGCATCCGAACACCGAGACAGCCAGGTTCACAAACCAGAGTCCCAGCCCGAGCAGAACCCCACCCAGCCGGCTGTCAGGTGAAAGGCGGATGCCTGCAAAAAGGCTCGTCACAAACCCCAGAATCCCGATGACGAAAAATGGCGCACCGAGAAAATGCGGGGGTTGTTGAAGAAAAAATCGGAAGACCAAGCAGCAAACGAGAAACAGGGCAGCGGGGGCAAAGGCCAGGCACAATGCCGTGCCCAAGGGTTTTCCTGCGGGAATTTTCGGGTTCTCAGGGTCGGGTTCCATGGGATGGATTTGATCCGGAATAATAGCGACAGAAAGAGTCCAGACGGCCGTCCGGCCGGATCACATGGGTGCAGCAGCGGTCGATCCGGTCCTCGTCCCAACTCCGGGCATCCATGAACGGCTTGATCAGCAACCGGAACGTGTGGCTGGCATCCCATTCGAGTTCCTTCAACACCTGGCCCAGCGGTTCCGACTCGCAGCCGCACCGGGCCAGATCCTCCACCTGGTACCGCAACCGGTCCGCCAGAAAACCCTGCAACGCCCGGAAATCGACCCACTCCCCGATTGAACGCACCCCGTCTCCCACCTTCAGAAGATAGCCGGTCGTCGCGCAATTTGGATCCCCGCAGGGAAGCGGGGTGAAATGCTCAAATCCCAGGATGCCCGCCGACTGGTCCACCAACCCCAATATCACATCTGCCGTCGTCAAGGCCGCCTCTCGTGCCGCCATCCCCCCGCGGCCACTCCCGAACACCGGCTGAAAGGTGATTCCCCGGACCCGCCTCCACTTCAAACCCGCCTCCACCGCGGCCCACATCCAGCCCAGATTCTCCCGGGTCACCGTCATCGCCAGGGTCACCGGGATCCCGAGTCGTTCGCAGACATCCAGACAGCCTTCCCGGAGGCTGCGCAAGTCTGCGCCCCGGAGTGTGCGCTGGCCCGCTTCCTGAGGTCCATCGTACTGGAGGTAGATCTGGAAACGGCCCGGCTCGGTGGATTGGATCAAACGCTCCGCAAAACCAGGCTCGCGCGCCAACCGGACCCCATTGGTGTTCAATAAAACGTATTTGATCCGGGACTCGCCGCGCAGCCAGTCCAGCAGCTCAGAAAGGTCCGGGTGCAACGTGGGTTCGCCTCCGGATAACTGCAGGATATCAATCTCGCCCTTTCGCTCCAGAACCCCGGAAATCCGGGTTTTCAACTCTTCAACTGGCACCGCATCCACGCGTCCCGCTCCGGCAGGAGAATCGGCGTAACACGTGGGGCAGGCGAGGTTGCAGGAGTTGACCACCTCAATCAGAGCCACACAGGTGGAAAGCCGGTCCATGTCGCCTCCGGCCAGCCCCGCATTTCCCCCAAGAACACCCGCCACACCGCCGTCAGAAGCCCTGCAGGCGCTGCCGCCACAGCAGTCCCCGCTGCTGCTCCCCCGCGACACCCAGTAAAACCGGGCATCGGAGGCAATGCAGGTGGTCTGTTCCCCATGTTCGGGACAACGCCGCCGCAACCAGACTTGGTTGCGCGCCCGCCAGACTTCCGCTGGCAATCCAATCTCGCATACCGGACAGCGAGACCGCGTCTGCTTCAAAAGCTCGCCCGGCTCACCCTTGAGGAAAAAAGGCAGCTGCAGCGGACCGCGGAGATCAAACGTGTTCATCGGCCTTAATGATCCTCCGAGGTGATCCGGAGAACCTCCTCCAGACTGGTCACCCCCTGCGCCGCCTTGTCCAGACCAGATCTGCGCAGTGTCCGCATTCCGCCGTGGACAGCCGCCTCCTTGATCACTGCCGAAGATGCCCTCTGGATGATGAGTCGGCGAATTTCCTCTGTCACAGGCAACACCTCAAGAATGGCAGCCCGACCGGCATAGCCCGTTCCCTTGCATCGGGCACAACCAGTGCCATGAAAGAACACCGAACCGTCCTCAGGCAGCAGGCCAAGTTTTTCGCGCAACTCCGAACCCGGGGTGATTTCCTCCCTGCAGTTGGGGCACACCCGGCGCACCAACCTTTGGGCGCAGGCCAGAATGACCGAGGACGCGATCAGGAAAGGCTCAATGCCCATGTCATCGAGTCGGGTCATGGCGCCTGCAGCGTCGTTGGTGTGCAGGGTGGATAACACCTGGTGTCCGGTCAGCGCCGCCTTCACCGCAATGTCGGCTGTTTCACGGTCCCGGATTTCACCGATCATGACGATGTCAGGGTCCTGCCGGAGGATGGACCGGAGCGCATCGGCGAACCCGAGCCCGATCCCGGGGTTGGCAGCCACCTGATTGACGCCGGCCAGCTGGTACTCGACCGGATCCTCGACGGTGACGATGTTGTATTCGGGATGGTTGAGCTCGTTGAGGACGGAGTACAGGGTTGTGGTCTTGCCCGAACCGGTCGGGCCCGTCATCAGAATCATCCCATGCGGCGCATCCACCGCCCGCCGAAAAACGCTCAGGGTCGCTGCGTCCATTCCCAACTGGTCAATGCTCCCGCTTAAACTTGCCCGGTCCAGAAGCCGGATCACGATTTTCTCCCCGAAAACCGTGGGGAGAATCGAAACGCGCAGATCCACCTCCCGCCCCGTCACGCGCATCCTGAACCGGCCGTCCTGCGGCAGGCGCCTCTCGGAGATGTCCAATCCCGCCAGAATCTTGATGCGGGACGCTATGGGCAACTGCAACGCCTTGGGAGGGGAACTCGCTTCCACCAGGTTCCCGTCCACCCGGTACCGCAACTTGAGCCGGTCCTCGAAGGGTTCAAGATGGATGTCCGACGCCTTTTCCTTGAGGGCCTGGCCCAGAATCAGATTCACGATCCGGACCACAGGAGCGTCCGAGCCCGCATTCTGCGCTGAGTCCAGATCCAGATCGTCCCTCCGTGAGGCAGTCGCTGGTTGGGGACCGGTTTCAACCGCGAGCACGTCACCGGCGGCGCGCATGGCTTCCTCCATGGAGGCCTTGGCCGAAACAACCCCCTCCCAAGCATCCCGGACGGCCTGTTCCGTGGCAATCATCGGGACCGCATCCAACTGCGTGATCTGCCGGAGTTCATCCAGAGCCACCACGTTGAGAGGGTCCACCATCGCCACAAACAGCCGTTTCCCCACCCGGGCCACAGGAGCCACCCGGTTGGCCCGGGCAAAATCCCGGGGCACCAAGGCCAGAAGCTCC
The DNA here is from genome assembly GCA_903901425.1 of uncultured Spartobacteria bacterium. Taxonomy (GTDB): domain Bacteria; phylum Verrucomicrobiota; class Verrucomicrobiia; order Chthoniobacterales; family Chthoniobacteraceae; genus CAIURC01. Next base: position 61,661 of record CAIURC010000063.1, on the reverse strand, counting down.
GGCGAAACCCGGATCCGGGAGAGGTTCACCGGCGGCACCTCCAAACACCGGGCCACCGCCAACATCAAATCCAGCTCGGCCACCCCCCCCCGCTCCGACAAAAGCCGCGTCAGACTCTGCCCGGACCGCTTCTGCTCCTCCAAAAGCTCCTGCAAGCGCGATTCCGGCAGAAGCCCATTCCCCACCAGGTGCCGCGCAATCCGTTCCCCAAGGTTCCGAGTTTTCATGCCGGCCCACCTCCCCCTGCGGGAAGCCGGTACACCTCTCCCAGCACCCGGATCACAGACTCCGGCGAGGCCAGATACCACTGGACATCGCACCCCAACGCCGCCTCCGCCCGCTCCATCCGGACTCGGTCAAACGGATTCGACACCGCCGCCAAAACCGTGGTGCTCATCCGGTCAAACGCCACCATCAAACCTCCCACCGCAAGCTCCTCAGGAATCAAACGCGCCGCACTCCGGTCCACCTCGTACTCCGAAAGTGGCACGTATGCCATCTGGGTCCGGTCCAGCATCCGAACCAAAACCTCTTCCCTGTCCAAGTCCACCGCCGTTGCCACCTCCAAAACCAGGGACACTGGTGTCCGCCATCCGGCTGGCTTCCGGCGGGTGCGGTGGATGTCCGAAAGCACCTTTTTCACCACCAGTTCCGGCGCAAGATGGCTCCGGATCAGAAAGGCGGCCAACTCCGTATCCGCCGGATCCTCGCCGTTTTCCGGGCCGGCTCCAGCCTGGACGTCCGGTTCCAGAACACCCTCAAAATCCATCCGGATGGATTCCCTCCCGGAACGGCCCCGGTCCATCCGGCGCTCGACACCAGCGAGGGCCTCCAGAACCCGCGAATCCGCCGGTTCACTCCGCAAAAGCGCCTCGTACTCCAGCAACGCCAATGAAAACTCTCCGCGCCCGGCGTACCCCTCGGCCAGGCGGTAAGACAGTTCCACGGCCTCATCCCTCAAACCCAGTTGCCGGAGCGCATCCCGCAACGTCTCCAAAGCCGCAACGTCTGAGGGATTCGCATCCACCTTGCCACGGAGCGCCCCGAGCAGGGACGCCGTTCCCGCATCCTGCGGATACTCCATGGCCGATGGGGTGGGGGTCATTTGTCTGAATTCGAACCCCTCCCTTTTAAACGGCCACAGCCCGGGCTGCAATCCCCGGAAGCACCCCGGTTGGGCTCTGGCACGAAACCCCGACCCCGCTGGCTCCAGAACCCCTCCGGCCCCCGGATCAGACCGGACGGGACCGGTCTATTTCCCGCCGGTTCAGGAATCAGAACCGCTGCCAATCGGGCTTGTTCTCGTACACCCAACGGTAGTAGTCGGAACGTTCGAGTTCCGAGGCGGCTTGAGAGTCCAGCAGCACTTTGACAGACGGATGCATCTGCAGGACGGAGGCGGGAACCATGGCCGTGACGGGTCCCTCCACAGCCTCCCGGACCGCCCGGGCTTTGCCAGCCCCCAGAGCCAGCAACACCACCTGCCGGGCATCTAGGATCGTGCCCACGCCCATGGTGATCACATGATGGGGCACCTCTTCGGGACTTGCAAAAAACCGGGCGTTGTCCTGCCGGGTCTTTGGCGTCAACGTCTTGATCCGGGTCCGGGAAGCCAGGGACGAACTGGGCTCGTTAAAGCCGATGTGACCGTCCCCGCCAATGCCCAGAAGCTGCACGTCAATCCCGCCATGGGCCCGGATCCGGTCCTCGTATTCCCGGCAAAACCCGGGCACGTCCGAGGCCATGCCGTCCGGGATGAACACGTTCTGCGGGGCCACGTTGATCTGGGAAAAAAGGTTTTCCTCCATGAACCGGCGGTAGGAAGCCGGGTGCGCACCGCTCAGGCCCACGTATTCGTCTAGGTTGAACGTGGTCACCCGGCTGAAGTCCAAGTGCTCCTCCCGGTGCATCCGGACCAACTCCCGGTAAACCCCAAGCGGGGTGCTGCCGGTCGCAAGTCCAAGCACCGCGTCCGGCTTTTCACGGACCAAACGCGCAATCAACCGGGCCGCCAAAACCCCGGCCCTCTCGGAATTCGATTCAATGACAATCTCCATAAAATCAGCGTCCGATGCGCCGGCGCAGGCGTCCAAGCACGTCTTCCTTGAACCGGTCCAGCGCGCCCCCAACGTACTCCAAAAGGTCCGGTGCGTCCTCCTCCACAAACGGGGTCAGATCCATGGCAAACGCCAATTGCGTTGCGGCGTCCGAAGCGTGGCTTTGAAAAAACGTGGCATTCGCAGAGCGCCGCCCCAGAACTCCAAGATCGTACCGTTTGCCGCCGCTAATCTGGGAATCGAAACATCCGTTCAAGGCCGCCGCGAGATTGGGCCGGCCACTGAGGTCCATCACCACTTTTTCCGCGTCCGCAAGCCAGTCCAGATCCCGCCACACCTCGCATCCGTAGATCTTCCTGGGGCGGGCCGCCCGGGGCAGCCCCTTGACCGCATCCAGCAACGCGACCACCACCCCGATGTGGGTGTCGTGCTTGTCCGCCGGATTGTGCGTGTAAACGCATTCCAGCCGGTTCCAAGCCAGAATCCGACGGAGATCCGCCACCAACCCTGCAGCACCCGGCTCCTTCACAGCCCGGCTCGGGTACCCCAACTGAAGCATGACCCCGTATTCCCCCACCACCGCTGCCTGACGCTGTTCCAAGACCCGCGCCTCGCACAGTGCCGCATCGGTGTAATGGGCGTAGGGTCCGGTGCGGGAACTCCCCGCACCATCGGTGCAGGTCACACCCCCAAACCAGCTCTGGGCGTTCCTGTAACACCGTAAAATCCCGTCGTACGCCATGAACTCCAAATCATCCTGATGGGCACCCACGCCCAAGTGGGTCACGCGGGCCGTCGCCGCCTCCCACCCAAGACCGTCTGGCACAAAAACGTCCGCTTTCCCTTCAAATCCAAATTCTGAGCTCATGCATCTCCTCGGTAAACAGAACGCACCCTAGGCAATCAACGGCAAACTGGCAGCCGCAATCGCCTGCCCCACCCGCCTGCTCTTCTCGTCCGGCACGTGCAACCGGACTCCGCCCATCCTCTGGGCAAAATCCCGCTCCAGAATCTGGCGCGCGCGCCCGAGCAGAATCTCGCCACCGGCCCCCGTGGTGACACGCCCAAGGACCAAGACGTTTTCAAACCGGTAAAACTCCGAGTAATATGCTAGAGCGTGCCCAAAGCACACCCCGAGGGTCTCATAAATGGCAGCAGCGCGGGGATCTTCCAACGCCATCAACCGTTGCACCTCTTTCAATCGCTCCGGTAACCCCATCTCAGGCGGCACCTCAATCCCCGCAGCCGGCAGAAGCCGGTTTACCGCCTGCTGCGAAAAATACAACGCCCCCACCCCGCGGTCACCTGACCATTCGTCCGCCGCCGCTGACTCCTGAAAATCCACCGGCGCAAACGCCAGTTCATTCAACCATCCGGTGATCTGTCCGAACGGGTCCAAGTATCCGACCGCTTCACTCGACCCCATCGCGATCCCCAGAAGCCCGCCCCGCGCCCCGCCTTCGATGGACAACGCCCCAGCCAGTGCCGTCACGTCCCCGTCGTTGGCCACCTCCAAAGGAACCCCCCACCGCTGCTGGATCCGCAAAAACAAATCCCGCGCCTCTTCCAAACGGTCCACGGGCACTGAACGAATCAGGGACGCAATCCGGAACCGGTTCCCCACGATCACACCGGCTGAACTGCCCCCTATCGCGTCCACCCGGGGCAGATAGCCCGCCGCTCGCTCCAACCCCTTCTGGAGATGGTCAAAATGATACGCCGGGTCCACCTGCCGCTTCGGGTCCCACGGAAACTCGTCGCTGTACAGCACTTCACCGTCCTGAACCGCGGCCACCTTGAAGTCGCTGGCTCCGAGGTCAAACCCGATCCTGCACCCGTCCAGATGCCCCCCCAAGGCAGATCCCCCCCGCCTCTCCTCAGGCACCTCGGACGCATCCACACACAGCACCTCAAATCGCCGATCATACACGATGCCCATCTGTTCCGCGTCAAAAGCACGCTCCCCAGTTCCCCCGTACACCGCGGCAACCCGTTCACAAACCTTCTTGGGACCGCCAAGCCACACCCGCCCCCCACCACGCGCCCACAGCAAAAACTTCAGCGTCCTTTCCACATGCCGCAGCGTCTCCGAATCCGGCTCCGGGAAGACCAGGGTTTCGTACCGGGAAAAAGCGCCTGACACCCCCTCCAAGCCAATGACCAGACGCATCCCGCGTCCGCTGCGACCGACTCGGTCGGCGTAGTGGGAATGAGCTTGGAATGCGGGCAGGAACCCGGGATCGAGCGCGGGCGGAACCGGGCGCGGTGCGGCGCCATGCCTTGCGGAATCCAGGGAAGACTGGGGGGCGATCGGGGCGGTGAGCATGGACAGATCTTTTATCGCGCTTCGCATCTTTGTCAACTTACTTGTCATTTTCGATTCCCCGCCCGGAGAGCCACTTTGGAAACCTGGACGGCTTTCCGGTGTTTGATTTGATTCCTGCCGTGCCTCGTGCATGGTCTCCCATCCCATTTTGACCGCACCTCGATCCCGTGAAAGCGACTCCTGATTTTCTGCCCGTCCTCAAAAAAGCCCTGAAAAAACTCGAACCGCCCACCAGTTTGTTCAACGGGATCCGGATCGAACAGGCGTTTGCCCCGGACAACATTCTGCTTTTCCGGCGGACAGACGCCGCCTCGCTCCGGCCTGAGTGCGTGAGCAACAACTACCACCACCGGTACGTGCTGGTGACGGTTTTCGAGACGGGCGGCACCGCTCGGATCGACCATGCCTCGCACGAATTGCAGCCTGGGGAATGCGCCCTGATTTTCCCCCACCAGTTCCATCACTTCATGGACGTGGCCAAGGGCAGTCTGGACTGGCTCTTCATCACTTTTGACCTCGCCCATCCTGATCCCATTCTGGGACTGCGGAACACCCCAAGGAGGCTGGACCTCAAAGCCTCGGAACTGCTGACCCAAGTGCTGAATCTCTACACGCTGCCCGGGGAGAACCGGACGAAGTCCGGCTTGGAACTCTCCCACATTCTGTCCCATTTGCTGCTGCATCTGGCGGGAGCTCCGGAGATTGCCGAGGAGCGGCGGGACATTCATTCCAGCGACGACGCGCGGGACGTGATTTTGGAAGGGATCAACACGTATGTGCGTGCGCACTTGCGGGAGGCCGTGACTATTGGAGACTTGGCCAAGGATCTGGGCTACTCCGTGAGCCATCTGCGGGCTGTTTTCCGGGACCGGCTCGGGGTAAGCCTCGGGCGGTACATTCGGGAGTCCCGCCTTTCCCAGGCCGCCCAGCTGCTGCAAGCCGGCGAAATGAACGTGTCCGAGGTGGGCGAGGCGTGCGGGTTTGAGTCGCTGTTCGCTTTTTCAAGAGCGTTCCGGAAAGCGTACAGTGTCCCGCCCCGGACCTATCGGAATCTGGTTTCCAGCGGGGCGCCGCTTCCCCCGCCCAGTATTCCGCTTTGAGCGTTTCCGGAGAGCCCCAGACTCCGGGGCAAGAAACTTCCCCTCCACCCGAGACCCGGCTATTAAACCCGGAAAACCGCCGCACTGCTGCCATGGAAATCCGGAAACGTTCATTGACCCGAAAGATGCTCCAGATGCTGGGGCTTGTGGCGCTGGCCTTGGTGGCCATTGGCTTTCTCAAGTACCGGCAAATCCGCGCCGGCATGGCGATGGGAGCCCGGTTTGCGCCCCCCCCCACGGCGGTGACCACCTATCGCGTCTCGGCCACCCCGTGGCAACCGGTTCTCTCCTCGGTCGGATCCCTCCGGGCGGTTCAAGGGGTTTTGGTGAGCACCGACCTTCCCGGGATCGTCTCAAAAATCCATTTTGAATCCGGGTCCGAGGTCAAAGAGGGGGACCTGCTTCTCCAACTCGACTCGACCGAGCAGGAGGCACAACTGCGCTCCTCCGAAGCGCGGCTGGAACTGGCTGGCTCGGAGTTGAAGCGCAAACAGGAGCTTCTCTCCAAGCGGGCCATCTCTCCAGCCGAATTCGATGCCGCGCAGGCTGCTCTGCGCCAAGCCGAGGCCGCAGTCTCGGAAACACGAGCCTTGATTGCCCGGAAAAAAATCGTGGCACCCTTCCGTGGACTGCTGGGAATCCGGGAAGTCAATCTGGGACAGTATGTGACCCCGGGAACCCCGGTGGCGCGCCTGGAGTCCTTGGATCCGATCCTGATCGACTTTGCCCTGCCTCAACAGCACCTGCAGCAACTGGAGAAAGGAATCCCGATCCGGGTCAACGCCGAGGGCGCCGGCGAGGCGCCCTATGAAGGCACCCTGAGCGCCGTGGATTCCAGAGTGGACCCTGCCACGCGCAACATCCGGCTTCAGGGCACGCTCCCCAACCCCGGCCGTCACCTTCGTCCGGGCATGTTTGCCCGGGTGGAGGTTCTGCTACCAATTCGTGAAAACATCCTGATCCTGCCGGCTTCCGCGGTTTCCTACGCCCCCTACGGAAACTCGGTTTTCATCGTGACCGAGACGCCTGGACCAGATGGAAAACCGCAGAAGACCGTGGAACAGCAGTTTGTACAGACGGGCGAACGGCGGGGTGACATGGTGGCGGTCCTGCGGGGCGTGAAGGAAGGCGACGAAGTGGTTTCGGCCGGGGTATTCAAGCTCCGCAACCATGGACGGGTGCAGGTCGACAACTCGCTTCAACCCCCGGCACAGACTTCGCCTAAACCCAAGAACTCATGAGGTTCACTGACCTCTTCATCCACCGGCCGGTGGTGGCCATGGTGATCAGCCTGCTGCTGCTGATCGCCGGGGTCCAATCCCTGCGGAGCCTCAACGTCCGACAGTACCCGCGCAGCGACATCGCGGTGGTCCAAGTCAAAACCCGCTACGTGGGGGCCAGCGCGGATCTGGTCCGGGGATTTGTCACCACCCCCCTGGAACGGGTCATTGCCAGCGCCGACGGGATTGATTACCTCGACTCCCAGTCTGCGCAGAGCCTGAGCATCATCAATGTCCACCTGAAGCTCAACTACAGCACAAGCGCGGCGCTGACGCAGATCCAAGCCAAGGTGGCTCAAGTCCGGAACAACCTTCCCCCTGAAGCGGAGGCACCCGAGATCGAGTTGACCCTGAGCGACACGCAGTTTGCCCAGATGTACCTGTCGTTCGCCTCGGAAGAGCTCACTCCCAATCAGGTCACCGACTACCTCACCCGGGTGGTGCAGCCCAAGCTCACCGCTCTGGGAGGCGTTCAGAAAGCCGAGATCCTCGGTGCCCGCACCTTTGCCATGCGGATCTGGCTGCATCCGGACCGCATGGCGGCCCTGAACCTTTCTCCGTCCAAAATCCGCGCAGCACTTGCGGCCAACAATTACCTGTCCGCCGTGGGCAGCACCAAGGGCTCGATGACCTCCATCAACCTTGTGGCAAACACCGACCTGCGTTCGGAATCGGATTTCCGTCAACTGGTTGTTGGAGAAGACCAAGGCACCGTGGTGCGCCTGAGCGATGTTGCCGAAATCGAACTGGGAGCCGAGAACTACGACACGGATGTGCGGTTTTCAGGGCAGAAAGCCATGTTCATGGGGATCTGGGTCCTGCCCACAGCCAACTCGCTGGAAGTGATTCAGGCGGTCCGGGCAGCGCTTCCCGAGATTGAGGACCAGCTCCCCAAGGGGATCCGGCTCGGCGTTCCCTACGACGCGACACGGTACATCGACGACGCGCTGCACGAGGTGTTGCATACCCTGATTGAGACTCTGGTGATTGTGGTCATCGTCATTTTCCTTTTCCTGGGGTCATGGCGTTCCGTGATCATTCCCGTGGTGGCCATCCCCATCTCCCTGGTCGGCGCCGGGTTCATCATGGTGCTGCTCGGCTTCACTCTGAACCTGCTCACCCTTCTGGCGATCGTGCTTTCTGTCGGCCTTGTGGTGGATGACGCCATTGTGGTGGTCGAAAACGTGGAGCGCCACCTGCAGGAAGGCCTCTCCCCCCTCGAGGCGGCACTGCGCGGCGCCCGGGAACTGGTGGGGCCCGTCATCGCAATGACGATCACCCTCGCGGCCGTCTACGCTCCCATCGGCATCCAGGGCGGCCTGACGGGAACTTTGTTCCGGGAATTCGCATTCACACTGGCTGGGGCCGTGCTCGTGTCGGGAGTCGTTGCCCTGACGCTCTCCCCGATGATGTCTTCCAAATTGCTCCGCGCTCACCAGAGCCATTCCGGGTACGCCGCTTGGATTCACAACCGGTTTGACCGACTGCGCGCGGGCTACCAGCGCGCCTTGGAATCCTCTCTGAATTGGAAGCCTGTGACTCTCACGGCTGCCGGAATCGTCATTGCGCTCATCCCCATCTTTTCAGCGCTCTCCCAACGCGAACTCGCCCCGAAGGAAGACCAGGGGGTCATTCTTGGAATTGTTCAGGCAGCACCCAATGCGACCATCGAACAGACCACGCTTTTCACGGAGAAAGTGCACGCGGCATTCCAGAGCATTCCCGAAACCAAGCACACTTTTCAAATCACCGAGGCGTTTGGGGGATTCTCCGGGATGGGGGTCAAACCCTGGAGCGAACGCAGCCGGACCACCGAGGAAATCGTGGGCGAGGTTTTTGCCAAAACCTCCACGATTCCCGGGATCCGGGTCATTGCCACCACGCCGGCGCCGCTCCCTGGCGGGGGCCAGTTTCCGGTTGAATTTGTGATCGCATCCACGGCTGAACCCGACCAGTTGCTCGAATTTGCAAACCGCCTGGTCGCCAAAGCCTTCCAGAGCGGCCTCTTTGTGTTTGCCGATTCCGACCTCAAATATGACATGCCCCAAAGCGAGGTCGTTTTCGACCGGGACAAGGTGGCTTCGCTCGGCTTGGACCTGCAGAAAGTTGGGGCCGATTTGGGAACGCTTCTGGGTGGAAACTACGTGAACCGGTTCAGCATGCAGGGCCGGAGCTACAAGGTGATTCCCCAGGTTGCCCGGGCCGAGCGTCTCACCCCGGACCAACTCCGGAATTTTTACGTCACAGGCCCAAATCAGGAACTTGTTCAACTCGCCACATTCGCCTCGCTGCGTTCTTCAACGGAGCCCCGCACCCTCAACCGTTTTCAGCAACTCAACGCTGCAAAGATCCAGGGAGCACTCCCGCCGCATGTGCCTCTGGATAAGGCCCTCAAGGCTCTTGAAGCGGAGGCCGCAGCGATCTTGCCTCCCGGCTTCAGCATTGATTACGCCGGGGAGGCGCGCCAACTCCGCATTGAGGGCAACCGGCTTCAAACGACCCTCCTTCTGGCCATCCTCCTCATCTTCCTCGTGCTGGCGGCCCAGTTCGAAAGCTTCCGGGACCCGCTGATTGTGCTGGGTGGATCGGTGCCCCTGGCGCTTTCGGGCGCTCTCCTGTTCAGCTTTTTGGGACTGACTTCCATCAATATCTACAGCCAAGTCGGACTCATCACCCTCGTGGGGCTGGTGTCAAAAAACGGAATCCTGATCGTCGAGTTTGCCAATCAACTCCGCAAACAGGGTCTCCCAAAGCAAAGCGCTGTGGCACAGGCTGCATCCACCCGGCTCCGGCCCATCCTCATGACCACCGTGGCCACGGTCATTGGACACTTCCCCCTGATTCTTGCCTCCGGACCCGGTGCCGGCGCGAGGAACAGCATCGGCATCGTGCTCGTGTCCGGCATGCTCATCGGCACCCTGTTCACCCTGTTCGTTGTCCCGGCATTTTACTGCGTCGTCTCAAAAGGGGATTCCGAAATCGATTCCCTGCCGGTGCCCCAGCCGTCCTGAGCCGACCGGGCCGAGAAAGTCTTCCCCCCTGCACTGTGATCAGGGTCTGACCACCACCATGCTTCCCATCCCTTTGGAGGGCAGCAACCGCACTTGGCCTGGTGCCCCGGGCGGAAAAAAATTGTCTCGGACCAGCACCCATTCCGCCCCCTGCCACCTTCCCCAGCCCACACCCAACACCTCATGACCCCACGACAAATGCGGCTTGTGGGGAAGACGCACCACGCACGAGAGCAGGACAGGCCGCCCCTGCCCAATCTCAGACCGGTACACCCCAAAATCGAACGGGAGCAATTCTGCCTTCAACTCCATCCCCTCCTCCCGCGCCACCGCCCCCAAAGCATGGACCAACTCCCCCGGATACGCGCCGGCCAGTGGCATCCCATCCTCCGTATAACCCGCCTCGTCCCGAAACTCGTGCATCTCCAGCCGGTTCCGGACCGCCAAAGTCAATTCCCTGAGCGTGTCCTCACCGGCATCCGGAGCCACTTCCCCCCTGCCATTCGCCAAATCCACCGAGGCCCTCCTCCCCGATTTCAGGCGCCCCCTCCAAAATCCCAGCAGGTTTCCAGCTGCAGTTGGAACGCACCCAGAGGCCACCCTCCGTGCCATTCGGCCAGACACGGGAAACTGCTGGAGATTTGGCACACCCGGCACCCATCCGCTGTCTGGGCCAGAAATCACGGGATCTCCTTGCACCCCAGAAAATCCAAGTTCCCACCCCAGTTCCCCGCGGATCACATAACCCGCTGAAGCCCCGGAAAACTCTGCGTACCATGCCGAACCCAGTCCGGTCGGAAAAATTTGGCGGCTGCTCTGTTCCACGCGTTTCCCGGCCCCCAGATGAAAACGCACACCAGCGCGGACGTCCTCCGGGAGCCACTCCACCCCCGGCCATGGAAACCCTTCCGGAACGCCCCGTCCCACCTCGTCCTGCTTGCTCCGTTCGCCCCCCCTTCCCGTCCTTCCGCCGGTTCCTGCTGCACTCTCCACCCCGGCACCCTCACCCGAGGTTGGCGGAACCGAACGCTGCGCGGAACGTTCCCCGGCGCGGATTGAAGCCGGCCAGCCCCACACCAAGACCGCGCAGAGGCAAGCCACAGACCGCGTAATCCCCGGATTTTTGAACCGACGCATCCCAGAGTGTCTGCCCCCTTTTAGCCCGGCTTGCCAGCCTCCATTCCTCGCATGTCTGAGTGCCCTTATGGACCCCTTATGGACCCCTTATGGACCTGTATGGACCTGTATGGACCTGTATGGACCTGTATGGACCTGTATGGACCTGTATGGACAGGCTTTACCCCGGTTTGGGTTCCCCCAATGGAGGGCATCCGGAATCCGCACCCCCGGCTTTCACCGGGATGCCCCCCGAACCTTCAGGCACCTGATTCAGGGTGATCCAATACACCCCAAGCATGGTCACGGCCTCCAGATACCTCTCATAGTTCACCGGCTTCACAATGTAACTGTTCGCGCCCAGATGATAGCTGGACATCAGGTCCCGCTCCTCCCGGGACGAAGTCAGGACCACCACCGGCAAAAACCGGGTCCGGGCGTGGTTGCGCACCGCCCTGAGCACCTCGGTACCGTCCCGCTTGGGCAGCTTCCAGTCCAGAAGCAGCACCCGGGGCAAAGGTGCCCCCCAAAGACTGCCCTGCTCCTCCGGAGCACTGGGGCCGGATCCCACCCAACCAGCGGCCGCCTCCCCAGAAACACCCTCCGCGCCAGTCCACCGATTTGTGCCCCCTGCAGACTCCACGCCCCTCCCCCCATCGGAAACGTCCCTGAAGAAATAATCGATGGCCTCCTGGCCGTCCCGGAGATGCAGAAGGCGCCCGCGAATGCCGCAGGTCCGGAGCGCACGCAACGCCAGCTCCGCGTCCAGCGGATTGTCCTCCACCAAGACCACCGCCGCCCCGGCTCCCTCCTCCGCACACCCGCTCTGGTTCCAAACCAGGCCCCCGGTGTTGGCCCCGGTGCCACCGGTGGTGACATCCCCATTCTCAACCCCCGTTCCGTCCATCTTTCCGTCCATCGTTTCAGCCCTCGTTTCAGCCCTCGTTTCAGCCCTCGTTTCAGCCCCAGTTCCGGCCCGCCCAGCCTTTCCAGCCCGCTTTTGCCATGCGCTCCCCCCCCATGGAATCGGGCGCCGTTTGGGAGATGGACGTAGGCCGGGGCCGCAAAATTTTGAAAACACGCTCCCGCCGCCCCCCGGAACCCTCTAGGATGCCGGCTCGGATCCTTCCGCCCATCATGCGTCACGCCCCATTGCACCCCTCCCTCTTTGTCGAAAACCGCCGCCGCCTCCGGGAACTGCTTCCGGAAAAAGCCCTGGCCGTTGTCAACGCAAACGACATCCTGCCCACCAACGGCGATGGCACACTCCTGATGCATCCCAACTCCGATCTGTTTTACTTGAGCGGGATTGAGCAGGAAAACTCGGTGCTGATCCTCAGTCCGAGCGCCTTCAACCCACAACACCGGGAGATTTTGTTTCTGCGCGAACCCAACCCGCACCTGCTCACTTGGGAAGGCCACAAACTTTCGAAGACCCAAGCCTCGCAGATCAGCGGCATTCAGGAGGTCCGGTGGCTCCATGAGCTTCCCGGCTTTTTCCACTCCCTCATGTGCGAGGCGGACTGCGTGTACCTCAACTCCAACGAAAACGGCCGGGCCGATTCCGAGGTGGAATCGCGCGACCTGCGCTTCATCCGCCAAACCCAAGCCCGGTACCCGCTCCACGAGTACCGGCGTCTGGCACGCCTGATGCACCCGCTGCGCTTGGTAAAGTCCAATTCCGAGGTGGACCTGATCCGGAAAGCCGTGGACATCACTCGGAACGGCTTTCTGCGCGCCTGTGCGGTGCTCCAACCCGGCATCCACGAGTCGGATGTCGAAGCGGAATTTGCCCATGAATTCACCCGGGCCCGGGCTGGTTTCGCCTTCAACCCAATCATGGCCTCAGGCGCCAACTCCTGCGTGCTGCACTACAACGAGAACTGCGCTCCGTGCAGGAAGGGTGACCTGCTTCTCATCGACGTGGGCGCACGCTACGGGAACTACTGCGCGGACATCACGCGCACCCTGCCCGTCTCCGGCCGGTTCACCCGCCGGCAACGCGCCGTCTACCAGGCAGTCCTGAACGTGCTCCAAGCCGGAATGCAAGGCGCCGTGGCAGGGCGCCTCCACAGAGACTGGCAACGGGAGTCCCAGCAGGTCATGGCCCAGGAATTGGTCGGACTCGGTCTCCTGAAAAAATCCGATCTCAGAAAACCCGACCTCGGCGCCGCGGCGTCCAAGAAATTTTTCATGCACGGGCTGGGCCATCCGCTGGGCTTGGATGTCCACGATGTGGGATCCTACTCCGAACCATTCGCCCCGGGCTGGGTCCTGACTGTGGAGCCCGGCATCTACCTGCCTGAGGAAGGGTTTGGGATCCGGCTGGAAAACGACGTTCTGGTCACCGAATCCGGCCCCGTCAACCTGTCAGCCTCCATCCCGATCGAACCCGAATCCATCGAGGAACTCATGGCGTCCACCCGCTGAAACGGGATGGAACGCGGCATGAGGGTTTGACACGGGACCACCGGCCGGTGCAAACGGAGGGTGGAGTCTCATGCCGCCCTTCTGCCGCATACGATCGCTCGTGAAAGTATCCCTGAAAACCCTCGGGTTGGCGGGGGGCACCGTCTTTCTCAGTCTTTTTTCAGGCTGCAGGATTGATGCGGACAAAGCCCTCACGGAGGCAGAAAAAATCGTGGTGCGCTGGGAAACCCTTGCGGCTCGCAGGAAGCTCACGGTTCAAGACTCCAAAGATGCGCGCGCACAGGTGGACGAGTGGCGCCGGCGCTACGGTGACACGTTCGCCCGGTTGACCCCCGAGCAACTGGCCCGCTGCGCCAGCGTGGAGTCCAGAATGTGCCGGGTGTTTGGCCAGTGAGTCCTGTCGCTTCTCATTTCCGAGAACCCAGACCGGTGTGCCGCACTCACAAGCCCTTGCAACCTTAGAGAATTTTCAAGCGGACCGGCTGCGCTCTGCGGCATCTGGCATGGTGGCTGCTTAAATAGTTGGAACGTCCGTGCCCTCCCCGGGCGCATTTTCGATCCATCTGCTAAAACACCATGAAACTGAACCCCGCCGTCTCCGCCCTTGCCGCAATTTTCGTCACTGCCCCCTGGGCGATGGCCGGCACTGGCATTCTCGCCAACAGAGATGCATTCAAGCCCCAGATCACCCTCGGTGAGACACTCACCGAAAAACTGGTGCGCTATTTCACTCTGGAACCCGACCCGGCAAACCCCGGCGACGAGTTCGACGACGCCAACGGCAACGGCAGGTGGGACGCCGGCGAAGAACTCATCACCGACCATGACGGGGACAACCGGTACGATGCCCCCAAGTTCATCAAGGTGTACAGCTACGGCAAGATGCCTTCCCAGAAGGTGAATGCGAGGATTGTTGCCAACCTGAAGGGCGTTGGCACAAACCCCGAGGATCCGGAGGCGGGCTCAGTCGACTTCGACTTCGACTCCATCAATGAGGAGACGCCGGTTTCAATCACCGTGGGGGATTACTCCTTTAGCAGCACCCTCGGGGCAGAGGAGGGCCGGGGCGTTTTTACGCGGGCGACAACCATCAACGGCGTCCTGTATGAAGCCGGCCAACCGAAGCCTTTGGGCTCCAGCGCCTTGTACAAGCTGGGGTACAGCTACCCAAAGCTCGATAGCAGTGGCAACGAAGTGACCGATGAGGAAGGCAACCCAGTGACCCTCTTCAAACAGACCGGATCGATTAAGATCGAGTGGAGCCGGCAATCCAAAACGGTGACATTCACTCTCGAACAGCGAACGCTGGCACCGGACATCGCGTCTCCGGGCGAAAAAACCTCGATTGCCGCCGACCGCCTCGCCGTGCTTTCCACGCGCGCCTCGCGGAACTTTGCCAACCAACCCATTCCCGTCTCCGTCACATTCGGCTCGGCCTCGGGCGCCCGCGTCGCTTACGGCAGGGGGGTCATCAAATCGCGGTTTCATAGGGTTCTTGCCGCGGAAAATCCCTATGTCCGGAGCGTTTCCCTCACGGCCGCTGCGGATACGGAAGGCCCCAAACTCAGGCTCATGGTGCCCGCGGCCGCAGATCCCGAGTTGTTCGGAGTCGACTTTTTGGGAAGTGTGACCGACCGACCATCCCCGACTTTTCCGAGTGCAATCCCCCTACCCGAGGAACTTGCGGACGCCTCAAACGCACCGGAACTTGGGTTGCTCATCAACGGACAGGGACAATCCTCGGGTGACCCAGGAGACGAAACGACCAACACCCCCTTCTCCATCGACTTCACCGATGCCCTTGGAAATCCGCTTCCCGTGGATGACGATGGGAATCCCACGGTCCCCGGATACGTGAACGGCAACGGCTTCTTTGGGGGATTCTGTGAACTCTACGAAGCCACCAACAACCTCACGTTCATCGCAACCGATGCGGATGGCAACGTGACCACCCTCACACGCAAGGTCACCGCCAAGCCGCTCGAAGAGTTCCAAAACACCAATTCTATCCTCCCGTAATCCTCTGCGGGCGCGCCGGCAGGCCGGAAGTCGCCTTCACTCGGGCCGGGTCCGGGGTTTTCCCCGGCCCGGCCCTTTTGTTTTTTGGATTCCGCTCCGCCGCCGGTATTCCATGGGAGTCGCCCCCACCCAGTGCAGGAAATGCGCGCTGAATGCGCTCGGATCCACAAACCCACAGCGCACAGTAATCTCCGCACAACTCAAGACCGTCTCCTCCAGAAACCGCATCGCCGCCAAAACCCGGGTCCGGGTGAGGAAATCCTGGGGGCTGAGACCCAACGCAGAATGAAACTGGCGCTGCAACTGGCGGAGCGAGCGGCCGCACTGCCGGGCCACATCCGCAATTCGGATACCGTCTGCAAACTTGTGGCGGATGATTTCAACAGCCTTGGAGACGCCCTCAAACACGGGCAGTGAACGCTCAAAATCCTGAGGCCTTCGCAGGACCCCGGCCACGCCGTGGATCCGCCCCTCGCGGTCACGCACCACCCGCTTGCTGACCAGAAACCAGTCCGGCATTCCCTGGCGATCCCACCAGAGCTCAATCCGCTCAACCGCATCCACCTCTCCCCCCAGAATCCGCCGGTCATCCGCCACGTACGCCTCGGCCATGCATCCCGGATTGATGTCGTAATCCGTCCGCCCCAGAAACTCCTGTTCCTCCTCAAACCCGTACCGGTCCAGCAGCCCGCGACTCGCGTACATCAGGTGGCCGTCCCGGTCTTTTGCAAAGAAATGGACCCCAGGAATCTGCTCAAAGAGTTGCAGGAAAAATTCCGCATGCTGGATTTTTCTCGTCCATGCCTCCCGGCGTTGGCGCCAGCGTTTGATCTCGGCCGTGCTTCTTTCGGGTCCTGAAAAGGGACGCAGTAATGTCGCTTTTGGCATAGAGTTTGTCGTCACACTTCTGCCCGGTTCCGGCCTACACTGCAACCCATGAACGGATCCCCCTCCTTCCCCACTCCCGGCGTTTTGGTCCGTTGCGCGCCGCGCACTACCATTTCGCACGTGGTCTTTGATTTTGACGGCACGCTCTCCTGGGTCCGCCACGGCTGGCCAGAACTCATGTTTGAAACGTTCCGCGCCCACTGGCCCCGGCCCGAGGAAACAGGGCGGCCCGAGTGGACCACCCAGATGGAATCGATTGTTTATGGAATGAACGGCAAACCATCCCTGCTCCAGATGCAGCGCTTTGCCGCTGAAGCCGCATCCTGCCCGGCCCCGGAAACGCTCAGGAACCATTTCCAGACGGCTCTGGACGCCCGGATCCAAGAGCGTCTGGATGCGATGGCGGATGGACGGTGCGCAGAAGACGCTTATGTGGTCCACGGCGCGCGGCCCCTGCTTGAACACCTGTCCTCGCTGGGCCTGACTCTGGTCATCCTGAGTAGCTCGGTCGAATACCGGGTCCGGCAAGAGGCGGAAGCGCTCGGATTAACCTGCTTTTTTGGAAACCACATTTACGGGAGCGCACCCGACCCGACGGGATTCAGCAAACTGGAGGTCTTTGAGCGCATCCTCGCCTCGGAAAAGATCGGAGGCGAGAACCTGCTCGCGTTTGGCGACGGCCCCGTGGAAATCGAGTGCACCAAACAACTCGGCGGGCTCGCTGTCGCCGTTTGCAGCGACGAGGAAAACAACGGCTCTGGGATTCCCCACCCCTACAAACTCACGCAACTGCTCGAGTCCGGGGCAGATGCTGCGATCCCGGACTACCGCGACGCCGTTTCCCTCGTAAACCATCTTCTGGGCCGATGATCCCCCATTCCGCACTCGACCTTGGAAGGCTCCGGATCCGGCCACTGCAGGAGCGCAAGAGCCTTTCGCGCGCAGTGGACGTGCTCATCAATCCAGATTCCCCGCCGCCCCTCCTTTCTGGACCGCTGCAGGAATCCGTCCAGGAATGCGCGGAGCGCGTCCGGCGCGCGCGTGAAAAGGGGGCCGCTGTTTTTCTGATTTACGGTGCCCACCTGCTCCGCAATGGCGCAGCCCTGATTGTAGACCGTTTATTGGAAAAAAACTGGGTTACCCATCTTGCCACCAACGGGGCAGGCTCCATTCATGACTGGGAGTTTGCGTGGTCGGGCGTGTCCACCGAGAGCGTCGAACAGAACGTGGCGGCAGGGACCTTCGGGATTTGGGAGGAAACCGCAGTCTGCCTCCATGCCGCGCTTCTGGCAGGCGCGCTGGATCAACTCGGCTACGGGGCGGCAGTGGGAAGGTTCATCTGTGAGAACGGCGCTGTTCTTCCGGATGCGGACTCGCTGGCGGCAAGCCTTGCGCGAGAACCAAGGCACCCTCTGGCTTCTGCGCGGGCGGACCTGCTGGGCGCCCTTGAGTCCGGCTTGCTGCGTCCCGGCCCGATGCGGGTGGAACACCGGCACCCCGAAGCCTCCATCCTTGCCTCCGCATGGCGCCACGGTGTCCCGGCCACCGTTCATCCGGGCATCGGATACGACATTATTTCCAACCACCCCCTTTTCACCGGCAGCGCGATTGGCCGCGCGGGCGGCTTGGATTTCCGGGTGTTTGGAGCATCGGCCGACCTTCTGGACGATGGTGTGGTGCTCTGTATCGGCTCGGCGGTGATGGGCCCTCAGGTATTCGAAAAATCCCTCAGTTGCGTGAACAACCTCCGCCTTCAGACAGGACGACCGATCGTCCACGGGCACTCCATCGACGTGGTCGACCTTCAGGACAATGGCGGGTGGGATTGGTCGGCGGGGGAACCCCCAAAAAATCATCCCGCCT
Source organism: uncultured Spartobacteria bacterium (assembly GCA_903901425.1). Taxonomy (GTDB): domain Bacteria; phylum Verrucomicrobiota; class Verrucomicrobiia; order Chthoniobacterales; family Chthoniobacteraceae; genus CAIURC01. Next base: position 43,571 of record CAIURC010000063.1, on the reverse strand, counting down.
ATTACCTGCGCTTCTGCAAAAGCTTTTCCAGAATGCAGGCCCCGATGATTTACCACCAGTGCGACAATGTGGCTTTCCTCCATGCCCTCTTTGCCGCACTCACACGGCCATGACCCAAGAACGCCTCGAATTTCTCCTCGGCCGTTTCCCCCGTCTAAAGATTGCGGTGCTGGGCGACTTCTGTCTGGACCGCTACCTCGAAATCGACCCGGCCCGTTCAGAGACCTCCATCGAAACCGGGCTCCCTGTCCACAATGTCACCCGAATCCGTCCCCAACCCGGTGCCGCGGGCACGGTCTTGAACAACCTTTCCGCCCTCGGAATCGGCTCGATCGTCCCCATTGGGTTTCATGGCCGGGACGGCGAAGGATTTGAGCTGCGGTCCGCCGTCTGCTCTCTGCCTGGGGTGGATCCCCGGTTTTTCATGGAGACCCCGCTCCGCCGGACTTTCACCTACGTCAAACCGCTCCTGATTTCCCCTGGGGTCGCACCCGTTGAACTCAGCCGGCTGGACATCAAGAACTGGTCTCCAACGCCGGAGCCCGTCTCGGATTCGCTTGTGGCCGCCTTGGAGATGGTTTTCCCCGAGTGCGCAGCCGTGGTGGTGATGGACCAGGTGGATCTCCCTGAAACCGGCACCGTGACGAGCCGGGTCTTGGAGGCCCTCGGGCGTCTGTCGGCAGCGCACCCCGGCATCCCGGTGTTTGCAGACAGCCGATCGGGGCTCGGCAGGTTTCCGGCCTGCCGCCTCAAACTCAACGCGGCGGAACTGGCTGGACTGGTGGGGCTCAAGGACCACTCCCCCGCGCGGTGCGGGAGCGCGGCCCAGGCGCTGGCGGACCGGAGCGGCCAACCGGTCTGCGTCACGCTCTCAGAACGGGGTATCGTCTGTGCCGAACCCGGCAAGACAGAACCGATTCTGGTCCCTGCACTGCCGGTGCGCGGGCCCATCGACGTGGTGGGCGCCGGGGACTGCGTCACGGCAAATCTGGCGGCGGCAACCGCAGCGGGCGCCAACACCGTGGAATCTTTGCAACTCGCGATGCTGGCCTGCTCCCACGTGGTCCACCAACTCGGCACCTCCGGAAGCGCCACCAGACCGGACATTCTCCGACTGCTCCCCTCGCTCCCCCCATCCCAAACCCTGTGAACGATCCCCATCCTCGACTGCTTGCCATCGAAATCGGCGGCACAAAACTTCAACTCAGCGTGGGAACCTCCCATGGCACTATTCTGGACCGTCGCCGCTGCACCGTAAACCCGGAACGCGGCGGGGAGGGTATCCGGTCGGAAATCCAAAGGATTCTCCCAGAGTTGATCGCCCTGCACCACCCAGCCGCCATCGGCGTCGGATACGGCGGCCCCGTCAACTGGCGCACGGGCCAGGTCGTAAAATCCTACCATGTCCCGGGATGGACCGGATTTTTGCTCGGACCATGGCTGAAGGAAATCTCAGGCCTTCCGGTGTTTGTGGAGAATGACGCCAATGCGGCTGCGCTGGGCGAAGCGGTGCACGGCGCGGGCCGGGGTTTTGACCCCGTATTCTACGTCACCATCGGTTCAGGGATGGGAGGCGGCCTGATCCACGAGGCCCGGATCTACCACGGCGCATCGCCCACGGAAGCCGAGATCGGGCACCTCGCATTGGACCGTTCCCGGCTCCGGCCGGAGGACGTCTGTTCAGGGTGGAGCATTGACCGGAGCATCCGGGAGGGCTTGGCGACAAACCCGGAGAGTATACTTACCCGACTCTCCCTCGGTTCTCCCGGGGGCGAGGCGCGTCACCTTGCGCAGGCGATCGCAGAAAACGATCCATTTGCCCTTCAGATCCTCGAGACCGCTGCGGGACATATTGCCCATGCGCTTTCACACGTGGTCCACCTGTTCAACCCGGAAATCCTGATCCTTGGAGGCGGCGTTTCGCTTCTGGGCGAACCCCTGAAGACGGCCGTGGATTTCCACCTCCGCCCGCTCCTGATGGACGCGATTCTGCCCGGCCCCGGACTCCGCCTCTCTGAGCTCCGCGAGGACGCCGTACCCGTTGGTGCTCTGGCACTGGCAGCACAATGTCTCCGAAACCCTGCATCCTAAATCCCATGAAAACCTGGCTCCAAAACTACATCGCCGCCCAACACCGCGCCCTCGAATCCGTGAATCTGGAGGCGATCGAAAGGCTCACCCAGAGCATCCAGTCCGCCTGGAAACGCGATGCACAGGTGTTCGCACTTGGCAACGGCGGCAGCGCCGCAAACGCCTCGCACTTTGCCACGGACCTCGGAAAATGCTCCTCCGACGCGCTCCCACGCCGGGTCCGGGTTTTGTCGTTAACGGACAACACGGCATGGATCACGGCGCTGGGCAACGACTACAGCTATGAAGATTGTTTCCTCAGGCAGTTGATGAACTTTGCGCGGCCGGGCGACCTGTTGATTGCGGCGAGCGTGAGCGGGAATTCGCCCAACCTGGTGAAAGCGTTTGAATGGGCACGAACCAACGGTGTGGAAACTGCCGCGTTGGTCGGTGCAAAGCGCGGGCGGCTCTCGGAGATTGCCAACCAGGTATTGGTAGTCGAAGACACCCACTACGGAAGGGTTGAGGACGTGCAGATGCACATCCTGCACATGCTCTGTTACGCGTTTGTGGAACTGCCCGAACTCCAGCGCCCCTGAGCGTCTTCACCTTTTCTTCAGGCCGGGTCAGGCAGTCTCGGGACAGCAGAAATTCCCGCGCATGCAAGCCCACTTCCGACTCCTCCGATTCGTTGGCATCCTGATCGCCCACGGCGCATCGGCCCATGACCCCAGTTCCAGCGCGGGAACAAACCAGCCGCGTTGGTTTCTCGCCCAAAACACAGTTCCACCTTCGGGATCGGCTGTGCCGGTGCGCAACGCCGCCTCCGAACCCGCCCAGGCTGCTGTGTTCAAAAAGTTCGCCCCGGCCGTGCAAGTCCGTTGGGACGGCAGGAACCTTTACGTGGAAGGGAACGGCCTGCCCACCCATCCCATGATGACCGGCATCACAGCGTGGCAACAGCAGGTGCCCCTGCCCCAGCCCTACACCGGCTCCAATGCATGGCAGATCCCGCTCCAACCCGTTCCCGCAAAAAACCCGCGCTCGATCCACAACCAGTTCCTGCGCGGAGCCATTGCTCTGGCAGCAAACGGGATACCGATCTTCAACCCGCAAAACAACCGGGGCGAAATTTCCGCTGAGATTGGGGAACTGGACCGTTGGGGGGGGCATTGTGGGCGGGCCGACGACTACCATTACCATGCCGCCCCGCTGCACCTTGAGCCGGTGGTGGGCCGGGGCAACCCGATTGCCTATGCTCTGGACGGGTATCCCCTCGTGGGCACGTTGGAGCAGGATGGCAGGCCCCCCTCGGGTCTGGACACATTTCGCGGCCACAAGCACGCCCCCCTCGGCTACCATTACCACGCTTCCACCTCCTATCCGTTTGTGAATGGCGGATTCCACGGAGAAGTGATTGAACGCGATGGCCAAGTCGACCCCCAGCCCCGCGCAAACCCGGTACGGCCCGCCTTACAGGCGCTCCGGGGCGCCAGCATCACCGGACACGAGACTGTGAATCCCAACACCTGGCGCCTTTCCTACGAGATCCGCGGGGAGAAGCACCAGGTGATCTACTCGGCTCTTCCAGACGGTTCGTATCCGTTTGAGTTCCAGTCGCCTCACTCTGCACCCGTCCGGGAAGTTTACACGGCACGAAACGCAGGCGCCCGTCCACCGGGCAATCAGGACCGCCCCCCAAAACCTCGGGAACCAGCAGATGGATCTCGTGGAAGAACTCCACGCGATTCCGAGCAGGGAAGACCGCCTCGCCGAGAGGAACCCTCTGGCGAACCGGTTGCCAAGGACCTGCAACGGCCAAAGGAGGGGTTCAACCTGCGGAGTCCCGCGGTGCCATCCGATGGGACGTTGCCCGCCGAGTTCACCGGGGAAGGTGCCGGAATCTCGCCCCCCATGGAATGGCAAGGTGCACCTCCTGGAACCCAGAGCTACGCGCTCACCATGCACCATGTGGATCCTGAGGGCCGGTTGAAATGCTACTGGATCCTCCACCACATTCCGGGCTCAACCCGCCAGATTCCAAAAAACGCACAGTCGATCGGCCATTTTGGACTCAACTCCATCAACCGGCGCGGCGAATACGCGCCCCCTCAATCCAAGGGCCCCGGTGAAAAGTCGTATTTCCTCACCCTGTACGCCCTCTCAGCGGACCCGGAACTATCGGCCAACGCACCCGTCACACTGGAGACACTCCAAGCCGCGCTCCAAGGCCGGGTGCTGGCCTCGGCCGAGTTGAAGGTCCGTTTTACCCGCTCCAGTCCTGAGGAACCGCCTGGAAAGCGTCCACCACGGCAGCCCTGATTCATCCGGGGGAACTTTGGGCGTGCATCCCACATGGGTTTCCCCATGATTTGGACCAATGGCCAAGGTGTCCGCTGTTGTCCTCATCTACGACATCCGGGGCTTCACAGCCGCCTCGAAAAAGATCGCCACCGCTGATCTGGGGGCATTCGCCGCTGCAGCCCACCGGACCATCCTCGACCTTTTCACCGAACGTCCGCCCACCTTTGTGAAAAACCTGGGCGACGGCCACTTGCTCATCTGGGAAACCGAGCAGACACCCGACCATGATCTCCTTCAGTTTGTGGTGCAGACAGCCCAGAAAGCGCGGCTGGCATTTCCTGCTTTTGTGGCCGGCCGGATGGCGGAGGAAGGCGGCGGCTCCAAGCTCCCCACCCGGGTCGGGATCGGGGTGGTGGCAGGCGAGGTTTCCAAGTCCGACGACTACTACGGGGTGACAGTCAACCTCGCCGCGCGACTTCAAAACATGGCGCGTCCCGAAGGCCTTGCCCTGGACACGCCCACCTTCGAGTCCATGGCGCATCGGGACGCCGCGCTCGCCCGGGTCTTCCGCAAAGACCGCGTCCACCTCAAGGGACTGGGCTCCACTCTGGTCTGGATTGACCGCCCGTTCTGCTGGAGCCGGGTGTGGCAAAAGTGCCGGCCTGCCGTTGTGGCCGGACTCGCGCTGCTGGGCTACGTCCTGCTGGCCGATGCGCTTCCCAAGATGCCCGGAGCCCCATTCCTTCAGGACTGGCTCGATCAAAACGACCTTTCCCTTTTCCGCTCCTTTGAAAACACGGGCACCGTCCGGAAAACGGCCTCCGAAACTCGGGCATCGATCGCCCAAGCCATCCATGCAGCCCAACTCCCCGATGGCAGGATCGCTACCGAACTGCGCAAACCCAATGATCCGGGTTCGAGCGTCTGGGGCTCTTCGCAGGCGATCTGCGGACTTTTGGCGACCCCGGAGTTGTCTGCGGACCAGAAACGGGCCCTGCTGACCCGGTACATCAAGTATCTTTTTGATCCCGAGGTTTTTGTGGAGGGCTACGGCTGGCGGGGGCAGGAAGGCGAGGAATCCCGGTTGACTTACGCGGAACCCGGACTTTGGACGGTGGCAATGCTGGCCCGGGCGCTCGGCACTCCCGGACTGATTCCTGAGCCGGACCGGCCACAGTATCTGGAGTGCCTGCGCCGGGCTCAGGAATCGGTCGACAACCCCCGATACCGTCCTTTGGACACGGGCGGCTGGAACATCTTTCCCAACCAGAAAATCCCCGGGCAATACAGCCCCTACACCACCGCGCTGGGCCTGCATTGCCTGCTGGAGGTCCATGCCGCAGCGCTTCCGTGGAAAGACAACACCCAAACCCGGGACGCGCTTCTGAAGAAAACCGCGCAGTTTCTCCTCAACCTCTACGAATTCAAAGGCATCTGGGGCTGGCGCCGGACCCATGAGGATTCGGTTCCCATTTCCGAGGGGTTAACGCTCCAACTCTACGCCGAACTGCTCCGGGCAGAAGCCGCGACCGGGTTTCCGCTCCCAGCCACGCTCCTGAACCAGATCGAAGCCCACTTGGACCGGTTGACCGGGCGGACTGAGGAAAATGCATACGACGCCGGGGAGTTTCGGGCCTCATGCACGAGTCATCTGGGAATTTCTCAGAACGCAGGAGAAAGCATCAATTTTGCATGGCACCCGTGGGCCATCGACTGCGCTTCCCGCTGGCTGGCCAGAAACCAGTTCCCCTCCCATGCCGCCGAAGTCCGGGTCCGACGCAGCCTCAGCCACCTGGTGGTGACGCTTGCCCCCACCAAAACCCGGGAGGCCGTGGAGGGAATGTCTTTTGTCGGAGGCGAAACCTTGATCGGCCTCTCCCACATTCCATCCCCGTAAAATCCCGGCCCGCTTGCCTCAAACCGGCCCCAAAAAAGAAGCCCCAGAGGGCCCCTCAGTCTGGAGCCGCAAAAAAATCCAAAAATTTTCCACTTTTTTCGGCAGGTCGGCCGCTGGCCGGCAGTAAGTGTGTGAGTACCCCCATGAAAGGCGTTCCTGAAAGCGATTTCCTCCGGCTCTTTGTCCGCCACGAAACCTCCCTGCGCTCCTACGCCCGTGTCCTGATGCCGTCCTGGGAAGCCGTGGACGAACTCATGCAGGAGGCCAGCGTCGTCATGTGGCGCAAACTCGGACAACTCGAAGATGCCGATGGGTTTCTTCCCTGGGCCAAGGTGATCCTCCGATTCGAAGGACTCCGGATCCGGCGCGATTTTTCCCGGGACCGCCATGATTTTTCCGAGGACGTGCTCACCCTCCTGGCCGAGGAAGCGGCTGAAGTGTCCGAGGACATTTGGGAAATGGAACGGGAAGCCCTTGAGCGCTGCCTGACCTCCTTTGCCCCGCATCACCGGGAACTTCTGCTCGCCCCGTACCGCGGCGAGGGCCGTGTCTCCAAGATCGCAGACACCACGGCGCGCTCAGTCAACAGCCTCTACAAACTGCTGGGCCGGCTCCGCGAAAAGCTTCTGACGTGCGTCGAAACCCGGCTTCAGGAATCCACCGCGTTATGAAAAACTCACTACCAGAAGACTGGGGCACCCTCGTGGATGGCTATTTGCTCGGCACCATCCGGAACGAGGACTCCATTCGACTGGAGCAAATCCTCGCCGGGAGCGCCGCTGCGCGCTCAGATTTCAGGCGCCGCTGCAACCTGGAGTCGGCACTCCGATCGGCCGCAGCGTCCTCCGGTGCAGAACCCGCACCGCTCCCCTCCACAGTCCGCAAGGACAGGTGGAAGGCGCCTCTGCGCTGGGCTGCAGCGATCCTCACTCTCGGCGCGCTGGGCAGTCCACTGGCATGGGCGCTGACCACCACAAAACTCGTTGCCACCATTTCCCGCGTCTCCTCCATGTCGGATGGCGGATTCGAAAAAACTGTGGGGATGCTCCCGTCTGGGTTTCCAACCCGCTTTGGGACATGGTCCGGAGATCCCTCCCAAACCGCGCCCGTCGCAGATGTACCCCACTCGGAAGGAACCCGAGCACTCCGTCTGATATCCGCCTTTTCCGAGGGCTCCACCGACCCGGCTGCGGCGCGTTCCTGCGATGTTTTTCAGCTGGTGGATCTCCGGCCTTTGCATTCCGCGTTGTCCTCGGGCGAGGCTTTTCTGGAGCTCTCAGCCGACTTTCTGGATGAACGGACCGAGGCATCGCCAGAAATCCATTTTCTGTGCAAAATCTGCCTGTTTTCGGGAGACCCCGCCAAGATCGGGCCGGACTGGCCGGCCAGCCTCGGCCAGGCTCTGGCCAGCAGCGCGGAATTCCTGTTTAGCCGGGGCCAGAACCCGGCATGGCGCCGCGTCCACACCAAGACACTCCTCACCAAAAACGCCGATTTCGCCTTGATCCATCTCGCGGCAGGGTGTCAACCCGACCGTTGGAAGGGCCCTCTGGAACTCGGACACCAGTTTGTTGACAACGTCTCTCTGAGCCTCAGAACCCAGCCAGTGCTGCCTGTGCGGCAAATCAAACCCTGACTCTCCTCTCCCACCGCAGTCCCCCCCCCGAAAAATGCGCCTGATCCGACTTCTTGCCTCTGGAACACTTTTTCCCGCAGCCTTGGTTGCCCAGTCCAATCCCGGACCAGAATCCGGCCCTGAATTGGCAGCGCCATTTTTTGAAAAATACTGTCTGGATTGCCATGATTCAGACTCCAAAAAAGGGGGGTTGGATCTGAGTGCACTCCAGTTTGGAAGTGACCAGCTTCCGACGTGGATCAAGATCCACGATGCCGTTGCACAGTCGGAGATGCCCCCCAAGAAAAAGAGCCAGCCCGGAGCTGAGGAACGCTCCGAGTTTGCCGCCCAACTCGACCAGCGCATTTTTACGGTGTCCTCCAAGGAATCCGGACACCGTCTCCCGTTGCGCCGGATGACACGCAAGGAATTTGAGAATTCTCTGCGCGATCTGCTGGATCTCCCCCGTCTGGACATCACGGCGCTGCTTCCCATCGATGGAAGAGTCTCAGGATACGACAAGATTGCGGGCGGGTTGGACATCTCCTCCGCGCACTTGGCTGCCTATGAGGAAGCCGTGGAAAAGGCGCTCGACGCAGCCATTGCCACACGCAGCACGCCGCCCCCGGTTTTCAAGCGCCGCGTGTATCCGGCGGGTCTATTCAAGTTCAAGGGCAACCTCGCCCAGGGTCAGTTTGTGCTTCTCAAAGACAAAAACAACGACCCGGCGCTGCCGGTCCGGGGCGGATTCGAGGACAGACAGGGGCACGTTGGGGATGCCGGGCCCGACTTGGCGGAACGCGCCAAACAACTTGCCCAGGCGAACGCCGAAAAAACGCAGAGCGCCGTGGGCCTGCTCAACCCGAACCTCGCGGGGTACGAGGCCGCTTTAGACATCGCCCCGATTTACGCCGGGCTGTACCGGATGAAGACCTCGGTTTGGGGGTTTCACTGGAACAAAGGGAACCCTGAACCCTGCGAGGCGCCCCAGGCTGCTGTGCTCCGGGCGCATGCCGAGGGCCACCAGCAGGAAGGGGGCAGACTGCTCGCCACGCTCACGGCACCCTCCATGGTTTCCCAGGAACACGAATTCACCTCCTGGATCGATTCATTGGAGTCCCTGGTTTTTGACCCGGTGTCGGTTCCGTGGACCGGTTTACGCGTCGGCCAGGTCGCCGGCCGCGCAGCCAAACACGTCGGTCCGGGCGTCGCGCTGGATTGGTTTGAAATTGAGGGCCCACTCCACTCCCAGTGGCCGCCCGAAAGCCATCGCAGGCTCTTTGGCGATTTGCCCATCCAAGAACTGGCGGCCTCAGAGGTGGCCCCGCCCAAGCGCACGAAAATCAGGTCCCTTGGCGGGTTTTACATGCCCACGCTTCACTCAGACCTTTCGCCAAAAGACCGGAACCCTCCACTGGAATCGGTGTGTTCGAACCACCCTCTTGAGGACGGACAGAAACTGCTGGCCGCGTTTCTCCCCCGAGCTTTCCGGCGGGACGTTGCCCCCGCAGAGATCATCCCCTACCTGAACCTTCTCAAGACCCGGCTGGCGGCCAAAGAGTGCTTCGAGGATGCGATGCGGCGCGTGTACGTGGCGGTTCTCACCTCTCCCGAGTTCCTTTTCCTTGCGCCAGAGCACGACAACCGGACCCTGTTCTCAAAAGCATCGCGGCTCTCTTTCTGGCTCTGGAACAGCCCGCCAGACTCGGAACTGCTTGGGCTCGCCAGAAACGGATCCCTGGCCCGCCCGGCCGTCCTCCATGCCCAGATAGACCGGCTGCTCAACGATCCCAAGAACACCCGTTTCATCGAAGATTTCTCCAATCAATGGCTGGAACTTAACCGCCTCGATGAGACCACCCCGGACCGCCAGCTCTATCCCGAGCACCGGTTTCTCCTTCAGGAAAGTCTGGGAGCAGAGACCCGCGGGTTTCTCACCGAGTTGATTCGCGAGAACCGACCCGCACGGGATCTGCTGAAGCCGGGCTTTGCGATGCTCACCCAGCGACTCGCTGAGCACTATGGAATTCCGGGTGTTTCAGGGGTCGAAGTCCGCAAGGTTAACCTCCCGCCAGACAGTCTCCGGGGCGGGCTGCTCGGCCAGGCTGCAATCCACAAACTCACCGCCAACGGAACCACCACCTCCCCCGTCAAACGCGGCCTCTGGGTCATGGACCGGCTGCTGAACGATCCAGCTCCGCCGCCGCCCCCCGGCGTCAGCCAGATCGATCCCGACACCCGGGGCGCATCCACAGTCCGGGAACAGCTTTCCAGACATCGGTCCGACCCGAACTGCTCGGCATGCCATTCCAAAATTGACCCCGCGGGATTTGCACTTGAAGCGTTTGATCCCATCGGCGGATTCCGGACCCGGTACCGTTCCAACGGCAAGGGGGATCCCACACCCGCCGACGCCAAATCTGCATGGCGCGCCACATACAAACTCGGACCGCAGGTGGATCCTTCCGGCGAGTTGCGGGACGGCCGCGCCTTTAGCCGGCCCGGCGAACTGGTCGACCATCTGGCGGCAAACCCCGAGAAGCTCGCGACCGCATTTGTCGCGCATCTGTGCCGGTACGCCACCGGCTCCGATCTCCGATACAGCGACCGCCGCGAAATTGCGCGGATCGTGGAATCCTGCAAACCCTCCGGCTACGGGCTTCGGTCGCTGATCCATGCCCTTGCGGAAAGCCCACTTTTCACCCCCCACACCCCATGATGACCCGCCGCTATTTCCTTCGCGCCGCAGGCGCAATGCTTGCACTCCCGGCCCTTGGCCGGGCCTCAGAATCGCAGCCTCCACCGCGCTTGCTGGCCATCCATGTCCCGCTCGGGATGATGCCCCAGTTTTTCTTCCCCAAACCGGATGAAACCTCGAGCCCGTACCTCGATCTGGTATCGGCGTACCGGGGACATTTCACTTCGTTCTCGGGGGTCTCGCATCCTGGCGTGGATGGGAACCATCACGCTGGCCAGTGTTTCCTGACCGGCGCGCCGCACCCCGGACAACCAACATTCCGGAACTCGCTTTCACTCGACCAGATCTTCGCGGAAAAAATTGGCGCCGACACCCGGTTTCCGTACCTCGCCCTTTCTGTTCACAAGGGTGAACACTACGCGGACTCGATCTCGGTGTCGCGCTCTGGGATTCTGATGCCCTCGGAAAGCAGCCCCGAGGCCCTTTACAAGCGGCTGTTTGTTGCCGGAACGCCCGAGGAAAAAGCCGCCACATTCCGCAGAATCCAGGCAGGCGGAAGCGTTCTGGATCTTTTGCTTTCCAAGGCCAAGACGCTGCAGAACTCCGTATCCCGCGAGGACCGGGCACGGTTGGACCAGTATTTCCAAAGTGTTCGGGAACTCGAATCCCGGCTCGAGCGGAACCTGGACTGGGAAAAAAAGCCGAAACCCTCGGTGGATTATCCGCTGCCCAAGGACATCGCGGATGCCAATGCGGTCATTGCGAAGTCGAAGCTCATGTTCGACTTGATCCGACTCGCATTTGAGACGGATTCCACCCGCGTTGTGACCCTCTCCCTGAGCACATTTTCCGTGGTCCCACATGTGCCCGGGGTGAAGAGTGAAACCCACGGCCTGACCCATCACGGGAATGAGCCCGAGAAAATCGCGGAACTCCGGAAGATCGAGGAGGCTCAGGTGTCGGTTTTTGGCGAACTGCTCCAGGCGTTTTTGGAATCCAGCCAGGGCAACGGTTCCATGCTGGACCACACCCAGATCCTGTACGGCAGTTGCCTCGGGAATGCCAACTCGCACAGCAACCAGAACCTGCCCCTGATCCTCGCAGGCGGCGGATTCAAGCACGGCAAACATCTGCGCTTTGACGAAACCAACAACACCCCGATGTCCAACCTGTTCCTGAGCATGCTCCACCGCGCAGGAATCGAGGCGGACCGGTTCGCATCCAGCACCGGCACGCTTTCCGGCTTGGACGCCTGAGTCCCGAGAAAATCCCCCCCCATGAACCACCCCAAACTCACCGCACTGGCCTGCAGTTTCGCGTGCACGCTCACCGGATTCGCACTGGATTATCCCAGCGCCACCGGCGAGCCCCAAACCTCCGGTTGGCCGCTCACCGATGCGGAACGCGCCTTTGTGCTCCGACCGGAACATGAACGCCGGCCTGGCGCCCTTCAGAACCAGCATCTCCCCAAGCTCTGGCCGTCTGTGCCCTCTGCGGGTCACTGGGGCGGCACCTCCTGGCTGGATCTCCACGAAAAACTGGTGAAAACCGCAGAAGCCAGCCGCGGCCCGATCGATTTCCTGCTCGTCGGCGACAGCATCACCATGCAGTGGGGCGAGGCTTGGAAAAAGCACTTTGGCCAGTACAAGACAGTGAACATCGGGATTGGCGGCGACAAAACCCAGAACGTTCTCTGGAGGCTCGACCACGGCGGCGTTGAGGGACTGCAGCCCAAGATCGTGGTGCTCATGATCGGCAACAACAACATGTTTTTCACCGGGGAAACGGGCATCGAGGCCGCCGCCCTCGGGATCAAAACGTGCGCAGAAAATCTGCTCGAAAAGTTTCCGTCCGCACCCCTCATCCTTGCCAAGATCCTGCCGGCCCACGCCCCAGGGAACCGCTTTTACGAGGACATCCGACTCACCAACGCCGCCTTGGATTCCCTTCACCTCGAGTCCAATCCAAGAATCCATGTGCTGGACTTCCATGGGGACATGCTGAACCCCGATGGGACCCTGAAAGCCGGTTTGTTCACCCCGGACAACATCCACCTCACCCAGGACGGCGGATACGCGCTTTACGCCGCGAAACTCAAACCTCTCGCCGAGAAACTCCTCCAAACCGCCCGCTGAAATCGGACGCCCGCGGTTCACCGCGGCTGAGTCAGGAAAGCCAGCAGGTCCCGCAGCTCCTGGAGGCTCAACCGAGCATCCAAACCGGGCGGCATCAGTGAAACCGGCACCGGTTCCCGCACCGTCATCTCCGTAAAGGCGAGCTTGTGCTTGGCGCCGGTGGCATCCACCAAGGTCATCAGCTTTTTGTTGTCCTCAAAAAGATCGATCCCGAGATAGGCCAATCCGTCCTTCATCTCAACGCGCCATGTTCCAAACGCCGGCGCAATTTCGCGGCTGGGCTCCCGGATCGATTCCAGCAGACGGTCCACGGGCATCCGGGCTCCGTCTGTCAGGTCCGGCCCCACCCCTCCCCCACGCCCTTCAACCGCATGGCACACGGAGCATCCCGGTCCGTTGGGGTGATAAAACAGACGCCGCCCCGCCATGGGATCCCCCCGTCCCTCCAACACCTGTTTAACCGGCACCTGTCCCGCAGATTCCCAGCCATCTTCCCTCCTTCCAAGGGAGCGCCTTGCCTCGCCCGCCAGTGCGCTGTCCCCGCCGCCAACAAGCCCCTCCAGGAGGCCCCGAACCGCCTCCTCCGAGGCTGCCAGACTCAGCCCAGCCACGGCTTCCAACCTGATGTCACGCTGCGTCCCTGCGTTCTCCACAATGCTTCTCAATGCCTGAAGGGCTTGCGGATCCTTACGGCCGGCAAGAATCCGGGTTGCCTCCAGTGCCACCGCACCGTTGGAATCCGAAGACAGTCGGGCCAACTCGATCGGGCCAAGCACCGGCAACCATGGCACCATGCTCCGGAGCGCCAACGCACGCACCGTCGGCGCGCGCCCCGTATCCATGGCCATCTGGGCCAGAATCTCGGCCGTCGCACGCGGATCCGGTTTTCCAGGCCGAAACAGCTCCAAAGCCGCAAGGTACGCTTGAAAGGTTTCCCGGGAAACAATGCCCGTGAGAGCCGTTTCCAAACGCCCCTCCCAACCGGGAAGCTGAGCATCTGCAATCCACTGCAAAGCTGCCCGGCGCACCTCCTCATCCGGATCTTTCAATCCGTTCTCCAAAAGTCCAGGCCCGCCTCCGCCCCGCCTCAAGGCGAGCCACAATCCCAGCCGAACCCGGCCTTCCTTTTCCTCTGCAATCGCAGCCTCCAAGCGCGATGCCGGTTCCCGCGCCAGCGACAAAACCGCGGCCCGGTACACATACGGGTCCGTGCTCTGCAAAGCCGTTTTGCCCTCCAGAAAATCAGAACTGCCCGCCTCCAGACGCGCATACCGCTGCAGTTCGCCGGTTCCTGGCCCCGCCCCTGTGACTCCGTCTTCCCCGCGCGGACCTGAACCGCCCCGAGCCGTATCTGGAGCGGAGTTGCCGCGCAGCCGCCAGAGTCGCCCTTTCCCGTGCACCTCGTAAGCCGGATCTGCCCAATCGGCGATCACCAAGGACCCGTCGGGAGCCTCCGCCAGTCCGGAGGGCCGGAAATAATGCCCCCCGCGAAGCACCCATTCGGGCTCCGCCGCGTACGAAATCCCCCGGCGCATCAACGGCAACCGTTGAATGCCGTGCTCCGTCCAAGTGGCCACCAGGAGTTTTCCCGCATTCTCCTTTCCGAGTGAGGCTGATTCCAACTGCAGGATCCCCGTGGGCGCCTCGCCCACCAGACACACCGGGGGCAACGTTCCGGGGCGGGTGCCAAACCATGAGACAAAAGGATGCCGGGTGGTGCGGCCGTACCTGTACCGGTACCCGTAGTCGCCACCGGGAACAATGTGCAAAAGCCGGCTGAGCGATCCTCCCGCAGGATCGTTGTCCACCGCGAATAACGCGTCTTCAGGACCAAAAGCCAGACCAAACGGGTTCCACAGACCAAGCGCCCACCATTCCAGGCCGTTTCCCTCGAGGTCCACCGCAAACACCCCGCCTTCGTCCGATCCCTGCAATGTCCGCCCATCTGCCCCGCGCATCTCCCATGCGATCCCATGGTTTTCGCCCAACCCAAAAAACAGACGGCCCGATTTCTGCCTGGCTAACCCGGAAATTCCATTGTGCGGATAGGCGTCGCTGGTGGAAAGCGTCACCAACGCGCGCCGGTCATCGGCCCGACCGTCTCCGTCCCGGTCGAGGAATCGAAGCACTGAACTGCGGGTGGAAACCACCAGATCCCCGTTGCCCAGAAGCAGAAGCCCCATGCCGTCCCGGAACCCTTCAGCATATACTTGGCGCTCCATGGCTTTCCCAGAAGCGTCAAATCCTCCAAAAACCAGCACCCGGTCCGTATCCGGCCCCTGATAACTCGCAGGCCGGGAATGGGTGTGGTTTTCCAAAACCCAAATCCGCCCGTCCGGTCCCACCTGCACCGCCGTGGGAGTGCAGAGCGCCGGTTCTGCCGCCACCAACTCCACTTTCAACCCCGGATTCACCGGGACCGGCACCTCGATCTCCCCGGACACCGCCCCGCTGCCCAGAGCACACACCGTGAGAAAACCAAAAGTCAGAAGATACCGGACACGTGTTGGACGTTTCATGAGGTTCGAGAGAAGGGGGGGATCGGCTGTGAGGGCGGGGGCTGTTTGGGGGAGGCCCACCTCGGAAAACCGCTCAAACTGAGTCCGTGAACGCTACCACTTTGAGCCGGCTTTCGCAAACATAGCGTGTCCGCACCCCCACCCGTCCAGACGCCAAGATTCCAAGCGAGATCCCGAGCGAGAAGCGCTGCCCCCCCTACCATGCCCCAGACGGCCGTTCCACAGCTCCTGCCATGGGCCCGAATAACGCCGCGCGCCCGTTCCGGCCCGCAACACTTTCGCCACGCCACCCTTCCGCTGCGTTCACAATCAGGCTCTCCAATTCAAGAACCCGTCTTCCCACCGAATGCTCGGCACGCACCCGGTTTCGCGCCCTGCCTCCCATTTCCCTGAGCGCCTCGGGACTGGTTTCTTTCAACACCCTTTGGAACTCCTGCCCGCTTCTCACCACTTGGATCTCGGAGCCAGGCGCGAAAAACCGCTCCATGCCCTCCCAAGGTTCCGTAATCGTGGGAACCCCGCACGCCGCAGCCTCCAGCATCCCCAACCCCACAGCCCCCCCCCAAAGCCGCTGCTCCGGACGCATCGCATGGAAATACCAGCTCATGCCCCCGAAAAACTCCGGCGCCTGATCCCAGCCCAATTCCGGCACGCGCTCCACGTTCCCAGGCCAGACGGTGCCCGCGGGATACCCGCCTCCACCCACCACAAACCGCTGCTCCGGCCATTGTCGCGCCGCTTCAAGCAACCATCCCTCCAGCTGCCGTTGACGGCCCGGACAGTAGGCACCGTAGGTGCCCGCCCGCCAGCGCATCCCCGCTTCGTCATCAGCGGGATGGGCGCAATCGGAGGAATCGGAGGAAACAGCCGAAATGGCCCGGAAAAACCGGGTGCAATCCACCGCAGGATACAGCGGACATGCCCGGCGCACCCCGTGCCGCTCCTCCATGTGCCCGAGCAACGCTCCGCCCGTGGTGGACAGGTACAGGTCGTATCCCGGCAACTCCTCGGCCGAGACGTACTGCCCGTCCCCGCGCTCCAGACGCGCCACCGTTTCCCACGCGTCCAGATCGTAAAACGCCGTCACCCCGGAAGCCACCTCCTGCACCCAGCGCCCCACCACGGACCCGTCTGGCACATGCGACCCCACCAGCACACAGTCCGCACACGCCACCTCCCTCACCCAACGCTTCAAATCCCGCAAATCCCGGTACTCGCCCACCCGACAAAAACCGGGCACCGCAAACTCATGCACCGAGGGATCCGCCGTTGAATCGACCAGGGGGCACCGCTCCAGAGCCGGATCGCCATTCCGGGCTGTCACCCGGGAGTCCCGGGAAGAAGACCCGGGAGCTCCCCTCGGGACCGGAACCCTCCCACCCCGGGGCAGATCCCTCCGCTTTCCGTACCAGGGCTGGGTCCGCTCCAAAAAAAGCGCCTCATGGCCGCACCGGGTCCACCCCCGCAACAGCTCCCGGTAAACGGCCGCATGCCCGTTCCCCCACCCCGATGTCATCGACAATCCAAAAACCACCAGATTCATCCCGCCCTACCCTCGCTGGGGTTGGGTGCGGGGGCAATCGGGCGGATGGCCGGAAAGAGCCTCAGGCAAATGCCAGCCGGCAAATTGCCACCGAAGCCGCCACCGCCACCAAATCCGCAGTCAGCCCCGCCAAAACCGCGTGCCGGGTCCGACGCACCGACACCGAACCAAAATACACCGCCAGCACGTAAAACGTCGTCTCTGTGCTCCCATAAATGGTGCCAGCCATCCGGCTCCCCAGACTGTCCGGGCCGAGACGCCCAAGCAGTTCGACGAAAATCCCCTGCGTGGCGCTTCCACTCAACGGCCGCATCAGCACCATGGGCAAAAGATCCGCTGGAAACTTCAACCCCGCCATGACCGGCCCCAAGACCCGCGTCATCAGGTCAATGACCCCGGCCTCCCGCAACATCCTGACCGCCACCAACATCGCCACCAGAAAGGGTACCACACGCTGGGCAACGCCCCAGGCCTCCCGCGCTCCCTCCACAAACTGCTCGTACACCCGAACCTGCCTCAGAGCCGCATAGAGAGGAAAAAAGGAAAGCAGGAACGGGACAGCCAGAACCGACACGCCATTTAAAATCCGCATTCCGGTTCCCCCCTGCGGAGCCCCAGCGGCTGCCCGCGCCCATCCGTGCGGCAGGATGCCGGGCACCACCATGCCTAGAAAAAGAAGTCCGAACGCAGCCAAAAAAAGCAGCATCAGACCGCGGCCCACCGGGGTGAGAGGCGGTGCGGCTGGAGGTTCATCCTCGGCATCAGGCGGAGCACCGGCAGGTTCTTCTCCGGACCGTGCGGCGGGCAGAACCCGGAATCCGGGAAGACGTTCGAGAAGCTTGGAAGCCACCACGCCGGAAACGGCGGCACAGACCGTGGCGAGAAAGGCCGTGGGGACAATTGCGGTGGGATTGGCGGACCCTGCCACGGCAAGGAGCGCGATAGCCGTGGTGGGTACCAACTGGATGGACGCGGTGTTGAGCGCGAGGAAGGTGCACATCGCGTTGGTGGCAGTCCCGGGGTGCGGGTTCAACCGTTCCAAATGCGCCATGGCCCGCAGCCCAAGGGGCGTGGCGGCGTTCCCCAGCCCCAGCATGTTGGCAGCCATGTTCATCACCATGGCTCCCAGAGCGGGATGCTCCCCGGGGATTTCCGGGAAAAGCCGTCTGAGCACCGGCCTCAGGAAACGGGCCAAGACATGGACGAGTCCGGACTGTTCCGCCAGCCGCATGATGCCGAGCCAGATCGCCATGACTCCCATCAGCGGGAGCGCAATCTTCATGACGGCGGTTTCTGCGGTCTCAAAGGCGCCCTTGGTCAACTCAGGAAGGCGCCCGGTAAAACCGCCCACCAGCACCGCGACAAGGATGAAACCGAGCCAGATCCAGTTGAGCATCCCCTAACTAGACCATCCCCGGGCCGAACGCCAAGCTCACTTGGCGGACGCCGTCTGCACCGGGCCGGGCACAGCCAGCAGTTCGAGCTCGTGCACCGACCAGAAAGAGCCCTTGGCCTCGCCGGTCTGCGTGATTTTCACGAACCGGGCCTTGGCCGGTTTGAACTGGATCTCCGTCAGTGCGCCCCGCCCTTCGCCCTTGGCCACCGGAGCGCCCCATTGGACGCCATCGGTGGAGAGTTCCACGGTGTACCCCCGTGGGAAGTCGCCCCCGGATTTTCCGGCATCCAAAACCAAGCCAGTCAATGGCGTGACTTGGGGCAACTCGATCTGGAGCCACATCCCAGGGGTTTGCGGTTTGCGGGTGTCGAAGCGGGTTTCGGGCTTGCCGTCCACTGCATTGGCAGCAGCCTCCGCGTTGTGGCTGGCGGTGAGCTTCCATTCGGAACGGTTCCCCACGGTGGGCGGCCCGAACTGGCTGAGATCGGGAATCGTGAACGGGGCCGTGCGTTCTTTGAGTTTTCCGCGCAACTCGGCCACCTGCTTGGGGGTGACAGTGGCGGCTTTGTTGCCGAAACTGTTACGGATGTAAGAGGCAACCGCAGCGATCCACTGGTCGTTGTTGCTTTCCATGGGGACCATCTGGGCATCGTAGGTCTTTCCATTCACCGGTCCTGCGAGCCCCTTGAGCAACACAGCGACCAAGCCCTCCGCAGGGCCCGTCACCGTTCTGGAACCGGCCAATGCGGGTGCCAGGGTTTCGCCGGGCCGCCCTTCGATGGGAGTCCCGCGGCCATCAGGGTTGTGGCAGGTGAAACAGAGTTCGTTGAACACCTCGTTGCCTTGGGTCAGGAGGGCCTTCTGCTCACCGTTAAACTCGCGGCCCCATGATCTCCTCGGCGAAAGCATCTGCATCGCGATTTCCTTCATCCCCATGTGGCCCATGGCACCCGCCACGCTGGCCTGCACCAACGGCTTGGCTTTGTCTGGATTGAGCAAACGGGCCGAACAGAGGGCCTGCAAGGCAACTGAGGGGTCGGGGTCCTTGGTCAGGGCCACGACGTTCTCGTAGACGCTCTGGTCGCCCGCTTTGTACAGGGTCTCTGCCACCCGCGCCGCAGCCGAGCGCACCCCCGCTTCCGGGTCCTTCATCGCTCCACGCAACAGCGTCGCGTCCACGGATTCCAATCCCTCCAGAGTCCACAGCGCGTGAGCCCGGGAAACCGGGGACGCCCCATTTTTTGCCAACTTGGCCAGATCTGCCACCACCGACCGGTCTTGCCTCAAGACCAACTGGCGCTGGGCCATGTCCCGCCACCAACCGTTGGGATGCTCCAGTGCCGCCACCAGTTCGGCGCTTTTCGCCCCGTACAGATTCGGCTGCGGACCGGGTTTGAAACCTTCATGCACCAGACGGTAGATGCGGCCCCGACCCACCTGCTTGTCGAGTTGGTACTGTTGCACCACGTTCCGCAAATAACTGCCCTCCTTCACCCAGTTCCCCTCCTGGATGATCCCCCGGTACATGTCCACCAGGTAAAGCGTCCCGTCCGGTGCCGTGTTCATGTTCACAATCCGGAACAAGGGATCTGTGGATCGCAAAAACTCCGACTTTTCATGCGGGTTGCGCAGCGTGGTCAGGCCATCTTTGACCTCCACCTTGGCCCTGCGCACCAATCGGCCCACGGGCTCCGAAAAAAGCAGGTCTCCCCGCAACTCGGCGGGCAACCGGTCTCCCCGGTAGACCTCAGCCCCGCACGTGGCGGTGAAATGGTTGAGCGTCTTTTCTTCGGGCCGGAACCGGCGGTCGCCCCCCTGCACGTCGGGAATGGCCACCAGCGGGTAGACCTCGCGGAACTCTTCGCCGAACTGGGCCTTGGTATTGAACCCGCCGTACAGGATGTGGGTCTGAAAATTTAACGGCCCGATCTCACCTCCGGCATTGACGATCCAGGGTTTGCCCCAGTCGTCCTGGGTAAGTCCCCACTGCCCCCCGTTGGCGGGCAGCGGTTCTTTCAGAGGCGGCTTGCCGCCCGGTTGCCACCGCAAACGCCACGCGTTGTAGGTCATGTACATCCAGTTATCCATGGCCCACATCAGGCCACTCTGCTGGTGTTCCATGTTCCCTCCCCTCGGCCCGCCCTCAAACCAGAGCGTCTTGCTGTCTGATTTGCCGTCCCCGTCCTTGTCTGTGTACAGGTAGATGTCCTGGGTGTCGGTCTCGTTGACCAGCAACTCGCCACGTCCCAGCGGCAGGATCATCCGCGGCAAAAGCAGGTTGTCCGCAAACACCGCGTGCTGGTCCAGTTTGCCGTCCCCCTTGCTGGACCAGTGTACGGAAACCCGGCTGGTGGGCGCGTGCTCGTCCTTCCCATCCACGTCCTGCATGTAGGTCCGCATTTCCACCACATACATCCGGCCGTCCGCATCAAACGACGCCGAGACCGGTTCCCGAACGTCCGGCTCGGCCAACACCACCTCCAGCTTGTACCCCGGCGGAAGCTGGACGCTCTGGGCAGTTTGCTCCGGCGTCCGCGCCTGGACGGGCGGCACCGGGGGAAACTGAGGGGCTGCTGGGGCCTCGGCCGCCTTCAAGGAGGAGGAAACAGCCAGCGTGAGAAGCAAGGATGCGGGGATTTTCATGGGAAATTCTGGGAACTTGTTTCAGGGTTCACCCCAGCTGCCTTGAAAGCCTCCCGAGTGACCCTTTTTTATTCACCCGGAGCTGGCTGTTTTCTTAGGCCCTGCCCCCTGTTTTTCCACCTGAGTCCACGTTTTTTCCCGATGCCCGCCTCATCCCCCAGCTCCGAACTGGAAGCCGCGCTTGCCTTGCATCAGGCAGGCCAGCTGGATGCCGCCAAGGACCGATACCTCAAACTGCTCTCCCGGTTCCCCAATCAGCCCGATGCGCTCCATCTTCTAGGAATGGCGGAGGCCGGCCTCGGGCAGCCCGCCGAGGGAATCGCCCGGATCCGGGAGGCGCTCCGACTCCAGCCGCATTTTCCCGGGGCATGGTTTAACCTCGGCAACCTGCTCCAACGGCAGGGCGAACTCGGGGAAGCCGTGGGAGCCCTCCAGCGCGCCGTGCGGCAAAACCCGCAAAACCCGGATTTCCTCTGCAACCTGGGCAACTGCCATCTTCTAAGTGGCACACCGGAGCGCGCAGCCCACCTTTTTGAGGAGGCGCTGACGCTGGCGCCCAAAAACCCGGTGCTGCACCACAATCTGGGGCGGGCCTTGATGCAACTGGGGCGATTGGCAGAGGCCGCTCAGGCCATGGCCGAAGCGATCGATTTGAAGCCGGATTTTCCGAAGGCCTGGGAGGACATCGCCGGGGTGCTTCGCTCGCTCAAACACTACCAGGACTCGATTGACGCACACATTCAGGCGCTGGGCTTTCACCCGCAGAATGCCGCCCTGTGGTGTAACCTTGGGGAGTGCTACTTTGAGACCGGCCAGTTCGAAAATGCGGAGGAATGCCTGTCGAACGCTTTGGAGATGGATGGGCGTTCCGTCCCGGCGCTCTGCAACCTGGGCAACGTCCACCGCCATTTCAACCGCTTTGAGGAGGCCGTGCTCTGTTACCAGCGGGCGCTTCGGGTAGATCCCGGCTGCGCCGAGGCGCTGGGCAACCTCGGGTGCACCCATCTTGCCCTAGGCCGGTTCGCTGATGCCGAGCAGGTGTTTCGCTCCCTGCTTGAAACGCATCCCGAACATCCCTCCGCGGAATGGAATCTGGCCGTGACCCTGCTTGCCGCGGGCGATTTTGAAAAGGCCTGGCCTGCCTATGAAGTCCGGTGGCGCAGTCCGCATATGGCGCCGGATCTGAGGGAATACCCACAACCGCTTTGGCTCGGGGAAACAATGCCCGAAGGCCGGTCCGTGCTCGTCCATCCCGAGCAGGGGCTCGGGGACTGCCTCCAGTTCGTCCGGTACGCAGCGATGCTTTCCGGCCTCAACTGCGCGGTCCATCTGGAGGTCCCCCCTCCGCTTTTCACACTCCTGAAGGATCTTCCCGGCATGGCCTCGGTTTTTCCCTCTGGCGCTCCGGTGCCCGCGTTCGATCTGCACTGTCCCTTGATGAGCCTGCCCCTGGCTCTCTCCCGCGTGGCTCCCGGGGATGGCGTCACACCGCCCCCCTACCTCGGCCCCGACGCGCCCTCGCTAGAAGCATGGCGCCTCCGGCTCGCCCCATGGCCCGGCCCGAAAATCGGCATCGTCTGGTCTGGAAACGCCAAACACCAGAACGACGCCCACCGCTCGCCTGGCTTTGGGAGGTTTGTTCCCTGGCTGGAAACGCCCGGCATTCATTTTGTCCAACTCCAAACAGAGATCCGGGAAGTGGACCGGGACGCCGTCGCGAACCAAACCCGGCTGCTTCGGTTCACCGAATCCCAGCCGGATTTCCTTCAGACCGCGGCGCTGGTGGCGCATCTGGATCTTGTGATCTCCTGCGACACCGCGCTTGCGCATTTGGCAGGAGCGATGGGCAAGCCCGTCTGGATTCTTCTGCCCTACGATGCCGACTGGCGCTGGCATCGGCAGGGCGAGGACACGCCGTGGTATCCATCGGCCCGCCTGTTCCGTCAAACCGTGCCCGGGGACTGGGACGGGGTGTTTGAGCGGGTCCATGCGGCACTTCTTGAGTGGTGGCCCGGGGGCGCCCACTAAAAACAAGCCGGGATTTTCTGTAACTTTCCCGCAGGGGATTCCGAAGTTCCGTGCATCATGAAACTCCCGCATCCAAGTCTCGGCACACTGCTGCTCTTTGCCACCCTGCCTGCACCAGTTGCCGCAGTAGCCGCGGCGCCGGATACCGCCGCGCCGGCTTGGTCGCTTTCCGTCAACCTCGCCGGGTTTAAGAAGGAGAACGCCGAACTGCTCGAGGAAATCTTCGAACTTCTGTCCAAGGACGGTTCTCCGAACTCCCCAGCCGTTCTGGACAAAATGCGGTCCCTCAAAGTCGGCTCCATCCTGATTGAAGGCGGGATGCCGCCCAACAAAAAGGGTTCTGAAGACTTCCCGGACACCGCAATCCTCCTGAATCTGACCACAGAGATTCCCGGGGAACTCCCGGAAAAACTCTCCTCCCGGTGGTCCACGCTTCTGGGCTATCCCGCAGGAAAAGTGGGGAACACCCCGCCGGAACTCGATGTCTGGATGGTGCAACCCTCCCAAAACCAGCTCCTGCTGAGTTTCCCGCCAACCGCTTCCCGGGGAAGCTCGGCCACCGAGCCACCCCATTCCGAGATCTCGGAATCCCTGCTTGGACGCGTGACCCAAGGCCCCCCCATCGATCCACGAACCCTGTTTTCAGTCCGGATCAACAATCCGAGTTCCATGACCCAGTCCGCGAACTCTGAACTGCTCGCGTCCCTCAAAGGCCCGGTAGATGTCCGGATTCTCACCCCAGAAAACGATCCCAACGGGATCCAATTTCAAGGCACCGTGGAACTGCCCGATGCCGCCGCGGCCAGGAGGTCCCGACGCATCCTGGACGGAATCGCCGCCACCGCCGCAGCTTCCGCCCCCAAAACTTTGGGTGCCGCACTGGACGAAAAACTCGACATCCGTGTGGAGAACAAAACCATCCGGATCGAGGCGGATTTCAGCAGCCAGGAAATGGTGTCCTGGGCCAAACACGCCCTTGAAACTCAGAAGAGCCTGGTCCGGCGACGCCCGGGAAAACCCGAGGGCGCTCCACCAACTCCACCAACTCCGCCGGCGAATGCGCCTCAGCCTTCCGGGGAACCGGTGCCGCCTGCCGCCGAACGGAATTGAGGTCCCGTGCTGAATCCCGCCCCAACCGAGGCGCCCCAGCGCCTTGAGCCCGACCCGGAGTCCAGACTGGCCATGAACTGGCAGGCCGGAAACCTCCAGTCCGCCGACGAACTCCTCAGGCTCTGCCTCCCCCGGCTCCATGCGTTTGTGCGCACCCGGGTTTCCTCGCCCCATGAGGCCGAGGACGTGACCCAGGAAATCCTGTCTGCGGTCTCCCGGCAGATCCAGACCTACAAACCGGAACACCCGTTCGCAGGATGGCTTTACGGGATTGCCCGGCGCAAGGTGGCTGATTCCTGGCGCCAAACCCGCTTCACAGAGCCCTTTGAAGAGAGTCACGGCGGGTTCCACGGGGAAACCCCGGCCCGAATCTGCCAGGACGCCGAGGAGGCAGGAGCGATTTGGCGTCAGGTTTTTGCCCGGCTCCCGGAAACGCAGGCCACCGCGCTCTGGCTGAGAATCCAGGACGATTTGCCGATTGAATCCATCGCTGCAGCGCTCCAAATCAGCGTTTCAAACGTGAAAGTCTCGCTCTTCCGAGCCCGGCAGACGCTGGCACAGCTCTGGAAATCCCCAACCTGCACCCCCAGAATCCCGACTTCGCCATGAACCCGAACCACGCATCCACACCGGCTCTCCCCCCCCCCTCCTGCGACGTGTTTCAGCAGGAGATTTCCGAGGCCCGGGACGAAAACCGGCCCCCCTCCGAGTCGGTGGCCCAGCACATCGCCCTCTGCGAAGCGTGCTCGCATTTTGAGGCCACCTGCCGCATGGAGGTTCAACTCCGGTCGGTACCGCCCATGGAACCGGCGCTGACTGCCCGGCTTTTGGATTCTGCAAGGCGGACGGGCCCACCCCCGCTTCCAGAAAAACGGAGAACTCCGTTCGTCTGGCTCCCGAAAGCGGCGGCTGTCGCGGCTTTTATCTCCGTGAGCTGGTGGCTGCTCAATCCGAGGCTGGAATCTCCAGGGCAGGGCCGCTCCTCGGCTGAATCCCCTCTTCCCCTTGCCGACATCCGAAACCCGGCCTCGCAAATCGGCTCCCGGATTTCCATGTTGGACGCCTCTCTGCTCCGGGAAAAAGACGCGCTCTCCAATTCGCTTCTGGATGGTTTGGCTCACGTCCAGCGGGTCCTGCTCATCTCCCATTCCGTTCTTCCATGAGCGTGCCCGCTCCCCATGGCGTCTGGGTCCGGAACCTGCGGGTGGATTATGGCCCGTTCACCGCCGTCCCCCACCTCGACCTCACGATCCCGCCCGGCGAAATCTATGGACTCATCGGCCCAAACGGGGCCGGAAAGACCAGCACGTTCCGCGCCTTGGCCACGCTTCTGGATCCGGTCCACGGCGAGATTTTCCTTGGCGGAAGGGACGCCCGACACGATCCCGAGGCTGCCCGCGCCGTGCTGGCTTACATGCCCGACCTCGCGCCGCTCCCCGAAGATCTGAGGGCCGCCGAGTACCTCCGTTTTTTTGCCGAGTCCCACGGCCTGTATGGTCCGGCCCGGGACCAGCGGGTTGCCGCCTGCCTTGAGGCAGTGGACCTCACCGGACGCCAGCATGTTTTTTGCAGGGCGCTTTCTCTGGGAATGCGGCAGCGCCTGAATCTCGCCCGTTGCCTGCTACACCGGCCCAAGGTCCTCATCCTGGACGAGCCCGCGAGCGGGATGGATGTCGCGGCACGCGCCTCCCTCAAGGAAGCTCTCAGAGCCCAGGCCGCTTCCGGGACCACCATCATCCTCAGCTCCCACATCCTGCCCGAGGTCCAAGACATCTGCTCCAGCATCGGTCTGCTTCAAAATGGCAGACTCGTGGATTCGGGGGAGACCCGCGAGGTTCTCCTCAGGCAAAGCCACGCCAAAAAACGACTCCGGATCCGCACCGCGGGTTCGCCGGAGAATCTCCTGTCGTGGCTCTATTCCCCGGACGCGCTTCCGGCCCATGCCCCCGTGCTCCGGGGCGATACCGTCGAATGCCAGTTTGCTGGGGATACCGAAGCCCAAGCCCGTTTTTTTACACGTCTGGCCGGGGCAAACCTCGCGGTGGTTTCCCTCGAGGAAATCCACTCCAGCATCGAAGAAGTTGTCCTCCGCCTGGCCTCCGCACCCCATGAACCCGCCGCTCCATAAATTTTGGTTGAATCCGTTCCTGCGCCGGTACGCCGTGGCCCGGCTCCGGTGGCAACCGGTGCTCATCTGGGGGATGGTGGTTCAGAGTCTCGCAGCCTTCGGCTGGCTGGCTGCATTCCATGGAAGCCGGCTTTTTGGACAGTCCAGCGCGGCTGAAGCCGCCCTTCGCGCTTGGGTGCCCATTCTTTTTCTCCAAGGGCTTCTCCTTTTTGTCAAAGGCACGTTCAGCGTCGCGGTGGGTGTGGCCCGCGAACACGCCGAGGGGCTCTCCGATGCCCAACGGCTGACCCCGCTGCCTCCCGGGCACAAGGTCCTCGGCTCCCTGCTCGGACTGCCCATCCTCGACTCCCTCCTGGCAGCTTCGCTCCTCCCATGGACACTCGCCAGCGTGCTTCTCGGCCACATTCCGCTCGAAACCGTCATCCGCATCCATCTTCTGCTGGGCACCTCGGCAGTCCTGCACCACGCCATCGGCCTAGTCTCCGGCACGGTCATCCGCCAGAAGATTGCAGCCGGGACGGTCTCCCAGCTTCTGGTGATCCTGCTCCACGTCATCATCCCGCTTTTTTCCAAATTCGGCGTCGGCACCCTGGGCCATCTCGGAATCGAAACCACGATTGCGGGGGAGCTCTCCAATGTCAGCCAGTCGGCGTACCTGAAAAAAAATCTGGATGTCGCGTTCTTCCACCTGAACCTGTCGGCGGCTGGTTACCAGTGGGTGGCGATGGTGCTGCTACTGGCTCTGCTGGTTTTGGTGCTCCGCAGACGCTGGATCCGGGCTGAAGCCCATCTTCTGAGCAAACCCCTGGCCTTGCTCTGCATGCTTGCCCTGCTGGTCTCCAGCTTGGGCGAGTTGACTCCCGATCTTCGCTCCGGCGTTTCCCTCAAACCGCCCAAATTCCTGCTTCGGCAACTTGAAAACGCACCGGTCCTCCTGCAGACCTCGCAACAGGCGCTTTTTCCCGTCACAGCCATGGTCGCATTCGGCAGCATTGGCCTGTACATGGCCCTGCTTCTGAGCACCTGTATCGCACCCGGACCCCTTGAAATCGCCCGGGCCACCCAGTCCCGGGGGTTTGCGGCTCCGCATCCGGACTCAGCGGCCGATGCGCGTTCCTCGCTGCCTGCCTGCGTGGCAATGGCCGGGATGGCGCACGGCGCCTGGCTTTTCCTGATCGAGCAGGTGAAAGCCAACCCGGTTTTCCAGATCCTGCTGTCTGCCGCCCCCAACCAGCCCGCATGGATCCTGTTGGCCATTCTTTTTCCGCTACTGAGCTGGTCCATGCTCATCGAGCTGCGCGGCCGCAAATTCGCCGTGCTCCTCATGCTGTCCCTCTGGTTGGCAGCGCCCATGACCGCCACGGTTTGTTCCCTGGCAGGCGTCCCCTTTGACTCCTGGCCACGCTGGCTGTTTGCCAGCTCGGGGCTCGCATTGCCGTCCATTGCTCTCATCAACTCGTTCAAACTCGCCCCCACCAGCCTCCACCTCCCATGGCTGGTCTCCACAGGGTTCCACGCCGGGCTCTGTATCGTACTCGGCATCCTGATCCTCGCGCGAAATCGGCGACTCAAAACATCTGCCATCGGATCCAGCCGATCCTGAGAATCCAGCCGATCCTGGAAACGCTTACCGACTGGTTTTTTCTTGGGCTCAGATCCAAAGTGCGGAGATTCATCCCTCCCCCCCAATGTGCCGCCCCGTTTTGTTTCTCTGTATTCTGAGTGCGCCCCTCGTCTACTCCGCCCAACCCCCAACGGCGCCTCCCACCAACGTCCTCTTCATCATGGCGGACGATTTCCGTCCCGAAGTCTCCACGTACGGTTCCCCCGCCCTGACCCCCAACCTGGCCCGCTTGGCCGCCAAAAGCCTCCAGTTTGAACGGATGTACGCCCAGCAGGCCGTATGTAACCCCTCCCGCTCCTCCCTCCTCACAGGGCGCCGCCCCGATTCCCTCCGGATCTGGAACAACAGCACCCATTTCCGCGAGCGCAACCCAGACACGCCCACGATCCCTCTCTGGTTCAAACAACACGGCTACACCTCCCGCTGCGTCGGAAAGATCTTTCACAACTGGCACACGAAGGAAAAAGGCGACCCGGTTTCCTGGAGCAGCCCGGAATTTCTGCACTACGCCAACCACGGGGACGATCACCCGGAAAACCCGCCCGCGTCGGCCGCGCCCATGCTCGCTCCCTACCGGTACGGAAACGGTCCCCTCTGCGAGGCCCTTGAGGTCCCCGATGAGGCCTATTACGACGGCAAGGTCGCTCACGAAGCCGTTCGCGTTCTGAAGGAAGTCCAAGACCACCCCTTCTTCCTCGCAGTGGGATTCTGGAAACCCCACGCCCCTTTCAACGCACCCAAAAAATACTGGGACCTCTATTCCCGCGACCAGTTTCGCACCTACAACGGATCAAGACCCGAGGGCGCTCCGGATGTCGCATTCCATCGCAGCACGGAAATCCTGGGGCAAACGGGGAACGCCCCCACACCGGATCAGGCAGCGGAAATGCGACACGGTTATTTCGCTAACATCTCCTTTCTCGATGCCCAGATTGGCAAAGTACTCGATGCCCTCGACGCCTCAGGCGTGGCAGACCGCACCGTCATCGTCTTCTTTGCCGACCACGGCTACCACATCGGCGAACATTCGCTCTGGGGAAAAACCTCCAACTTTGAGTACGACACGCAGGTCCCGTTTTTCCTCTCCCCCAGGGGCGGCCTAACCGCCCCCATGAAAACCCGCTCCCCCTCCGAATTGGTGGATGTGTTTCCCACCGTGGTAGCCGCCTCCGGCCTGCCTTTGCCCCCCGGCATGGAGGGTGTCAACCTGCTCCCGTTGATTTCGGATCCGGCTGACCCCCTCAAACCCGCCGCCTACAGCCAGCATCCCCGCCCGGCTTACTACGACCGTGAACCCTCCAAAACCCCATCCGCGATGGGAGTCAGTGTCCGGACCGCTTCGGTCCGCTACACGGAATGGAGGGACACAACCACGGGCCAACCCAGCGCCCGGGAGCTTTACGCCACCGAATCGGATCCGGGCGAAACCCGGAACCGGTTCGGAGATCCCGCACTTTCAGTCCAACTCCGGGAGGCGGAAACGCTGCTCGAAAAGCAGTTTCCGCACATTCCCTTTCAACCCTGATCGATCTCCAGTCAGCCGACCCGTACGGGAACGCCGTACGGCAATGAATTCCGTGACACCCATGGGGGCGGATTACACGGATGCCGCGTGGCAGAAACCGGCTCCGTCTAAAACCCGATCTTAGCCAGTTCCCGCTCGAGCGCCTGCTGGAACTCCATCACATCGGACTGAGGCGGCCGGTAGCTAGGCGATTCGGCTTTCATTCCGAGACGGCCCATCTGGTCCAGATACCATTCCGCACGGTTGCCGTCGCTGAACACCACCGAACCGCTCACCATTGCCCCGGGCCGGGCCAGTGTATCCACCTTCACACTCACGCTCCCCCCCGTGGGCGACTCGGAACCGAAATCTGATTCCGGCGCGACTGCACCATCCGGGCCACCGGCTTCCCCATGAAGTCCCCCACCCGGACCGCCGGAAGCCATATCGGGGCCAACTCCGGCCTCCTTCTCAGCGGCAGGCTCGGAGGCCTGCGCCTCCTGAACGCTGAGTTTCAAATCATCAAGAAGGAACCGGGCTTCCATGTACGTGAGGCGGATCCCGAGTTCATCGGCCAACCGCTGCTGAACGTCGGAGAGCTTTGCCCCCTCTGCCAGCCATGATGCCACCTGTCGCTTCTGCTCGTCGTTCAATTGCATATTCGTTTCTTCTCTTCAGTTCCCCATCCGAATCAAGCCTCTGTTCCGCTCACTTTTCCGGCCGGATCCATCGCTTCAACTTCTCCTCGAGCGCGGCAGACCATGCCACACCAATTTCGCGCTCCGGCAACAACCGGACCGCGCGTTCGGCCCGCCCTTCCCGCAACCGGAATCGCAACTCCACCGGCCGGCTCCCAGGGTTGGTCCACAGCGCCTCGCGGACTTCCAAAAGGTCCGACTCTGTCGCGCCACCGCTCCAGAAGTCCAACACCACCGGCTTTTCTTTCTGCTGCGGCTTTTTGAGCGGTTTGATCTCATTGGCCACCATCCGGGCCGACTCCTCGCGCCGGTCCACCTTGCCCACCACGGAAACCACAGCCCCAGCAACCAGATGCGCAGCGCACTGGCCGAAAACCGCCCCCCAGACGAGCACCTCCACGCTACCGGTCAGATCCTCCACCTGAATCACGGCAAACGGTTTCCCGTCCTTTTTCGCAAACTTCTTTTCCACCATGGCCAGCGTGCCGCCAATGGTCACCACGGATTTGTCCTCCTGTTCCACCAACCGGGCGATCCCCACGTACCCGCCCCCCTCCAACACCCGGCGGTACTCGTCCAAGGGATGGCCGGTGACGTAAAAGCCGAGCAACTCCTTTTCGTACCCCAGCTTTTCACAGGGCGCCCATGGGGCCACCAGCGCCGCCTGTTTGCGACTGGTGGTCGGAGCCGATGCCTCAAACATGTCGAATAAGGACTCCTGCCCCCGTGCACGGTCTCGGCTGATGCTCGCGGCGGCACTCAACGATCCGTCGATCTCCGAGAACAACTGGGAACGCTCCTGTCCCGTCCAGTCAAACGCGCCGCATTTGACCAGGCACTCCAAGGTCTTCTTGTTCACCTTCTTCAAATCTACTCGGGAACAGAAATCCTCCAGTGACTTGAAGGAGCCATGTACCGTCCGTTCCTCCACCGCGGATGCCATGGCCGCCTCCCCGACGTTCTTGATGGCCGCCAAGCCAAACCGGATGGAGCCCATCCGGATCCGATCCCCACCGGATTCCCCCGCAGCCACCGGCCCCGGCTCTTCGCCGACTGCCTCCCCGGAATCGCTCCCCAGCTCCTCAGACACGCTGTAATCGGCATCTTCTGGCACCACGGGTTCCTCACTTGAAGGCTCCGCCGCGTTTTGGAGGCTGGCCCTCCGCGCAGCCTTGACCCCGGCCACCCCGGATTCGAGGACCTCCTCGGGCTCGAACTTGAGTCCGCTCCGGTTCACGTCCGGAGGCAGGATGCTGATCCCCATCCGCTCGCATTCGGCCACGAAAACACTGATTTTTTCGGTGTTGTTGACCTCGTTGCTCATCACCGCCGCCATGAACTCCACCGGGTAGTTCGCTTTCAGAAACGCGGTCTGGTAGCTCACCCACGCGTAGGCCGCCGAATGCGACCGGTTGAAGCCGTACCCCGCAAACTTCTCGAGCAGGTCAAAAATCTCGTTCGCCTTCTTCTCCTCAATCCCGTTCACCTCCCGACAACCCGCCACGAACTTTTCCCGTTCCTTGGCCATCTTCTCCTTGTCCTTCTTCCCCATGGCGCGCCGGAGCAAATCGGCGCCGCCCAGAGTGTATCCGGCAAGGACCGAGGCAGCCGCCATCACCTGTTCCTGGTAGACAAAAATCCCGTAGGTCTCCGAACAGACCTTGGCCAGAAGCGGATGCGCGTACTTGATCTTGGCCTTCCCCTTCTTGCGCTTGATGTAGTCGGGAATCAGGTCCATCGGGCCCGGCCGATACAGCGCAAGAATCGCGTTGATGTCCTCGATGTCCTTCACATCGAACTGCCGGCATACGTTCACCATCCCGCCACTTTCAATCTGGAACACCGCCACGTTCTCGCCCCGGTTCAACAGGTCAAACGTCGAAAGATCGTCCAGCGGAATCCGGGAAACGTCGAACCCGGGCTCGCGCCGGCGGATCATCGTCACCGCATCCGAAATCACGGTGAGCGTCTTCAACCCCAGAAAATCCATCTTCAACATCCCGAGGTCGGTCAGGGGCCCCATCGCGTACTGGCTCACGATGGACCCGTCATTTGCCCGGGTCAGCGGGATGTACTCCGACAAATCCCGGTCGCTGATTACCACCCCTGCCGCATGCACCCCCGTCCCACGCGTCAACCCCTCCAACACCGTCGCGTATCCCCACAACTGCCGGACGGCGTCCTCCTCCTCCACCGCCTTTTTCAAGTCCGGGTTTTTGTCAATCGCCCCGGGCACATGCTCCTTCTCCCCGGTTTCCTTGTTCTTTTTCTCCAACCCAGCCAGTGTGATCCCCAGTTCGTTCGGGATCATTTTCGCGAGCCGGTCTGCGTCCCCGTAACTCCAGCCCAGAACGCGCCCCACATCCCGAACCACGGACTTCGCTCCCATCGTTCCAAACGTGACGATCTGGGACACGGCCCGTTCCCCGTATTTTTCACGGACGTAGTTGATCACCTCGCCGCGCCGGTTCTGACAGAAGTCCACGTCGATATCGGGAGGCGACACCCGTTCAGGATTCAAAAACCGCTCAAAGAGCAGCTTGAACTTGAGCGGGTCAATGTCCGTGATCCCCATCACATACGCCACCATCGAACCCGCCGCACTTCCGCGGCCTGGCCCCACGGGGATCCCGTGTTCCTTGGCCCAGTTGATGAAATCCCACACAATCAGGAAGTAGTTCACGAACCCCTGTTTCTCGAGCACCGCGATCTCCCGCTCCAACCGACTCCGGACCTCCTCCGAGTCTGACTTGGATCCGTACCGGGTCCGGACTCCCTCCTCCGCGATCTGCCGCAGATACTCGTTCTGGTTCAACCCGGGGGGCGGCGTGTAGTTCGGGTACTTGGGTTTCCCAAACTCGATCTCCAGATTGCACCGCTCCGCAATCGCGAGCGTGTTGTCGCACGCCTGCGGGAAATCCCGGAAAATATGCCGCATCTCGGCTCCGCTCTTGAGGTAAAGCTCAGGCACATACTTCATCCGGCGCTCATCGGCCACGTTGGACCCGGTGCCGATGCAGATGAGGACGTCATGCGCCTCATGGTGGCTCCGCTCAAGAAAATGCACGTCGTTGGCGGCCACCAATCCCAGTCCCAGATCCCGCGCCATCCCCGGCAGCATCCGGTTGACCTTCAACTGCGCCTCAATCCCGTGGTCGTGCATCTCAAGGAAGAAGTTTTCCGCCCCCAAGATGTCCCGGTACGCCGCCGCCGCATCCAACGCTCCCTTGGGATTCTCCGCCAGAATGGCCTGAGCCACCTCCCCCTTCAGACAGCCACTCAATCCCACCAATCCCTCCGCATGGCGCGCCAGCAGTTCACGATCGATCCGCGGCTTGTAGTACATCCCGTCCAGATGCGCCGCCGAAACCAGTTTCACCAAGTTCTGGTATCCGCGTTCGTTTGTGGCAAGCAGCGTGAGGTGCGAGGCTGCGTCCCGCGCGCTCGCGGCATTCCGGTCCGTGTGTTTCCCGGGCGCCATGTAGGCCTCGCACCCGATGATCGGCTTGACCCCAGCTTTTTTTGCTGCCTGAAAAAACTCGATCGCTCCGAAGAGGTTCCCGTGGTCGGTGATGGCGGCTGCGGGCATCCCGAAACTCTTCACCTTTTTCAGCAGATCCTCGATCCGGTTCGCCCCGTCCAACAGGGAATACTCGGTGTGCAGGTGCAGGTGTACGAAACTTTCCTCGGCCATAAGAGCCCACCACTATCCTATGCGCACCGCCCGGGAGCAATGCCCGGCAACACATCGAAGGACGAATATTTCCCAGCCCCGGGGGCTGGGAACCCCAAAGGACCTGATGGACCTGATGGACACAATGGACCGACAGGCCACCCAGGCCACCCAGGCCACCCAGGCCACTTAGGCCACTTAGGCCACGGCCAGTTGCCTGCTCCTGAGCAGGATCTCGCCCCCCTCACGCGCCGCCTCCACCTCCATCCTGCCCCCATCAAACGCCACCAGTTCCCTCGCGTATCCCAGCATCCCGGACACAAACCGGTCATCGTGCGACGGATCGTGGTGGAAGAGGTAAAGCCGCTTCACATCCGCTCTCAACGCCTCCCGTACCACCTCGTCCAAACACCCATGCCCCCAACCCCGCCGCATCTGGTACTCCTCCGCCGTGTACTGCGTGTCCGCAATGAGCACCTCCGCTCCCCGGATAAATTCCCGGACCTCCCCCGCAATCGGGATCCCACTCGGATGCCGGCCGTAACTCTCGTTGTCCGGCAGAAAAACCACCGCCCCAGCCGCCGTCTCCACCCGGTACCCAACACACATCCCAGGATGGTTCGCACGGCAAGCCGTCACTGCCAGTTTCCCGATCCGGAACTCAGGCTCCTTGAGCTCCTCAATCACCAAATTGCCCGGCATCTCATGGAGCGCCACCGGAAAATACGAACTCTCCATCTGCCCCGCCAAAGTCCCCCGGAGACCGTCCCTAGCCCCTTCATACCCGAGAATCCGCACCTGATTCTGCGCCTGATAGGCCGGCAGAAAAAATGGAAAACCCTGAATGTGGTCCCAGTGGGTGTGCGTGATCAAAAGCGTCATGTGGATGGGCGTCTCCCCAAACTCCTTCGCCAACGCGCTCCCCAACGGCCGCATCCCGGAACCCGCATCCAACACAATCAACTCCGCACCCACCCGCAGCTCCACACACGTGGTGTTCCCCCCAAAAAAAACCGTTGGTGGACCCGGCGTCGGAATCGAACCACGCACCCCCCAAAACTTGATCCGGACTGTTTCCGGCACCGTCCCGATTCCTTCGTATTCCTTCACTCCCGGTTTCATTTCGTTCAGAGGGTTTTGGCAAAATCGCATAGTCGACCGGGAAAAACAAGCCTGCCGCTCTTCTCTCCTCGCCGTCCGCTCCCGTCCGCCGCCCCTCCACCCTCCCCGGGTCATCCAATCCGGTGTTGCCTGACCCGCAGACCCTCTCTAGCCTCCCCCGCCACCTTTTATCCCACTTATGCTCCATCCCCACGAGATCTTTGCCAGAATGTCCGCAACCGCCGCCTCCGATCTCCTCGGTTTCCTCTACGAGAAAGAAAAGCCGCTCTACCGCGCCACGCTCGACTCCCTGGCCAAACAGCGCAACCTGCGCCCCGTTTTTCTGGAACGCAAACCCCGCAACGAACGCCATGCATGGCTTCATGAAGCCCTCGGACGCAAAGCCAATTCCACCATCTCCGCCCATCTCCTCCAGGTGTGGCTGGTAGGCGCTCATTCCAGTCTCCTCTGCGATTTCCTCGACGGCTTTGGCATTTCCCATGACGCCAACGGCACCTTGGAAACCCTGCCCCCAGCCCCTCCCGAGGAAGACCTGGTCCGCGTCCTCGACCAACTTCTGGCCAAATACCCGGCGGAAACCGTTTCCATCTATCTCCACGCGTTCCAGTCGCTGGATGGCGAAGGCTGGACCACCCTCGAAACGCTTCTCCAGAAAGACTCCCGATTTGCCCTCGGCGCCGCCTGAGGCTGCGCTCTCGAATCTGGCGTTCCCACCCCGAAAAACCGGGCATGAACCTCAGGAACGCCCTCCATTTTCTTGCCATTTGGCTCCAAAGCGTTAGCAATCCTCCGAAATGAAGAAGATCGAGGCTATCATCAAACCTTTCAAAATGGAGGACGTCAAAGAGGCGCTCTCAGAAATCGGCATCGAGGGCATGACCGTTGGCGAGGTCAAAGGGTTCGGACGCCAGAAAGGGCACACTGAAATCTACCGCGGTTCGGAATACACCGTCGATTTCCTGCCGAAAGTGAAGTTTGAGATCGTGGTCTCGGACGACCGTGTTCCCAAGGCTGTCGAGGCGATCGTCAAATCGGCCAAAACCGGCAAGATCGGCGACGGCAAGGTGTTCATCCTCAACATCGAGGACGCTATCCGGATCCGGACTGAAGAGCGCGGCGACGGAGCCATCTGACGCGCTGCTACTGGAGGAACACGACGGCATTTCCACTCGCCGCTCGGTCCTTCCCCGCATTCCATGGTTCCAGACTGGCTGGCTGCCGTCCTCCTCGGGACGGTTGAGGGGCTCACCGAGTTCATTCCGGTTTCCTCCACGGGACACCTTCTGCTCACCGAGCATCTTCTGCCCGGTCTCAACCCTGTTTTCCGGACGGACTTCTTCAACGTGGTGGTCCAAGCAGGAGCCGTCCTTGCCGTGCTCCCGCTGTTCCGTCGGCGCTTGGAGATGCTCGCCCAGTGGAAGTCGCAGGAAAGTCGCGCGTTTCTCTTGAAAATCCTCGTGGCATTCGCCTTCACGGCCGCCGGGGGACTCGTCCTCAACAAACTCAACTTCAAACTCCCGGAAACGGTCGCGCCCGTGGCCTGGGCGCTGATCGCCGGCGGACTGGCCTTCCTTCTGGCTGAACGCTGGATCCGGACCCGGCCCCTGACGGATACGGTCTCATGGATCACCGCCTGCACCGTGTCAGCCGCCCAGTTGCTGGCCGCCGTTTTTCCGGGCACTTCCCGCTCAGGCGCCACCATCCTAGCCGCGCTTCTTCTGGGCACTAGCCGGCCTGCAGCCACTGAATTCTCTTTTCTGGTGGGAATCCCAACTCTTCTGGCCGCCGCCGGCTTCAAACTCTTGAAAGAAGTCCGCCACCCCAGCGACGCCGTGACCGGCCAGGCGCCCCTCGTCCTCCTCGCCGCCCTGACCTCTGCAGCCGTGTCGTTCCTCGCCGTGCGCTGGCTGTTGCGCTATGTCCAAAACCATGGATTTTCCGGATTCGGTCTCTACCGGATTGCGCTCGGGACAGCCCTCCTGCTGACCGCGCTTGCCTCCTGAATCAGGCGGGCCATACTTGCCCTCCCGTCTTCTGGGTTCAACCCGATGCTCCGCCTTCTGCCCGCCCTTTTTCTGACCATTCTGGCACTTCCCGGAGCCTTGTCTGGAGACTCCGCGCAGGTCCCGTTCGCGGACGGATTCAGCCTTCCCGTGGATCAAAGCAACGGCGGGTATTACATGTCCCGCGGGTTGCGAATCAACGGGCACCTCGGCGAGGACTGGAACGGGGTGATGGGGGGCGACACCGACCTCGGGGACCCGGTTCTGAGCACTGCCCACGGGATTGTGGTGTTTGCACGCGACTTCCGAATGGGCTGGGGAAACGTGGTCATCATCCGCCATGCCTACCCAGAGTCGGGTCAGACCAAGTTCGTGGACTCCCTCTACGGTCATCTCCAGCAGATTCTGGTGCGAGAGGGGCAGGTCGTGCGCAGGGGGCAGAAAGTCGGCACCATCGGAAACAACCGCGGAATGTATGACGCGCACCTCCATTTTGAGATGCGCAAAGACATCCGGGTTGGCATGTTCCGGAACAGCTTTCCTCAGGACCAATCCGTGTACTGGAGCCCCAGCCATTTTATTGCCGATCATTCCCGCCTCCCGGCAGTCTCCAAACTGGCCAGCGTCCCCATCAACACTTTCCCGTCCACCCCGCCCACCTTGGCGGCCCGTTCAACCACCCCGTCGCCGGTTCAGAAATCTCCGCCACCGCCTCCAAAACCCGGTGTCCAGTTCCGGATCGACCGGTACAGCGACATGCGCCTCAGAGAGTAGGCTCGGGTTTGGCGGCCCCAATTCCCCGCCACCGGCGACCCGCCGGATCCGGTGTGCACTGGCCCGCAGACTCCTCAACGACTGAGGTGGACCTTGAGGTAAACCCCCGGCGAGAGCCTCAGGTAATAAATCCCGGCCCGGTCGTTCCCGGCGCGGCGCTGATACACGGAAATGCCGGTTTTTTTGTCCGTGGCAATCCGGCGCATCTCCAAGTCCCCCTGGGGGTATTCGCGGCTTTCGGCCAGGATCAGGACGCGCCCTGAAACCACAGCCACCTCCTCCCCCACCTTTGCCGAGGGCGGATGGAAAAACACCGTGTCCCCCAAACCGGTCACCTCGCGCATCTCGTCCCGGCGAATTCCAGCCCCGTTTTCCGCCCAGCCCAACCCCACCACCAGGAGCATTGCGAGCCCAAATCCCCACCCCAACTGCAACCACCTCTGACTGAACAGGAAATCGTTCCCCCCGCCAGAAGCGGTGTTTTCAGATTCAGCCTTGGGATTCTCAGACACAGCTCAACCAGAAATCATCAGAGCGCCCAAGACCAGAAAAACCAGAAAAACTATCGTCCCCAAAAGCACAAAAGACACCCTGAGTACCGGCAAGTTCTCAGCGCCAGATTCCTGTTTGGAGGTCACCAGTTCCGCCTCCAAAAGCTCGAGAGATTCGCGGTACCGAAGCACTTTTTCCAAAGAATGCGGCTGGTTCACCGGCGGCAACCGGTGGTCCGCCAGAATCCGGCCCAGTTGCTGGTAGGGATTGGCCTTGGCCAACTCCAAAGCGTCGTTCTCCGCATCAATCCGCGCCTTCTCCTTATCCAGTTTCTTGAGTTCCGTGGCCAACACCCGGTCCTTTTCCGCAAACTCCTGCTCCAGAACCCGCAGTTTTCCCGTTGCCTCATCCAATTCCTTGCGCCGAGCCGTCAACTGGCTCTCAAGCATCTGAATCTCGCTGGCCACCCGGAGATGCCGGGTCCTCAAATCCGCCTTTTCATTCGGAATCGCCACCGTCCGTTCCCGCAACCGAATCAATTCCGCGCGGTCCTGGGGCGACTGATTCTTCTCCGCCAGCAACCTCGAGTACTGGGCTTGAACATCCCTTAGTTCACGGTCCAAGTCCGGAATCCGCTTCTCGTACCCAGGTTCCTCCCGCCGATGCTCCTCGATCTCTTTTTCGAGCCGCGTCACGGGTTCCAACAACACCTGACGCTCCGCCTGCAAAACCTGTTTCTGCTCCTCGTACGCCTTTTTTCCCACCTCCCGTTCCTCCCTGAACTTCCGCATGGAACGCCCCACCTCGGCTCCCTCGTTGGTCAGACGCGACTGTTCCCGCTCGCAGTTCTTGATCTTTTCCACCTCCCGCTGGCTTTCCCCACGGAAATCCGCCTGCTGCCACCCCAACAAACCCAATTCCCCTTCCGCCTCCGCCAGCTTCACCCGTTCGCTCTGAAGCTGCCGTCGGATCCGGAACCGGCGGAACTTCCGGGAGAGCTCCCTCAAACTGGGCGTCAAATAATTCACTGAATGAAAATCGTTTTAGTACGCAGGCCGTGCTTCAGGGGCGTTCCTGCACAGGACCTGATAAACCTTTATTGCGGCCGCCCTTGTTATCCGAGCCGGTTCCAATCGACAACCCAAACTTCCAATCCCGCAGGATTCCTCAAAACAATTCCCCCTGAACCTCAGACCTCTGGCCTCCCTTCGCCTCCCCGCTCTTCACGGCCCCACCCAGCTCCAGAGACACTTCCTGCCGCAATGTGCGGAACTCCAGAAGGTCAAGCTCCCGCAGAAGCTCCTCAGGCCGGGGGACGATCCGCAGCGCTTCCACCGGCAACGGCAGCTCCAAATCCGTGTCCAGCCTCACCATCTCCCGGTTCTGTTCCACCTGTTCCTTCGCCGCCAGAATCTTCTCCCGGACCCGAGGGTTTTCAATCCGGCCGGGTTCCCGCAGCAACACGTCCAGACTCCCGTGCGCGCGGAGAAGCGCAGCAGCACCTTTCGCCCCGAGCCCTGGCACGCCAGGGATGTTGTCGGCCGCATCGCCGGTCAGGCTCAGAACAGCCCCAATCTGGTGCGGTTCCACCCCCCATTTCGCCCGGACGGCTTCCAGACCCAGCAATGCAAACGGATCCGAAGGAGAAGCCAGATCCGTCTTTGCGGTGGAATACACCCGCACCTGGTCGTCCACCATCTGGAACAGGTCTTTGTCGTTGGTAGCCAGCACCACCTCGTGCCCTGCCTGCCGCGCCGCCACCGCGTAACTCGCCATCAAATCATCCGCCTCCGTATCCGCCAACCACACGCTCGCCACTCCCAGCAACGGCACCAGTTGCTGAATCCGGCCAATCTGCGGCCGCATCAGGTCAGGCATCTCCTCCCGCTGCTGCTTGTACGCCGGCTGCAGATCGCTGCGGCGCTTCGGGATCCCCATGTCCCAGACCACCGCCGCCAGGTCCGGCGCAAGATCTCGGAGCATCCGACGCAGCGCCTTCAAAAAACCATACACCGCATTGGTCGGCTCCCCGCGCGAATTGCTCAGGGACCGGATCGCAAAAAACGACCGGTACGCGTAGTAATGCCCGTCTACCAGCAGCAGTTTCAAGCCGTGCTTCTCTGCAGCACTCACTCTGCAGGCACCCCGTACTGGGCCAACCATTGACGGTGCACCTTGGGCGAAATCTCCGAAGGCTTGATCTCGCTGCGCCCGCCCCAGAACACGTTGGTGTACTCCACCGGGATTCCGCATCCCTCCAAATGCCGGTCAATCGCGGCCTTGTGCGCAAACACGCGCTCTTTGTCGGTCCCGTGTGCCACCGCCATGATGTTCACGTTGCAGAACTCCGGCCCCCCTTCCCGCCAGTAGCAGTGGGTCAGGATATGGTGACGCCCCACCTCGCCGCCCGCCTCCAACTCCCGCCCCTTGGGAACCCCCCAGTGGAACAATGCATTGAACCGGGTCACCCGCTGCCCCCCAGCGGACGGCTTCACATGCTCCAAAAAGGTGGAAAACCGTCCAATCACCTGCCTCGCGTTGAGATCCTCCGCTGTCCGACAGAACGTTTCCAGATCCACCCCCGCCTCCTCCGCCCGGCGCGCCCAAGGATTCAGCCCGATTTCCTCCGAGGTAAACTCCCGTTTCAGCGCCAACAACACGTCCCACTCCTGCTCACTCAAATTCACCACCCCTACCGGTATCATCCGCGCCGGTTCCTCGGACTTGTCTCCCGGCTCAATCGTTTTGCGACGCACATGCCCCACTCCCAATGCAAAAATCCCGCGGGCAGGCATCAACTTGAACGCCTCGCACCCCGTGTGCCGCATCAACACCTCACAGTGCCGGGCCAGCGATTCCCCCACCGGCACCTTCAGCGTTGTCCACAACCGGTACTCTGACCCCTTGCTCTGCTGGTCCGTAGACCGCACCACCACATGCCCACTGAAAGGATCCTGCTGGAACATGAAGTCGAATGCCGCCCCCAGCCGTTCCTCCGACACCTTCCACGCCACCAAAGCGCCCTCCGCCAGATTGCTCGCCACCAGCGTCTGACGCACCCTCCGGATCGTCCCCGCCTCCAGCATCCCCCGGATCCTGTCCACCACCGTCTCCAAAGGCACCCCGCTCTTCTGCGCGACCTCCAAAAACGGTTCTCTGACAAATCCGGCGATCTTGTCCTCTGATACCGCGAGGATCTGGGCGTTGACGGGGTCGTTGTGCTCAATCTGGGACATGATGATTAAAGGGGTTTCCTGCGGCGGGGCCGGACGATTTTTTCAGCGGCGTCCAGAGTTCCGGAGGGTGGGCCGTTACCAAACCCGGCCCGCAGCCAACTTGCAATCCGGTTTGTTTCCCGAGCAGCAGGATAAATTCTAGTCCTTTCAATCCAGATAATTCCGCCGCACGTACTCCAACGCCCCTTCCCGGTCCACAAGCCCGCCCTCTAACTGCCGCGATTGCACCGACTCCAACACCTCCCGGAACAGCGGACCGGGCTTCATCCCCAAATCCATCAAATCCCGCCCCCCGATCAGCGGCTCGGGAATGAGCGGTTCCCTGCCGAACTCCTCCCGTTTCGCCTTCAAATACTCGTAGTTGTCCAGCATCCCATGGCTGCTCGTGCAATCCACCCGGTGCAACTCCATTTCGTCCTCAAACCCGGGACGCGCCATGAACCGTTTGAGCCGCGCCACACGCATCTGCTGCACGTCCTTGAACACCATGTGCTGGGCCACCGCCTCCACCACCGACTCCGTCTCGCGCCGCGCAAACCGCAGCCGTTCCATCAACGACTCCGTCATCACCGCCCCAAGCTTGTCGTGCCCACTGAACCGGATCCGCCCATTGTCGAGGCTGAAGGTCCCAGGTTTGCCAATGTCATGGAACAACACCGAGAGCACCAGGGACAGCGACACCTGCTCCGGCAACAACCCCAGCATCGCCCGGGTATGCACAAACACGTCGCCCTCCGGATGAAACTGCGGCGGCTGTTCGCACCCTTTCAATGCCTCCAACTCCGGCAACACCTCCCGCATCAAACCGCTCGCATCCAGCAAATCCCAGCCCCGGACACGCCCGGGACTCAGGAAAATCTTCACCACCTCCTCCCGAATCCGCTCTGCGCTCACCTCGTGAATCTCCCCGGCCGCACGGCACACCGCCTCCCAGGTCTGCGCGTCCACGTCAAACCCCAGCACCGTGGCAAAACGGACCGCCCGCAGCAGGCGCAACCGGTCCTCCCGGAAGCGCTCCACAGGATCTCCAATCGCACGCAACACCCGCCGCTCCAAATCCTCGCGTCCCCCCACAAAATCAATCACCTCCCCATTCAAGGGATCATAGAACATTCCGTTCACCGTAAAATCCCGGCGCCGGGCGTCCTCCTCGGGCGACGAAAACTCGACGCTCTCTGGATGCCGACCGTCCAAATACGCGCCATCGGACCGGAAGGTCGCCACCTGGAACTCTGCGCCCCCTTCGAGCACACAAATCACGCCGAAATGAGCACCCACGGCCACGGTCCGCCCAAACAGGGCTTGGACCTGCCCGGGCAGCGCGCTGGTGGCAATGTCGTAGTCGTGCGGCGCCTTTCCCAAAAGGGCATCCCGCACGCAACCGCCCGCGTAATAGGCCCGGTGCCCGGCTTTCACCAAACGTTCCACGACCCGACGCGCTGCGCCTTCCAGTGTGTCTTTGCCTTCCATTCCCCACACCCTCCCACGAACCCGCACGCCTTTCCAGCTTCACGGATTGAACCAAAAACTACCCTGGTTCCTGAACCGCCCCCGTCAGCGGCCCGCCGATCGGCCCGTTTTCCGCCCCAGCCGCCGCACCAGAAGAAAAAACCGCACAGCATCCCGGACCGGCCGAATCTTGCTGGTCTCATCCCCGTACACCGTGGTGACCGGAACCGCCCCGATCCTGCATCCGGCCCGGGAAGCCATGACCAGCATCTCGCTCTCAAAATCGTACCCCGTTCCCCCGCAGCCCAGAAGTAGCGGAACCCAGTCCCTGCGCACCATCCGGAACCCGCACTGGGAATCTGGCACGGCCTGGCCACAGAGCGCGCTCACCTGACCCGACATGAACCGGTTGGTCCAGCGGCGCAGCCGCGGCATTCTGCGGGTGTCTTGCATCCGGTTCCCCACCCACAGCCCGCTCCCGTCCCCGGCCACCGCGGCGAACCGGCTGATTTCCTCCGGCAAATGCTGGCCGTCCCCGTCCAAAAGCACCACCGCATCCCATTCGCCCGTACCCATCCAGTGCCGCAACCCGGTCCGGATCGCCTCGCCTTTTCCCCGGTTCGCCTCATGCCGCAGCACGACTGCACCCGCCTGGGCCGCTGCTGGGGCTGTCCCGTCGGTGGACCCGTCATCCACGACGAGCACCCGGCCCAGTTGCCCCAAAGCCCGCCTTACCACCTCGCCGATCCTCCGTTCCTCCTGGTACGCAGGAATCAACGCCACCAACCCATCCGTCTCCCGACTCATCGCGGCACGGGATGATAATCAGCAGCATGATAGGAACTCCGAACCAACGGCCCGGAAGACACGTGCTCGAACCCCTTCTGGTACGCCACGTCCCCGTACATCT